>NZ_CP070973.1:3228737-3874484 GCF_017086405.1 Mycobacterium gordonae
CGTTCGGAGTGATGCTGGCGGGCAATGGCTTCCTGAGTGGCGGCGGCCCGTCCGGCCAACCAGGGCGCGACCACACCGGCCACGAGCAGGCATATCGCCAGCACCGCGGCTGCCGGCACCGAGATGATTCCGACGACCACAACCGCCGTTACTGACAGCACCGCCGCGACACCGATCGGCACCAGCGCCCGCACCAGCACATCGGCCAGCGTGTCGACATCGGCACCAACCCGGGCCACCAGCTCACCGCTGTGCAGCCGGACGGCGCCGGCGACCGGCCCGGTGGCCAGCCGGTGATAGATCTGCGCGCGGGCCGTGCCGGCGGCCCGTAATGCCGCGTCGTGGGTCACCAGCCGTTCGCAGTAGCGCAGTACACCACGTGAGATCGCGAAAGTACGCACGGCGACCACTGCGACGGACAGGTCGAGCACGGGCGGCATCTGGGAGGCCCGCGTGATCAGCCACGCCGACACGCCGGCCAGCGCGAGCGCGCTGCCCAGTGCCAGCACTCCCAGCGCGACGGCGGCGACGAGGCGGGGGAGCCGGGGCCGCAACAGATCTGCGGTCAGCCGGAGGGGATCAGACCGTCGCATAGCGCACCTCAGTCGCGGCGACGACATTGACGACCCGGTCGCCGATCGCGAGCACCGGCGCGCGGTGCCCGACGACCACCACCGTCGCGCCGGCACGGGCCCGCGCGACGATGGCCGCCAGCACCCGTTGCTCGGTGTCGGCATCCAGGTGTGCGGTGGGTTCATCGAGCAACAACACCGGCGCCGGCGACCCGAGCGCCCGCGCCAGGCCCAGGCGCTGGCGCTGCCCAAGCGACAGCCCGACCCCGCCGCGGCCCAGTTCGGTGTCCAACCCGGCTGATAAGTCAGCCACAACGGTGTCGAATCCCGCTGCACTGCAGGCTTTGTCGAGATCATCCAGCGCGCCGAACAGCTCCAGGTTGTCTCGCACTGTGCCGGGGATCAGCACCGGGCGTTGGGCTAGCCAGGAGATCTGATGCCACCATTGAGCGGGTTCCAACTCGCCGATGTCGATGCCGGTGATCGTGACACGTCCTGACGATGGCGGGGTGAGGCCGGCGATCACCTGCAGCGTGGTGCTCTTACCCGCGCCGTTGTGGCCGGTGAGTACGGTCACCTGACCCGGTTCGACGATCGCGGTCAGATCGTGCGGCGAGAAGCCGTCCCGCCCTGCCACGCTGAGGTTGTCGATATGGATCGGCGCCCCGTGTGCGGTCACCGTCCGGTGACCCGATGCGGCTGGTGTCGGGTCGCCGATGAGAGAGAATGCCTTGTCGGCCGCGGCCCGTCCGTCTTGGGCCGCGTGATACTGCACCCCGATGCGTCGCAGGGGCCAGTACACGTCCGGGGCCAGCAGTAGCACGGTCAGGCCTACGCTCAGGCTCATCTCGCCGAACACCAGGCGCAGCCCGATGCCGACGGCCACCAGGGCGACACCCAGGGTTGCCAGCAATTCGAGCACCAGTGCCGACAGGAACGCGATCCGCAGGGTCGCCATCGTCGAACGGCGATGGGCGGCACTGAGTTCGGCGATCCGATGCTCGGGGCCCGACGCGCGGCCCAGGGCGCGCAGGGTGGGAATGCCGGCAACCAGATCCAGCAGGCGGGACTGTAGCGTGGTCATGGCAGCCAGTGCGGATGCCGATCGGTGCGCCGTGGCCAAGCCGATGAGCACCATGAAGATGGGTACGAGGGGCAACGTGACGACCACGATAAGCGTCGATTTCAAGTCGTAGCAGGCGATCACCGCCACGGTGGCCGGTGTCAGAATGGCGGCCGACAGCAGGGTGGGCAGATAGCCGGTGAAATAGGGACGCAGACCGTCCAGTCCGCAGGTGACGACGACCGCGGCGGCGTCCCGTTGGCCCGCCAACTCGCTGGGCTGTCGGTCGGTTACCGCCGTCAGTACCTGACCGCCGAGGTCGGCGATCACCGCGCTGGCCCCCCGCTGCCCCAACCGTGCCTGCAGCCAGTGGATGAGTGCGCGAAATAACCACAGCAACAACAGAATTGACAGCGTGCCGAACCAGTTGTGCAGGTTTCGTGCCGAGGGATCCGCGGCCACCCGCGCGACGGTGGACCCCAGGATGATCGCCGAGACTATTGCACAGCCGCTGATGACCACTCCGCAGGCCACCTCGGCGACCAGAAAGCGGCGCAGCGCGCCCGATGCCCGCCACAGCCGCGGGTCCAGCGGTGCCCTAGAGCCTTTCTCGCTCAGGACGGGCGCCTGGTCAAACCGATCGACGGCGGTATTCCGTCAGCCGAGATACGTTGCCGGAAAACCCAATACGTCCACGCCTGGTAGATCACCGTCAACGGCGTCATGATGGCGGCGACCCAAGTCATGATCTTGAGCGTGTAGGGCGTCGACGAGGCGTTGTAGATGGTGACGTTCCACTGGCTGTTCAGCGTCGAGGGCACCAGGTTGGGGAACAGTGCGCCGAACAACAGCACCACCACGCTGGCCACCACGAGCAGGGCACACACGAACGCCCAGCCGTCGGATACCCCCCGCCACGCCAGCAGTACCGCCGCCAGCTGGGCCACGACCGCCAACCCCAGCACGGACCAGGTCCAGTCCTTGCCGTAGGCCAGCTGGGTCCACACCCCGAATCCCGCAACAAGTGCCGTTGCCGGCAGGGAGAACCACCGGGCGAACCGGTGCGCGTCGTCGCGGATGGCGCCGGCCGTCTTCAACGCCACGAACAGTGCGCCGTAGAACAGGAACAACGCAGCGGTAGCCACGCCACCGAGCAGCGTGTAGGGGTTGAGCACATCGGTGATCGAGAGCCTGACCTGACCGTCGGCGTCCACCGGCAGCCCGCGCACCAGAATTGCGAAGGCCGTGCCCCACAGGATCGCAGGCAACCAGGAGCCGACCGCGATGCCGAAATCGGCCCACCCTCGCCACTTGGTGTCGTCAACCTTGCCGCGCCACTCGATCGACACGATTCGCAAGATCATGCCGAACAGGATCGCCAGCAGCGGCAGGTACAGCGTCGAGAACACGGTGGCGTACCAACCCGGGAACGCCGCGAACATTGCTGCGCCACCGGTGATCAGCCAGACCTCGTTGCCGTCCCATACTGGGCCGATGGTGTTGAGCGCGGCGCGCCGGTGTGCCTCGCGGTCGCCCTTACTGACGCGGGCAAAGGGCTCCATCAGCATGCCCACCCCGAAGTCGAACCCTTCGAGGACGAAGAAGCCGAGGAACAGCGCCGCGATGAGGCCGAACCACAACTGTTGAAGGTTCACGTGTCAGCTCCTATCGGGCTCTGTCAGTAGGCGAAGGACAGGGTCTTGACCTGCTCTTGATCGGAGTCCTGGTCCTCGGGCGGCGGTGCGGTCGGTTCGGCGTCGTGTTCCTGTGGTCCCTCGGCGATGTAGCGCTTGAGCAACCAGAACCAGATGACCGCGAGAACGGCGTAGACCAGCGTGAAGGTGACCAGTGAGGTGACGACCACGGCGAACGTGTTGTGCGAAACGCCGGCCGCGACGGTCAGGTGCACGTTCCGATCGCCGGTGGGGTTGGGCGCCACAATCCATGGCTGCCGGCCCATTTCGGTAAAGACCCAGCCGGCGATGTTGGCCAGGAACGGTGTTGGAATTGTCAGCAGCGCGAACCAGGCGAACCAGCGCTGGCTGGGGATGCGGCCACCGCGGGTCAGCCACAGCGCCATCAGGGCGAACAACACCGGGATCGCCAGCAGCCCGATCATCGCGCGGAACGACCAATAGGTGACAAACAGGTTGGGCCGGTAGTCATTTGGACCGAATCGCTGTTCGTAGTTCCGCTGGATGTCGCGCACGCCCTGCAGCGTCACGCCTTCGGTCTTGCCTTCGGCGAGGAAGGGCAACACGTAGGGCACCTCGATGACCCGGGTCAGCGCGTCGCAGTTGTTCTGCCGCCCCACGGTCAGAATCGAGAAGTCCGGGTCGGTTTGGGTGTCGCACAACGACTCTGCGGACGCCATCTTCATCGGCTGCTGTTGGAACATCAGCTTGCCCTGGTGGTCGCCGGTGAAGAACAGCCCGACGGTGGCCAGCAGCACCACCCAGCAGCCCAGCACGGTGGCGGGGCGATACATGGCCTGGGTGCCCGGGTCCACGGTGGTGGTCTGCGACCGCACCAGCCACCACGCGCTAACGGCGGCGACAAATGTTCCCGCGGTGAGCAACCCGCCGGTGAAGGTGTGGCTGAACGCTGTGAGCCCGGTGTTGTTGGTGAGCAGCGCCACGATGCTGTTCAGCTCGGCGCGCTTTGTCTGCGGGTTGTAGTGCACGCCGACCGGGTGCTGCATGAACGAGTTCGCCGCGATGATGAAGAACGCGGACACGTTCACCGAGATCGCCACGATCCAGATGCAGGCCAGATGCACCAGGCGCGGCAACCGGCCCCAGCCGAAGATCCACAGACCCAGGAACGTCGATTCGAAAAAGAAGGCTAGCAGGCCTTCCATGGCCAGTGGTGCGCCGAAGACGTCGCCGACGAAGCGTGAGTACTCGCTCCAGTTCATGCCGAACTGGAATTCCTGCACGATCCCGGTCGCCACACCGATCGCGAAGTTGATCAGGAACAACTTGCCGAAGAACTTCGTCAGCCGATACCAGGCGACGTTGCCGGTGGCTACCCACGTGGTCTGCATGATCGCCAGCAGCGGGGCCAGGCCGATGGTCAACGGCACGAAAAGAAAGTGGTAGACGGTGGTGATACCGAACTGCCACCGCGATATGTCGACGACGTTCATCTGTTAACTCCCGAGGATGCAGGGATAGTCAACCTACGACAGAGTGTAGTAGTTGCGGTTGGCCATCGCTAGCGTGATTGCAGTTGCGGGCTTGTTACGTGAGGTTCTGGGATGCCTTGCGGATACCGAACGCGGACACGATCTCGAATACGCCAATGACGATGCACCAGACGCCGACGACCAGGGCCAGCGTAATGATCGACTCGAACGGGGAAGCCATCACGACGATTCCGGCGAGCAGGCTGATGACGCCGATGAAGATTTGCCAGCCGCGACCGGGCAGGGCGGGATCGCTGATGGCAGAGACGGTCGTCGCGACACCGCGGAATATGAACCCGACCCCGATCCAAATGGCAAGAAGTAGAACGGCATTCCCGAAATGTCGGAACGCCAGCACGGCGAGGATTAGCGACGCGGCGCCGCTGATGAACAGCAGGATGCGGCTGCCCGCGGATACGTGCAGGGCAAAAGCGAAGGCCACCTGTGCTGCGCCGGTGATCAGGAGGTAGGCGCCGAACGCAATGGCGGCGACCAGAACGGACATACCCGGCCAGGCCACGATCAGGACGCCGACAGCCAATGACAACACGCCCGATATCAGCGTGGTCTTCCAGAGATGTGGCAGCAAGCTCGGGGGAGGCAACGTCGCGGAAGTGTTTTCCATGAGCACCAGTGTGGCGCATGTGGTGGTCCTGGTACAGGGGCCTTTTGTCCCTTAGACGCGCGCTGCGCGGGGGTCTTCGGTCCTTAGTTCCGCGGGCGCTCCTGGGACCTTGCGACCGACGAGATACCAGGTGCGCATCACGCCTTTGCCCTTGACGTCGATGTGGCCCCGCTCGCGCAGCACGAAGTCGTCCTTCAGTCGCTCGTAGACCGCGTCGGGAACCTGAATCTGGCCGACGGAATCCGTGGACTCCATGCGCGACGCCACGTTGACCGCGTCGCCCCAGACGTCGTAGAAGAAGCGGCGCGAACCTACGACGCCGGCGACCACCGGGCCGGTCGCCAGGCCGACCCGCAGTGGGACCGCACGGCCGTGCGGGTCCTTGAGTGCCGCCGCGACGTCGGCCATGTCGAGGGCGAAGTCGGCCAGCGCATGGACGTGATCGGGGCGGGGGCGGGGTACGCCGCTGACCACCATGTAGGAGTCGCCGCTGACTTTGATTTTCTCCAGTCCGTGCTTGTCCACTAACTCGTCGAACGCGCTGTAGAGACGGTCCAGGAATCTGACCAGCTCGGCCGGCGGGGTGCTGCTCGCACGTTCGGTGAAGCCGACGATGTCGGCGAAAAGGACGGAGGCCTCGTCGTACTTGTCGGCGATGACGCGTCGTTCGGGCTCTTTGAGGCGCTCGGCGATGCTGGCCGGCAGCATGTTGGCCAGCAGCGCTTCGGAGCGCTCGTACTGGTCTTCCATCACCGCTTCGGCGCGCGCGGTGTCGCGCAGTGCAAACCAGACCGTTACGACCACCACGACGCACGCGGACAGAGTGGTGATGACGAAGCCCGTCGTCTGTGCCCAGGGCGGCTGGAGGCCGGTGTCGCGGGGAATGACCAGCTCGGCAGTGATGACCAGAGCGGCGGAGAGCCCGGCCAGAATACTTGCCAGCACGATGTGCTCGATGCCCAGCACCAACACCACCAGACACGCGCCGACCAGGAAGAACAATTCGGCGCCCGATCCGGTACCGACCTCCCAGCAGCTCGCGAACACCGTGATGTACGCCGTGAAAATGAACGTCAGCGGTGCCACCAGCTCCCCGAAGCGGTGCAGCATCGGAACGATCGCAAACAGCAGCATTGCGGCAATGTTGATGAACAGCACTTCCCAAAGCCATGAGCCCATGAAGAATTGGACGCCGATAAAGCTGGCGCTGATCACAACGGACAGCCAGGCGGCGATGTTGAGGATGCGCGCCCGCCGCGCGGCGCTGGCGGCGTAGTGCTGGCGCAGGTCGCGCGTCGGCGAGCGGACGGCGGCAACACAATCCGGCCGGCGTTCTGAGCCGTCTGCGCCGGCCGATCGGGCACCGCATTTCTTAGCGGCCACGGATAGAGCCTAACTGTTGACCTCGACAAACGAGCGGTCTTGCCGCCGCGTCCTGTTTCAGTGGGCAACATCACCACCGGCGTCCGCATTCCGGCTCGTCTGTGCAGGGACGGCCTGACTGCGCCAATCGCCGTACTGTTACTGACGCCGCAACAGGAGGTGATCAGTGGCGCCGCTCGATGTCAACCCGGGTGAGTTGTCAGCCGTCGGCGACAAACTGTCCAGTGATGCGGATGGGCTGGCCGCGGCTCTGTCGGCCCTGATGGGCGGCATTTCGGGGGTGAATTCGGGTCACGACGGCGCCGGGGTGAAGTTCGGGACGCAGTACATCAACTCTGGCGCGAATGTTCTCGCCGCCGGAGCCGCGGCGATCGGCGCGTGTCAGCGGGTGGGCTACGGCGTCAAGATGTCGGCCTACAACTATGCGCTGAGCAATGCAATGTCCGTGCCCGGTGGGGGTCAGCCGTCATTGTCGATTCCTCCGTGTCCTGCCCCGGCGCGCGCACCTGCGATGCCGAGTCCGTTCGGTCCGGGCGTCGCGGCTCCGGTGTTGTGGGCGGTGGTGGAGGGCTTCGTCGGGGATCTGTGGCCTGACGGCGATCCGGCTTCGATGCGCGCGGCGGCGCGGGCGTGGGTGGGTTACGCCGACGCATTGAGCCACACTGCTACAGATGTCGGCGGCAGGAAGGCTCTTTTCGCCGGTCAGCAGCTGCCCGAGGCAGAGCTTATGTCCTCGGCCATCGACGATCTTGGCCACAACGTAGGCGCGGTTGCCGACCAGTGTCGGCGGGTCGCGGACTCGCTGAAGTCGTTTGCCGAAAAGGTCGAGGCCACCCAGAACGCGATTCGCGACCTCCTCAACCGGCTGAACCCGGTGAGCGGGGGCCTGGTCGGCCTGGCGGTATCCCTTTTCCAAGACGGCGATCCACTGGCGACCATCAAGGCGATAGCCAACGACATCAAAGTCGTGCTGAGCCATATGAAAGATGAAGCTGACGCCGCTGCGTGGGCGTTTGAGCAGCTCATGAGCGGTGTCGACGGGGTCACCGACGGACTGGAACGTTGGGTCAGCAAAGAGTTTCCCGTGGTGGCCCCGGTGGTCAACGGCTACATCGACATCGAGAACGGCGTGATCCACAGCGTCGCCGGGGCGGTGCAGGGCATCGAGGGGCTCGACCCGAGTCGCTTCATTTACGACCGCAGAGGCGCGCTGGAAAGCTGGAAAGGCATGGCCGACACGCTGGGCATGGCCCTGCCGCCGATCCTTGCCTACCAGCTGGCTACCAACCCGCACGGTGTGTTGGATCGGGGCAAGGCGCTGATCGATTACGACGACTGGAATTCCGATCACCCGTTGCGAGGTCTGGGCCGCAACGTCGCCGATGTCGCGCAGTTCTTCATCCCGGGGGTGGGTGAGGCCAAGCCCGCGGTTACGGCTGCGGAGACGTCAGCGCGCGCCGGGGAAACCGGAGTTGGGTTGGAGTCGAAGCTGGGGGCGACCGCCCGCGACGGCGCCGGCCTGGTGGGGCGCGCGGGGGAGGTCGGCGGCGATATCGGTGCGCGGGCCGGCAAGGTGGCCAACGACCTGGACCAGATCAAGGCTCCGATCATCGAGCCGCCTAAGCCGCCTCCCGGCCCGGAACCGCCGACGCGGAGCGCGTTGCCGACCGAGCATCCCGACGGGCCCTCGCCGCCCTCACAGCCTGGGATGCCGGCCACGGAGCTGAAACCGACCGAGGCGGAACCGGCGCCGCACCCGCCCGCTGAACACCCCTCTGAACCGAGCCCGGTATCGCGGGCGGAACCCGCACCCGCCGAGCCGGTCCACCCGCCGTCGCCGGGGGCACCACATGGCGAACCGGCGGCGCAAGTTCATGCACCTACCCAGCCTCATGAGGCGCCACTGAGCGAGCGTCCTGCTGCGCGTGGCCCCGTCGAGCCGTTGGAGTCAGCGCACACCGAGCCGCCGGCCATCCCGCATTTCGCCGAGGCCGCGCCTTCCGACCTGGTGAAACCACCCCCTGACACACCTCCGGGGGCCTCCGATTTCGTGGTGACGCCCCATTCCGAAATGGCGCCGGGCGCGCATCCGCCCGAACATGCACCGCCCCACCTTGTCCAGGCGCACCCGGTCGAGCCGTCGGGAGTACCGGTTCGCCCGCCCGATCCTGCGCCAGCCGCGCCGCACACCCCTTCGGTCTCCGATGTGCCGGTGAAGCCGGGGGCGGCCGCCGGGGCGCATACGGCGGGTCAGGCGGCCGAAGCCGCGAAGGCTCCACCGGTGGCGTCGAGTGGTGCTGCGGGCACACGCAGCGTGCCCTCGGATGTCAAGAGTTCGCTGACCGACGGTGCTGCATACGGCCCGACGGACACCCCGGTCGGCGTAGGGGATAGGACTGCACCCGCGGGTGAGCGAGCGCCGGCTGCTGCGGGCCCACACGAGGGGCGGCCGAGCGAACCGCAGCTTCTCGACAATGAACACGATCCGCTGACGCAGGCCGAGCGGGATCGCGGCATCGCCGACGATGCGCGCGAGCCGGGCAGTTCCAATGAACCGTCTGATCGGTGTGCGAACGGTGAGCCGGTGGACATGGCGACCGGCGAGTACTTCCTGCCGATGACCGATATCGACTTGCCGGGGGTGTTACCGCTGGTGTTGCGGCGTCAGCACCGGTCGCAGTATCGCCGCGGCGTCTGGTTCGGGCCGTCGTGGACGTCGACGTTCGATGCGCGGGTGGTGGTGACTGAGGACGCCGTCACCACGGTCGATGCTGACGGCACGATGCTGGCGTTTGCCCATCCGGGGGTCGATTCACCAGAGAAACCGCGACATGGCCGAAACTGGTTGTTGTTCAGGACAACTGGCGGTGGATACCGATTGTTCAGCCAGAACACCCAGCATAGCTACCACTTCGAACCCAAGCCCGGGCTCAACGGAACCGATCTGGGCGTCGGAGTGCTGTCCATCTCGGCGGTCACCGACCGTTACCAGAATCGAATCCTGTTCCACTACACCGACAACGGCATCCCGAAGGCCGTCACGCATTCCGGTGGGTACCGGATCGACGTGCATTCCGACGGCACCCGGATCACCGGGTACGACTTGAGCTCGGACGGCGCAGGCATTCCGATCCGCCGGTTCGGTTACACCGACGGTGATTTGGCGGCGGTCACCGACGGTTGTGGTGCGACAACAACTTTCGTCTATGACGGTGATCATCAGATGATCGCCTGGACGGATTCGTTGGGCTCGCACTACGAGAACGTTTACGACACCGAAGGACGCATCGCCAGCCAGCAGGGCACCGACGGGGTGTGGGCAGGCACCTTCGATTTCGTGTCCACCGCCGACGGGCTCGTGTCGACGTTCACCGACGCTGATGGCGGACAGACGGCGTATGAGTTCGACGGTGACCTGCGGCCCCGGCGGGTGAGAGATCCCGGCGGACGGCTCACGACAACGGAATTCAACCGGTGGCGCGATCCGCTGGTGGTGACGGACCCGTCCGGGGCGGTGACACGCTATGAGTACACCGAGCACGGTGACATCGCCACGATCACCGATGCGCTCGGCGCGGTGACGCGAGTGCAGTATTCGGGCCCGCGTCGCCCGATTCGGCTCTTGCGCGAGGGTCACTCGCCCGTGGTGCTGACCTACGACTCGGACGGGAACGTGATCGAGGAGTCCTGTGACGGGGCGAGTCGGCGTCGCGAGTACAACCGGGCCGGCGCTCTTGTCGCGACGGTCGACGAAGAAGGGCGACGCACCGACATCGTCGTCAACGCCGCCGGGTTACCCACGCGGTTCATCGATGCGGATGGCAACGCGACGGTCATCGAATACGACGGGTTCGGTCGGGTGGTGGCCTCGACCGATCCACGCGGATACCGCACTGTCGCGGCCCGGGATGCCGAAGGGCGGGGTGCTGCAACGGGTTGCCGCTGACGGGACTGTGCGGTCGTGGGGTTACGACGGTGAGGGTAATTGCGTCTTGCAGGTTGATGAGTTGGGCGCCATTACGAGGTTCGAGTATGGCTTCTACGACCTGTTGACCGCGCAGATCGGGCCGGATGGTGCGCGCACCGAATATCGTTATGACCGTGCGCGCCGACTCATTGAGGTGGTCAATCCCGACGGATTGAATTGGCGCTATGCGTATTTCGCTGACGGTCGTCTGCAGTCGGAGACCGACTTCAATGGGGCGACCACGACGTACCGTTACGACGCCGCGGGCCGTCTGGCCGAGAAGAGCAATGCCGAGGGTCAGTCGATCCGCTACACCTACGACGCTGTTGGCAGGCCGGTCGCCGAAATCACCGGCGCGGCAGAGGGTTCGGGTGCGTTTGAGGGGGAGGTGACCCGCTTCCGGTACGGGGCAGACGGGGAAGTGAGCGAGGCATCCAATGCCCACGGAGCCGGGACGTATTCGTATGATGTGGCTTTTCGAGTTCGGGTGGCGGTCTGGGATGGGCAGTCGGTGACGGCGTCGTTGAACGCTGCTGGGCAGTTGGTGGGTGTTGGTAGTCCCAGCGGTGTACGTACCGAGTATGCCTACGACAGGCGGGGAGTGCTTAGCGGGTTGACTGCCGCTGGGAGGGCGGTCGGGCTGGGCAGCGACGCCGCGGGTTGGATCACTCGCGCTGAGGTGGGGCGTGCGCGGGTTGAGCGCGAGTTCGATCCAGTCGGACGGTTGCTGAACCAGTCGTGGACCGCCTCGATGGAAGGACGGCTTTTCTTGGGCCCTACTCCCGCCGCGGTGGAGCGTGTATTGACCGGCTCGTCGTTTGGTTATCGGCCTGATGGGGCGTTGAGTGTGCGCACCGTCGATCAGGTCAAGACCCGTTACCGGTTGGACGGGGTGGGCCGCGTTAATGCGGTGGCGGTGGGTGGTGTGGTGGCCGAGCGGTTCGGTTATGACGCCAGCGACAACATTCGCACTGCAGTCGTGGGGGCTTCCGGTGGTGCTGAGCTTTGGGAGTATCGCGGCACGTTGTTGGTTGATGACGGGCGTTCGCGCTACAGCTATGACCGGGCGGGGCGGCTGGTGCGGACGGTGACGCGGCGATTGAACCGTAAGGCTGAGGTGTGGCATTACCGGTGGGATGCCTATGACCGGTTGCGCAGCGTTACGACGCCGGATGGGCATTCGTGGGTTTATGGGTATGACACGGCTGGTCGGCGTACCCGCAAGGCCAACGTGGGCACTGGCGAGGCGGTGGTGTTTGCGTGGCTGGGTGATCAGCTTCTGGAGCAGACTGCGACCGTTGGGGTGGGTGCGGGTGTGACGACTAGCTGGTGTTATCTGCCGGGGGCGGTGGCGCCGTTAGCGCAGGTTCATGCGGCTGTTGAGGCGGGTGTGGATGTGCCGTTGCGTGTGGGTGGTGCGCCGGCTGTGTCGGCGGTCTGTGAGGGGCGGATGTCCTGGTCGCAACCCGATGTTGACCGCGCCTTTTACGCCCTGGTCACTGATCACCTGGGCACTCCGACCCATGTGATCGACCCGGCTAGCGCGAGGGTGGCCGGTCGGGCGAGTAGCGGGCTGTGGGGGCAGACCACTTGGACGGGAGAGGTATCGACTCCGCTGCGGTTTCCTGGGCAGTACTTCGATGGGGAGACCGGGTGGCACTACAACCGGTACCGCTACTACCACCCGGCGACCGGGCGCTACTGCACCGCCGATCCCTTGGGGTTGGCCCCGGCGCCCAATCCCTACGGCTACCCGCGTAACCCGACCGTCGAGACCGACCCATTGGGGCTGATGCCGTGCAAGCCTGCACCGTTGCGCCAAGTGCTGAAGGCCTGGGTCAACCAATCCTTTACATTCGGCAACGTCAAGCTGCTAATGGATCAAAAGGACCTTGAACATATCTTGACGCGCCATCATTTGCATTACTGGGACGGGTCCGCTAAGCCGGTACAAACATTCTTCGCGGGAAGTCCGACGCCTAAAGAACTGTTAGACGCAATTTCAGATATTTTATATGACAACCGCGACATGATTGTGAATTTCGGATCACGACAAGCGTTCCAAATCGAGGGTAGAGTGAACGGCATGGATCATATAGTTGGAATATTTAAGGGGCACATTCATCAGTTCTATCCGGTTGCAAAGTAGAGTCGCATATGATATCTGTTAAGTCATTTTTGTGTAATTCACGTGGCGAGGACCTTGTCGAAATAACGGACAACATGACGTACTTTTTTGATGAGAATCCGCATATCGATGGTGCGCTAGAGTTGCAGATCGATAACATTGCCGTACTCGACCGGTCGATGTGGGATCACATCGACCAACTGTGGGCCTACCTAGTTTATATGATATCTGACCTAAAAAAGGTGGGAAAAGCGCATACCTACTATCCTGATCAACCGCTGAAATTAACTTTTGAAGCCATTGGCGAAGGCCTAGTTCGCGTTGCGTCATATCCTAGTGATGGGCCTAGGTTGGCAGTGGTCAAGCAGGTCGAACTTATTCGGTGCCTAAAGGCATCGGGCATAAAATTCTTCGCAACAATGATACGTATCAACCCAAAGGATAAGGATATGTATTATCAGCTAATTGAGCAGCTGGACGCAGTCATAGAATGAAGTCAACTCGGTGAGGCGTCCAGGAAAAACTTTGCACGAACTGATGCTAAATGGCTTTGCCACAGCGGAACATGGACTTCTTGTGATAGATGTGACTCGCCACTAATTAGTGGCGTTGACCCGGTTGGCAATTCTTACCTAGGGATGGGTTCTTACGTTCTAATTCATTACGCTGTGGAGCCTACTTTGCGAAGAGAACGAATAGTAGGAAACGTGGGTGATCATCCATGGAAACATACCCGTGATCGAAATTGATCGACTAAGTGGCGAGAAATATTCATTGATGGTCCTTGGGGCGGTCTGTGAGGGGCGGATGTCCTGGTCGCAACCCGATGTTGACCGCGCCTTTTACGCCCTGGTCACTGATCACCTGGGCACTCCGACCCATGTGGTCGACCCGGCTAGCGCGAGGGTGGCCGGTCGGGCGAGTAGCGGGCTGTGGGGGCAGACCACTTGGACGGGAGAGGTATCGACTCCGCTGCGGTTTCCTGGGCAGTACTTCGATGGGGAGACCGGGTGGCACTACAACCGGCACCGCTACTACCACCCGGCGACTGGGCGTTACTGCACCGCTGATCCGTTGAGGTTGGCCCCGGCGCCCAATCCCTACGGCTACCCGCGTAACCCGACCGTCGAGACCGACCCGTTAGGGCTGATGGCGTGTCCCGGCGAGGAGACGCCGGGTTCTAGTTCTGCTCGTAGCGGCACCATATGGGACCACATCAAGCCCACTCAACCGAATTATCCAGGTACGCCCATTCCGAGGTCGTTTGAATTGAGCACGCCGAATGGGGATGTCTGGGTGCACCCGAATGTTACCGATCATTTGCACGAAGTGCTAGGTTCATACGTTGAAAGAGGTATTCCACACGAGCGCTCTAGTCCTGGCGGACGTGATTTTCTCCGACATGAGCTTTTCGATATTCGAATCCAGGCAGATCTATCTAATCTCAGGCGGGCCGTCGGCCATGCGCTTGAGCAGGGCATAGCCTATGATGACGTAATGGTGATCGATAACTGGAGCACGACATTCGGACCTCCAAGAGGAGAAGGCCTCTTGCCCACACTCTTTCATGGAAACTTCTGGTGATAGTGTGACATGATTCCAATCAAGGGCGTCGATACAGCTGGCGATTCTTATCTGGAGATGGATTTCTACGTTATACTGCACTATGTTTTGAAGCATACCCATCGCGGAGATCGAATAGTTGGATATTTGGGTGATCACCGCAGAAATAGTGCTGAAATCAAAATTGATCGACTGAGTGGTGAGATTTATTCGTTTGTCGTCCTTGGAACCGACCAAGAAATTACTTGTCGCGCAGATGATCCCTTCGCATTGCTTCCTGCGCGGCAGGGTATTCCAGTCGTAGACGTTTCGTCTTTTGCATTCCAAGAACCTCGGGAATTTGGACATCCTGCGCACTTCGATAATCTAGCAAAAATCCACTGCACTATCGTCGCCGAGCAATCGATCTCAGTGATTCTTGATACCACCAAAGAACCTACGAACTTAATAGATGCTGGTAGTGTGAAGTTTCTACTGTCAGACAGAATGTTGGTGGGGTTGCTGACTAGACCGCTTTCCGCGAGTGAATTGGATTTGTTTGATGAGTGGGCGGAACGAATGCAAAAACCACGCAACGGCTGAAAGACTCGGAGGGCACGGCCGAGGAACTCGGCCACCTCGGCCCTGACCCAGGATGCCGAAGGGCGGGGTGCTGCAACGGGTTGCCGCTGACGGGACTGTGCGGTCGTGGGGTTACGACGGTGAGGGTAATTGCGTCTTGCAGGTTGATGAGTTGGGCGCCATTACGAGGTTCGAGTATGGCTTCTACGACCTGTTGACCGCGCAGATCGGGCCGGATGGTGCGCGCACCGAATATCGTTATGACCGTGCGCGCCGACTCATTGAGGTGGTCAATCCCGACGGATTGAATTGGCGCTATGCGTATTTCGCTGACGGTCGTCTGCAGTCGGAGACCGACTTCAATGGGGCGACCACGACGTACCGTTACGACGCCGCGGGCCGTCTGGCCGAGAAGAGCAATGCCGAGGGTCAGTCGATCCGCTACACCTACGACGCTGTTGGCAGGCCGGTCGCCGAAATCACCGGCGCGGCAGAGGGTTCGGGTGCGTTTGAGGGGGAGGTGACCCGCTTCCGGTACGGGGCAGACGGGGAAGTGAGCGAGGCATCCAATGCCCACGGAGCCGGAACCTACTCCTATGACGTGACTTCCCGAGTTCAAGTAGCGGTCTGGGATGGGCAGTCGGTGACGGCGTCGTTGAACGCTGCTGGGCAGTTGGTGGGTGTTGGTAGTCCCAGCGGTGTACGTACCGAGTATGCCTACGACAGGCGGGGAGTGCTTAGCGGGTTGACTGCCGCTGGGAGGGCGGTCGGGCTGGGCAGCGACGCCGCGGGTTGGATCACTCGCGCTGAGGTGGGGCGTGCGCGGGTTGAGCGCGAGTTCGATCCAGTCGGACGGTTGCTGAACCAGTCGTGGACCGCCTCGATGGAAGGACGGCTTTTCTTGGGCCCTACTCCCGCCGCGGTGGAGCGTGTATTGACCGGCTCGTCGTTTGGTTATCGGCCTGATGGGGCGTTGAGTGTGCGCACCGTCGATCAGGTCAAGACCCGTTACCGGTTGGACGGGGTGGGCCGCGTTAATGCGGTGGCGGTGGGTGGTGTGGTGGCCGAGCGGTTCGGTTATGACGCCAGCGACAACATTCGCACTGCAGTCGTGGGGGCTTCCGGTGGTGCTGAGCTTTGGGAGTATCGCGGCACGTTGTTGGTTGATGACGGGCGTTCGCGCTACAGCTATGACCGGGCGGGGCGGCTGGTGCGGACGGTGACGCGGCGATTGAACCGTAAGGCTGAGGTGTGGCATTACCGGTGGGATGCCTATGACCGGTTGCGCAGCGTTACGACGCCGGATGGGCATTCGTGGGTTATGGCTACGACACCGCTGGCCGGCGGACGCGCAAGACCAACGTGACTACCGGCGAGACGGTGGTGTTCGCGTGGTTGGGTGATCAGCTCCTCGAGCAAACTGCCGCCGGCGGGGGCGGCGGCGCGGGTGCCACGACCACTTGGTCCTATCTGCCGGGCGCTGCCACACCGTTGGCGCAGATTCACTCTGTTGCCAGCGATGAACCCGGTGTGGATGTGCCGTTGCGTGTGGGTGGTGCGCCGGCTGTGTCGGCGGTCTGTGAGGGGCGGATGTCCTGGTCGCAACCCGATGTTGACCGCGCCTTTTACGCCCTGGTCACTGACCACCTCGGCACTCCGACCCATGTGATCGACCCCGCTAGCGCGACGGTGGCCGGCCGAGTGATTAGCGGGCTGTGGGGACAGACCACTTGGACAGGAGAGGTATCGACTCCGCTGCGGTTCCCCGGGCAGTACTTCGATGGGGAGACCGGGTGGCACTACAACCGGCACCGCTACTACCAGCCTGGGACCGGTCGTTATGTCACCGCTGATCCCCTGGGGTTGGCTCCAGCACCGAATCCGTATGGATATCCCCGCAACCCGACCGCTGAGACCGACCCGTTAGGGCTGATGCCGTGTAAAGCAATTGCCCTGCAGAATGCGCTGCGGGACTGGGCGAACCGATCCTTCACACTTGGTAGTGTTCGATTGCTCCTAGACCGGCGCGATCTCGAACATATCCTCACTCGTCATCATCTGGAATATTGGGATGGATCGGTCAAAAGGACGCAAACTTTCTTTGCGGGAAATCCAACGACAGATGAACTTGCGAGTATCGTTGCGAAGGTATTGCGCGAAAATCGCGCCGTTATTATTGAGCATGGGTCAATGGAGTCATATCAAGTTAGCGGTTGGGTCCATGGAATACAGTATGCAGTCGGAATAGGTAAAGGACATATTCGGCAATTATTTCCATTCGAGCAGTAAGGTTACTAAATATGATCTCAATTAGATCCTATCTCTGCAACAAGCGTGGTGAAGAGTTTCATGAGATCTGTAACGGCAGCGACTATTTAGTGCAAGACGATAATTATATTGATGGCGCAATAGAACTTACCATCAACGGAGTTTCAATAGTCGATAGGACCATGTGGGACACTATCGATGACTTATGGGCTTATATCGCTAATATGATCGACGATCTTTGCAAATTTGGTCGAGCGCAAACATTATTCCCGGACCAGCCCATAAAGTTGTCCTTTGAAAGAACCGGCAAGGACCAAGTTCGTGTGACGTCCTATTTTGGTGACATTGTCAAGACAGCAGTCGTAGGCGAAGTGGAATTGGTAAGCGCTTTAACAATGGCTGGCGTCCAATTTTTTAGAGAAATGATGCGCATCAATCCGGCCAGCAGTCAAGCCTATCAGCACCAAGTTGAACGACTCCGATCGTATTGACGGCCTGGATCCGCAGATCTGGAAAACCAACCGAGGGATCGTCTGCCAGGGTGCGAGGGAGGTTGAGGCGAGTATCAGTGATCGCGCGTTCTATTACCGGAGCCGTAGATCGTGGATGGTGTGTTGTGGCGTGTCTGCGCTGTTCAGGACGGTGACCGCGGCATTGTTCGGAGTTTGTGAAGACATCTGAATTAGCCGCGGCCGCCGCGGTTCATAGCATAGACCTGTATCGGTGGTTGTCGTGAGTTCTCGGCGGTGACGGATTTGATCGCGCCGCGTTTCGCCCGCTATGAGCCGCGCCGTCATGCCGGTGAGTTGATGGCCGGGATGGTCTCGGGCTTGGACCGAAAGAATTGCTGGACGGGGCTGCTGAACAATTCTGTGACAGCTCTTCAGGCGGCCTGATTGGCTGCCACGGTCATGATGGCTTCGAATTCGATAGGGGTCAATCGGCCCAAGCGGGCTTGCCTTCGTCGGCGGTGGTAGGTCCGTTCGATCCAGGTGACGATCGCGATGCGCAGGTCGTCGCGGGTGGCCCAGCGTTGGCGGTCCAAGACGTTGCGCTGTAGCAGGGAAAAGAAGCTCTCCATGGCGGCGTTGTCCCCGGCCGAGCCGACCTGTCCCATGGAGCCGAGCATGTGGTGACGCCACAGAGTCTGCTGGAGTTTGCGGGAACGAAATTGACCGCCTCTGTCGGTGTGCAGTGTGCAACCGTTGACTGTGCCTCCGCGGCGGGCGACCGCGGATTCGACGGCGTCAACGGCCAGCTGTGAGGTCATCCGCTCGGCGATGGAGTAGCCGACGATCCGGTTGGACCAGACGTCCTTGACCGCACAGACGTAGACTTTGCCTTCGGCGGTCGGATGTTCAGTGATATCGCTGAGCCATAAACGATTTGGTCCACTCGCGGTGAAGTCGCGGCGCACCAAGTCCTCGTGCGCCGGGGCGCCGGGCAGGCCCTTGCGGCCGTGCCGCTTCTTCCCGAACACACACCACCACTGGTTGGTCGAACAGATCTTCCACACCGTGCGCTCGGAAACCTTGTGGCCGGCCGCGTCGATCTGATCGAACAACAGCCGGTAGCCGAACTCGGGATCGTCGCGGTGGGCATCGAAGATCGCGTTCGCCAAGTAGGCCTCGTCGTACTCGGCGGCGGTGATCGGAGCGGCCAGCCAGGCGTAGTAGTGCTGGCGGTGAAGCTTCAATACCCGGCACGAGACCGTCACCGGCACCCTGATCGGGGCATCGGCGGCGGCCAGCTCCTTCACGAGCGAGTAGAGCCTTTTCCCGGTAGCGATCCTCACGCCAGATAGGCCGCGGCCTTGCGCAGGACTTCGTTCTCCTGCTCCAGCAGGCGGTTGCGCCGTTTCAAATCCCGGTTCTCCCGCAACACATCCGGCGACGCGATCGACTTCGGCCCTTCGTCGGCATCGGCGGCACGAAGCCACGCATTCAACGTGGTCTGGTGAATCCCGAAATCCCGGGCGACCTGCTCGACCGACACGCCAGCGCCACGCTCGCGCGCAACCCGAACGACGTCGCGACGGAACTCCTCAGGGTAGGGCTTGGGCACAACGACATCCTTCCAGCCTGACTGCTCGTCAAGCGATCTCAGATGTCACAGATCCGTTCAGCAGCCCCTTGCTCGCCGTTGAACAGATCCTGGACCGGATCGTCCAGGACGTCGCGGGCAACGCGAAGTTGGTTGCTCGGATCAAGCAGATCCGCGCCCACTACACCGACCTTGCCGGCCTGAAGGCGATCCTCAAACGCCGGCAGCGACACGCCGATGCGGAGTCCGGATGGGAGGAACCGCCGGAATGGGATCCCGCAAAAGACCCGCTTCGTCGCGGAATATAAGCAGGCAGCGGTAAACGGGGAGCCGGTCGCGTTCGGCGCAGACCAGTTCCCTCACACCTCCGCCCACTAAACTTCCTCGAGCCAGACGCCATACGGCCGTCGCGACGGACCCCGGAAAGGTCGAGCAGGATGGCAACGGAGAGCGGCAATGCCGGCCCAGTGCCGGAGCTGAGCATCGATCCCGCCGGCGTGATTACGGCGGCCAAAAGCATCGATGAGGTGAACACCGAGATCGAAGAAGCCTTCAAGCGGCTCAAGCGCGAGGCGGAAGCCGTCATCAAGGGCAGTTGGACCGGCGCCGCCGCTGACAAGGTACACGACGGCTGGCGCGAATGGCAGGACGGTGTCGGGAAGATCACCCAGGCGCTGGACCAGGTCACCGGGCTGGTCGCCCAAGCGGCCCACCGATTTGAGCAATCCGACGAGGCGAATTAGCCGATGGGCAGCAACGACGACGCATTCACCGTCGATCTCGAGGCGCTCGACGCGCTGATCGAGCACCTGGCGCGCTTCACGAGCGGCGCCGATTCCGCAGTCGGGCACGTTGACGCATTCGTGAGCCAGATGCCCTGGGAGGGCGCCACCGAACAGGCCCACAAGCGATGGCATGCCCTGTGGCGTTTGGGCGTCGGTGAACTACAAGAAGGGCTACGAAAGATCCGCGAGGGCGCCAAGGTGGCCCACACGAACTACAACGGTGCTGTGAACACTAACGTCACCATGTGGAGCGACTAGGCACCGTCGCCGGTATCGAGCGTGAAACGCTTTGAACTGCTGCCAATGCAGCCAACGGGCGTCGCATTCAGCGTCGCGACCAATACTGCCGCTTCCCAGGACGACCGTTCGCGGCCCGGGTAAGTAGTGCCCTCGGTGAGATTCGAACTCACACTGGACGGGTTTTGAATCCGTTTCCTCTGCCAGTTGGGATACGAGGGCTGGTGCCGGACTCCTACCTTAGAGGACACCCCCAGCATCACCGCGCACAGCCGTCACGTCACAATGTCCGTCATGACCGGCCCCACCACCGATGCCGCCGCCGCTCCGCCGCCGCGCCGGGTCCTCATCGCGGAAGACGAAGCGCTCATCCGCATGGACCTGGCTGAGATGCTGCGAGAGGAGGGGTACGACATCGTCGGCGAAGCCGGCGATGGGCAGGAAGCTGTTGAACTTGCCGAGCAACACAAGCCCGACCTGGTGATCATGGACGTGAAGATGCCACGTCGTGACGGCATCGACGCGGCGGCCGAGATCGCGAGCAAGCGAATCGCGCCGATCGTGGTTCTGACCGCCTTCAGCCAGCGCGACCTCGTCGAGCGTGCCCGTGACGCCGGTGCGATGGCGTACCTGGTCAAGCCCTTCACCGCGAGCGACCTGGTTCCCGCCATCGAGTTGGCGGTCAGCCGATTTAGCGAGCTCACCGCGCTGGAGCGGGAAGTCGAGACGCTGTCGGACCGGCTGGAGACCCGGAAGCTGGTCGAGCGCGCCAAGGGCTTGCTGCAGGTTAAGCAGGGCATGACCGAGCCGGAAGCCTTCAAGTGGATTCAGCGGGCCGCCATGGACCGGCGGACTTCGATGAAGCGCGTCGCTGAAGTCGTGCTGGAAACTCTCGACACGCCCAAGGAGTAGGCGCTCAGCCGCCTTCGCCGCGAGCGTGCGCGTGGGTACAGCGACACGCCGCTGGCGTTGGCGTTTAGTGCACGCCCGTGCCTTATGCCTGGGGCACCCTCTGGTTGAGCGTGCGCGTGGGTACAGCGACGCCCCGTTGCCGGTGGTACTTAGTGCACGCTCGTGCCTTAAGCCTGGGGCACCCTCTGGCTGAGCGTGCGCGTGGGTACAGCGACACGCCGCTGGCGTTGGCATCAAGTGCACGCCCGTGCCTTATGCCTGGGGCACCCTCTGGCTGAGCGTGCGCGTGGGTACAGCGACACGCCGCTGGCGTTGGCATTTAGTGCACGCTCGTGCTTTAAGCCCGGGGCACCCTCTGGTTGAGCGTGCGCGTGGGTACAGCGACACGCCGCTGGCGTTGGCATTTAGTGCACGTTCGTGCCGTCGGCCAAGCTAGCGCGCCACAATCACCGATGAGCCGTGGCCAAACAGCCCCTGGTTCGCGGTCACGCCGACGCGCGCACCTTCGACCTGCCGGCCCGTCGCCTGACCCCGCAGCTGCCAGGTCAATTCGCAGACCTGCGCGATCGCCTGGGCGGGAATGGCCTCCCCGAAGCAGGCCAGCCCACCCGACGGATTGACCGGAACGCGGCCCCCCAAAGCAGTGTCGCCGGACCGCAGCAGCGCCTCGGCCTCGCCCTTGGGGCACAGCCCCAAATGCTCGTACCAGTCGAGCTCCAGCGCCGTCGACAGGTCGTAGACCTCAGCCAGGCTGACGTCCTCGGGTCCGATACCGGCCTCGGCATAGGCGGCATCGAGGATCTGGTCTTTGAACACCCGCTTGGGAGCGGGCACCACGGCCGTGGAATCCGTTGCGATATCCGGCAATTCGGGAAGATGTTGCGGGTACTGCGGAGTCACCGTGCTGACCGCGCGCACCGATGGCACACCCTCCAGTGAACCTAGATGCTTGCGGGCGAACTCGGCGCTGGCCACGATCAGCGCGGCCGCGCCGTCGGAGGTCGCGCAAATGTCGAGCTGGCGCAATGGGTCCGAGACCACCGGGCTGGCCAGCACATCCTCGACCGAAGATTCCTTGCGGTAGCGGGCATTCGGGTTCTGCAGGCCGTGCTGGGAGTTCTTGACCTTGACCTGAGCGAAGTCCTCCGACGTCGCGCCGTAAAGGTCCATCCGGCGGCGCGCGAGCAGCGCGAAGTACACGGGGTTCATCGCACCGATCAGGTGGAACCGCTGCCAGTCCGGGTCGTTCTTGCGTTCCCCGCCCACTGGGGCGAAGGCGCCCTTGGGGGTAGTGTCCGCTCCGATGACCAGCGCGACGTCGCAGAAGCCGGCCAGGATGTGCGCTCGCGCACTCTGCAGCGCCTGTGAGCCGCTGGCGCAGGCCGCGTAGCTGGAACTGACCGGTACCCCGTTCCAGCCGAGCTTCTGCGCGAACGTCGACCCGGCGATGAAGCCCGGGTAGCCGTTGCGGATGGTGTCAGCCCCGGCGACCAACTGGATCTGCCGCCAATCCAGTCCGGCCTCGGCGAGTGCCGCGCGGGCGGCGACCACGCCGTACTCGGTGAAGTCGCGGCCCCACTTGCCCCACGGGTGCATGCCCGCGCCGAGGATGTACAGCGGTTCGGGAGCACTCATGAGCAGACCTTCCACGCGTGCACGATGCGTTCGACGCCGTCCTTATCGGTGAACAGCGTCATGGTGGCCAACTCCATCTCCATGCCCACCTTCAGATCCGCGGCCAGCGTGCCCTCAATCACCTTGCCCAGCACGATGATTCCCTCGTCAGCCAGCTCGACGGCAGCGATGGCGAACGGCTCGAAGGGATCGGCGGCCGGATAGGGCGCCGGCGGTGGGTAACGGTTTTCGGTGTAGCTCCACAGCCTCCCGCGCCGCGACAAAGCGACCGACTCCAACGCATCGCTGTCGCAGCCCGGGTTGGGGCAGTTGTTCTCGCGCGGGGGAAGACGTAAGTGCCGCACGCGGGGCATCTGCTGCCGATCAGATGGGGTTGTCCGGCGTCATCGGTGGCGAACCATCCGTCGATCGCGGGTTCTTGAATGACCTCTGGCACCAGCTCAGATTACTCAACGAGGGCCAGAAAACTGAAACGTGTTCCAGTTCGCACCGACCGGCGCACCTCTGACCCGACGAGATCGGTGGGCGCAGCCGGTCATACCCGGGAAAGCGATCGTGCCCACGAAAGGAGCGCTTCATGGTGATCGTCGCCGGATTCATCACTGTCGACCCGCCGCGGCGCGACAACTACCTGGCCAGTTGCGCGGAAGTGACGCGGCAGGCCCGGCGTGCACCGGGTTGCCTCGACTTCGCGATCACCCCGGATCCGCTCGATCCGGGGCGTGTCGACATCTTCGAACGATGGGTGTCGCAGCGGGCGGTCGACATGTTCCGCGGCGCCGGACCCGGGGATGAGCAACAAGACGCGATAGTTTCCGCCGCCGTCTACGAGTACGAGGTGGCCGCCCAGCGGCGGCTGCTGTGATGTCGGCGGCGGTGCCTAGAGTAGGGCCGTGAGCCCAGCACGGACGGCCGCCGGCACGGCGAATCCCGCAGACACCGCCAACGACAAGCCGACGCTGATGCTGCTCGACGGCAATTCCCTGGCGTTTCGGGCGTTCTACGCGCTGCCTGCGGAGAACTTCAAGACTCGCGGCGGGCTGACCACCAACGCCGTGTACGGCTTCACCGCCATGCTGATCAACCTGTTGCGCGACGAAGCCCCGACGCACATTGCAGCGGCGTTCGATGTCTCCCGCCAGACCTTCCGCTCGGAGCGTTATCCCGAGTACAAAGCGAACCGGTCCTCGACGCCCGATGAGTTCCACGGCCAGATCGACATCACCAAAGAGGTGCTCAAAGCCCTCGGCATCACGGTGCTGGCCGAGGCCGGTTTCGAGGCCGACGACATCATCGCCACGCTCGCTACCCAGGCCGAGAACGAGGGCTACCGAGTGCTGGTGGTTACCGGGGACCGCGATTCGCTGCAGTTGGTCAGCGACGACGTCACGGTGCTCTACCCGCGCAAGGGCGTCAGCGAACTGACGCGCTTCACCCCGGACGCCGTCGTCGAGAAATATGGCCTGACCCCCCGGCAGTACCCCGATTTCGCCGCCCTGCGCGGCGACCCCAGCGACAACCTGCCCGGCATCCCGGGGGTGGGGGAGAAGACGGCCTCGAAGTGGATCATCGAGTACGGCTCGCTGCAGGGGCTGGTCGACAACGTCGAGTCGGTGCGCGGAAAAGTCGGAGACGCCCTGAGGGCCCATGTGGCCAACGTCGTCCTGAACCGGGAGCTCACCGAGCTGGTCAAGGACGTGCCGCTGGCACAAACCCCCGACACCCTGCGGCTGCAGCCCTGGGACCGCGACCACATCCATCGCCTTTTCGACGACCTTGAGTTCCGGGTTTTGCGGGACCGGCTGTTCGACACGCTGGCCGCCGTCGAACCCGAGGTCGACGAGGGCTTCGACGTGCGCGGCGGCGCCCTGGAACCCGGCACCGTGGCGCAGTGGCTGGCCGACCACGCCGGCGACGGCCGTCGCGCCGGCCTGACGGTGGTCGGCACCCACCTGCCGCACGGCGGCGACGCGACGGCCGTAGCTATCGCCGCCGCCGACGGCGACGGCGCCTACTTCGAGACCGCCACCCTGACGCCCGAGGACGACGCCGCACTGGCGGCCTGGCTGGCCGACCCCGACAAGCCCAAGGCCCTGCACGAAGCCAAGCAGGCCATCCACGACCTGCGCGGGCGCGGGTGGTCGCTGAACGGGGTCACCTCCGACACCGCACTCGCCGCCTACCTGGTGCGGCCCGGGCAGCGCAGCTTCACCCTCGACGACCTTTCGCTGCGATATCTGCGCCGCGAGCTGCGTGCGGAAACATCGGAGCAGCAACAACTTTCGTTGCTTGACGATGACGACGGCAGCGACGAGCAGGCCGCGCAGACCGCGATCCTGCGCGCCCGGGCCGTCATCGACCTGGCCGACGCGTTGGACGCCGAGCTGGAACGCATCGACTCCACCGCGCTGCTGGGCGACATGGAGCTGCCGGTGCAGCGAGTGCTGGCCGGGTTGGAGAGCGTCGGCATCGCCGTCGACCTGAGCATGCTCGGTGACTTGCAGAGTCAGTTCGCCGACCAGATCCGCGACGCCGCCGAGGCCGCCTACGCCGTGATCGGCAAGCAGATCAACCTCGGGTCGCCCAAGCAGTTGCAGGTGGTGCTCTTCGACGAGCTCGGCATGCCCAAGACCAAGCGCACCAAGACCGGCTACACCACCGACGCGGACGCTCTGCAGTCGCTGTTCGACAAGACCGGCCACCCGTTCCTGCAACACCTGCTGACCCACCGCGACGTCACCCGGCTCAAGGTCACCGTCGACGGGCTGCTGAACTCGGTGGCCGCCGACGGCCGCATCCACACCACGTTCAACCAGACGATCGCCGCCACCGGCCGGCTCTCCTCCACCGAACCCAACCTGCAGAACATCCCGATCCGCACCGACGCGGGCCGCCAGATCCGCGACGCGTTCGTCGTGGGTAAGGGCCAGTACGCCGAGCTGATGACCGCTGACTACAGCCAGATCGAAATGCGGATCATGGCGCACCTGTCCCGCGACGAGGGTTTGATCGAGGCGTTCAACACCGGCGAAGACCTGCACTCGTTCGTCGCCTCGCGGGCGTTCGGGGTGCCGATCGGCGAGGTCACCGGCGAACTGCGGCGCCGGGTGAAGGCGATGTCCTACGGGCTGGCCTACGGCCTGAGCGCCTACGGGCTGTCCGCCCAGCTCAAGATCTCCACCGAAGAAGCCAAAGAGCAGATGGACCAGTACTTCGCCCGGTTCGGTGGGGTGCGGGACTACCTGATGGCCGTCGTCGAACAGGCCCGCAAAGACGGCTATACCTCGACGGTGCTGGGCCGGCGGCGTTACCTGCCGGAGTTGGACAGCAGCAACCGCCAGGTGCGGGAAGCCGCCGAGCGGGCGGCGCTCAACGCTCCGATCCAGGGCAGCGCCGCCGACATCATCAAGGTAGCGATGATCCAGGTCGACCAGGCGATCTCGGCGAGCGGGCTCGCTTCACGGATGTTGTTGCAGGTCCACGACGAGTTGCTGTTCGAGGTCGCGCCGGGCGAACGCGATCGGCTCGAGAAGCTGGTGCGCGACAACATGGGCGGGGCATATCCGCTGGATGTGCCGCTTGAAGTGTCGGTGGGGTACGGCCGCAGCTGGGACGCCGCCGCCCATTAAACGCGGCTCGCGAATTTAGACTGCTGAGATGTCGGATGCCGCCGAGCGCCGCCCGCTCTCGCGTTACCCGCTGATGGTGGCGTCGAAATTGTTCGCGATGCTGCCTGCCCCGGTGGCCGACGCGTTCCTGGCCGTGGTGGCGCGGCTCGTGTACTGGCGGGGTCGCGCCCAGCATCTGAACGTCCTGCAGGACTTCCGCGACAACGTCGACCCGACCGCACAATTCTCCACCCGCAAATGGCAGCCGGTCCGGGCGATGTACCGCGCGCTGGTTAGGAACGCCAACGATGCCATCTGGTTCCTCGCCGCACCGCATGGCGCCGCTCGGCGGCGCTTCGGAATCGCCGATCCGTCACCCATCCACAACGCGCTGGAAGCCGGCCGCGCCGCCGGGGTCGGCGCCATCGTCGCCTTCCCACACCTTGGCTCGTACGCGGCGCTGCCGATCGTGCTGGCGCTCAACGGGTTGCCCACGACGGTGGTCGCCAATCGGCAGCGTGCGCTTATGCAGTGGGTGATCACGCGCGGGGCCCAGAAGGCCGGGCTGGAGTTGATCGTCGTCGAACGCACCGGAGGGGTCAGCATCACGGCGGCGATGGCAGATGCCATCCGGCGCGGCCGTATCGTCGCGATCGCCGGCGACTATTTCCGGGCACGTGAAGGCGGCGGTAAAGGCATCGAAGTGGATCTGGCCGGTATCAAGCGGCCGATCGGCCCGGGGCCGGCGCTACTGGCCCTGCGGACCGGCGCGTTGATCGTCCCGGGGGCGGTGTTCCAGCACAAACATGAGCGTGAACCCGTTTTCGGCGAGCCGATCCCTGCGGATGTCCCGCTCGGCGGGGACGATCAGAACGTCCGGGATGCGGTGCAAGAGACCTCGCAGCGGGTTGCGGACGCGATCGCTCTCTTCATCGAGCGTGAGCCGCAGCAGTGGCTGATGCCCGGCGGGCTGGTGTCGGATTCGATCGGGCGCCGCCGCTGACGCTGCGCAGTCCGGCGCTTCGGTGGGGGGCGAGTTTGTCCAGCTTGCGACCCGTCGAGTAGCCTCAACGGGTAAACCCAAATGTCCCTTCGATGAACCCTGTCCGGAGCAACCCAACAATATGCCGAGTCCCACCGTCACCTCGCCGCAAGTAGCCATCAACGACATTGGCACCAGCGAGGACTTTCTCGCCGCAATAGACAAAACGATCAAGTACTTCAACGATGGCGACATCGTCGAGGGAACCATCGTCAAAGTGGACCGGGACGAGGTGCTCCTCGACATCGGCTACAAGACCGAAGGGGTCATCCCCGCCCGCGAGCTCTCCATCAAGCACGACGTCGACCCCAACGAGGTCGTTTCCGTCGGTGACGAGGTCGAGGCCCTGGTTCTCACCAAAGAGGACAAAGAAGGCCGGCTCATCCTCTCCAAGAAGCGTGCGCAGTACGAGCGTGCCTGGGGCACCATCGAGGAGCTCAAGGAGAAGGACGAGGCCGTCAAGGGCACCGTCATCGAGGTGGTCAAGGGTGGTCTGATCCTCGACATCGGGTTGCGCGGCTTCCTGCCCGCCTCGCTGGTCGAGATGCGCCGCGTGCGCGACCTGCAGCCGTACATCGGCAAGGAGATCGAAGCCAAGATCATCGAGCTGGACAAGAACCGCAACAACGTTGTTCTGTCGCGGCGCGCCTGGCTGGAGCAGACCCAGTCCGAGGTGCGCAGCGAATTCCTCAACCAGCTGCAGAAGGGCACCATCCGCAAGGGTGTCGTCTCCTCGATCGTCAACTTCGGCGCGTTCGTCGACCTCGGCGGAGTGGACGGTCTGGTGCACGTCTCCGAGCTGTCCTGGAAGCACATCGACCACCCGTCCGAGGTGGTGCAGGTGGGCGACGAGGTCACCGTCGAGGTGCTCGACGTCGACATGGACCGCGAGCGGGTTTCGTTGTCGCTCAAGGCGACTCAGGAAGACCCGTGGCGTCACTTCGCCCGCACTCACGCGATCGGGCAGATCGTGCCGGGCAAGGTCACCAAGCTGGTGCCCTTCGGTGCGTTCGTCCGCGTCGAGGAGGGCATCGAGGGCCTGGTGCACATCTCCGAGCTCGCCGAGCGTCACGTCGAGGTGCCAGACCAGGTGGTTGCTGTCGGCGACGATGCGATGGTCAAGGTCATCGACATCGACCTGGAGCGTCGCCGGATCTCGTTGTCGCTCAAGCAGGCCAACGAGGACTACACCGAGGAGTTCGACCCCGCTAAGTACGGCATGGCCGACAGCTACGACGAGCAGGGCAACTACATCTTCCCCGAGGGCTTCGACGCCGAAACCAACGAGTGGATGGAAGGTTTCGACGCCCAGCGCAACGAGTGGGAGGCCCGCTACGCCGAGGCCGAGCGCCGGCACAAGATGCACACCACGCAGATGGAGAAGTTCGCTGCGGCGGAGGCAGCGGAGCACAGCAGCGGCGGTCAGTCCTCGTCGAGCAGCAGCTCCTCGGAGAAGTCTGCGGGCGGGTCGCTGGCCAGTGACGCCCAACTGGCGGCTCTGCGGGAAAAGCTCGCCGGCAGCGCTTAATCCGCGCGGATGCTGCGCATCGGCCTGACCGGCGGTATCGGTGCAGGAAAGTCGGCGCTGTCGAATACGTTCTCGGAGTGCGGTGGCATCATCGTCGACGGTGATGTCATCGCCCGGGAAGTAGTCGAGCCCGGCACTGAGGGGCTCAAGTCGCTTGTCGACTCCTTCGGTGCTGACATCCTCCGTCCCGACGGTGCCCTGGACCGGCCTGCCTTGGCGGCCAAAGCTTTTGCCGATGAGAAAGAGCGCAGGAAGCTCAACGGCATCGTGCATCCGCTGGTCGCCAAACGCCGCGCGGAGATCATCGAAGCCGTTCACGACGATGCCGTCGTCGTGGAAGACATTCCACTGCTGGTGGAATCGGGGATGGCGCCGCTGTTTCCGCTCGTCGTCGTCGTGCATGCCGACGTCGAATTGCGCGTTCGGCGCCTGGTGGAGCAACGCGGCATGGCCGAAGAGGATGCCCGTGCCCGCATCGCCGCGCAGGCCACCGACGATCAGCGCCGTGCCGTTGCCGACATCTGGCTGGACAACTCGGGTAGCCAGGACGACCTGGTGCTGCGCGCTCGGGACGTGTGGCACAACCGCATACTCCCGTTCGCGCACAACCTCACCGAGCGCCGGTGCGCGCGCGCCCCGGCACGGCTGGCCGCGGTGGACCCGACTTGGCCGGATCAAGCCCGCCGCATCGTCAATCGGTTGAAGACCGCCGGTGGCCACCGGGTGATGCGGGTCGACCATATCGGATCCACGGCAGTGCCGGATCTCGACGCCAAGGACGTCATCGACATCCAGGTGACGGTCGAATCCCTGGACGTGGCAGACGAACTCGTCGAACCGTTGCTGGCCGCCGGTTATCCGCGCCTGGAGCACATCACCGTGGACACCGCCAAAGCCGACGCCCGCAGCACCGTAGCCGGCTTCGACCACAGCGACGATCCAGCGTGGTGGCACAAAAGGATTCACGCCGCGGCCGATCCCGGACGGCCCACCAATGTGCACGTCCGGGTGGCCGGCTGGCCCAATCAACAGTTCGCATTGCTGTTCGTGGACTGGTTGAAGGCCAACCCCGGTGTGCGCGAAGACTATGTGACGATCAAGCGAGCAGCCGAAGCTTATGGAGATGGCGACACCACCCGGTACGCCACCGCCAAGGAACCGTGGTTCCTCGACGCCTACCGGCGCGCCTGGGAGTGGGCCGATACCACCGGCTGGAAGCCCTGAGCCGGTATTCGGTTCAGCACGGACATTCTGGGCCCATGACACTTGGCGAGTTGCGCGGGCCGCTTTCCAGATACCCCATGAGCAATGCCACGATTTCGTCCTCGACTTCTTGAAAATCCGCCGGTTCCGCTGACGTGATGAGTCGGTGCACCAGCGAATCGATTGTCGCGACGACGACGTGGGCGGTCAGTCGACTGGCTCGGCGGTCCGGGTGCTGCTGGAGTAACTGATTGGCCAGGTTTACGGTGAACTGCTCCAATTCGCGTAACTGGGCAAGAAACGCCGGCGCTTTCGGGGCCTCCTCGAACAACACCCGATGCAGACGAGGATTCTCCCGGTGGTTATCAATTGTGGTACGCACGAACAATCGCAGGGTTTCGTCGAGCCGTGGTGGCAGACCGGCGGCCAGACGTTCGCTCAGCAGCTTCGTTCCCGCATCCACGTGTTCGTCCATCAAGGCCCGCAATACCGCGTCTTTATTGGGAAAGTACTGGTAGAACGACCCTATCGAGAGTCCGGCCCGTTCGGCGATGCGGTTGGTAGTACCCGCGACGTACCCGTGCTCGGCGAAAACCTGAGCCGCGGCATCGAGGATGCGTTGCCTGGTCTCGATGGCCCGCTCCTGTTTGGGCTGCTTACGCTGCCGAAATCGGTCGCTGGGAGGGATGGTGCGTCTCCTGGTCAAAAGCGAGTAGTCATCCGGCGCGCTACTGAGCAAAATCAAGGCAACCTAACAAGGAGCCGATCGTGCGCACCGTACGTGTTGAAACTATCCTGCCCACCAGTGCGGAGCGAGTGTGGTCGGCAATGCTGTCGCCGGCTACCTTCCGCTACGTGTGCAAGGGTTTGTTCGGATTCCCCGCCTTGGCCGGGCGTACCGAACCGCTGCGGCAGGGCGAACGCGGTACCGGTTGGCTGTTTGCGTTTCATGTGATCCCCGCCTACCGGCACACCATTGAGGTCGTCGACGTCGACGAGGCCAGCGGAACCATCCGCACCCGGGAACACGGCGGAATTCTCAAGGCGTGGAACCACACCTTGCGCGTCGAGCCGTTGCAAGGGGGTTCGTGCCGCTACGGCGACACGGTCGACATCGACGCCCGCCTGCTCACCGGCGTCGTGGTGGTGTTGGCGAACGCCATCTACCGATACCGGCAGCGGCGCTGGCGCAGGCTCGTGCGAGCTATCTCATGACACGTCATGACCTCCGCGCGCCGTTTGACCAGCATCCACGTTCTGCCGAGCCCCTACGCGCGCGGGTCATGGCATTACGGCCATGCAGTTTGTCGCACTGCTGGTGGGGCCAGACCTGCCCACGGGCAAACAGTTCCTGAACCGCTGCAGGTGTCTGATCTGCGGTCCGTACCCCCATCGGAATTGATAGTTGCGCATTGCAACAATATCTATGCATAATAATGCTCACCGCCGACCGAAAACGTTCTCAATTGCGCACGCAAAGGCGGTTGCGTTGTCCCGACGCGGGGATCTTCGCACTGCAATATCGTGCTGGCCGTACCTAGCTCGCCAGCCCACACTTACTTAATACTCAACTTGTGAGCACGGGAACAGTGCACGGCCAGCGAGGGTCGACGACATGAACGCATCACACGACGATTCAAGGAAAACAATGGTTACCCAGAAGGTCCCGTCGATGAAGCTTACTCAGCTGCGGCAAGCCCTGGATGCGACGCCGACCCGCATAGTGGCTTGCAGCGGCGGCGTGGACAGTCTGTTGCTGGCTACTGTCGCCCATCGGGCGGCGCGGGAGGACACGATAGTGGCTCACGCCGTTACACCGGCCGTGCCCGCGGCGGCCACAGCCCGGGTCATCGCCCAGGCTGAGCGTGAGAACTGGACGCTTGAATTGGTCCGTTCCGCGGAGTTCGACGACGAACGTTATCTCGCCAATCCGCGCAACCGCTGCTACTTCTGCAAAAGTCACCTGTACTCGGCGATCGGCGAGCTGCCAACCCGTGCCGGCGCAACGGTGTTGAGCGGCGCCAACACTGACGATCTCGGCGAGTACCGTCCCGGTCTGATCGCCGCCGAGGAGAACGGCGTCCGACACCCCTTCATCGAAGCTGGTTATGGCAAGGAAGACATCCGGTCGGTCGCCCGCGAACTGGGCCTTAATTTCGCGGAGCTTCCAGCGTCACCCTGCCTCGCCAGCCGCCTATACACGGATACCGCCGTGACGCCGTCGCGACTTCGGTCGATTGAAATCGGTGAAGACCTGGTACGGATCCTGACCGGAATCGATGTCGTCCGGTGCCGGTTACGTGAAGACGTCGTGCTAATCGAGGTGACGGCCGAAGACCACGAATTGGTCACCACTGACGTCATCGATCGGGTGGCTACGGCCATGCGGACGGTTGAGCCGTCGCTGCACGAGGTCATCTTGGACGACAAGCCCTATCGTCCCGGTCGCGCCCTTAAGCTGCTCGCGTGACCCTTCGATACGACTACGCCCGCCTTGCGCGGATTGGTATGCCGGAGGCGACGTTCTGCCTCAACAAGACGACGCAGCAACTCCGCGCTATCGTCACCGAGCTGGTCGGACGAACCGACAACCCGGTGCTGTTCACGCGGATGAGCGACTCTCAGTACCAGGCTGTCCGGGATCTTGCCGGCAACTCGATGGACTACGACTCGGAGTCGGCAACATCCTTTATGCATGGTTGCCTCTCACCTCGGGAGGGCACAGTGGCCGTTGTGACTGCTGGAACGTCGGATATCCCTGTCGCAGCCGAGGCGTGTCGCACTCTCGAGTTTCTTGGTTTCACAGCCACTCGTGTCGTCGACGTCGGGGTCGCTGGTCTCTGGCGCCTGCTGGAAAGAGTTGAAGACATCGGCGCGTGTGACGTCGTAATCGTGGTTGCCGGAATGGATGCCGCCCTAGCCTCGGTGATGGGGGGGCTTACCGGCCAGCCCATTATCGCCGTACCCACATCGACCGGCTACGGCGCCGCCGCGGACGGACACTCGGCGCTTCACTCGATGCTGACCAGCTGTGCGCAAGGAATTGCCGTGACGAACATCGACAACGGGTTCGGGGCGGCGTGCGCGGCCAACCGAATCTTGCTGAGGCTGCACCGCAAGTGATTGGCTGGATCGACGCCAGAGCTGGGGTCAGCGGCAAAATGCTACTCGGCGCTCTCGTCGACGTCGGGGTGCCCCTGGAATTGTTGCAAGCGGCGGTTGACGGACTTGACCTCGGCCTCATGCTCCGGTCGACGATCTGCGAGCGGGCCGGCACCATTGCCGCCGATGTCGAGATTCGCGGGGACCAGGACCCGCGGCTTACGGAAGTTGAACGGCTGATCGAGGGAATTGAAGAACCTATTCGCCCTGTCGTCGCCGCCATCTGTCGTCGGCTTTACGAGGCTGAGTCGCGCGTCAGGCGAAATCCCGCGACAACAGTCGACCCGGGTCATCTGCGCAACACGCTCGCTTGCGTAGTCGGCTCAGCGGCCGGGTTCCATCACTTGGGCCTGGAGCAGCTACATTGCTCGCCGGTAAGTCTCGGCAGCGCAGCGTCGATGTCAGCGCCTCTGGTTTTGGAACTCCTCAAGGGTCTGCCGGTGGCCGTGGGTCCATCCACGTTGGAAGGCACCACGCCCACGGGCGCAGCGGTGCTCGCAACGCTGGTGACGGGATGGGGCGAGATGCCCCCGCTGGTCTTAGGTGAGGTCGGATACGGTGCGGGCCAGTGCAACGGGCCCGAAGTGGCCAACGCGCTCCGCATCGTGATCGGTGAACCGTTCGACCAAGATGCCTGCAGCGTTCAGCTCGAAACCAACGTGGACGACCTCGACCCACGCATCTGGCCATACGTCATCGAGCGACTGCTCGCCGCCGGAGCCTACGATGCCTGGCTCACCCCTATCATCATGAAGAAAGGGCGCCCCGCCCACACACTCTCGGTACTGGCCCCCGCAAATCGCGCTACGGATCTGCGTGCCATCATATTTCGCGAGACCAGTTCGATCGGACTTCGCGAATCGACGGTGACCAAGCACTACAAGTTGGCCAGAACGGAAGTCCTGATTCAAATCGGCGGGCAACCGATCCGTATCAAGATCGCCCGGCTGGACGGTGAGACCGTCAACATCAACCCAGAGTGGCGGGATGTGGTGGCGGCGGCACAAGTGCTCGGACAACCCGCGAAGCATGTGTTAGCTAATGCCCGCCGACTTGCATACGACGAGGCTATGAAAAATGCTGTGGCGCAGTCGGATTGAACGCGTCACGTTATGAGTCAGCTGTCTCGCCTAGTTTAGGTGCCGGTGTAACGGTCCACGACGACGCAAGAAATGCGGCGATCGCGAACGCCAGCGCGACTGCGAGGAAGACCCACGGAAGCACTCGGTTGACGGTGAATAAAGAGGAAAACATTCCCGGGCCGACAGCGATGGCGATACCCCACGACCACGAATAGACTGCGGAATGGCGCCCCGTTCTTCCCGGCGGCGCGAAGCTCAACATGACCTTCAGTCCGGTGGCACCGAAAGTCGCTGAGGCCAAACTGAACAGGACGACGGCCACGCCCAGCAGGACTGATCTCCCCGCCGGGGCCGTCACCAATACGATGAGCACCGCGAAAACGATCTCGAGCAGCCCGGCCGCCAATGCCAACAACCGCAGCCCGGATCGGCGACGTCCCCACCGAGCCGCCAGCGGCGCAAAGGCGGCGACCAAGATGCTGACTACCAGATAGGCAACCGACGGAGCCCAGATCGGGAAGCTCAGCGAGAGCAGATACACCGGCAGCATTGAGTCGAAGCCGATGTTTGCCAACGCGACCGCGAAGATCGCCGCGACGAACACCAAGAACCGGCGTTGAGCCAGCACGTCGCGATAGCCGCCCGAACCTCTGCCGACACCGTGCTTCGCCTGATGGTCAAAGCGCCGCAGCCGCCAGAACAGCAACCCGCACACAGCAAAGCTGAGTGCGTTCGCCAGAACGATGGACGTCCAGAACGGGCCGCCGCCGCGCTGGGCCCACGCGCCGAGCGACCCGATCAGTCCGCCGAGTCCCAGACCGACACTGCGCGAGGCATTGATCATCGAAAAAAGGTTGACGCGAGCGTCTTCAGACCGAGTCAACGCACTCACCATCCCGGGATGCGCCACCCAGAACAAGCGGCCGCCAAAGCTCAACGCCACCGCGATCACTGACAGTGACACAAAGGTGTTGTCAGCGAGATAGCAAGGAAAGGCAATCACCCGGATCAGCGAACTGAGCGTTGCGGTGCGGAAAGGCCCGATATGGTCAACGATGGCTCCGGTCAACAAGCCGCCCCCCACCAGCGCGACGAGGCCACCCAGTGTCAGCGCGGCGCCGGCATCGGCCAGCTTCATGTGACGTGCGTAAGTGAAGTAGAGCAGGGAGAACGGAATCCACACACCGCTGCCGGTGGTATCGATGACCATCGCTATCACATAAGTGCGGCGGTCGGCCTGTCGCGTTACCATGCCACGCCGACTGTCCGAGCACCGCGCGTGCACCCTATTGCTTCAAACAACTGTTGCCTACAGTACTTATCGCATGTGAAACCAGGCCGTGACTGGAAATAAATAGCGTATCTGTCGCGGCGTACTTGAGAAGCGGTTTTGCGGTGTCTGGCCGCAAAGCAAGCACCATGCAGTGGCCGGATCCTGGCGGAGGGGATGGGCCGCGGCGTTTGGCAAGCAACCACTTTCGCCATGTCGTGACGGGTTCCGTTGGCCTGGGAGCCGTAGTTCCGATTTCAAGCCGAAAGCCACTCCGGAGGGGTTCCGTTACGTTAGGCACTTTCGCCCTAGGAGTCTGGGTCGTTAACAAGCCGTTTGGGGGTGGGCATCTGATTGCTGGGTGCCCGCGATGATGGGGTGTGCCTGATGATCTCGGAGATGGCAGATTGTTCGGGGTATACCCCGCGCAGCGGGTGGATCTGCATTCTTTGACGCCAGGTGTTGGTAGACAAGACATTCCGGGTGTTCGCCTCCGACCGGGGCATGTTGTTGCCGCCATCGTTGAATGACTGGCTGCCGGCTGAGCATCTGGCCCGATTTGTCGCTGACCTCGTCGATGAGCACCTGCACCTGGCCCGGATCCGTGCCGGCTATACCGAGGGAAGTGGTGGGCCGCCTTACGATCCGCGGCTGATGGTGCGCATCCTGATGTACGGCTACGCCACCGGGGTGCGCTCATCACGAAAACTGGAAGCCGCCTGCGTCGATGTGGTTGCGTTTCGCTGGCTGGCCGCAGGTAGCGCGCCGGACTACCGGCGATCGCGTGATTCCGCAAACGCCACCTATCCGCCCTGGGGCACCTGTTCGTGCAGGCACTGGCGTTGTGCCAGGCCGCCGGCATGGTCATCCTGAGCCAGGTCGCACTCGATGGCACAAGGTCCAACACTTCCAAACGCAAAGCGATGAGCGATGCCCCGCCGACGAGTTCCCGGCGTTGTTGGCTGACGCCGAACGGATTGATAAGGCCAAGGATGAGAATTTCTGCAAGGACCGCCGCGGCGACGTGTGGCCCTAAGAGTTGCGGCGCCCTGAAACCCGACTGGAAAAGATTTGCCAAGCCGCCCAAGCCTCAACCGGCGGCTTGTCCGCCCAGTGTGCATCCATGGCATTGAGTCTGCGTCTAGGGCGGTGACACGCCGACGGACCTCGCCCTGACTACAGAATCGAAATCGGCCACGCTCCGCAGTGCCGGTAGGCCGCCGAACCCGTTACTGACCCAGCCTCCTACGCCTGTCGCCAGCTGAGCGTCATGCCCTGGCCGGCCAGCCAACCCATCAGGTCGTAGCCGTGGCGGGCCAGCCCGTCGAGTGCGCACACGGCGCGCCGGATCGCCAGCTCAGCGACGTCCTGGCTCAGCAAGCCTTGGTGCACAGCGTCCAAAAGCTCGTCGACGTCCGCCAATTCCGCGCCGCGCCCAGTGCGGACCTCGATATCCAGATAGTGGTCCTCCGAGCGCCATACCGTGTCACCCGCTGTGTATTCACCGACGTCAAGGTAGTAGTCGTGGTCGCGTTCATGACCGGGGTTGAAGTGAAACGCAGTGGCGCGCAGACCCAGTGGCGGCAGCAGCCACGACTCCAGGTAATGGAACTGGTCGCGGCCCGGCGTGGGGCGGGCCAGATAAAGGCCCCAGGGATGCACGGCATACTTGTCGACCGCCCGCACGATGCCCTTCGGATCGGTGTTGGTGTGGGCGGCCAGGTCGAACGTTTCGTGCTTCGGAGGATGGATGAAACCACTCTACCTACGAAGACGCAATTTCCAGCGCACAAAGCAGGCGTAGAACATCGACAACGCAGCCAGCATGCCCATGTCCAGCAACCAGATCTTGGACGTGTGCTGCCAAAACCTGTCTTGGGGCAGCAGCGACCCGGGCACCAGCGACCGCACGTCGACCGTCGACGCTGCGGCGGCGTAACCCCACCGCGCCGGTATGACCGTGGAAACCTGTTCCAGCACAACCCGATTGGTCACCGGCACCATTCCGCCGCACAACACGAGCTGCGCCATGATCGACACCACGAATAGCGGCATGATCTGTTCGGTGGAGCGCACCACCGCCGAGATGCCCAGGCCCAGCAGAGCCGAGGCCACGCAGGTAGCGGCCACGGTGAAGAACAACTCGAAGGTGGCGGCAGCGTTTCCGTGCCCCAGCACCAACCCGCCGCGTGTCGGCGCGCCCTTGCCTCCGACGACGATGGCGGTGGCGATCGCGGCCTGCAGCACGGCGAACCCACAGAACACCGCCGTCTTGGCCAGCAGGTACGCCGTCGTCGACAAACCCACCGCCTGTTCGCGCTGGAAAATCGCCCGCTCACCGACCAGGTCGCGGATGGTCAGCGCGGTGCCCATGAACGCCGCGGCCAGCAGCAGCAGGTTCAAGATCTGCGCGGATTCGTCCGGGGTGCCGCCGTGCTCGCCCGCCGCGCGGAATCCGTTCGAGCCCGGCACCGTCAGCGACAGGGCGCCCAGGATGAAGGGCAACAGCGCCAGGAAGACGAAATAGGCGTGGTCGGCCACCACCAAGCGAACCTGTCGGCGGGCGATGGTCGAGATCTGCCGTCGCACGCTGGTGTGCACCGGTTCACCCAGGTCAGCCGGGGCGGAGTCCGGTCCGGGCCGGTCCTGTGACTGGCTGCGTTCCAGGAAGCGGCGGTTGGCTTCGGCGGGGTCTGCGCCCACCTGGCTGAAGATCTTGGCCCAGTTGGTGGTGCCCATCGCACCACCGATGTGATCCGGCGGACCGCAATACGCGGTCTTGCCGCCCGGCGCTATCAGCAGCAGTTGGTCGCAGATGTCCAGGTAGGACAACATGTGCGTGACCACGATCACGACCCGGCCGGCGTTGGCCAGCTCGCGCAGCATCGTCATGACCTGGTGGTCGAGCGCGGGGTCGAGCCCGGACGTGGGCTCGTCGAGGATCAGCAGCGACGGCCCGGTGAGCAGTTCGAGTGCCACCGACGCGCGTTTGCGCTGGCCCCCGGAAAGTTTGTCGACTCGGGTGTCGGCGTGTTTGGTCAGGTCCAGTTCTTCGAGAACCGGGGCCACCACGCGCGCGCGGTCGGATTTGCTGGTGTCCGGCGGCAGCCGGAGTTCGGCGGCGTATCCGAGCGCCTGGTGCACTGTCAGCTGGCGGTGCACCACGTCGTCCTGCGGGACCATCCCGATTCGGCTGCGCAGCGATGCGTATTCGCCGTGGACGTCATGACCTTCGAAGCTGACCGAGCCTTTGCTGGGCCGTGCGTACCCGGCAATGAGCCGGGCCAGCGTGCTTTTCCCGGCACCTGACCCGCCGATGACGGCGGTCAGCGTCCCGGGCCGGGCGGTCAAGGTGATGCCGTCGAGCAGCTGTTTGCCGTTGTCGACGGTGTAGTTCACCCCGCGTACCTCGAGACCTCCGGTGCGGGTTGCCGCTTCGGTGCGCGGCACCAGGGTGCCGTCGCTGAACTGCAGGTCGACGTTGCCGATGGTGACGACGTCCCCCGGGGACAGGATCGCCGAACCGACCCGGGTGCCGTTGACGAAAGTTCCGTTGACGCTGCGATCCTGGATCTCGGTGCCCAGCGGTGTCGTGCGCAGGGTCGCGTGCTGGCGGCTGGCCAGCACGTCGGACACCACGATGTCGTTGTCGCTAGCCCGGCCGATCGTGATGACACCGGTGGACTTAGCGGCCCCGGCGATTGCCGCCGAGCGCGACGACAGAATTCTGACCATCCGCGTGGCCAGGTCGGATACGTCTGCGGACTTGGCGTCGACGACCGTGAGCTCGGCAGGCGGGGGCCCGACGTTGACGGTGGTGACGTCCTCGGGCGGCAGCGGTGGCGTCGTCGCCGGGCGCCGGGGCAGTAGGACCGGCCGCCCGTTCGGCTGCGGCGGCGCCGGACGTGGCGCGCCTACTGACCATGTCAGCGTCGGTGGTCCGCTGTCGTGACTTGCTCGGCTGTTGAACGTGCTGAGCAGCCGGTCCGCCGGCCCACGCTGCCGCCCGATCTCGAAGGTGAGCCGCGGCCCGGCGGGATTGCCGACGTTGATGCTCTGGCCGTCGTGGATGTCGACGACGGGCATCCGATAACCGTCGACGTAGGTGCCGTTCAGCGAGCCGTTGTCGATCGCCAGCCAGCGGCCGCGGTCGAAACGCAAGATCAGGTGCGCGCGGGAAATGCGGGGGTCGGGGATGCGGAGATCGGCGTCCAGATCGCGTCCGACGACCACCTCGTAGCCTGGGACGAAGGAACGTTGGGACCCGTCATGCCGAATCGTCAATGCCGGCGGGGCTGGTCGACTCACCACTCCCAGGTTAGCCCGCTCGCACGGCGCTATTTGTGTCCCAGCTGTGACGTTGCTATGTGTCCCGGAGGGTCATACATAGCTGTTTCATAGCTTGCATCCCGTCCTGCGCCAATGCTTTTCATGCATCATGCCAATGGAGGAGGGGATTGGTGCGGATGGAAGAACGACCAGGCGTCACCCGGCGTCTGAGGGTTGGTCTCAAGGCCGGTCGCGGGCTGGTGACAACCGTTACACACCGCCGGCGCCGGGTCCCAGCGTCCGGCTCCGCACCCGACTCGTCGGTTCGACCGGGCATGGCCCGTGGCGAATCGTTCGCCGGCTACACGATTCTCCGGCAGCTCGGCGCCGGCGGGATGGCCGAGGTGTACCTAGTGCTGCATCCGCGGTTGCCCCGCCGCGACGTGATCAAGGTACTTGCCGAGGCGATCACCGCGGACGCCGAATTCCGCGAAAGGTTCAACCGGGAAGCCGATCTCGCGGCGACGCTGTGGCATCCGCACATCGTCGGCGTGCACGACCGCGGCGAATTCCAGAGCCAGCTCTGGATTTCCATGGACTACGTCGAAGGCAGCGACGCATCCCAATTAGTGAGAGAGGTTCACCCGCAAGGAATGCCGGTCAAGGATGTGTGCGCGATACTCGATGCCGTCGCCGGAGCACTCGATTACGCGCACGACCGTGGGCTACTGCACCGCGACGTCAAACCCGCAAACATCCTGCTGAGCCACCCCGGCTCCATCCATCCCGACGACCCACACGGCCAGGAGCGTCGAATCCTGTTGGCGGACTTCGGTGTTGCGCGTCACCTCGCGGACATCAGTGGAATCACCCAGACCAACGTCGCGGTCGGAACCGTCGCCTATGCGGCGCCGGAACAACTGGCAGGCTCTAACATCGATCGGCGGGCCGACCAATATGCTTTGGCCGCAACGGCGTTTCACCTCCTCACCGGCGCGCCGCCGTTCCGCAACGCCAACCCCGTCGCGGTCATCAGCCAGCACCTGCACGACGAACCGCCCCGGCTCAGCGACTATCGTCCGGATCTTGCCCGCTTGGATGGCGTGTTCGCCAAAGCACTGGCGAAGAATCCGGAAGATCGGTTCGAGCGGTGCCGGATGTTCGCCGCCGCGGTCCATGCGGGCTCGGATGAAACCTGCGCAGCCGATCCACCCGAGCCCCCGCCCGCTCCGAATGCCCGCTTACGACGTCGGGTTCCGCCGCGTGTCCGGATGGCGGCCGCATTGGTCTGTGCGGTGCTGATCGCCGTGGCGGCCACCTGGTCGACGATGTACAGCTTCGAGGCCGACCCGTCCCAGCCCAGCCCTTCGCTGGCCGCCAGACCCGCCGCGCCGGCGCCGGTGACAGCACCGTCCGGCCGGGTGCTCGACGGCATCTACCGACTCGATCTCAACCGGGCGAAGCGCACCACCAGCGGCACTCCCATTCGCCACGACGGAGGCGCCACCAACTGGTGGGCCTTCCGTTCGGTCTGCACCCCCGGCGGGTGTGCCGCCACCGGGGTTCGGCTCGATGACGGCACCCATCAGGTGGCTGACACCACCGACGGCGGCGAGACCGACACCTTGAAGTTCGTCGCCGGCTATTGGCACGGAGCCTCGCAGCAGATACGGATCCACTGCCACCAGGCGAATCAGGCGGGACAGAGCACCCAACAGGAGACCGTCGCGCTTTCGTTGGCCCTGCAGGCTGACGGCACCCTGCGCGGCGTCCAGACCGAGACGGTCGGCAGCAACGAATGTGGCGCACAGGGTGCGGTGCTGCGGGTGCCTGTGGTGGCGACCCGATTGGGTGAGGTGCCGGCGAACCTGCCACTTGCCGACCCTGCGCAGGTGATCGGTGCGGTCGCCGTCCCGGCCACCCGTCCGATGCCACCGGTGCTGAGCGGGATGTGCAGCGACGTGGACAAGCTCGGCTACGACCAGACCAGCAACGAGCAGGTCGTCTGCGAGGGCGGAGTCTGGAGCAAGGCGCCGATCACGACCGGGGTGCATGCCGCCGGCAGTTCCTGTGACCGGCCGGATATCCCAGCGTTTGCCATGTCCGCATCCGGTGACGGCTATCTGATCGAATGCAACCCGCTCACCCGGGTGTGGGCGCGGCACAGCTGATGAGATCCCGGCTTCGCGCCCGGCGGCCTGTCGGTGGTGCCGACTACCCTGGCGACCATGGCTTTCGCCACCGAACACCCAGTAGTCGCCCACTCGGAATACCGCGCCGTGGACGAGGTCGTGCGTTCCGGTGCCCGCTTCGAGGTGGTCAGCCCGCACCGACCCGCAGGCGACCAGCCCGCCGCCATCGACGACCTGGAGCGCCGGATCAGAGCGGGAGAGCGCGACGTCGTGCTGCTCGGTGCCACCGGCACCGGGAAATCGGCGACCACCGCCTGGCTGATCGAACGGCTGCAGCGGCCCACCCTGGTGATGGCGCCGAACAAGACGCTGGCCGCCCAGCTGGCCAATGAACTGCGAGAGATGTTGCCGCACAACGCGGTCGAGTACTTCGTCTCGTACTACGACTACTACCAGCCAGAGGCCTACATCGCGCAGACCGACACCTACATCGAAAAAGACAGCTCGATCAACGACGACGTCGAACGGTTGCGGCATTCGGCGACCTCGAGCCTGCTGTCGCGCCGCGACGTCGTGGTGGTGGCGTCGGTGTCGTGCATCTACGGCCTGGGCACGCCGCAGTCCTATCTGGACCGCTCCGTCGAGCTGCAGGTCGGGATGGAGGTGCCGCGCGACGGGCTGCTGCGGCTGCTGGTCGACGTCCAGTACACGCGCAACGATCTGTCGTTCACCCGCGGCTCGTTCCGGGTGCGCGGAGACACGGTGGAGATCATCCCGTCCTACGAAGAGCTGGCGGTGCGCATCGAATTCTTCGGCGACGAGGTCGAGGCTTTGTACTACCTGCACCCGCTCACCGGCGACGTGGTCCGCCAGGTCGACTCGTTGCGCATCTTTCCCGCCACCCACTACGTCGCCGGTCCGGAGCGGATGGCGCAGGCCATCTCGACGATCGAGCAGGAGCTGGCCGAGCGGCTGGCCGAGCTCGAGGCGCACGGCAAGCTGCTGGAAGCCCAGCGGCTGCGGATGCGCACCAACTACGACATCGAGATGATGCGCCAAGTCGGGTTCTGCTCGGGGATCGAGAACTACTCGCGCCACATCGACGGTCGCGGCCCCGGTTCCCCGCCGGCCACCCTCCTGGACTACTTCCCCGAGGATTTCCTGATGGTCATCGACGAGTCGCACGTCACCGTGCCGCAGATCGGTGGCATGTACGAGGGCGACATGTCGCGGAAACGCAACCTCGTCGAATACGGGTTCCGGTTGCCTTCTGCGGTCGACAACCGCCCGCTGACCTGGGAGGAGTTCGCAGACCGGATCGGGCAGACGGTGTACCTGTCTGCCACGCCAGGACCGTACGAGCTCAGCCAGACCGGCGGCGAATTCGTCGAGCAGGTGATCCGCCCGACCGGCCTCGTCGATCCGAAGGTCGTGGTCAAGCCGACCAAGGGGCAGATCGACGACCTCATCGGAGAGATCCGCAAACGCACCGAACGCGACGAACGGGTCCTGGTGACGACCCTGACCAAGAAGATGGCCGAAGACCTCACCGACTACCTGCTGGAGATGGGCATCCGGGTCCGCTACCTGCATTCCGAGGTCGACACGTTACGACGGGTCGAGCTGCTGCGCCAACTGCGGCTCGGCGAGTACGACGTTCTGGTCGGTATCAACCTGCTGCGTGAGGGCCTGGACCTGCCCGAGGTGTCGTTGGTGTCGATCCTGGACGCCGACAAGGAGGGCTTCCTACGTTCGGTGCGCAGCCTGATCCAGACCATCGGCCGCGCCGCGCGGAACGTCTCCGGCGAAGTGCACATGTACGCCGACAAGATCACCGACTCGATGAAAGAGGCGATCGACGAGACCGAACGCCGTCGCGCCAAGCAGACCGCCTACAACGAGGCCAACGGCATCGACCCGCAGCCGCTGCGCAAGAAGATCGCCGACATTCTCGACCAGGTCTATCGCGAGGCCGCAGACACAGAGGCCACCGACGCGGTCCAGATCGGTGGGTCCGGACGCAACGCGTCACGTGGCCGCCGCGCGCAGGGCGAGCCCGGCAGGGCCGTGAGCGCCGGCGTGATCGAGGGACGCGACACCTCCACGATGCCGCGCGCCGAGTTGGCCGATCTGATCAAGGACCTGACCGCACAGATGATGGCCGCCGCGCGCGACCTGCAGTTCGAGCTGGCCGCCCGGTTCCGCGACGAGATCGCCGACCTGAAGAAGGAGCTGCGCGGCATGGACGCCGCCGGTCTGAAGTGACGGAGACTACGAGCGAAACCGGAACCTGGCGCCAGCTGCTCGGCCAGCACCTGGGCACGTCGACGGTGCTGGCCGGCGGCGTCGCGATGTACGCCACCAACGAGTTCCTGACCGTCAGTCTGCTGCCCAGCAGCATCGCCGAGATCGGCGGCAATCGCCTGTACGCCTGGGTGGTCACCCTCTACCTGGTCGGGTCGGTGGTAGCGGCGACAACCGTGAACTCGATCCTGCGCCGTTTCGGCGCGCGCTCATCCTTCCTGCTGGGGTTGGCCGTTTTCGGGGTGGCCAGCGTGGCCTGCGCGATGGCCCCGACCATGGAGGTGCTGATCGCAGGGCGCACACTGCAGGGAGTCGCCGGCGGCACGCTGGCCGGGCTGGGCTATGCGCTGATCAATGCCGCGCTGCCGCGCGAACTGTGGACCCGCGGCTCGGCGTTGGTCTCGGCGATGTGGGGCGTCGCCACGGTGGTCGGCCCGGCGATGGGTGGTCTGTTCGCGCAGTTCGGCTTGTGGCGGTGGGCGTTCGGTGCGATGGCCATCCTGGCGGCATTGCTTGCCATCCTCGTCCCGGCGGTGCTGGCCTCGACACCGACGGCCCCTCACAACCCGGCGGCACGCGCCCTTCGGATACCGCTCTGGTCGTTGCTGCCGGTGGGGGCGGCCGCGCTGGCGGTGAGTGTCGCGCAGTTGCCGCACAACGCTGTGGCGATCGCAGCGCTTCTGGCGGTGGCGCTGTTGTTGATCGCGGCTTTCGTTCTGGTCGACCGGCGCAGCCGGGCGACCGTCTTACCGCCCAGCGTTTTCGGAACCGGGCCGCTGAAATGGATATATCTGACTCTCGCGGTGCTGATGATGGCCGTGATGGTGGACACCTACGTGCCGCTGTTCGGTCAGCGATTGGGACACCTGACTCCGGTGGCGGCCGGCTTCCTCGGCGCCACTCTCGCGATCGGGTGGACCGCCAGCGAGATCGTCAGCGCCTCGCTGACCAACCCCCGGGTGATCGATCGCGTCGTCCTGATCGCTCCGCTGCTGATGGCCAGCGGCCTGGCGTTCGGTGCCGTCACGCAACGTGCCGACGCGTCGCCCGGTCTCATCGCGGTGTGGGCGGTGGCTCTGTTGATCGCCGGAACCGGCATCGGCATGGCCTGGCCACACCTGTCGGCACGTGCCATGGACTGCGTCGACGATCCCTCCGAAAGCGGTGCGGCGGCCGCGGCCATCAACACCGTGCAACTGATCTCGGCGGCCTTCGGCGCCGGGCTCGCGGGGGTGGTGGTGAACTCCGCCACCGGCGGCGAATTGATGGAGGCGCGGTGGCTGTACGCGGTGTTCACCGTGCTCGCGGCGCTCGGAGTGCTGGCGTCCTACCGGGCAACGCGAGGTGGCCGGCGGTCGGCGCCACCACCGGCAGCTGAGTTGCGGCCGTAACGCACCCCTACCTCTTACGGTGGAGGAGTGGCGGAGACGGTCGGCGAGACCGGCAGTTGGCGTGAGCTGATCGGGCAGCACCTGGGCACGTGCACCGTGTTGGCCGGCGGCGTTGCGTTGTACGCCACCAACGAGTTCCTCACGGTCAGCATGCTTCCGAGCATCGTCGCCGACATCGGCGGCGATCGACTGTTCTCCTGGGCGACGACGCTGTATCTGATCGGTTCGGTGGTCGCGGCGACCACCGTCAACCCGATGTTGCTGCGCGTCGGTGCTCGATCGTCATATCTGATGGGGCTGACCGTGTTCGGGCTTGCCGGGCTGGTCTCGGCACTGGCGCCGACCATCGAAGTGCTCGTCGCGGGGCGAATGTTGCAGGGCGTTGCCGGCGGCCTGTTGGCAGGCCTGGGATACGCGCTGATCAACACCGCCCTTCCGCGTCCGCTATGGACCCGCGGCTCAGCGTTGGTGTCGACGATGTGGGGCGTCGCAACGCTGATCGGGCCCACCGCGGGAGGATTCTTTGCCCAGTTCGGGCTGTGGCGGTGGGCTTTCGTGGCTATGGGCCTGGCGGCTGCGCTGATGGCCGTGCTGGTGCTGAAGGTCGTGAGGGCGACACGGTCCGGCTCGGAAGATGCACCAAAGCCAACCCGCGCGGTGCCGATCTGGTCGCTGCTGCTGATGGGGGCAGCCGCACTGGCCGTCAGCGTCGCCGCCCTGCCGCACTACCTGGTGCAAACCCTTGGGCTGCTGGCTGCCGCGGTGCTGCTGGTCGGCGTATTCCTGATCGTCGACTGGCGTATGCACGTCGCGGTGCTGCCGCGAAGCGTATTCGGCCCAGGGCCGTTGAAGTGGATCTACCTGACAATGGCCGTACAGATGGTCGCCGCGATGGCCAACACCTACGTGCCGCTGTTCGGTCAGCAACTGGCGGACCTGAGTCCGGTGGAGGCTGGCTTTCTCGGCGCGGCGCTGGCCACCGGGTGGACGATCGGCGAGATCGCCAGTGCATCGCTGACCAATCGTCAGGTGATCGGGCATGTCGTCGCGGCGGCGCCGCTGGTGATGGCGGCCGGCCTGGCCCTGGGCGCGGTGACCCAGCGCCCCTACGCGCCGCTCGGCATCGTCGCGATCTGGGCGCTGGCGCTGTTGACCACCGGGGCGGGCATCGGGATCGCGTGGCCGCACCTGGCGGTGCGGGCGATGACGGCGGTCGACGACCCGGCCGAAAGCAGCGCGGCGGCCGCCGCGATCAACATCATCCAACTTAGTTCCGGGGCCTTCGGCGCAGGACTGGCCGGCGTCGTGGTCAACACCGCCCCGGGCGGGGAAGTGACGTCGGCGCGCTGGTTGTTCTCGGTGTTCACTGCGCTGGCCGCATTCGGGTTCGTCGCCTCCTACCAGGCGACTCATCGCGACCGGCGCTCAGCGGCTTGACTTGACGACCTGCGAGTAGTGGAACTGCCACCGCTCCACGATGTGAAAGCCGAGATAGCCGGGGAATAGGTAGACCGGTGCCCGCCCGAACGCCGCTCCGGGCGACAACGCTTGCCCGACTTGATGATCGGGCAGTGACTTGTCCCGGTTGGTGATCGTCCACAATGTCGGACACTTGTTGATCTTCGCCGTCGTCAGCCACACCGCCACGTGACCGTCCCACAGCGCGCCGACCTTGGGCCCGTAGAAGCCCCGCTCGACGTCGATCAGCGACCGGAAGGCCGCGGGACGGGTGGCCAACAGCGCGCGGATCGGCCCGGGCCTCCACGGCACCGTGTTGTCGACCAGTAGGCAGTCGCCGGGGGCAGCGTGGGCGCTGATGACGTCGGCGACCTGGCTGTAGTCCCAGCCTTCCTTGGCGTACGGCCCACGCTGGGTGAACAAGTAGTTGGGGAACGCGGCGGCGGCCAGCACCGCCACCAGTGCGGCCACCTGCCAGCGCCGGCGGGCGATCGCCATGATGCAGACGGCGAGGACGACGGCCGCACCCGGAGCGGTGAAGATGAGGTATCGCGGATAGTAGATCGGTTCGCTCACGGCCGAATAGATCAGCACGGTGGCGGTGGGAACCACCACCCACAGCGCGCTGACGAGCAGCAGCCGGCTTGCGCCGTGCTCGGCACGCACCTTGCCGGTGAGGCGTAGAGCGGCGGCGGTCAGTACCAGCACGCCTGACAGGATCGCGAACGGGACGCTGTGGTCGAAGTACTGGCGGTGCACGACGTCCAGGAACAGGTTCCGTTTCAGTCCGTTGATCCACCCGACCTGCCACACCTGCTGGTGAGCAAACAGCATGAACGGCGTCATCGCCCCCAGCGCAACCACCGATGTCACGGCCAGCCAGATCGCCGGCCACTTGCGCGATCCCCGGGGCGTCAGCAAGGTCAGGATTGCGGCGTAGAACAACACCAGCAACACCATGTTGACGTTGACGAGAATCGCCAGCATTAGCAGCAGCGCGTAGGACACCCAGAGCCGCGCCCGGTTGCGGCGCACCGCGGCAACCAACAGCACCGTGAGCCATGCGGCGACCGCAACCACCAGTGCCGACGAGCGTGCTTCGATGCCGGCCCAGGTCACCCGCGGGAGAATGGCGAACACGGCACCCGCACACAGCGCCGTCGCGCGCCCGGAAAACTCCTTGGCGAACACCACCACGCCCGCTGCGGCGGCCCCGACAGCCAGCGCGCTGGGGACCCGCGACCAGAACTCCGTCGGCGGGAAGATCGCGAACCAGCCGTGCATCAGCAGGTAGTAGAAGCCGTGCACGGCATCGATGTGACCCAGCAGCTTCCACAGCTCAGGTAGCGTGCGACTGGCCGAAGCCGTGATGGTCGCTCCCTCGTCGAACCACAACGACGGTCTGCCGGCCCACGCTGCGCTGATGACGGAGGTCAGCGCCGCGACCACCCAGGGGTCGAGTAAACGACCCCTCCGATGTGTCGTGGCCGCCGGTTCGGCGTCGTCAGCCACTGGATTTTCGACGATTGACACAGACATGGTTGATCTCAACTTTATGTGCACAGGCGGCCGGGACGTGACCCGCGCCGCAAACCTCTCCCGTCTGGGTCCAGCAACGCGATAGGGTCTTGAGTTGGCGGACACCGACACCTTGGAGGGTAAATGAGCGCCTATCAAACCGTGGTCGTAGGGACTGACGGCTCGGATTCGTCGCTGCGCGCGGTCGACAGGGCAGCCGCGATCGCGGGGGCGGACGCCAAATTGATCATTGCGTCGGCATACCTGCCGCAGCACGAGGACGCGCGTGCGGTCGACGCCCTGAAGAGCGAGAGCTACAAGGTCACCGGCACCGGCCCCATCTACGAGATCCTGCACGACGCAAAGGAGCGGGCACACAACGCCGGGGCGAAGAACGTCGAGGAGCGGGCGATCGAGGGCGCGCCGGTGGACGCGCTGGTTCAGCTCGCTGAGTCGGAGAAAGCGGATCTGCTGGTGGTCGGCAACGTAGGTCTAAGCACGATCGCGGGCCGGCTGCTCGGTTCTGTGCCGGCGAACGTCTCCCGGAAGGCCAAGGTCGACGTCCTGATCGTGCACACCACCTAGAACCGGGGCGTCACCAGCCCCGCTCGCGCCACTCCTGGATGTGCGGGCGTTCGGCGCCCAGCACGGTGTCGTCGCCGTGGCCCGGGTAGATCACGGTGGAATCGTCGTACACGTCGAACACCCGGGTGGTGACGTCGCCGAGCAATTGTTCGAAGTCGCCCGGCTGCCACGTTTTGCCGACACCGCCCGGGAACAAGCAGTCGCCGGTGAACAAGTGGGTGACACCACCGGTTGCGGGGCCGTCCAATGCCAGCGCGATCGATCCCGGGGTGTGCCCCCGCAAATGGATCACTTGGAACGTCAGCTCACCGATCTGCACCGTGTCGCCGTTGGCCAGCAAACGGTCCGGGCGGACCGGAAGCGGCTCGGCGTCGATTTCGTGGGCGGCCGTCGCCGATCCGGTGGCCGCCACGACGGCTGCCAGCGCCTGCCAGTGGTCGAAGTGCTGGTGGCTGGTCAGGATCAGCGATAACGTCGGCGCGTACCGTCGTATGAGGTCGATCAGAACGTCGGCGTCGTTCGCGGCATCGATGAGCAGCGTTTCTCCGGTCGCAGAACATGTGATCAGGTAGGCGTTGTTGTCCATCGGGCCTACCGAAGCCTTCACGATCGTCGCTCCGGGCAGCGTGCGCCGGGCCGCCGTGCCCGGTTCGACGTGTCCGGTGTAGTCGTCGCTGAGCTGGGAAGCGGTCATACCCCAGCAGGCTACTTGGACGGCTGGCCGGGGTGCTTGTCGGTGGGGCGACCTAGCATGGAATGCGGCCTGCGTTCTGACCGTTTATGACCAGGGCGACACGAGTTTCAGCTGAAAGGGGCAGCGTGGCTGACCGCCTCATCGTCAAGGGCGCACGCGAGCACAATCTGCGCAGCGTCGACCTTGATCTACCCCGGGATGCCTTGATCGTCTTCACCGGGCTGTCCGGGTCGGGTAAGTCCTCGCTGGCGTTCGACACCATTTTCGCCGAGGGTCAGCGGCGTTACGTGGAATCGCTGTCGGCATACGCCCGCCAGTTCCTGGGGCAGATGGACAAGCCGGATGTCGACTTCATCGAGGGGCTGTCGCCGGCGGTGTCCATCGACCAGAAGTCGACCAACCGCAACCCGCGCTCGACGGTCGGCACTATCACCGAGGTGTACGACTACCTGCGCCTGCTGTACGCCCGCGCCGGCACCCCGCACTGCCCGGCCTGCGGTGAGCGCATCGCGCGCCAGACGCCGCAGCAAATCGTCGACCAGGTGCTGGCGATGGAGGAAGGCATCCGGTTCCTGGTGCTCGCGCCGGTGGTGCGAACCCGCAAAGGCGAGTTCGCCGACTTGTTCGACAAGCTCAACGCCCAGGGCTACAGCCGGGTGCGGGTCGACGGAGTGGTGCACCCGTTGACCGAGCCGCCGAAACTGAAGAAGCAGGAAAAGCACGACATCGAGGTGGTGGTGGACCGCCTGACCGTCAAAGCGAGCGCCAAGCAGCGGCTCACCGACTCGGTGGAGACCGCGCTGAATCTGGCCGACGGCATTGTGGTGCTGGAATTCCCCGACGACCGCGACGAGCATGATCACCCTCGTGAGCAGCGGTTCTCCGAGAAGCTCGCCTGCCCGAACGGGCATGCGCTGGCGGTCGACGACCTGGAGCCGCGGTCCTTCTCCTTCAACTCCCCGTACGGCGCCTGCCCCGAGTGCGTCGGTCTGGGTATCCGCAAGGAGGTCGATCCCGACCTGGTGGTGCCCGATCCAGATCTGACGCTGGCCGAAGGCGCGGTGGCGCCCTGGTCGTCCGGCCACACCGCGGAGTACTTCACCCGGATGATGGCCGGGCTGGGCGACGCGCTCGGGTTCGACGTCGACACCCCGTGGCGCAAGCTGCCGGCCAAGGCCCGCAAGGCAATTCTGGAGGGCGCCGACGAGCAGGTGCATGTGCGGTATCGCAATCGGTACGGGCGCACCCGCTCGTACTACGCGGAGTTCGAGGGCGTGCTGGCGTTCCTGCAACGCAAGATGGCTCAGACAGAGTCCGAACAGATGAAGGAGCGCTACGAGGGCTTCATGCGGGATATCCCGTGCCCGGTGTGTGACGGCACGCGGCTGAAGCCGGAAATCCTGGCGGTCATGCTGACCGCGGGGGAGTACGGCCCGAAGTCCATCGCCGAAGTCTGTGAGCTGTCGATAGCTGACTGCTCAGACTTTCTGAACGCCCTCACGCTGGGCACCCGCGAGGCGGCGATCGCCGGGCAGGTGCTCAAAGAGATCCAGTCGCGGTTGGGGTTCCTGCTCGACGTTGGGCTGGAGTACCTGTCGCTGTCGCGGGCGGCGGCCACGCTGTCCGGCGGTGAGGCCCAGCGCATCCGGCTGGCTACCCAGATCGGCTCCGGGCTGGTCGGCGTGCTCTATGTGCTCGACGAGCCGTCCATCGGTCTGCATCAGCGCGACAACCGCAGGCTCATCGAAACCCTCACGCGTCTCAGGGATTTGGGCAATACGCTGATCGTCGTCGAGCACGACGAGGACACCATCGAGCACGCGGACTGGATCGTCGACATCGGCCCCAGGGCCGGCGAGCACGGCGGCCTCATCGTGCACAGTGGCCCGTACAGCGAGTTGCTGACCAACAAGGAGTCGATTACCGGCGCCTATCTGTCCGGGCGCGAAAGCATCGAGATGCCCGCGCTGCGACGGCCGACCGACCGCAAGCGGCAGCTCACCGTCGTCGGCGCCCGCGAACACAACCTGCGCGGCATCGACGTGTCATTCCCGCTTGGAGTGCTGACCTCGGTCACCGGGGTGTCCGGATCCGGCAAATCGACGTTGGTGAATGACATCCTGGCCGCAGTGCTGGCTAACCGTCTCAACGGTGCGCGGCAGGTGCCCGGCCGCCATACCCGTGTCACCGGCCTGGACCACCTGGACAAGCTGGTCCGGGTTGATCAGTCGCCGATCGGGCGAACGCCGCGATCCAATCCAGCTACCTACACCGGGGTGTTCGACAAGATCCGGACGCTGTTCGCCGCCACCACCGAAGCGAAAGTTCGCGGCTACCAACCGGGCCGGTTCTCGTTCAATGTCAAGGGTGGTCGCTGCGAAGCCTGCACCGGTGACGGCACCATCAAGATTGAGATGAACTTCTTGCCCGATGTGTATGTGCCGTGCGAGGTCTGTCAGGGCGCCCGGTACAACCGGGAGACCCTGGAGGTGCACTACAAGGGCAAGACCATCTCCGAGGTGCTGGACATGTCGATCGAGGAGGCTGCGGAGTTCTTCGAGCCGATCAGCGGCATCCACCGCTACCTGCGCACCCTGGTCGAGGTCGGTTTGGGTTACGTGCGCCTCGGGCAACCCGCACCGACATTGTCCGGTGGTGAGGCGCAGCGGGTGAAGTTGGCTTCCGAGCTGCAGAAGCGCTCGACCGGGCGGACGATCTACGTCCTCGACGAGCCGACCACCGGGCTACATTTCGACGACATCCGCAAGCTGCTGAAGGTGATCAACGGCCTGGTCGACAAAGGCAACACGGTGATCGTGATCGAACACAACCTGGACGTTATCAAGACCTCGGACTGGATCGTCGACATGGGACCCGAAGGCGGCGCCGGCGGCGGAACCGTTGTCGCGCAAGGCACTCCGGAGGACGTGGCCGCGGTCCCGGAAAGCTACACCGGCAAGTTCCTGGCCGAGGTGGTGGCGCCGCCGACAGCACGACGGGCCAACACCAAGCGGCGCAAAGTCAGCGCGTAACACTCCCGGCGCTGCGCCGGCCGCATCACACCTACTGCCAACAGCGGGGCCCGCGTGCTCGCTGAGTCAGGCCCGGAGGGTAGCGGCTGCCTTCTCCGTCTCCGCACCTTCCCCACGGGCCAGCGCAATCGTGGCTGCCAGCATCGCCGCGATCGCTAGCGGCAGCGCAACCGCCCCGGCACCCTGGACCGTCAGGTGCTCACCGAGCACCAGCACGCCCAGCATCACCGCGACCAGCGGCTCGCCGACCAGCATGATCGGCACGGAGGCCTGCAAGGCACCGGCATGGAACGCCCACTGCTGCAGCACCGTCGCCGCAACCGCCAGAGCGACCAGCACGTACGGTGCGGGGGCGGTGAGCAGGGCGTGCCAGCCTCCCACCGCGTAGCGCTGCGTGCAGGTCTTGGTAAGCACGGCGATCATCCCGAGCAACAGGGCCACCGCCACACCTAGCCAGGTGGCGCGGACCCGGTCGGTGGTGCGACGGGCAGCCAGCACCGCGACGACCACCGGCACCGCTGCGACCAGCGCCAGCGCCCACGCCGGCGTCGGAGGCCGGTAGTGCCCCTCTCGCGGTTGGCCCACCAGCACGAACACCGCGAGTGCGGCGGTAAGCAGGCTCGCCCAGGCCCACTCGGAGCCCGGCACCCGATTCCCTGACCGCACCGCGCTCAGGGGCAGCACGAACAGCAGGGAGGAGACCAGCATCGGTTGCACCAACAGCAGCGACCCGTGCGCCAAGGCCAGGGCTTGAAACACGTATCCGGCGATGGCGGCGGTGGTACCGGCCCACCACAGCCGGTCCCGAATCACTGCCACGGCACTTGGGGATCCGCCCGCTACCGCCTGCAGAGCGGCCTGCCGAACGACGATGCCAACCGCCGCGACAAACGATGCCAGCAACGCCGAGCCGATCGCGACCGCATGCGACATCAGCCAGTCCATGGCTCAGGCATACCCCTTGTCCCGTGCTTTCCCATCGTCCTGTGCTTCGATGTCACGCCCGAAGGCCCGACTTCGACAGCGGTGACGGGAAGCGTGCGCTGATCCGGACCCCGTTCAGCCATTCGGTGAGCTGGTCGGCCTGCTGCTGCAAGGTCTGTCGCGCTTCGCTGCCGGGGTCTTCCAGCAGCTGCAGATGCACGCGCGCGTCTTGCTTATCGGCGGGGTCCTGACACCAGCCGCCAACCACGCGTCCGTTCCACCAAGCCGTTGGCCCGGCGTTGCCGTTGCTGTCGAAGATCTGCTCGCGATGCTCGCCCAGGTACCAGTGCCGTTCGGACCAGCCCATGGTGGTGGGATCCAGACCGGGCAGCAGGGCGCCGCACGGAGCCACTTCCGGTTCTACGCCCAAGTCGTTGGCCAACGCGTAACCGGCGCCGCCGTGCAAGTCGACCTCCACCGCGCCGATGGTGGCCAGCGCCGCCCGCACCGCGGTCAACGTGGTGCCGAACCACCACTTGATGTCGTTGACCGTCGCCGGGCCGAATGTCTGTAACCATCGGCGGATCAACTCGGCCCGCGCCGCCGCTTCCGGCATCGGTTCGCCGGACTGCGCGAGCCAGTCCGCGGCGGCGCTCCAGCGCGGGCGCGACGCGGTCCAGCCCCCGTCGTTGGGGCCCCGCATGATGTCACCGCGCGCAGACAGCACTGTCAACACTCGCGGCGCCACGGGAACCGTGCCGCCCCAGCGCTTTCCGGGGGCCGGGTCGTAGTTGCCGGCCAACTCCGGCAGCGCTTTGCGCAGTTCGGTGCTGCTGGTCGGGCCGTGGTCAGCCAGATGGCGCACCACCGCGGCGCACGCCTGGTCCAGCCAGCTCTCGCCGTCCGTGGTCACGCCGGCCTTATGCAGGTCGGTGAGCAGTCGGCGCCGCTCGGTGTCGGCTACCTGAGCGCTGGCCGCCGACTGAACCAGCCCCACGTCTTCGGAGTTCACCACCCATAAGGTCCTACGCATCGCCAGTTGCTTGACGGCAGAGCGCTTCTCGTACAGAACCCGGTCCAGGTCGCCGGTCGAGAACGCGCGGCACCGCGCCCACAGTGACAGGTAGGGAGTGGCAGGATCGGTGGCGTGCAGGCCTATCAGCCCGGCGGTCACCCGGGACACGGAGCCGGCGCCGGAAAGAAAATGCCTGCGCGCCAACCGGTTCCGGCGTTCGGCGATGCTGAATCTACGCATCAGTCACCGAGTGACGTCAGTCATCGGTGCGCATCGACTCCCGGATATTCGCCAGGCGCTCGGCTGCCGCTCGCTGACGCTGCTCGTACTGCTCCTCGACGGACCTGCCTTCGGCGGTTTCGGCTGCGAGTTCTTCGGCACCCTGCGCGGCCCCGAAGCGCGACTCGATCTTCTCGCGCACCGAGTCGAATTTCGGCACGCCGGAGTCGTCGTATCCGGGGTCGGTATTCGGCGGCTGTCCAGGCATGCTGAACAGGGTACTGGCGCAGGTTCTTGAAGGCGTTCTGACGGCAGCGGTGCTGATCCTGTCTGAACCAATCAGCGTATCCGCCGGCGGAATAGCCGCAGACGGCAAAGGCGAGTAGCAGGGAAAGTCCGGACAAGCCGTCACCCGATGTACTTGCGGGCCGTCGGCGGCAATTCCTGCGCTCGAAGCGGTCAACGATGCGGGGTTACGGTACTCCGTCGAACCCGTTCAGGCCGAACAGCAGCACTGATCCGCCACTCCCGCCGCTCCCCGACGTAGGACCCGTCCCGCCGTTGCCGGCGTTGCCGCCCACACCCAAAAGCACGGCGCCACCGCCCATCCCGCCAGCACCTCCCTTGGACAACCCGGAGTCGGCCGCGCCACCGGCGCCCCCGGCTCCTCCCGTCCCGAACAGCGGGCCCGCAAGGCCGCCGGATCCGCCGGAGCCCCCGACAACAGTGAGACCGATCCCGCCCGCCCCGCCTGCGCCGCCACTGCCGATCAGGGACGCGCTACCACCGTTTCCACCAGCCCCGCCGGTGCTCGAAGACGGTCCGCCGGCACCGCCGGCGCCGCCGTTGGACATCAGGAAGCCGGCGCTGCCGCCGTTGCCTCCGGCACCGCCCGATCCCGTCGAAGCTCCCGAACCGCCGGTTCCGCCGTCTCCTCCGCCGCCGAACAGCAGGCCGGCGTTTCCACCGGTTCCGCCTTTCCCGCCGTTGTTAGTGCTCCACCCGCCGGCTCCGCCGTTGCCGCCGGGGCCGGCAAGCAGGCCGGCGTTGCCCCCGGCGCCTCCGGCGCCCCCGGTGGAAGCGCCAAGTCCGCCGCCGCCGCCGTTTCCGCCGCCGGTGCCCAGTAGCCCGCTGTTGCCGCCAGCGCCACCGACACCGCCGACCGCACCGGGGCCGGCCAGACCGGCTCCGCCGAGCCCACCGTCACCACCGGCGCCGAACACCCCCCGGTCCCGCCGGAACCGCCGGCCCCGCCGCGGCCGCCAACGACATTGGTGAGACCGCCGCCGCCCCCGCCTCCACCGTTGCCGCCGAGGACGCCACCGGCGCCTCCAGACCCTCCCGCTCCAGCATTGCCGACCGAGGAGTTGCCACCGGTTCCGCCGTCGCCGCCGGTGCCCCACAACCCAGCGGCTCCGCCGGCGCCCCCGTTAAGGCCCGCGGCGCCGGAGCCGCCCGCCCCACCGTCGCCAAGTAACCACCCGCCGGGGCCGCCGCCTTGACCGGTGCCCGCCTGTCCGGGTGTGCCATTGCCGATCAGAGGACGCCCGGTGAGCGCTTGGGTCGGTGTGTTGATTGCGGCGAAGATCTGTTGCTGCAGGGCGTGTAGCGGCGAGCTGCTGGCAGGAGCGTTATAGCCGTCTAGCCCGACCAGCAAGCCGCTGGTGCCGCCGAGGCCGGTGCCGCCGAGCGCCGTACCGGTCCCGCCGACGCCGCCGTTGCCGCCGTTGCCGATCAGTACGCCGTTGCCGCCGTTTCCGCCCTGTCCGCCGGCGCCACCCAACAGGCTTGCCCCTCCGCTACCGCCGGCACCCCCGGTGCCCCACACCACGCCGCTCTGACCGCCGGCACCACCGTGTCCGCCCACGCCGTTTCCACTGGCCCCGCCGGCTCCGCCGCTTCCACCGCCGCCGAGAACTCTGGCGTCACCACCGGCTCCGCCGGCCCCGCCGGTTCCGGCGCCGCCGGCGCCGCCAGTACCTCCGGCTCCGGCCGCCCCGATCAAGCCGGCGGTACCGCCTGCCCCGCCAGCTCCGCCCGCACCAGCCTGGCTGGACCCGCCGGCCCCACCAGAACCGCCGTCACCGAATAGCAATCCTGCACTGCCGCCATGCCCGCCGGCCCCGGCCGAAAAACCGGGACCCTGGTTGGAACCTCCGGCACCGCCAGGCCCACCGTTGCCGAACAACAATCCGCCCGCTCCGCCCGCTCCGCCGGTTGCGCCGTTGCCCAAGCCGCCGCTAGACCCGCCGGCTCCGCCGGCCCCGCCACCGGCGCCCAACAGACCTGCCAGTAAGCCGCCGGTTCCGCCCGCTCCGCCGACACCCCCGCCAGTCCCGCTGGCACCGAATCCGCCTGCCCCTCCGTGTCCGCCCGCGCCCAACAGCCCGCCGGCGCCACCGAGTCCGCCCCCGCCACCGGCGGCGCCGGTGCGGCCGTACCCTCCGTCGCCGCCGGCGCCGCCACTGCCTGACAGAAAACCGCCGGCGCCCCCGGCGCCGCCGGCTCCGGCGGTGTTTCCAGCGCCACCAACAATGCCGCCGGCGCCACCGGTACCGCCGGTGCCGAATAGCCCTGCGGCCCCGCCATTGCCGCCTTTTTGTGCCGGCGCGCCGGAGCCGCCGGCTCCGCCGTCACCGAACAACCATCCGCCCGGTGCGCCGTCTTGCCCGGTACCCGGAGTGCCCGCCGCGCCGTTGCCGATGAGTGGGCGCCCGGTCAGGGCCAGGAAGGGACCGTTGACTGCGTTGAGCAGGCTTTGCTGGACGATCTGCAGTGGACTGGACAATGGGGCAGCGGTCGCTGCCTCGGCGAGAGCATAAGAACTGCCGCTGGCGGCCAAGACGTTTGCGAACTGGGCATGGAATGACGCCGCTTGTCTGCTGACCAGTTGATACGCCAGCCCGTGCTCGGAAAAAAGAGCGGCAACAGCGGCCGACACCTCGTCCTCGCCGGCGGCCAGCAAATCCGCCGTCCGCCCCGCTGCGGCAGCGTTGGCGGTGCTTAGCGTCGCGCTGATGGTAGTCAAACCTGTTGCAGCAGAGCAAATTTCATGTGGTGTTACTGCCAAAAGCGACATATCGACTACTCCCGTGTGGCCGGACCGACCGGCGGCCGATTGCCAAAACACGCTTGGCGGATTGAGTCATTGAAGTGCATCACATAGTTCAGACCTGCACCGCCTATTTGGGCGATATGGGCGGCGAAAAATTATCTGTAAGGGCCTAGCCGTCGCACCGGATACGAAATCACCGAGAATGGCGAGACGATTTCCCGCTATCGCTCTGCCAAAGCCGATGTTCGGCGCTGTTTGTGTGCGAATCCTCGGGGGAGGCCCGCTCCAGGTAGCCCACCATCTGCTGCCAGTAGAGCATCGTCAGCGCCATCTGTGCCGCCACGGCCAGCAATGCTGGACGCAGTCGACGACGCCGTGCGGCGACGACGCCTACGGCTGCCACCGCGGAGGTCACCCCGCTGACCACCATCGCGGCATCCCGCGGGCGGCGGGTGATCCACAGTTCTTCGCCCAGCATCGCCCGCGTTGCCCAGGCGCGGTGGTCGTGTGGCTTCCCGAACACGAACGGGTTGATTGCCAGCCACGCCCCGACCAGCACCGCGTGGATCGGCCGTCGGGTCCAGATCGGAACGAGGGTCAGCGGTGTGCTGGCCCAGCGCGTCCACGCGCTCCACGGGTTGCAGTGCCGCGCGAAAATGGCGCGACGGATCCGGGCAACCGGGAACACCTGCTACCTACCGGCCGCGACCAGCTGCGGGTTCGGCGGTCCGGTGGGCGTCGGGGGCGAAGCGGTTCCCGGCAGGGGGATCCTGGGCACCCCGGGTGTACCCAACCGGCCGGCCAGCCACGGCAGCGCCGTCGCGAAGGCCTGGTCCGCGAACGGCCAGTCGTGCTTGCCCGGTTTCGGGACCACCGCGCAGTCGATAGCGTAGGAGCGCCCCAGCGCGCACAGCGCATTGGCGGCTGCCGTCTGGTTACTGGGATTGGCTTCGGCGTCCCGCCCGGCCTCTTGCATGGCAGCGGTGTCGGCGATCGGCAGTTCACGATGCGACGGGATCGCGAACCACCCCGCAACGCCGGTGTACGGCCCGTGCCGGGTGATCACCGTGCTCGGGTCGAACGACGCCCACGCCGCGGCGTCACCGCCGAACAGCCGGGAGATCGTCTCTTGCTTGTTTCCAGCGTTGGGATAGAGGTCGCCTGCCACGTCAACGAATGAGCTGAACAAGTTGGGATGCATGACAGTCAGATCCGCCGCGCAGGTCCCGCCCATCGACCAGCCCGCGATGCCCCAGTTGGCCGGCTCGGGGCTGCTCCTGAATTGCGAAACCATAAACGGAACAACATCTTTGGTGAGATGGTCAGCGGCGTTGCCGCGCCGTCCGTTGACGCACTCGGTGTCGTTGTTGAATGCGCCACCAGAGTCCACGAACACCAGCATCGGAGCGTTGCCGTCATGCGCGGCCGCGAAGGCGTCGACCGTCCGCACGGCATTTCCGGCGCGTACCCAGTCAGCGGGCGTGTTGAATTGACCGCCGATCATCATCACGGTCGGCAGCCGCGGCGGCGGATAGCTCGCGAACCAGGCCGGCGGCAGGTACACGAGCTCACCGCGATGCTTGAAATGCGACGCCTCAGCTGGGATCACGACCGGCACGAGGCTGCCGTGCGGCGGGCGTTCGCCGCTGCCGACCATGGCGGCGATGGTGGCCGGATCGGTCTGGTCGGGAAGCGGTCCGGAGGTCAGCTGCCCCCAGAATGCCTGCACGGTCGGGAAATATCCGACCCACATGTTGAGGGTGAGCGCGGTGCTGAACAGGCACAGCGGCACGGACAGCAGCGCGATGCCCCGGCGCCACCAGTGTGCGCTGCCCCAGCCGAGCAACAGCACCGTCACAGCCATTCCGGCTAATCCGGCCCAGGCCCACAACGCATCTGGGGCCGGTTCGGTGGAAATCCGGCTGACGCATGCGCGGGTCGCGTAGGCCGCAGCCGATCCGGCCAGCGCTGCCAATGGCAGCCAGCGCAGCCGCCAGGCCCGCGTCCGCCAGCCGATGGACAGCAGCAGCGCCACGCCGGTCACGACCTGGACGGTGAAAGGCACCCAACCGTGCATCAGCGAGGTGTGGCAGAAGGCTTGAGTCGAAAGCTCGTCAGCGGACGCCGCCGTCGCCCAGTCACTGGGCGTCGACGCGGTCACGGGTTCATTCTTGTTCGCCGGAATCCCATCCGGGACCATGTTTCCGCACTATTTCCTGTGAGTTAACTGAGCCCGGGTGCGCCAGCTAAGACGAGGTCCTAGTGCGGTTTTGCGAGCGGGAACGGCAGAGTCTCGCGGATGCTGCGGCCGGTGATCAACATGACGACACGGTCGACACCCATTCCGAGCCCTCCGGTGGGGGGCATCGCGTACTCCATCGCCTGCAGGAAGTCTTCGTCGAGTTCCATCGCTTCGGGGTCGCCGCCGGCGGCCAGCAGCGACTGCTCTTCCAGGCGGCGGCGCTGTTCCACCGGGTCGGTGAGTTCGCTGTAGGCGGTACCAAGTTCGACTCCCCAAGCCACCAGATCCCAGCGCTCGGCCACCCCGCGCTTGCTGCGATGTGGCCTGGTAAGCGGAGACACCGAGGTGGGGAAGTCGATGTAGAAGGTCGGGTGCTCGGTGCGTTCCTCGACCAGGTGCTCGTACAGTTCCAGCACCACCGCGCCGGCGTCCCAATAGGGGCGGTAGGGGATGCGGGCGGCGTCGCACAGCTTGCGCAGAGTCGTGAGCTCGGTGTCGGGATCGATGTGCTCACCGAGGGCTTCGGAGACAGCGTCGTGGACCGTCTTCACCGGCCACACGCCGGAGATGTCGATAGGTTCCAAGCCCGCCTGGTGGCTAATCGAATCATCCTGAGTCCTGGGCCGCAGCGCGATCTGAACGCCGTTGGCAGCCTCGGCGGCATTCTGGATGAGCTCGCGGCAGCCGTCGATCCACATCGTGTAGTCGGCGTGTGCCTGATAGGCCTCCAGGAGCGTGAACTCGGGATTGTGGCTGAAGTCGACCCCCTCGTTGCGGAAGGCCCGGCCGAGTTCGAAAACGCGCTCCACACCGCCGACACAAAGCCGTTTGAGGTACAGCTCCGGGGCGATCCGCAGGAACAGGTCCATAGCGTAGGCATTGATGTGGGTCACGAACGGACGGGCGGTGGCACCCCCGTGCACCTGCTGCAGAATGGGCGTTTCGACCTCGATGAATCCCTTGGCGAACAACGTTTCGCGAATCGAGCGCAGTGCGCTGCTTCGGGCGGTGATCAGGTTGCGCGATTCCGCGTTGACCGCCAGGTCGACGTATCGGGTCCGCACCCGGGCTTCGGGATCGGTGAGGCCCTTCCACTTATTGGGCAAAGGGCGCAGGCATTTGCCGATCAACCGCCAGTGGGTGACGATCAGCGACCGGGTGCCCTTGTCGCTGAATCCCATGTGCCCGGTCGTCTCCACCAGATCACCAAGGTCGATCGTCGCGTTGAAGTCCGCCGCCCGGTCTTGCTCAAGACGTGAGTTGTCCAGCAGCAGCTGCATTTCGCCCGACCAGTCGCGCAGATGCGCGAACAACACGCCGCCGTAGTTGCGGACCCGCAGGATGCGCCCGGCCACCGAGACGGGTGACCCGTCTTCGGCCGCCAGCGCCGCTGTGACGCTGTGGCTGGGTGGCTCGCCGACGGGATAGGCGTCAACACCCTCCTCGTTGAGCTGCTTGAGTTTGGCCAGCCGGACCCGCACCTGCTCGGGTTGGCGCCGGGCGCCGTCGGCCTCGGCGTCGGACAGGTTCTCCGCCTGCAAGCTGCTGACGTCGGGTGCCGTGCCGTCGGGATGTAACAGCCCGGACTCCACCAATCGCTGTGGCACCGCGGGGTGGTGGCCGGTGTGGACCTTGTCGCGCCGGGTGAACGGAAGTACTAGGAAGCCTTCGGCGATAACCGAGGCGACGCCCACCCGCGGCATCATGCGGGCGTCGTCGTAACACGCGTACCGGGGCACCCACTCGGGCTGGTATTTGGCGTTCGAGCGATACAGCGTCTCGATTTGCCACCACCGCGAGAAGAACACCAGCAGCCCGCGCCACAGCCGCGCTACCGGACCTGCGCCCAGTTGCTCGCCCTGCTCGAACGCTGATCGGAAGACCGCGAAGTTCAGTGAGATCCGGCTGATGCCGAGATTCTCGGCGTGCAAGGTGAGCTCGCTGACCATCAATTCGATGGTCCCGTTGGGGGACTGTCGGGATCGGCGCATCACATCCAGTGACACCCCGGTGGTGCCCCACGGCACCAGCGACAACATCGCCACCACTTCGCCGCTCGGGTCGATCGCCTCGACCAGCAGGCAGTCGCCGTCGGCCGGGTCGCCGAGCCGGCCCAGGGCCATCGAGAAGCCACGTTCGGCTTCGGTGTCACGCCAGTTGTCCGCCCGTGCGACGGTCTGTTCCATCTCGTCCGGTGAGATGTCGCGGTGACGCCGGATGCGCACCGTCAGCCCGGCCCGGCGGGCCCGCGTCACGGCTTGGCGCACGCCGCGCATTTCCGGGCCGGAGAGCTTGTACTCGGCCGGGCGCAGGATTGCCTCATCGCCCAGCACCAGGGCGTTGAGGCCCGCCTCACGGTAGACCTGTGCGCCCTGTGAGCTGGCGCCCATGACGCCCGGTGCCCAGCCATACGTCTGGCATAGCTGCAACCAGGCGTCGACGGCCTGTGGCCATGCCTTCGGGTCGCCGACGGGATCGCCGCTGGCCAGGCAGACGCCCACCTCGACGCGGTAGGTGAGGGCGGCGCGGCCGCTGGGGGCGAAGATCACCGACTTGTCGCGCCGGGTGGCGAAGTAGGCCAACGAGTCGTTCTTGCCCCACAGCTCGACCAGACCGCGAATCGCCGACTCGTCCTCACCCGTCAGGGCATTGTCGGCGCGCTGGGACAGGAACAGCACGATCGCGGCGGCGATCAGAGCGAACGCTCCGAAGAGCCCGAAGATTGCGTTGAGGAACACGTGCGGCCGGCCGGTGAACAGGTCCGGGTCGGCGAAGCCGAAACCGATGACCCGGTTGGCCACGTAGGGCAGCCGGTCCGGAGCTGCCAGGGTGCCGGGGAACATTTCCACCAGACCCCAGGACGCCAGAATTCCGATGAGGCCGCCGATCAACAAGACGCCCGCCGCCCTGAACAGCGCACCTCGGCGGACCTTGGCCCAGAACTCGCGGTAGCCCAGCACCAGAAGGACAATCGCGACCACGTGGAAGGCGAAGCCCAGGTTCTCGCCGAACGCCTCGGCGGGGGTGTTGCCGCCGGCGGCGATGTCCGCGGCGTTGATCGCCGCGGCGACCACCATGTTGCCCAGCAGCAACACCCAGGCGATGCGCTTGCGCGCCGTCAGCGCCGCGGCCAGCAGGGCCAGCACAAATGACCAGGCGAAACTTGTGTCCGGAAAGTTGAACAGGTAGCTGTTGATGAACGTCCGCGGCTGGTGGATCAGCCAGCGGATCAGCGGAGACAAGCTGGCCAGCAGCGACACGGTCGCGATGACGCCGACGGTCCACCCGGCTGCCGCGGGCAGCCAGTGATACCGGGAAGTCGCCCTTCGCGTCGGGCGCGGCTTAGTGAGTGTCACAGACCGCGAGGATATTCCCTTGAGCCGGGAAATTCCCGGCTTGGTCATGCTTAGCCGCCTACATGCTAAGACTGGCTTGGTAAATGGAGACCGCATGTTCGCATTCGCCGGGTTGGCGGGTCCGCCCGTTGTGCCTGCTAGACTGATCGCTGCGACCATCCCGGCGGCAAGCCAGGGACAGTGAAGAGGAGTCCCACTCCCACCGTTTGCCACGAGATTTCTCAAGGCAATTCGGTCCGGTCACAGGCATCGTAAAGATGCCTGTTCTGTGCGTTGCGCAGGCGGTTTGACCCGTTCAAACCGCGATCGGTCGGCAATGGGCCCTGCATGTGCAGGGCTTTTTTGCTGATGGTTGGTGTGCTCCCACCGCTGTTTCCGGCTCGGTCCGAGGTTTGTGCCGCACCGGAATAGAAGCCAACGAGGGAGGCCCCATCAGCACTGAGACCCGCGTCAACGAGCGCATTCGCGTGCCTGAAGTTCGATTGATCGGCCCGGGGGGAGAGCAGGTAGGCATTGTGCGTATCGAAGACGCACTCCGCGTTGCCGCGGACGCCGATCTCGACCTTGTCGAAGTTGCTCCCAATGCCAGGCCGCCGGTCTGCAAGATCATGGACTACGGCAAGTACAAGTACGAGGCGGCGCAGAAGGCGCGTGAATCCCGCAGGAATCAGCAGCAGACCGTCGTCAAGGAACAGAAGCTGCGACCCAAGATCGACGACCACGACTACGAGACCAAGAAGGGCCACGTGGTCCGCTTCCTCGAAGCGGGGTCGAAGGTCAAGGTCACCATTATGTTCCGAGGCCGCGAGCAGTCCCGGCCGGAGCTGGGCTACCGACTGCTTCAGCGTCTGGGCGCCGATGTCGCCGAATACGGATTCGTCGAAACGTCGGCCAAGCAGGACGGCCGCAATATGACGATGGTGCTGGCACCACACCGGGGCGCGAAAACCCGAGCCAGGGCACAGCATCCGGGAAGTGCGGCGGGGCCGGCCGATTCAACCGGTGACGCCCAACCGTCCTAGCAACCACTCGCAGCACCACCAGAACAGCTCACGCAACCAGGAAGACCGAGGAAACATGCCCAAGGCCAAGACCCATAGCGGGGCTTCAAAGCGGTTCCGGCGCACCGGTACCGGCAAGATCGTCCGGCAAAAAGCCAATCGCCGGCACCTGCTCGAGCACAAAGCGACCAAGCGCACCCGGCGGCTCGACGGCCGGACCGTGGTGTCCGCGAACGACACCAAGCGGGTCAACTCGCTGCTCAACGGGTAGCCCAGCGCGTCACCGCATCCCCCACGAAACCCCTATCGACAGCGGCCTTTCGGCAGCCGCGATCGATTTTGAACGAGAGTAGGAACACCCATGGCACGCGTGAAGCGGGCAGTCAACGCCCACAAGAAGCGGCGCAGCGTCCTGAAAGCTTCGAAGGGCTATCGCGGTCAGCGATCCCGGCTCTACCGCAAAGCCAAAGAGCAGCAGCTGCATTCGCTCAACTACGCCTACCGTGACCGTCGCGCCCGTAAGGGCGAGTTCCGTAAGTTGTGGATCTCGCGGATCAACGCCGCCGCGCGTGCCAACGACATCACCTACAACCGGTTGATCCAAGGCCTCAAGGCCGCCGGCGTCGAGGTGGACCGCAAGAATCTGGCCGACATCGCCGTCACCGATCCGGCGGCGTTCACCGCACTCGTCGAGGTCGCTCGGGCAGCACTGCCCGGGGACGTGAACGCCCCTTCCGGAGAGGCTGCCTAACCGGTCGGGTCCTCAGACGATGAGGGCCGCCCTCACCGAACGCTCGGCCCGGGTGGTCGCGGCGGTCAAATTGCACCGCCACGTCGCCCGGCGCCGGGCGGGTTTGTTTCTCGCGGAGGGCCCGAACCTGGTAGCCGCGGCTCTACAGCGCGGGCTGGTTCGAGAACTCTTTGTCAGCGAGGACGCCGAGCGCCGCCATGACGCGTTGGTCACCGGGCAGCGGGTACCCGTCCACCTGGTGACCGAACGGGCGGCAAAAGCATTGGCCGACACGGTGACTCCGACAGGTCTGGTCGCGGTGTGCCAGGTCCCGACGACGAGCCTGGACGACGTCCTGGCAGGCTCGCCAAGGCTGGTCGCGGTCGCGGTGGACATCAACGAACCGGGCAACGCCGGCACTATGATTCGCATCGCCGACGCGATGGGCGCCGCGGCGGTGATCTTGGCCGGCCACAGCGTCGACCCCTACAACGGCAAATGCTTGCGCGCCTCGACCGGCAGCATCTTCTCGGTACCTGTCACGGTCGCACCCGATGCCGTGGCGGTGCTCTCCTTGCTGCGCGCCGCCGGCCTGCAGGTGCTGGCCACCGCCGTGGACGGGGAGATCTCCCTTGACGACGCCGACTTGGCGCTTGGGCGGCCGACGGCCTGGCTGTTCGGACCGGAAGCCCACGGCCTTTCGGACGAGGTCGCCGCACAGGCCGATCACCGGCTGCGTATCCCGATGGCCGGGGCTGCGGAGAGTTTGAATGTTGCTGCGGCCGCCGCCATTTGCATGTATCAGAGTGCCCGGGCGCTGAAGCTGGGTCAGCGCACCTGACTTTCTCGTCCGGATGGTGAAAACATCCGAAATGCACCCGGTGACCGTCGTGGCGGCTGACCGTTACCATTCGCCTCTCGTCTAATTGGCCGGATGGGGGGGTCGGCGGTATCTCTTTTCAGGGACGTTCCGGAAGCCGTGACAGCGGCACTTGGCAACGTAGAAAGTGTGAAATCTGTGCTGCGCATCGCAAGCGACGCGGCGGTGTGTCGCAACACTGCAATCGCGCCTCGCGGTGCTGGGGAGATCACGTCGGCGACCACGAGGCTATTCGGATCGGCATCGCCAGGAATTTACGGTCGTCAATCCCATGTCTTCGTTTTCTCGCGTTGATTTCGTGACACTGTCGAACGGCAGAGCGCTTCAGTGGGTGAATGCCCAGATCGCCAGCTCAGCGTTGCGATGGCGAACGCATCGGGCCAGCGCAGCAACGGGTCAATTCGGAGGCAAACACCGTCAAGCGCCGAGCGCTCGTGCGCGACAGCAAACCATTTGGGCCGCGAGGATTTCTTCGCGACATGCGAATTCGATGAGCTGTGATCCGATATCCGGCTTCCGGCACTCGATGAGATTTCGACTGCGATCGCAGCGCTTCTGGGAAAGCACGGCCGACAATTTCAGGCATTGAGCGCCCGGACCGGGGTCTACCACGACGCCTTCGTCAACTTACTGAACAGCGGTGCCGCACAGTACCTGAGTGCCGAATTCGCCAACGTGCAGCACACTTTGGCGAATGTTGGACCTATTGGCGCAGCCGAGGCCAGCCCCCTGGTGGCTCTCATCGGCCTCACCACCGTGAGGCAGAGCTCCGGTTGCGGCCCGTTGCAGGTTTCCTCGAGCTTCGGCCTGGGTGGGGTGTACCAATCCGCGATCCTCAACGGTCCTCTGGGGCAGGTGGGATCGTTGTCGCTGAGTGTTGCACCGATCATCCCAACCGACCTCTACAGTGTCGTCGGCTTCGCTGCCAATGTGACCGGCACCGTGAATACGGCGTTCGGTCCCGTGTCGTGGATGTCGGCGGGGGCAACCTGTTCGTCTCGCCGACGGGAGTGTTCACCGGATCATTGAACGGACCCACACCGTTGGGACCGGTCGCGATAACGGTGATCGGAACCGTACCCACGGTTGTCGGCGGCTCGATCACCGCGCTGGGCTGGGAATTCCACTTCCGCGGCACCCAGTTCGGTTTCACCCCGCGGTTCCTGCAGCCACTCGGTGTGATCTAGCGGTTTCAAGCCGCTCGAATGCGGCCGCGCGCCGGTCGCAGGCCGGCGATCGACAGCGTGCCGTGCACCAGGGCGCCGGCGCGTTCCATGATCATCCTGGCCGGCTCGAGCGGGGAGCGGGGTCGGGGCGGGAAGTAGTGCATCGGCAGCCCGCGGCGGTCCCGCGGCGGCGCCATGAACGCGGGCGCCTCGACGAGTGGTGCGTCGCTGCGGATGCGACCCTCCGCGCGGCGGTAGGCGGCCAACGCGCGCGGGTGAAGACGGATTTCGTCGGGTACCGCAAGGAAAGCCAGTTCGACCAGCTTGCCGAATACCCGCAGCAGGATTTCATCGCCAGGAGTCCAGTGCATTCCCGCCTTTTCCCGCACCGCGGGCTCGAAGAGGCCGGCCGCGATCCAGCGCTGGCCGGCGACCATGGGCTTGAACAGCTGGTCCCAGATGGGCGTGGGAATGAGGACGAATTTCGGCTTGGGGATCCGCATATTGAAGATTTCGAGAGTCGCCCGATTGATCTCGAGTTCGTCGCGACCGACCCGCTCCCAGTATTCCTGGAATTCTTCCCACGAGCCGGGCACCGGCCGCATGCTCATCCCGTACATCCGGTACCACTGCACGTGTTCGTCGAACAATTGACGCTTCTCGGCTTCTGTCAGTCCGCCGCAGAAGTACTCCGCCACTTTGATGACGAGCATGAAGAACGTCGCGTGTGCCCAGTAGAACGTCTCGGGGTTCAGGGCGTGATAGCGCCGGCCTGCGCCGTCGGTGCCCTTGATGGTCCGGTGGTAGCCCTTAATCTGCTGGCCGGTCTGGGCCGCGCGGTCGCCGTCGTAAACCACGCCCATGATCGGATACACCGACCGGGCCACCCGCTGTAGAGGTTCGCGCAGCAGGATTGAATGCTCCTCAACCCCCGCGCCGAGTTCGGGATACATATTCTGGATCGCGCCGATCCAGATGCCCATCATCCCGGTGCGCAGGTCTCCGAAGTACTTCCAGGTCAACGAGTCAGGCCCGAGAGGGTCAGCCGCTGTCGTCGGAGAAACAGTCATCACGGCCTCCAAAGCGCCTCATTTTGCGCTCACGATAAACGGTGACAACATGCGTTGTCTAGCACCCGGAGATATGCGTCGGACCTGTGTTACGCACTCTCCACAGCACCGGTGCACTTGCGTGATCAGGGCGTTTGTGGCGCGCTACGACACAGGTGGGGAGTGCCTCGTTGCCCTGTTCAGCCCGCAGCACCTACCCTTGCCGAGTGGAGGTCGGGTCTGGCGAAGCGGAGTCCGGCGTGCCCGAAGAGACCGCGACAGCGGTGGCGCCAGAAGGCGCCGCATCCCGGCGTTCCCCGACCAAGTGGCTCAGCAACACCAATCACAGCCCGGGCGTGGTGGCGTTCGTGAAGCGGGCGCGACGGTTGTTACCGGGTGACCCCGAGTTCGGTGATCCGCTGTCGACGGCTGGTGAGGGCGGTCCGCGGGCGGCCGCACGGGCCGCCGACCGACTGCTGGGCGATCGTGACGCCGCATCGCGGGAAGTCAGCCTGGGCGTCTTGCAGGTGTGGCAGGCGATGACCGAAGCCGTCTCACGAAAGCCGGCAAACCCCGAAGTGACCCTGGTGTTCACCGATCTGGTGGGGTTCTCCACGTGGTCGCTGCACGCCGGGGACGACGCCGCCCTCACGTTGCTGCGCCAGGTTGCCCGTGCGGTCGAGTCCCCGCTACTGGACGCCGGCGGGCACATCGTCAAGCGGATGGGCGATGGCATCATGGCGGTCTTCCGTCGTCCTGGCGTTGCGGTCAAGGCCGTCCTGGCAGCCCAAGAAGCCATCAAATCTGTTGAGGTGCAAGGTTATCGCCCTCGGATGCGGGTGGGCATCCACACCGGAAGGCCACAGCGGCTGGGCTCGGACTGGCTGGGCGTCGATGTGAACATCGCGGCCCGAGTCATGGAACGCGCCACCAAAGGCGGGGTGATGATCTCAAGTCCCACGCTAGACCTGATCCCCCAGAGCGATCTGGACGCCATGGGTGTCACGGCCAAGCGGGCGCGCCGGCCGATGTTCGCCAGCAAACTGACTGGCATCCCGCCGGATCTGGCGATCTACCGCCTGAAAACTCACAAGGAGTTGTCAACGAGCGATAACACAAATGAGACAAACGCCCATGCATAGTGGAAAGCGATGACTGCTTCCTTTTTCACCCGGCTGTCTCGGGTGCGATTCACCGTGGCCTACGTGGCGGCCCTGTTCGCCGTGAGCGTCACAATGCTGATGTTGAGCCCGCAGGCCCATGACCGCGTTATTCGGCATGCCAGCACGAACCTGCACAACCTATCGCACGGGCGGCTCGGCACCCTGATCGGCAGTGCCTTCGTCGTGGAGGCCGGACCGTTGTGGTTCTGGCTGCCCTTCCTGACCTGCCTGCTGGTGTTGGCCGAGCTCCACCTACACACCATCCGGCTGCTCGTGGCATTTTTCGTCGGGCACATCGGGGCCACGCTGGTGGTGGCGGCGGCGTTGGCCATGGCGGTCAAGATGGGCTGGATGCCTTGGTCGATCACTCGCGTCAGCGATGTGGGCATGAGTTATGGCGCCCTGGCCGCGCTCGGCGCCCTTACCGCCACGATCCCGCCGCGGCTGCGGTGGGGGTGGATCGGCTGGTGGATATCGGTGAGTGTGGCCGCAGCCGTCATCGGTGGCGAATTCACCAACGCGGGGCACGCCGTCGCCGTGACGCTGGGGGTCTTGGTTTCGTTCAGCTTTCGTGCGCCGATCCACTGGACGCCGGCGCGGTGTCTGATGCTGCTGGGTTCGGCAGGTTTCGGCTTCCTGATGCTCGTCCACAGCATCTGGGGGATGGCCGGCGGCGCCGTTTTCGGTCTGACCGGAGCATTGCTGGCCCACCTCGTTGCGCGCCGATTCGGTCATCGCCCCGCACCGAACGCCGCCCCGGTCACTGCACGTGCCGTAAGCAACCGAATAGCAAACTAGAATTTGGTTCGACTCCGGAGCTGACAGGCTCGAGTTGGTGTATCGGCAAGTTTCTGTGCAGCTGGGAGATGGTTTGCCAAAATTCCTGGTAGCGACCATATTCCCAATGATATCCGGCTCGGAATGCGTTACTTCCCAATCATATTGTTGTGCCTGGCGATTGAAACATGGATGAGTGCGTGGCAACGTATGCTCGGCGCGTACAACCGACCGGAGGATGCCATGCCGTTTGTGATCGCCGATCCGGAGATGCTGCTCGCCGCGGCGGCGGATCTCGAAGACCTCGGCTCGGTGGTGGTGGCCGCCCATGTGACCGAGGGTCTTACCGGGCTCGCACCGGCCGCCGCTGATGAAGTGTCGGCGGCGATCGCGGGTGCGTTCGGCGCTTACGGTCAGGAATTCCGCGCCCTCAGCGCTCAGGTGGCGGCTTACCACTCGCGCTTCGTGCAAGCGATGACCGCGAGTGCGGTTTCGTTTGCCGGCGCGGAGGCGGTCAACGCCTCGGGGCTGCAGCTTCTCGAGCGACAACTGCTCACCGCGATGAATACGCCCACCCAGCTGTTGCTGGGCAGGCCCCTGATCGGCGACGGTGCCGACGCATCCGTGGCGGGTGCTCGCGGGGCCGACGGTGGCCTGTTGTTCGGAAATGGTGGCCGAGGGGCCGCGGGCGCGGGCGGTCAGGCCGGCGGCGCGGGAGGCGACGCAGGTTTGTTCGGCAACGGCGGTGCCGGCGGCGCTGGGGGATCGGCGGTGGCGGGCGTCAACAACGGCGCAGCGGGGCGTGGCGGTGCGGGCGGGCGAGCTGGACTGTTGTTCGGTTTGCCCGGTATCGCCGGGCAGGACGGTAGCCCGCTGCCCACACCGACCCCGACACCCACCCCGACCCCGACACCCACGCCAACCCCGACGCCCACGCCGACGCCCACGCCAACCCCGACGCCCACACCGTCCGGCGCCGAGCAGGTGTTCTCCCCCTACGTCGACATGACGCTGTGGCCCCAATTCGACTTCGCCGGTGCAGGCAGTGTCGGGAGCATCGAGGATGTGACGCTCGGTTTCGTCACCGCCAACTCACAGGGCCAGCCGGCGTGGGGAGGTTTCGACGCCTACACGATCGGAAATGGCGGATCGCTGGCGGACGGCACCCTGATTTACCAGATCAATAACCAGATCACCGCGATGCGCGGCGCCGGGATCGATGCCACCATCTCGTTCGGCGGGGCGGCTAACCAGGAACTAGCGCTGACGACACCTACAGCGGACCAGCTGGCCGCGAAATACGGCTCGGTGATGAAGGCCTACGGATTCCACAAACTGGACTTCGACATCGAGGGCTCGGCGCTTGGCGACACGGCCTCCCTGACCCGTCGTTCACAGGCGATCGCAATGCTGCAGGCGGACGGGATCGCCGCTGGTAAACCGGTCGAGGTGTCGTTCACCCTCCCCGTGATGCCTACTGGGCTGACCCCCGACGGGCTCAGGGTCGTGCAAAACGCGATCGACAATCACGTGCAGGTCGGCCGCGTGAACATCATGGCAATGGACTATTTCGACCCCAACTTGGCTCCGTACGAGGGGAGGATGGGGGATTACGCGATTCAGGCGGCTACCTCGGTCCAGGATCAGTTGACAGCGCTGTATCCCTCGAAGTCCGACGCCGAGATCTGGGCCATGATCGATGTGACACCGATGATCGGGGTGAACGACAATCCAGTCGAGGTCTTTACCTTGGCCGACGCGCAGAAGCTGACCGATTTCGCTGAGCAGAAGGGGCTTGGCGGTCTGCACATGTGGTCGGTCAACCGCGACTTCCCGGGACCGCTGGGCGTCTTGTCGAACACCAGCAGCGGCGTTGCGCAAAACCCGTGGCAGTTCTCGCAGACCTTCGAGGAATTCGACGACGACTGATGCCCGCCGTGGTGATCCTTGCCACACGCTGCCATGTCTTATGATCGGCAGTTGCGTCATACCCTGCCGTGAACCCTCCCGCTGACGATGCGGGCCGCGCTCGAGCCCATCGCGCGGGGTAGAGGCCGGGCAGCCCGACCAGCCTCAGCAAGGAGAGTGCCGCCGCGTGGGTGATCAACCCGTCGACCTGTCGCCGGAAGCCCTGGCCAAGGCGGTCGAGGCTGCCCAGCGTGCCATTGCGGCCGCGGATACGTTGGATGCGCTCGCGCACGTCAAGACCGAATACCTGGGAGACCGCTCACCGCTGGCCGTGGCGCGTCGAGCGCTGGGCAGTCTGCCCAAGGAACAGCGTGCCGACGCGGGCAAGCGGGTCAACGTCGCGCGCAGCGAAGCGCAACACAGCTACGACGAGCGCGTGACAGTACTGCGCGCCGAGCGCGACGCCGACGTGCTGGTGGCCGAACGCATCGACGTCACCCTGCCCTCGACGAGGCAACCGACCGGCGCGCGGCACCCGATCACCATGCTCGCCGAGCACATCGCCGATACGTTCGTCGCGATGGGCTGGGAACTGGCCGAGGGTCCCGAGGTCGAAACCGAGCAGTTCAATTTCGACGCGCTCAACTTCCCTCCGGACCACCCCGCCCGCAGCGAGCAGGACACTTTCTACATCGCGCCGGAGGATTCTCGGCAGCTGCTGCGCACCCATACCTCGCCGGTGCAGGTGCGAACTCTGCTGGAGCGCGAGCTGCCCGTCTACATCATCTCGATCGGGCGCACTTTCCGCACCGACGAACTCGACGCCACCCACACACCCGTCTTTCACCAGGTGGAGGGGCTGGCTGTGGATCGTGGGCTGACCATGGCGCACCTGCGTGGCACCCTCGACGCCTTCGCCCGTGCAGAATTCGGGCCGATGGCGCGCACCCGGATGCGCCCGCATTTCTTCCCGTTCACCGAACCGTCGGCAGAGGTCGACGTCTGGTTCGAGGGCAAGAAGGGCGGTGCCGACTGGGTGGAGTGGGGCGGCTGCGGGATGGTCCATCCCAACGTGTTGCGGGCCGCAGGCATCGACCCGGAGGTCTACTCCGGCTTCGCCTTCGGCATGGGGCTGGAACGCACGCTGCAGTTCCGAAACGGCATACCCGACATGCGTGACATGGTGGAAGGCGACATCCGTTTCTCGCTGCCGTTCGGGGTGGGGGCGTGATGCGCGTTCCCTACAGCTGGCTGCGCGAGGTCGTCTCAGTCGGTGCGCCGGGCTGGGATGTCGGCGCCGGTGAGCTCGAGCAGGCGCTCGTGCGCATCGGTCATGAGGTGGAGGACGTGGCCCGGCTGGGTCCGGTCGAGGGCCCGCTGGCCGTGGGGCGGGTGACCGAGATCGAGGAACTGAGCGGCTTCAAGAAACCCATCCGAGCCTGCCGAGTCGACGTTGGTGGCACGGAGCCTCATCGGGAAATCGTTTGTGGAGCAACCAATTTCGTGGTGGACGACCTGGTGGTGGTGGCTTTGCCGGGCGCCATCCTGCCCGGGAATTTCACGATCGCCGCGCGTAAGACGTACGGCCGTAACTCCAACGGCATGATCTGCTCGGCCGCCGAACTCGGCCTGGGGGCAGATCATTCCGGAATCCTGGTCCTGCCGCCGGGAACCGCCGACCCCGGCGCTGACGGCGCCACCGTATTGGGCCTGGACGATGTGGTGTTCCAGTTGGCCATCACCCCTGACCGCGGCTACGGACTGTCGGTGCGGGGACTGGCTCGCGAGATCGCCTGCGCTTACGACCTGGACTTCGTCGATCCCGCCGATGTCGAGCCGTTACCGGCGCAGGGCGAGGCATGGCCGTTGACCGTGGACCCCGATACCGGGGTGCGTCGGTTCGCGCTGCGCCCGGTCATCGGGATCGATCCGGCGGCCGTGTCCCCGTGGTGGCTGCAGCGGCGACTGCTGCTCTGCGGCATCCGGGCCACCTCACCGGCTGTCGACGTCACCAACTACGTCATGGTCGAACTCGGCCACCCGATGCACGCCCACGATCGCGCTCGGGTCACCGGCGGCTTCGAGGTGCGCTTCGCCCGGCCCGGGGAAACCGTGGTCACCCTCGATGACGCCGAACGCACGTTGGAGCCGATCGATGTCCTGATCGTCGACGATGTGGCGACCGCCGCGATCGGCGGCGTGATGGGTGCGGCCAGCACCGAAGTGCGCGCTGACTCCACCGATGTCCTCCTGGAGGCCGCGGTCTGGGATCCCGCGGCCATATCGCGTACCCAGCGACGACTGCACCTGCCCAGTGAAGCGGCACGCCGGTACGAACGCGCCGTCGACCCGGCCATCTCGGTAGCCGCGTTGAACCGGTGCGCACGGCTGCTGGTGGACATCGCCGGGGGCGTGGCCGAACCCTTCCTGACCGACTGGCGAGGCGAGCCGCCGCGCGCGGACTGGGCACCGCCACCGATCGAGATCTCGGCCGATCTGCCGGATCGGATCGCCGGAGTGGCCTATGCACCGGGCACCACCGCACGGCGTCTGGCCCAGGTCGGCGCTTCGGTGTCACAGAGCGGTGGCATGTTGACCGTCACCCCGCCGAGCTGGCGCCCCGATCTGCGGCAACCCGCCGACCTCGTCGAAGAGGTGCTGCGACTGGAGGGCCTCGAGGCGATCCCGTCGCTGCTGCCGTCGGCTCCCGCAGGCCGGGGCCTCACCACCGCGCAGCAACGCCGCCGGGCGATCGGGAAGTCGCTGGCGTTGTCGGGCTATGTCGAGATCCTGCCTACGCCATTCCTGCCGGCCGGGGTGTTCGACCTGTGGGGACTGCCGGCCGACGACCCCCGGCGCAGCACAACCAACGTGGTCAACCCGCTGGAAGCGGATCGCCCGCAACTGGCCACCACGTTGTTGCCGGCCCTACTGGAAGCGTTGCACCGCAACGTTTCCCGTGGCCTGGGTGATGTCGCACTGTTCGCTCTCGCGCAGGTGGTGCAGCCGACCGAGCAGACCCGCACCGTCGACCTGATCCCGGTCCACCGGCGCCCCACCGATGACGAGATCGCCACCCTGGATGCGTCGCTGCCTCGCCAACCGCAGCACATCGGCGCCGTGCTGGCCGGCCTACGCGAGCCGCGCGGGCCCTGGGGGCCGGGGCGGGCCGTGGAGGCCGCCGATGCGTTTGAGACGGTACGGATCATCGCCCGCGCTTGTGGCGTGCATGTCACACTCCAAGCTGCCAAATACCTGCCGTGGCACCCGGGCCGATGCGCGGAAGTTCTCGCCGCCGGCACCGTGGTCGGCCACGCGGGACAGCTGCACCCGGCTGTCATCGAACGCGCCGGGCTGCCGAAGGGGACCTGCGCGATCGAACTGAACCTGGATGCCATTCCGGTCGGCGGCGTGCCGCCCGCGCCGCGGGTGTCGCCTTTCCCGGCGGTATTTCAGGACGTCAGCCTGGTCGTGGGGGACGACGTTCCCGCGCAGGCGGTCGAGGACGCCGTGCGTGAAGGGGCCGGCGATCTGCTCGAGCACCTGCAATTGTTCGACGTCTTCACCGGCCCCCAGATCGGTGCGCAGCGCAAGTCGCTGACCTTCGCCATGCGGTTCCGGGCGCCGGACCGCACGCTCACTGAGGAAGACGCCACTGCGGCGCGCGACGCGGCCGTACGGTGCGCTGCCGAGCGGCTCGGCGCCGAGTTGCGTAGCTAAGAAGACCGACGGACGTCGGTTTCGCCGAGGCGTCTTCCCTTTTTGCCAGCGGATACTTCCGGTGTCCCATTCTTGTTGAATTTGTTTCAACAGTTTGCTAAGAGTTTGGCCGTGCTGGCGTAACATTCTCGGACGGGTGCCGGAGCCGAACCGCTTTCCAGCACCGCTGGCGAGGGGAGTCTGCATGAAGAACTTGGCCAACCAGCCGGACAATGTCATCGAGATGGCGGGCACCGCGACAGGGATCACCCCGAACCTGGCCACTCGTTGGTTCGACATTCCACCGCGGGGAATTTCCGAGTCGCAGTGGGAGCGTTTCCGGTCCTCGATCGCCGAGATCTTCACCGCGTTCGGGTTGGACCTGGACACGCCGGGAACGCGGGAGACTCCGCAGCGCTTTCTCAGGGCGCTGTACGACATCACCGCCGGATACGACGGCGACCCCAAGCTTGCGACAAGCTTTCCGACGGAGCGTGGCGAGTCCTCCGAAGCTGCGCCCTCGCAGGTGATCGAAGGGCCGATCGACTTCAACTGTCTTTGCGAGCATCACGCCCTGCCTTTCTTCGGAACCGCGTTCATCGGTTACATCGCAGGCGACCAGATCATCGGTATTTCGAAGTTGACGAGGCTCGTCCGGCTGTTCGCGCGCCGGTTCACGGTTCAGGAGCGGCTCGGCGAGCAGATCGCCGACGGTCTGATCGCGCTGATCGACCCGCGTGGCGTGGCCGTGCACCTGGAAGCCGCCCACCTCTGTACGCACCTGCGGGGCGTTGAGGAGCATTCGCGGACGACCACGATGGTGTGGCGCGGCGAGTTCGCCGACGCCGATCTGCGCCGCGAGTTCCTCGCTGAAGTGCGCGCGTTGCGGTGCGGCTAGCGGTTCCGCCAGGGCGCCAGTTGGCCTTCCTGCCCCGAAGTTTCGGGGCCGCAGTCGATGCGCTACCGCCGGTGATCCCGCCTCGCTCGCCGGTGTAGCGGTCAGGCTGGGTGCTGAGTCCGGTGTGAATGTTTGTATTTGGTCGGTTTTGCCGCGGGTACCCACACCTGCGCTCTAGGCTCCCTCTTGCCCTGATGAAGTTCAGGCAAAACTCCGCAACGGAGCGAGGGGAGCCCGAAATGTCCTACTTGGTTGCTACGCCGGACTTGGTCACCGCAGCCGCGGACAATCTGGCAGCTATACGCACGGCCCTGGGCTCGGCCGCGTCGGCGGCGGCGGGCCCCACGACCGGTTTGGTGGTTGCTGCCGGCGACGAGGTATCGGCGGCCATCTCGCAATTGTTCGGCAGCTACGGCGAACAGTTCCAGGCGCTGAGCGCGCAGGCGACCGCATTTCATGCGGACTTCGTGAGTTTGCTGAACGGCGGCGCGACGGCCTATGCCGCTGCCGAAACTGCGGCCGCATCGCCGTTGCAGACTGTGCTCGACGTGGTGAACGCGCCAACTCAGACATTGCTGGGACGCCCGTTGATCGGCAATGGCGCCGACGGCCCGGACGGGACGGGGTCGAATCCCGGGAGGGACGGTGCGCCGGGCGGCATCCTGTACGGCAACGGGGGCAATGGCGGGGCAGGTGGACCCACCGGCGGCGCGGGCGGTGCCGGTGGAGCCGCCGGGTTGATCGGCAACGGCGGAATCGGTGGTGCCGGGGGTGCGGGGCCGGCTGTCGGCGGAGCCGGCGGCGCCGGTGGTGCCGGTGGCCTGTTGTTCGGCAACGGCGGCGCCGGCGGTGCTGGTGGTGTGGGAGCGACCGGGACCGGGGCCGGCGGCGCCGGGGGCAATGCCGTGCTGTTCGGCGACGGCGGCAACGGCGGCAGCGGGCCGACCGGCGGCGCCGCTGGTCGCGCGGGAGTTTTCTACGGTAACGGCGGCGACGCCGGCACCGGGTCTGGGCAGGCCGGAGCCAACGGCGGCTTGTTCGGCAATGGCGGCAACGGCGCTTCCAGCGCGACAACTCCCGGCGGTGCCGGGGGTAACGCGTACTTCGGCAATGCCGGAAACGGCGGATCGAGCGCCGTTGGTGCCGGCGGTGCCGGCGGGAACACCATGATCGGCCAGGGCGGGAACGGTGGTTCGGCCGGGGGCGCGGAGAGCGCGGCGGGCGGGACCGGCGGCAGCGCCGGGCTCTATGGTTCTGGCGGATACGGCGGGAACGGCGGCGCCGGCTTGGCAGTTGCTGGCGTCATTGGTCTCAGTGGCGGCTTCGGCGGTGCCGGCGGTAGCGGCGGACTGCTTGGCGGTAACGGTGGAGCCGGTGGTGCCGGCGGCACAGGTGGGGCCGGCGGTATCGCCGGAGCCGGAGCTGGCGGTAACGGGGGGGCGGGCGGCAACGCCAGTTTCTTCGGTAATGGTGGGGCCGGCGGAGCCGCCGGCGACGGCGGCGCAGGCTTCCTCGCCCTCCCCGGCGGCGCCGGTGGCGTGGGTGGTGATGGCGGCACCGCCGGGTTGCTGGTCGGTAACGGTGGAGCCGGTGGCAACGGTGGAGCCGGCGGAGTAGGCGGTGGCACCCTCGGCAAAGGCGGCGCCGGCGGCGCTGCCGGAGTCGGCGGCGACGGCGGACTGCTGTACGGGAATGGCGGTGACGGCGGGGCCGGTGGAGCCGGCGGAGCCCGCGGAAGCGTCGGCGCATCAGGCGGGAACGGTGCCAATGGCGGTGATGGCGGCAATGCCACGTTATTCGGTACCGGTGGGGCCGGTGGCGCAGGTGGGGCCGGTGGAAGCCCCGGCGGAGGCGCCGCCGGCGGACCCGGCAACCCGGGCACCAACGGCCTGTTCGGGACGGGCGGTTCACCCGGCGCCGCCGCGAGCTCCTACTCCGCTGCGAGCACCTCGCCTCTGGGGCCCTACGAGGACCTGCTGACTAACACGCGCGCCAACCTGCAGAGCATCGGCGATGCGTGGCTGGCTGATCCGGTGCCATTCGTGAACCAGTTCCTCACCAACCAGTTCAATTACGCTTCGCTGAGCTTCACGGCGCTTACCAGTGCCACCCGGGACTTCACGATTGGGCTGGCCAATGTGCCTGCGAACCTGCGGGCCGGCGACGTGGCGGGGGCTTTGGTGGGTCTCTTCGTCAGTGGCATCAACGCCAGTGATTTCGCGAACATTCAATTGCTCGGCACCGTGGGCGACCTGTTTCCCCCTCTGACTATCCCCGGCGATATTTCGCAGAACTTCACGAACGTGATCAGGACGGTCCTGGACACGAACATCGCCTTCGCGCTCGACACCACAGCCTTGACCGGGACAGCGACCGTTGGATTGCCGCTGGCGATGACACTCAACGCCGTGGGCTCGCCGATCACCACAGCGCTGGCGTTCGCAGACAGCGCAACCGCGGTTACGAGTGCACTGCAGGCCGGGAATATCCCGGCCGCAGCGACCGCACTGATCGGTGCGCCGGCCAATATCGTCAACGGCTTCCTCAATGGCGAGGCCGTGCTGCCGCTGGGGCTGCCGCTATCGGCCACGGCAGGGGTTCCCGTGACGCTCGATATTCCCGTGGGAGGGATTCTGTCGCCTCTGCGGCCTTTGGTGGCCAATGTGGTCGCCCCGGTGATCGGGCCGGTTTCCGTCACCCTCGGGGGGACGCCCGCCGGCGGCATCATTCCCGCCCTACTCAGTTACGCACCCGGGCAGCTCGCCAAGGCGATCGCGTAGCTAGCAGACCATACCGGCGTACCGGCGTAAGTGCTTGCGGAGCACGACGCACTGTCCAGCCGAGCGCGACGTGATGCGTCACTCAGTAATACCTACTGATCTGACGTTTTAAATTCAACAAGATCGGGTACCCGCGCGCCTACGACAGGTGTACAACAAGGGGGGCCGACCGTGTCGTTCGTGATCGCCGAGCCGGATTTCGTCGCCACGGCAGCTGGTCAATTGGCTGGAATTCGATCCTCTATCGCTGCCGCCGCGCAGGCTGCCGCTACTCCGACGACCGGCATCGCCGAGGCCGCGGCTGATGAAATCTCGGCAGCAATCTCGCGTCTGTTCGGCGCCTTCGGGCAGGAATTTCAAGCGGTGAACTCCCAGGCGGCGGCGTTTCACGCCGAATTCGTGCGCCTACTGAAGAGCAGCGCGGCCGCTTACTTCGCCGCTGACCTCGCCAACGCCGAGCAGGTCCTGTTCGATGGTGTCAGCGGTGCCGCACCGGCGGCTCCCGACCCGCTCGGTGGTTTGCTGGATGGGATTGTCGGCGGTACCGGCACGACAGGTGGCGGATTGGGCGCGCTCGGTGGCATTCTGGGCCCGCGGGGCACAACCACCGGCGGTTTGGGCACTCTGCTGGGCGGCAGTGGCGGTATCCTCGGCCCGCTTCTCTTCGGCGGAACGGGCGGTCTGCTCGGCCCGCTGGTGGGCGGCAATGGCCTGCTGACGGGCCTGGTGGGAGGGGGGCGCTGGCGCCGGTCTTCGACAGCGCGGGTGAGCAGCTCGGCCTGCTGGCTTCAGGGTTCCTCAACGGCACCGGCGCTCCGGCGCTGACCAACGCGCTGCAATCGCTCACCGGCCCCATCGGAACAATTCCCGTCATCGGCGACCTCGGCCGCACTTTGCTGCCCGGGTTGTTCCCCGCCGCCGTCACCGCGCCGGTGTATCCGGCCGGCAGCGCCTGGCAGCAACTCTTCACCAACACCTCCAACAACCTGTCGGCGCTCAACACCGCCTTCGGCCAAGACCCCTTCCCCGTGCTGCGGCAGGTGCTTGCCAATCAGCAGGGCTACGCGGTCCAGATCGGTCAGGAGATTTCTTTCCTGGCGCAGAACCCAGCGCTCTGGGCAGAAGTGACCCTCAATAATCTCGCCGCGGCGAACCCGGTGCTGGCTCTGCAGACGGCGCTGGCCGATCAGGTGACCTACGGGAACACGGTCGTCAGTTCACTGAGCAGGTTCGGCACCGATGTGCAGGCCGGTTTGGGCCAATTCCAGACCAGCATGCAGGCGGTCAGCCAGGACATCGAGGCCGGCGACTACAACGGCGCCGTACAGGACGGCACGGCCGCATTCCTCAACCTCTTCATCACCGGGTTCGACACCAGCAATTTGAACAACATCAAGGTGCTCGGCCCCGCGGCCGACCTGTTCCCCCTGTTCGCCATCCCGGGTCAGGAAGCTCAGACGTTTGCGAATTTGATTCCGCCCGGCAGCGTGCCGAACAAGATCATGCAGAACGTCGCCAACATGCTCAGCGCGTTCGCCGACACCAGCATCTCGACCACCATCGACTTCACGCTCATCCCCCCGGCGCTGACGCTCGACGCCAACTTCGGGTTGCCGCTGTCGGTCCTCTTCTCGGTGCTGGGAGCACCGGTCGCCGGGCTGGACGGCTTCGCAACCGCGGGCACCGTTATCGGAAACGGAATCGCGACGGGCAACATCGGCATGATTGCCGGCGGCCTTTTCGATTTCCCGGCCTACGTTCTCGACGGCGCGCTCAACGGGACCACCCTGGTCGACCTGACGATGAACGCGCAACTGCTGCCAGGTATCTCGCTGCCGATCGTGCTGCACCTGCCGTTCAACGGAGTTCTCGTTCCGCCGCAGCAGGTGTCCGCCACGGTCCCGCTGGACATTCTGGGCATCCCGATCCCGATCAACCTGACCTTGGGCGGTACGCCGTTCGCCGGTCTGGCCAACACGTTGCTGGTCTACACGCCGCGCCACCTGGCCGACGCCATCACGCCTGCCTAGCCCCACCGACGCTTCTGCCCTGCGGCGTGCCGTCGGAAGGCGGCAACTGCCCGCAGAGCTGACACGGTTCGTCTGCAGGCCGCGTGCCCGGATTCTGTGCCGAGTGGGCGCGGCAGCGACGTATGCTCTGGTCTCACCAGACACGCTGTGTTTGCTGCCGGAAGAGAGGGCCGAATGACGGTCGAGTTCCGCCTGCTCGGCGACGTCGAGGTGTGGGTGGACGGGCGGCGGCTGGAGATCGGCCATGCCCGACGGCTATGTGTGTTGGTGGCGTTGCTGGTGGATGCCAATCATGCGGTTTCCCCGGAGCAGTTGGTGGATCGTGTGTGGTCGGATCGGCCGCCGCGCCGGGCCCGGAACTCGCTGGCGGGATACGTATCTCGCCTGCGGAGTCTGCTCACCGACACCGACGGTGTGACGATCTCGCGGGGGCCGTCAGGCTATGTGCTCAGTGTGGACGCGTCGTCAGTGGATCTGTACCGGTTCCGGGATCTGGCGGCGCGGGCGCGCGCGAGTTCCGATCCGGTCGAGGCTGCGGCGTTGTTCGATCAGGCGTTGCAGGTCTGGTCCGGCGAGCCTTTCACGTTCCTGGACACGCCGTGGGTGAACGAGGTTCGTAGTGCGGTGCGTGCGGAGCGGTTCGCGGTGGAGCTGGATCGCAATGACGTGGCGTTGGGGGCGGGACGTCATGGTGAGCTGTTGGTGGAGCTGCGTGCGTCGCAGGCTGCTCATCCGCTCGATGAGCGGCTGGCCGCACAGTTGATGCTGGCGCAGTACCGGTGTGGTCGCCAGGCCGATTCATTGGACACCTACCGACGCACCCGGCTTCGGCTCGTCGAGGAACTGGGCGTCGAACCCAGCCCGGCCCTGGCCCGCGTCCATCAGCAGATCCTCGCCGGTGACGCCCGCCATCGCGCCGAGCCTGCGGTCACCGTGGACGCAGTGCCGGTGCGTCCGGTGGTGTGTGAACGGTCGCATTCGGAATTGCTGCGTCGGGCGACGAGCTTTGTGGGCCACGAGCGGGAGTTGGCGCAGACGGTGGCGGCGGTGGGGGAGGGGCCGCTGGTGACGTTGGTAGGGGTGGGGGGCGTGGGCAAGACGCGGCTGGCGTGGGAGGTGGCGCGGCGAGAACAACAGCGGTTTGTCGACGGGGTGTGGCTGTGTGAGTTGGGCCCGTTGGACAACGGTGAGGCGGTGGGCCATGCGGTGGCGGCGGCACTGAGGTTGCGGCAGCAGCATGGGATGGGCGTCGAGGAGTCGGTGATCGAGTATCTGCGGTCGCGGACCGCGCTGGTAGTTCTGGACAATTGCGAACACGTGGTGGAGGCGGCGGCGGGATTGGCCCAGCGCATCGTGCGTCAGTGCCCAGGGGTGTCGGTGCTGGCCACCAGTCGTCAGCCGCTAGGGGTTGAGGGCGAGCAGATGGTGGCCATCGCGCCGTTGTCGGTGGAGGACGCGACGCGATTGTTTGTGGATCGGGCGCGGGCCGGTGTGCCGGGTTTCAGGGCGGAAGGGCAGCCGGCGGGGACGGTGGCTGAGATTTGCCGGCGGGTGGATTGTCTGCCGCTGGGGGTGGAGTTGGCCGCGGCGCGAATGCGGGTGATGAGCGCAGCCGATGTGGTGCGGCGGCTGGATCGGTTGGGGTTCTTGCGGGGTGTGCTGCGTGGTGCACTGCCACGTCAGCAGAGTTTGGTGGCCACCATCGATTGGTCGTATCGGTTGCTCACCGAGGCTGAACAGGTGTTTTTTGCGCAACTGTCGGTGTTTGCGGGGTCCTTTGATCTGGCGGCCGCCCACGCGATGTCTGGCAGCGGTGATGAGGACGAGACGCTCGATTTGCTGGCCGGTCTGGTCGACAAGTCGATGGTGGTGGTGCGCAACCTGACCGACCACACCCGCTACGCGGTCTTGGAAACCCTGCGCGCGTACGGGCGAGAACGCCTGCAGGACCTGGGAATCGAGAATCCGCTGGCGGTTCGGCACGCGGAATACTTCACCGATCTGGCCGAGCGCGCGGGGGCCGGCGTGGAGACCGCTGAGGAACGTGTCTGGATCGAACGGGTGCTGCCCGACTATGACAACTTGCGCACCGCATTCGAGCGGGCGATGGCTGAGCAGAACATCGACCTAGCGCTTCGACTGATCGCGGCGTGTGCGGAGATTTTCGGCATCCGCGTCGGATATGAGGTGTTCCGGTGGGCCGAGCGCGTCGCCTCGGTTGCCGCTCCCGAACATCCGCTGTATCCCGCGGTGGTCGGCACGGCCGCACGGGGAGCGTGGGCCCGCGGTGAGTATGGGGCCGCGCGAAGACTGGCGGACCTGGCAAGCGGGCGGGTGCCCGGCCCCGGTACGTCGCGGATCGCCTATCCCGGAGATGTGCTCGCCGATCTGGACCTGCATGAGGGACAGGTCGAACGGGTTCTGCGCTATTGGGACGAACAGGTGGCGGTGGCTCGGCGGGGCGGCAACCCGATCAGGCTGGGACAGACGCTCTCCACCGGTGCAGTACTGCACGGGGTGCTGGGAGGCGACTTCGATGCGTATCTGCCCGCCGCGCGCGAAGGCGTGGACATCGCCGAAACCACCGGAAACCCGACAGCCCGCTCAACCGCCTACTTCGGACTGGCCTTCCTGCTCAAGCGGGCCGAACCGGCACGAGCTCTGGCCTTGTTCGACGAAGCGGCGAGCCTGGCCGGGGACGTTCAGAACTTCTGGTGGTATGGCATTGCGTTGATGGAGGCCGCCGCGACGCGAGCCGTGCACGGTGATCCCACGGCGGCAGCGCATTTGTTCGACGACGTGCTGGACCACTGGGACCGTGTGGGCGATTGGACGGAACTATGGATCAGTTTGCGCTACGTGACGAGATTGCTACTTAGGCTCGGAGCCGAGGACGACGTGGCGTTCCTGCACTGGGCACAGGTCAACGCGGGTAAGGTTTCGCCTTTGCATGCCGATCAGCTGACCGCGTTGCAGGCAAGCCTTGGCCCGATTCGTTTCGCTGCTCACCGGGAGTCGGCTCCCGACGGCGCCGAGGTGGTGGCTCGGGCGCGATCGGCTTTGCAGCGCCACTCCCAACGCGCTGCCGCGGTGTAGCCACCGCCCAAAGACGCGGCACCGAAGGGCAGCTGCTGCCGCACGTCCGGTGCCGCGTCGTCGGGGGCTCGGATCTAGGGCCGGGATCTAGGTGCCGACCGAGACGCCGAAGCTGGCGTTCAATGCGGCCTGCAGGGCCAGTTGCAGGTTCAGCAGGACGTTGCGAATCGAGGCGCCGAGGGTCAGGCCGGCGTTGTTGAGGGACGTCAACAACGTGCCGCCGGTCTGGGTGAGACCTGCCAGGGCGTTCTCGAAGCCTGCGACGAGGGCTCCACCGGTTTGGCCGAACCCGGAGAGGCTGGCTCCGAAGCTGGCGCCGAGGGCGTTGTTGAAGACGGTCGCGGCCTGGTTGAGCGCGTTCAGCCAGATGCCCGCGATCGTGGCACCGGTCTCACCGCTCCCGGTCAGCGCCGCCACCAGATTGCTGGTGATCGCGGAGCCTGTCTGGGTCAGCCCGGACAGACTGGACGACAACCCGGCCGAGAGCGACTGACCCGCGTTCACCAAGCCGGTGATCCCGCTATTGAGCGCTGCGGAAAGTCCCGCCAGGTCGAGGTTGCCCGAGATCATGGCGTTGAGGGCGAGTGACAGGTCGGGCAGAGCGGCGTTGAGGCTCGCGGCCAGGTTGGCGCCGGCGTTGAGCAGGGCGTTGAGGCCGGCTTGCAGGGCCGGGGCGCCGGTCAGGGCGGCGTTGAGCGCGGCCTGGAAGGCGCCGCTGAGGGCGTTCAGCCTGGCCTCGAAGGCCGGCAGGCTCCCGCTCAGGGCGGCGTTGATCACCCCGGTGAACGCCGCCGACAAGGCGGGCAGGGTGGCTCCAAAGGACGCCGATAATTGCGCGGCCAGTGCCGGCAGGGCGCCGGTGAAGCTGGCTGCCAGGTTCTGCCCGGCGGTGACCAGCGCGTTGAAGCCGGCCTGGATGGCAGGAGCCCCAGCCAGAGCTGCGTTCACGGCAGCCTGGAAGGCCCCATTGAGCGCGGCCAGGCTGGCCTGGAATGCCGGCAGGCTGCCCGTGAGGACGGCGGACAGACCGGCCAGGTTCACGCTGCCCGAGAGCAATCCGGTCAACGCGACGGAGAGGTTGGGCAACGCGGCGTTGATGCTGGCGGCCAGGTTCGCCCCGGCGTTGAGCAGGGCATTCAGGCCGGCTTGCAGGGCCGGGGCGCCGGACAGAGCCGCACTCAACGCGGCGTTAAACGCCCCGGACAGGGCGCCCAGGGATGCCTGGAGAGCCGGCAGGCTGCCCGAGAATGCCGCGCTCAGTGTTGCCGAGAGGGCGGCGTTCAGCGCGGGTAGGGAGGCGCTGAAGCTGGCCGACAGGGCCGGCAGGGCACCGGCGAAGGTGGCGGCCAGGTTGGCCCCGGCGTTGAGCAGGGCGTTGAGGCCGGCTTGCAGGGCCGGGGCCCCGGACAGGGCGGCGTTAAGGGCGGCGTTGAACGCCCCGGACAGGGCGCCCAGGGAGGCCTGCAAAGCCGGCAGGCTGCCCGACAGTGCCGCCGATAATGTGGCGTTGACGGCGGCGTTGAGGGCAGGCAAAGTGCCCCCGAAGGTTGCCGCCAGTTGCGCAGCCAGGCCAGGGAAGGCGGCACTGAGGCCGGCGGCCAGGTTCTGTCCGGCGGTGATCAGGGCGTTGAGTCCGGCTTGCAGGGCCGGAGCGCCACTGAGGGCGGCGTTGAGCGCGGTTTGGAAGGCGGCGTTGAGGGCGCCCAGGGAGGCCTCGAAGGCTGGCAGGCTGCCTGACAGGGCTGCTGACAGGGTGGCCGAGAACGCGGCGTTGAGTGCCGGTAGGGCACCGCCGAAAGCGGCTGAGAGTTGGGCGGCTAGGGCCGGGAAGGCGCCGGTGAAGCTGGCGGCCAGGTTGGTCCCGGCGTTGAGCAGGGCGTTGAGGCCGGCTTGCAGGGCCGGGGCGCCGGCGAACGCGGCTTGCAGGGCGGCGTTGAACGCCCCCGACAGGGCGCCCAGGGAGGCTTGGAAGGCTGGCAGGCTGCCGGACAGGGCGGCGTTGATCGCCCCGGTGAACGCCGCCGACAGGGTCGGCAACGTCGCTCCGAACGCCCCCGAGAGCTGAGCGGCCAGCGCCGGCAGGGATCCAGCGAAAGTGGCGGCCAGGTTCTGGCTGGCGGCCAGCAGGGCGTTGAACCCCGCCGACAATGCCGGTGCCCCGGACAGGGCCGCGGACAGGGCGGCCTGCAATGCGCCGTTGAGCGCACCCAACGACGCCTGGAACCCCGGCAGGCTGCCCGACAACGCGGCATTCAGCGCGCCCTGGAAGGCGGTGTTGATCGCGCCCAGGGAGGCCGAGAAGGCCGGCAGTGCACCCGAGAACGCGGCGTTGAAGGCTGCGCTGAGCCCGTTGAGGCTGCCCGAGAGGGCTCCGGACAGGGCCGCGGAGAGCCCGGCCAGGTCGAGGTTGACGTTGAGCATGGCGCTCAGTGCTGTCGAGAGGTTGGGGAAGGCCGCGGCCAGGTTGGCGGCCAGGTTGGCCCCGGCGTTGAGCAGGGCGTTGAGGCCGGCTTGCAGGGCCGGGGCCCCGGACAGGGCGGCGTTAAGGGCGGCGTTGAACGCCCCGGACAGGGCGCCCAGGGAGGCCTGCAAAGCCGGCAGGCTGCCCGAGAACGCTGCCGACAGGGTCGCCGAGAGGGCGGCGTTGAGCGCGGGCAGCGCGGCTTGGAAGCTGGCCGACAACCCTGGTAGGGCACCAGCGAAGGTGGCGGCCAGGTTCTGTCCGGCGGTGATCAGGGCGTTGAGTCCGGCTTGCAGGGCCGGAGCGCCACTGAGGGCGGCGTTGAGCGCGGTTTGGAAGGCGGCGTTGAGGGCGCCCAGGGAGGCCTCGAAGGCTGGCAGGCTGCCTGACAGGGCTGCTGACAGGGTGGCCGAGAACGCGGCGTTGAGTGCCGGTAGGGCACCGCCGAAAGCGGCTGAGAGTTGGGCGGCTAGGGCCGGGAAGGCGCCGGTGAAGCTGGCGGCCAGGTTGGTCCCGGCGTTGAGCAGGGCGTTGAGGCCGGCTTGCAGGGCCGGGGCGCCGGCGAACGCGGCTTGCAGGGCGGCGTTGAACGCCCCCGACAGGGCGCCCAGGGAGGCTTGGAAGGCTGGCAGGCTGCCGGACAGGGCGGCGTTGATCGCCCCGGTGAACGCCGCCGACAGGGTCGGCAACGTCGCTCCGAACGCCCCCGAGAGCTGAGCGGCCAGCGCCGGCAGGGATCCAGCGAAAGTGGCGGCCAGGTTCTGGCTGGCGGCCAGCAGGGCGTTGAACCCCGCCGACAATGCCGGTGCCCCGGACAGGGCCGCGGACAGGGCGGCCTGCAATGCGCCGTTGAGCGCACCCAACGACGCCTGGAACCCCGGCAGGCTGCCCGACAACGCGGCATTCAGCGCGCCCTGGAAGGCGGTGTTGATCGCGCCCAGGGAGGCCGAGAAGGCCGGCAGTGCACCCGAGAACGCGGCGTTGAAGGCTGCGCTGAGCCCGTTGAGGCTGCCCGAGAGGGCTCCGGACAGGGCCGCGGAGAGCCCGGCCAGGTCGAGGTTGACGTTGAGCATGGCGCTCAGTGCTGTCGAGAGGTTGGGGAAGGCCGCGGCCAGGTTGGCGGCCAGGTTGGCCCCGGCGTTGAGCAGGGCGTTGAGGCCGGCTTGCAGGGCCGGGGCCCCGGACAGGGCGGCGTTAAGGGCGGCGTTGAACGCCCCGGACAGGGCGCCCAGGGAGGCCTGCAAAGCCGGCAGGCTGCCCGAGAACGCTGCCGACAGGGTCGCCGAGAGGGCGGCGTTGAGCGCGGGCAGCGCGGCTTGGAAGCTGGCCGACAACCCTGGTAGGGCACCAGCGAAGGTGGCGGCCAGGTTCTGTCCGGCGGTGATCAGGGCGTTGAGTCCGGCTTGCAGGGCCGGAGCGCCACTGAGGGCGGCGTTGAGCGCGGTTTGGAAGGCGGCGTTGAGGGCGCCCAGGGAGGCCTCGAAGGCTGGCAGGCTGCCTGACAGGGCTGCTGACAGGGTGGCCGAGAACGCGGCGTTGAGTGCCGGTAGGGCACCGCCGAAAGCGGCTGAGAGTTGGGCGGCTAGGGCCGGGAAGGCGCCGGTGAAGCTGGCGGCCAGGTTGGTCCCGGCGTTGAGCAGGGCGTTGAGGCCGGCTTGCAGGGCCGGGGCGCCGGCGAACGCGGCTTGCAGGGCGGCGTTGAACGCCCCCGACAGGGCGCCCAGGGAGGCTTGGAAGGCTGGCAGGCTGCCGGACAGGGCGGCGTTGATCGCCCCGGTGAACGCCGCCGACAGGGTCGACAACGTCGCTCCGAACGCCCCCGAGAGCTGAGCGGCCAGCGCCGGCAGGGATCCAGCGAAAGTGGCGGCCAGGTTCTGGCTGGCGGCCAGCAGGGCGTTGAACCCCGCCGACAATGCCGGTGCCCCGGACAGGGCCGCGGACAGGGCGGCCTGCAATGCGCCGTTGAGCGCACCCAACGACGCCTGGAACCCCGGCAGGCTGCCCGACAACGCGGCATTCAGCGCGCCCTGGAAGGCGGTGTTGATCGCGCCCAGGGAGGCCGAGAAGGCCGGCAGTGCACCCGAGAACGCGGCGTTGAAGGCTGCGCTGAGCCCGTTGAGGCTGCCCGAGAGGGCTCCGGACAGGGCCGCGGAGAGCCCGGCCAGGTCGAGGTTGACGTTGAGCATGGCGCTCAGTGCTGTCGAGAGGTTGGGGAAGGCCGCGGCCAGGTTGGCGGCCAGGTTGGCCCCGGCGTTGAGCAGGGCGTTGAGGCCGGCTTGCAGGGCCGGGGCCCCGGACAGGGCGGCGTTAAGGGCGGCGTTGAACGCCCCGGACAGGGCGCCCAGGGAGGCCTGCAAAGCCGGCAGGCTGCCCGAGAACGCTGCCGACAGGGTCGCCGAGAGGGCGGCGTTGAGCGCGGGCAGCGCGGCTTGGAAGCTGGCCGACAACCCTGGTAGGGCACCAGCGAAGGTGGCGGCCAGGTTCTGTCCGGCGGTGATCAGGGCGTTGAGTCCGGCTTGCAGGGCCGGAGCGCCACTGAGGGCGGCGTTGAGCGCGGTTTGGAAGGCGGCGTTGAGGGCGCCCAGGGAGGCCTCGAAGGCTGGCAGGCTGCCTGACAGGGCTGCTGACAGGGTGGCCGAGAACGCGGCGTTGAGTGCCGGTAGGGCACCGCCGAAAGCGGCTGAGAGTTGGGCGGCTAGGGCCGGGAAGGCGCCGGTGAAGCTGGCGGCCAGGTTGGTCCCGGCGTTGAGCAGGGCGTTGAGGCCGGCTTGCAGGGCCGGGGCGCCGGCGAACGCGGCTTGCAGGGCGGCGTTGAACGCCCCCGACAGGGCGCCCAGGGAGGCTTGGAAGGCTGGCAGGCTGCCGGACAGGGCGGCGTTGATCGCCCCGGTGAACGCCGCCGACAGGGTCGGCAACGTCGCTCCGAACGCCCCCGAGAGCTGAGCGGCCAGCGCCGGCAGGGATCCAGCGAAAGTGGCGGCCAGGTTCTGGCTGGCGGCCAGCAGGGCGTTGAACCCCGCCGACAATGCCGGTGCCCCGGACAGGGCCGCGGACAGGGCGGCCTGCAATGCGCCGTTGAGCGCACCCAACGACGCCTGGAACCCCGGCAGGCTGCCCGACAACGCGGCATTCAGCGCGCCCTGGAAGGCGGTGTTGATCGCGCCCAGGGAGGCCGAGAAGGCCGGCAGTGCACCCGAGAACGCGGCGTTGAAGGCTGCGCTGAGCCCGTTGAGGCTGCCCGAGAGGGCTCCGGACAGGGCCGCGGAGAGCCCGGCCAGGTCGAGGTTGACGTTGAGCATGGCGCTCAGTGCTGTCGAGAGGTTGGGGAAGGCCGCGGCCAGGTTGGCGGCCAGGTTGGCCCCGGCGTTGAGCAGGGCGTTGAGGCCGGCTTGCAGGGCCGGGGCCCCGGACAGGGCGGCGTTAAGGGCGGCGTTGAACGCCCCGGACAGGGCGCCCAGGGAGGCCTGCAAAGCCGGCAGGCTGCCCGAGAACGCTGCCGACAGGGTCGCCGAGAGGGCGGCGTTGAGCGCGGGCAGCGCGGCTTGGAAGCTGGCCGACAACCCTGGTAGGGCACCAGCGAAGGTGGCGGCCAGGTTCTGTCCGGCGGTGATCAGGGCGTTGAGTCCGGCTTGCAGGGCCGGAGCGCCACTGAGGGCGGCGTTGAGCGCGGTTTGGAAGGCGGCGTTGAGGGCGCCCAGGGAGGCCTCGAAGGCTGGCAGGCTGCCTGACAGGGCTGCTGACAGGGTGGCCGAGAACGCGGCGTTGAGTGCCGGTAGGGCACCGCCGAAAGCGGCTGAGAGTTGGGCGGCTAGGGCCGGGAAGGCGCCGGTGAAGCTGGCGGCCAGGTTGGTCCCGGCGTTGAGCAGGGCGTTGAGGCCGGCTTGCAGGGCCGGGGCGCCGGCGAACGCGGCTTGCAGGGCGGCGTTGAACGCCCCCGACAGGGCGCCCAGGGAGGCTTGGAAGGCTGGCAGGCTGCCGGACAGGGCGGCGTTGATCGCCCCGGTGAACGCCGCCGACAGGGTCGGCAACGTCGCTCCGAACGCCCCCGAGAGCTGAGCGGCCAGCGCCGGCAGGGATCCAGCGAAAGTGGCGGCCAGGTTCTGGCTGGCGGCCAGCAGGGCGTTGAACCCCGCCGACAATGCCGGTGCCCCGGACAGGGCCGCGGACAGGGCGGCCTGCAATGCGCCGTTGAGCGCACCCAACGACGCCTGGAACCCCGGCAGGCTGCCCGACAACGCGGCATTCAGCGCGCCCTGGAAGGCTGCGCTCAGGGCCGGGAACGTGGCGGAGAATCCGCCGGACAGCGCTCCACTCAGCGCGGCAGCCAGCGTGCTGTTGAGCGCAGCGTTCAGGGTCGCCAGTCCGGTGCCTAAGCTGCCGGTGAGCTGTGCGGCCAGGGCCGGCAGGGCCATGCTGAAATTGCCGGCCACGTTGGCCCCGGTCTGGATGATGCCGCTGAGTGCGGCGGAGAACGCGGGGAGCCCGCCACCGAAGGCGGCGTTCAATGCGGCGGTCAGCCCGTTGAGCCCGCCGCTGAACGCCCCGTTGAGGGCGGCCGAAAGTCCGGCCAGGCTGGCGCTCAGGCTGCCCGATAGTGCCCCGGAAAGGGATGCCGACAGCGCGGGGAAGGCTGCACTGAAGTTCGCGGCCAGGTTCTGGCCCGCGCTGAGCAGTGCATTCAGGGCGCCCTGGAAGGCCGGAGCACCACTGAGCGCGGCGTTGAACGCTGCGTTGAGTGCGGTGTTCAGACTTGCCAGGCCGGTGCCGAAGCCGCCCGCGAGTTGTGCGGCGAGGGCCGGGAAGTTGCCGGCCAGGCTGGCGCCGGTCTGGACCAGCCCCTCGAGTGCGGCGGACAGGGCCGGCAGGCTCAAGGTGCCATTGAGGGCAGCGCTCAACCCGGCGAGGCTGGCCTCGAAGCTGCCCGACAGGGCACCGTTGAGCGCTGCGGACAGGGCGGGCAGGGTCGCGCTGAAGCTGGCGGCCAGGTTCTGACCTGCGTTGATCAGTCCGCTCAGGCCGGCCTGCAGCGTGGGCAGACCGCCGCTCAGAGCGGCGTTGAGGGCTGCGTTGAGGCTGCCCAGGCCGGTGCCGAAGGCGCCGGACAAAGCGCCGTTGAGCTGTCCGGCCAATGCGGGCAGTGCGGCACCCAAACTCGCGGCGAAATTCTGGCTGGCGTTGATGAGGGCCTGAACGGCGGGGAGACCTCCGCTCAGGGCAGCGTTCAGGGCGCCGTTGAATTGCGCGGCGAGGGTCGGAAGGGTGGCGCTGAAGTTGGCGGCCAGGTTCTGGCCGGCGCTGATCAATCCACTCAGGCCAGCCTGGAACGCGGGCAGACCGCCGCTGATAGCGCCGTTGATCGCGCCGCTGAGCTGCGCGCCGAGAGCGGGCAGGGTGGCGCTGAAGTCGGAGGCCAGCCCGGAGAGGTTGCCGAAGAAGTTGCCGACCAGCATGCCGCCCGTCTGGGCGAGTTCGGCCAGTCCGGAGAAGTTCGCGTTGAGGCTGCCGGTCAAAGCGGCGGAGAGGTCGGCGCCGATTCCTGTGGTCAGGAACGCCTCGAGGGCCGCGTTCGCAGGGCCGAACAGGGCGGTGCCGCTGCCCGACAGTCCGGCACCGAGGCTCTGCAGCGCGACGCCGGTGTTGGCGATCACTTGTCCGGTCTGGGCCAGTCCGGCGCCCAGGCCCGAGGAGAGCGCCCCGCCGGTCTGCAGAGCCAGTCCGGCCCCGAGGCTGGGCAGCGAGGTCAATGCCCGCACCGCGGCTCCCGCGTCCAGGCTGCCCATCAGCGAGCCGGACCCGCCGATCGAACCGCCCAGCCCGGGAATGCCGAAGGTGGTGCCCAGCGCACCATTGACCTGTGCGGCAAGGTTGGCGAAGTTGTTCTGCAGGCCGCTGAGGAACCCGCCGAAGTCCAGCAGCAGTGAACCATTGACCGCCTCGGCAGCGGCGTATGCCGTCGCACTGCGTGTCATCAGGCCGACGAACTCTTGGTGATAGGCCGCGGCTTGGGCGCTGACAGCTTGGTAGTCCGCACCTAACGTGCCGAACATCCGGGCGATCGCCGCAGACACCTCGTCCGCGGCTGCGGGAACGAGCTCAGTGGTTGCCCCCGCCGCAGCGGAACTCACGTCAACCAACGACGAACGGATACCGGCTAGCTGTTCAGCCGCCGCTTCGACGAATTCAGGCACAGCAATGACAAAGGACATGTCCATCTCCCCAGATGACCCCAATGGAACAAGTCGCGACCCAACGACGCCCGATCGTCTAGGGGCAACACGTGGGCAATAGATCCCCGTACGGAGACAGGGTTAAACCCGTTATTCCTAAGAATTTTCGGGTGAAATCTTATAGTTTGCGATTGACCTTCCGGTCCTACTTTTTGCCCGAAATCAGCTGTGCGAGAGAGCAACTGCTCCCTCGTGTATATCAGCGGTTTGACAGATTGGGAAGGCCGCTTCGGCGTGTCGCATTGACATGGGCCGGCGGGGTCTCTTCCCCTCCCGCGGTGCGGGTACCGCTCACTTGGGGAATGAGTTTGCAATGCTCTGCATAACCATGCACAATCGGCCGATGGTCGACGCGATACGGGTGGCAGTTGCCGGTGCCAGTGGTTATGCGGGGGGCGAGATTCTCCGCCTGCTCCTCGGGCACCCGGCCTACGCCGACGGTCGCCTGGCAATAGGTGCAGTGACGGCGGCTAGCAGTGCCGGGAGCTCGCTGGGGGAGCACCATCCGCACTTGGTTCCCCTGGCGGGGCGCGTCGTCGAACCTACCGAGCTTGCGGTGTTGAGCGGCCATGAGGTGGTTTTTCTCGCCCTGCCGCATGGGCATTCGGCGGCGCTGGCCGACCAACTCGGACCGGAGACGCTGGTCATCGACTGCGGCGCAGACTTCCGGCTCAATGATGCGGCGGCCTGGAAACGCTTCTACGGCTCCCCGCATGCCGGAAACTGGCCCTACGGGTTGCCCGAGTTGCCCGGCGGACGGGACAAGTTGAGAAGTGCGCGCCGCATCGCCGTACCCGGCTGCTATCCGACGGCGGCGCTGCTCGCCCTGCTGCCGGCAGTGGCGGAGGGCCTCATCGAACCGGCGGTCACCGTCGTCGCGGTCAGCGGCACCTCCGGCGCTGGACGCGCGGCGAAGACGGATCTGCTCGGGTCGGAGGTCATCGGATCGGCGCGGGCCTACAACATCGGCGGCGCCCACCGTCACACTCCCGAAATCGTGCAAGGTCTGAGGTCGGTCACCGATCGTGAGGTGACCGTGTCCTTCACCCCGGTGCTGATCCCGACCTCTCGCGGCATCCTCGCCACCTGCACCGCACCCACCCGCGCACCGATTTCGCAGTTCCGCGCCGCTTACAAAAAAGCCTACGACGTCGAGCCTTTCATTCATCTGATGCCAGCAGGGCAGCTGCCCCGCACCGGCTCGGTGATCGGCAGCAATGCTGCGCACATTGCGGTTGCCGTGGACGAGGACGCTGCGACGTTCGTAGCGATCGCCGCAATCGACAACCTGGTCAAAGGAACGGGAGGCGCTGCGGTGCAGTCGATGAATCTGGCGCTGGGTTGGCCTGAAACCGAAGGACTTTCGGTGGTCGGAGTGGCCCCGTGACCGATCCTGTCACCAACCCCGCGTCCGACATTGCTGACCTGACGAGGTTGCTTCGCGCTCAAGGTGTCACCGCCCCGGCCGGTTTCCGGGCCGCCGGTATCGCGGCCGGTATCAAGGTTTCCGGCGCTCTTGATCTGGCGATGGTTTTCAACGAGGGACCCGACTACACGGCGGCCGGGGTCTTCACCCGCAACAAGGTCAAGGCCGCGCCGGTGCTCTGGACCCAGCAGGTGCTATCCACCGGACGGCTGCGCGCGGTGATCCTCAATTCTGGTGGGGCGAACGCCTGCACCGGGCCGGGCGGGTTCCAGGACACTCACGCGACCGCTGAAGCCGTCGCTGCCGCCTTGTCGGACTGGGGCACCGAGACGGGCGCTATCGAGGTAGCCGTCTGCTCCACCGGGCTGATCGGGGATCGGCTGCCCATGGACAAGGTGCTCGCGGGTGCCAGCGACATCGTGCATGAGATGCACGGTGGGCTCACTGGCGGGGATGACGCCGCTCACGCCATCATGACCACTGACACCGTGCCCAAACAGGTTGCGCTGCATCATCAGAACAAGTGGACGGTCGGTGGAATGGCAAAGGGGGCCGGCATGTTGGCGCCGTCACTTGCCACCATGTTGTGCGTGATCACCACTGACGCTGTGGCCGACGCGACGGCTTTGGAGCGGGCGCTGCGGCGGGCCACGGCACGCACATTCGACCGACTCGACATCGACGGCAGTTGCTCGACCAACGACACCGTCTTGCTGCTGGCGTCGGGCGCCAGCGAAATCATGCCCTCGCAAGCCGATCTCGACGATGCGGTGCTCCGGGTGTGTGATGATCTATGTGCTCAGTTGCAGGCCGACGCCGAAGGTGTCACCAAGCGCGTCACCGTGACGGTGACCGGGGCGGCCACCGAAGACGACGCGTTGGCCGCCGCGCGGTTCATTGCCCGCGACAGCCTGGTCAAGACCGCGGTGTTCGGCTCCGACCCCAACTGGGGCCGGGTGGTGGCGGCGGTCGGGATGGCCCCGGTCGCTTTGGATCCCGACCGAATCACCGTGTCATTCAATGGGTCCGTGGTGTACCGGGAAGGTACCGGCACTCCCGGCGCGCGCGATGTGGATCTGTCGGGCGCCGACATCCACATCGTAGTCGACCTCGCGATCGGTGACGGCTACGCCGACATTCGCACCACCGACCTCTCGCACGCATACGTCGAAGAGAACTCGGCCTACAGCTCATGATCATGAACATCGACGACCTGCCCACCCAGGTCAAGGCGCAGGTGCTGGCCGAGGCGCTGCCGTGGCTCAAACAGCTCAACGGCAAGATCGTCGTCATCAAATACGGCGGCAACGCGATGACCGACGAGTCGCTGCGCCGGGCCTTCGCCGCGGACATGGCGTTTCTGCGCAACTGCGGGGTGCATCCCGTTGTGGTGCACGGCGGCGGCCCACAGATCACCGCGATGCTGCGCCGACTCGGTATCGAAGGTGATTTCAAGGGCGGATTTCGGGTCACCACACCGGAAGTGCTCGATGTGGCGCGGATGGTGCTGTTCGGCCAGGTGGGCCGCGAACTGGTCAACCTCATCAACGTGCACGGCCCGTACGCCGTCGGGATCACCGGTGAGGACGCGCAACTGTTCACTGCGGTGCGGCGCAGCGTCACCGTCGACGGTGTGGACACCGACATCGGCCTGGTTGGCGACGTCGAACTCGTCAATACTGCGGCCGTGCTGGATCTGATTGCCGCCAAACGGATTCCAGTGGTGTCAACGCTGGCCCCGGATGCCGAGGGCGTGGTGCACAACATCAACGCGGACACCGCCGCGGCGGCACTGGCCGAAGCGCTGGGCGCAGAGAAGTTGTTGATGCTGACCGATGTCGAGGGCCTGTACACCCGCTGGCCCGACCGCACGTCGTTGGTCAGCGAAATCGACACGGCCACATTGGCGCAACTGCTCCCCAGTCTGGAGGCCGGGATGATCCCCAAAGTCGAGGCATGCCTGCGCGCGGTGACGGCCGGTGTGCCCAGCGCACACGTCATCGACGGACGAGTCGAACACTGTGTGTTGGTCGAGCTTTTCACCGATGCGGGCACCGGCACCAAGGTGGTCTGCGCATGACCGCCACGCAGGGGGTGCAGCAACGCTGGCAGGCCGTGATGATGAACAACTACGGCACCCCGGCGATGGCACTGGCCAGCGGAGACGGAGCCGTCGTCACCGACGTCGACGGCACCACCTACGTCGACCTGCTCGGCGGCATCGCGGTCAACGTCCTCGGCCACCGGCACCCGGCCATCATCGATGCCGTCACCCGACAGATGTCGACACTCGGCCACACCTCCAACCTCTATGCCACCGAACCGGGAATCGCTCTGGCCGAACGGCTGGTGGCGCTGTTGGGGGCGGACGCTCAAGCGCGAGTGTTCTTCTGCAACTCCGGAACCGAAGCCAACGAAGTCGCGTTCAAGCTGACGCGGCTGACCGGTCGTACCAAAATCGTTGCCGCACAAGAAGCCTTCCACGGCCGGACCATGGGATCGCTGGCGCTTACCGGACAACCGAGCAAACAGGCGCCGTTCGAACCGCTACCGGGTTATGTCACCCACGTCCCCTACGGCGACGTCGACGCGTTGGCCGCGACGGTCGACGACGAGACCGCCGCAGTTTTCCTCGAACCGATCATGGGGGAGAGCGGCGTCGTCGTGCCGCCCGAGGGGTACCTGGCCGGGGCTCGAGACATCACCGCCCGGCACCGAGCCCTACTGGTGCTTGACGAGGTGCAGACCGGAATCGGGCGCACCGGTGCGTTTTACGCCCACCAACACGACGGCATCACCCCGGATGTGATCACCCTCGCCAAGGGGCTGGGCGGTGGGTTGCCGATCGGCGCGTGCATCGCAGTCGGGCCGGCCGCCGACCTGTTCACCCCGGGCCTGCACGGCAGCACGTTCGGCGGCAACCCGGTCTGCACCGCCGCGGCGCTGGCCGTACTGACGGTGCTGGCCGACGAGGATCTGGTCCATAGCGCCGAAACCAAGGGCAAGTCGCTGCGTGACGGCATCGAGTCGCTGGGCCATCCGCTGATCGACCAGGTGCGGGGCAGGGGCTTACTTCAGGGCATCGTGCTCAAGGCGCCACACGCGAAGGAAGCCGAAGCGGCGGCCCGCGCCGCCGGATACCTGGTTAACGCAGCCGCGCCCAACGTGATTCGGCTGGCCCCGCCGCTGATCATCACAGAATCTCAACTGGACGGCTTCGTCGCCGCCCTGCCGGCCATCCTCGACACCGCGGGAGCCGCACATGGTTAGACATTTTCTGCGTGATGACGACCTCACGCCCGCCGAACAGGCCGAGGTCCTCGAGTTGGCCGCCATCCTGAAAAAGGATCCGTTCAGCCGTCGTCCCCTCGACGGTCCGCGCGGAGTCGCGGTGATCTTCGACAAGAACTCGACCCGCACCAGGTTCTCCTTCGAGATGGGTGTCGCGCAGCTCGGCGGGCACGCCGTGGTGGTCGACGGGCGCAACACCCAACTCGGGCGCGACGAAACCCTCGAGGACACAGCGCGAGTGCTGTCCCGCTTCGTCGACGCCATCGTCTGGCGCACCTTCGGGCAGGAGCGGCTGGAGGCCATGGCCTCGACCGCGTCGGTGCCCGTCGTCAACGCACTCTCCGACGAGTTTCATCCCTGCCAGGTCCTGGCCGACCTGCAGACCATCACCGAACGCAAAGGCACCCTGGCAGGCCTGAAGATGACCTACCTGGGCGACGGCGCCAACAACATGGCCCACTCCCTGATGTTGGGCGGCGTCACCGCGGGCATGCACGTGACCGTCGCTGCGCCAGAGAGCTTTACGCCCCATCCGGATGTGGTGACCTCGGCACGCCGGCGCGCCGACGAGACCGGTGGCACCGTGACAGTGACGGCCGATGCCGACGCGGGCGCGGCCGGCGCCGACGTCCTGGTCACCGACACCTGGATATCGATGGGCCAGGAGGGCGACGGCCTGGACCGTGTCAAGCCGTTCCGGCCATTCCAGGTCAACCGCCGATTGCTCACCCTGGCTAACGCCGATGCCCTTGTGCTGCACTGCCTTCCGGCGCACCGCGGTGACGAGATCACCGACGAGGTGATGGACGGCCCGGCCAGCGCGGTGTGGGACGAGGCCGAGAACCGCCTGCATGCGCAGAAGGCGCTGCTGGTCTGGCTGCTGGAGCGGTCGCAATGACGGCGAAAGCGGCTCCGGAGGTGAGCGCCAACCGCGCCGGCCGGCAGGCCCGAATCGTCGCGATCCTGTCCACCGCCGAGGTGCGCAGCCAGAGCGAACTGGCCGCCCGGCTGGCCGCCGAAGGCATCGAAGTCACCCAGGCCACGCTCTCGCGGGACCTGGAGGAACTCGGGGCGATCAAGCTGCGTGGCGCGGACGGCGGCGTCGGCGTCTATGTCGTACCCGAAGACGGCAGCCCCGTCCGGGGTGTCGCCGGCGGCACCGGAAGGTTGACCCGCCTGCTCGGTGAGCTGCTGGTATCCACCGATGCCAGCGCAAACCTCGCTGTCCTACGCACGCCGCCCGGCGGTGCCCATTACCTGGCCAGCGCCATCGACCGCGCGGCGTTACCGTACGTCGTCGGCACCATCGCCGGTGACGACACGGTGTTCGTGGTTGCCCGTGAACCGATGACCGGCGCCGAAGTGGCCGTGGCGTTGGAAGGCCTCAAGAAGACCTCGTAGATCTCAAATACACTGCTGCAGACTTTGCACGAGCAAAAGGAGAACTGTTCATGTCAGAGCGCGTCATCCTGGCTTATTCCGGCGGTCTGGACACCTCGGTGGCCATTAGCTGGATAGGCAAGGAGACCGGCCGTGAGGTCGTTGCGGTGGCCATCGACCTCGGCCAGGGCGGTGAGGACATGGAGGTGGTGCGCCAGCGGGCGTTGGACTGCGGCGCGGTGGAGGCCGTCGTGGTCGACGCCCGCGACGAGTTCGCCGAGGGGTACTGCCTGCCGACCATTCTCAACAATGCGCTGTACATGGACCGCTATCCGCTGGTTTCGGCCATCAGCCGGCCGCTGATCGCCAAGCATCTGGTAGCCGCCGCACGCGAGCACGGCGGCAGCATCGTCGCGCACGGCTGCACCGGCAAGGGCAACGACCAGGTTCGCTTCGAGGTCGGATTCGCCTCGCTGGCACCGGATCTGGAGGTGCTGGCACCGGTCCGCGACTATGCCTGGACCCGCGAGAAAGCGATCGCGTTCGCCGAGGAGAACGCGATTCCGATCAACGTCACCAAACGCTCGCCATTTTCCATCGACCAGAACGTGTGGGGACGCGCCGTCGAAACCGGGTTCCTGGAGCACTTGTGGAACGCGCCGACCAAGGACGTCTACTCCTACACCGAAGACCCCACCGTCAACTGGAACACCCCCGACGAGGTGATCATCGGTTTCGAGCAGGGCGTACCGGTCACTATCGACGGCAGGCGGGTGAGCGTGCTGCAGGCTATCGAGGAGCTCAACCGCCGGGCCGGGGCGCAGGGCGTCGGGCGCCTCGACGTCGTGGAGGACCGGTTGGTGGGCATCAAGAGCCGCGAGATATACGAGGCGCCCGGGGCCATGGTGCTGATCACCGCGCATGCCGAACTCGAGCACGTGACCCTGGAACGCGAGCTGGGTCGGTTCAAGCGGCACACCGACCAGCGCTGGGCCGAGCTGGTGTACGACGGGCTGTGGTTCTCGCCGCTGAAGGTGGCGCTGGAAAGTTTCGTCGCCAAGACCCAGGAGCACGTCACCGGTGAGGTCCGGCTGGTCCTGCACGGCGGCCACATCGCGGTCAACGGCCGCCGCAGCGCCGAGTCCTTGTATGACTTCAACCTGGCCACCTACGACGAGGGCGACTCCTTCGACCAGTCGATGGCCAAGGGCTTCGTCTACGTTCATGGCCTGTCGTCGAAGATCGCGTCCCGCCGGGACATGCGGTGACCTTCCCGGCGCGAACAGACGGAAAAGCCCCTGACACGCCGCCGGCAGAGGGCCTTCTGCGTCTGCTCGCCAGGAGAAGGTGACACGTGGTGACCAATGAGGGTTCGCTGTGGGGTGGCCGGTTCGCCGGCGGCCCGTCCGACGCGCTCGCTGCATTGAGCAAGTCCACCCACTTCGACTGGGTCCTGGCCCCCTACGACATCACCGCATCGAGGGCGCACGCCGTGGTGCTCTACCACGCGGGCCTGCTCACCGAAGAACAGCGCGACGGTCTGCTGGCCGGACTGGACAGCCTCGCCGAAGACGTCGCCGACGGCAGCTTCGGCCCGCTGGTCACCGATGAAGATGTGCACGCCGCCCTGGAACGTGGCCTGATCGACCGGGTGGGGCCGGACCTCGGTGGCCGGCTGCGTGCCGGACGTTCCCGCAACGACCAGGTCGCCACGCTGTTCCGGATGTGGCTGCGCGACGCGGTACGCCGGGTCGCCGACGGGGTGCTCGAGGTGGTCGCGGCGTTGGCCGAACAGGCCGGCGCCCACCCGACGGCGATCATGCCGGGCAAGACGCATCTGCAATCCGCCCAGCCGATCCTGCTGGCACATCACCTGCTGGCCCACGCGCACCCGTTGCTGCGCGATGTGGACCGCATCGTCGACTTCGACAAGCGCGCCGCCATCTCGCCATACGGATCCGGGGCGCTGGCCGGCTCGTCCCTAGGGCTGGACCCGGACGCCATCGCCGCGGAGCTGGGCTTTGCGGCCGCCGCCGACAATTCCGTGGACGCCACAGCGGCCCGGGATTTCGCCGCCGAGGCGGCGTTCGTGTTCGCCATGATCGGGGTCGATCTGTCGCGCCTGGCCGAGGACATCATCATCTGGAGCTCGACGGAGTTCGGCTACGTCACGCTGCACGACTCGTGGTCCACCGGCAGCTCGATCATGCCGCAGAAGAAAAATCCGGATATCGCCGAACTGGCCCGCGGCAAGTCCGGGCGGCTGATCGGCAACCTGGCCGGATTGCTGGCCACGCTGAAGGCCCAACCCCTGGCGTACAACCGCGACCTCCAGGAAGACAAGGAGCCGGTATTCGACTCGGTGGCCCAGCTGGAGTTGGTGCTGCCAGCGATGGCCGGGCTGGTGGGCAGCCTGACGTTCCATGTCGACCGAATGGCCGCCCTGGCGCCGGCCGGCTACACCCTGGCCACCGATATCGCCGAATGGCTGGTGCGCCAGGGCGTCGCGTTCCGGTCCGCCCACGAGGCCGCCGGCGCCGCGGTGAAGGCCGCCGAACAACGCGGCGTCGGGCTGCAGGAGTTGACCGACGACGAGCTGGCGGCGATCAGCCCCGAGCTCACGCCCAGTGTCCGTGACGTGCTGACCGTCGAGGGCTCGGTGTCGTCGCGTGACGCACGGGGTGGTACGGCGCCGGAGCGGGTCGCCGGTCAATTAGATGCGGTAACTGTCGAATGCGTCGCCTTGCGGGAGCGATTGGGCCATTTACGCTGAGCTGAAATGCCCCTATTTTTCCCATTCTTTCATCGCCTGAATTTTTGCCTGGACGGCGGCCACCTCTGCGTGGATTTCGCGGGTCCACGACGGACACCAAAATGGCGGGACAGAATCTCCGGAATCCGGTGTTGGGCGACATCAATGGCGGTATGCTTCGGCGACCCTGGGGGCTCGGTGGTCAGCGCTGCCGGGTCCCTGCGCACATCCCCAGACCAGGAGATCCGAGAATGTCGTTCGTCGTTGTCGCGCCTTCGGTGCAAGCTGCAGCGATACTAGACCTGGCCCGCATCGGGACCCTGATCGGAACGGCGAACGCGGCTGCGGCAGCCTCGACGACCACCATTGCCGCCGCGGCAGCTGACGAGGTATCGGCGGCCGTTACTGCATTGTTCGGCCAACATGCTCATTCTTATCAGGAATTCAGCGCCCGGGTAGAAGTGTCTTATCGGCAATTGCTGCAAACGCTGCAATCGGCAGAGACCTCGTATGCGAACGCCGAGTCAACCAATGCTCAGCAGATTGTCCTCGACCTGATCAATGCGCCCACGCAGACCCTGCTGGGACGTCCACTGATCGGCAATGGCGCAAATGGCGGGACCGTTGGCGGCGTAGGACAGCCAGGCGGTGACGGCGGATTGTTATACGGCAGTGGTGGGAGGGGCGGGTCCAGCACAGCTGCTGGGGTGGTTGGCGGTCGGGGCGGCGATGCCGGTTTGATCGGCAGCGGCGGAATCGGTGGAACCGGAGGGCTGGGTGCGCCCGGAGGGTCGGGCGGAGCGGGCGGGTGGTTGTTCGGCAACGGTGGGGCGGGTGGCGTGGGTGGGCCTGGCGGCACCGGCGGGGCGGGCGGCAACGGCCGGTACTTCTTCGGTGACGGGGGTGCCGGGGGGGCCGGTGGCGCGGGAAACCCGGCGATCAACAACGGCATCGGCGGGTCGGGTGGGACTGGCGGTAACGCCGCCTTGATCTCAGGTGCTGGTGGTATCGGCGGGCCCGGTGGGACCGGGGCCACCGGAGTCGCCGGCACCAACCCGGGTCCTGCGGCCCCTAACGGCAGTGCTCAGGGCGGGGCGCAGGGTGTCTCGGTCACCAACTCTGTGGTCGGCCTCGCCCAGGCTGTCGGCGGCGACGGCGGGCTCGGGGCCGACGGCAGTCGGGTCGGCCAGGTTGGCGGCTTCGGCGGCCCGGCCGGCGCCGCCACCGCCACCGGCAGTTCTATCAGCGCCGTCATCTCGTCAGGGGCGTCCACCTCGGGCGGCAACGGGGGTGCAGGGGGGACCGGAGGTATCGGCGGCTCGGGCGGCCCGGGAGGGCTTGGTGCCACCAACACCGCCACTGCGACCGCCGGTATCGGCGCCACCGCCACCGCGGTCGGTGGCAACGGTGGAACGGGTGGCACAGGCGGCAGCGGTGGCAACGGTGGCCTGGGAGGTGCCGGGGCCGCCAACACTGCCACCGCCGTCACCAGCACGAGTGTCGGACAGACTAGCGCGACCGCTGGCGGTGGTGTCGGAGGCGCAGGAGGCACCGGCGGCACCGGAGGCACCGGAGGCACCGGAGGCGCCGGTGGTACTGGCACAGCCAACGCCACCGGGGGAACGGACCCCACTGCCAAAGCCACGGCCATCGCCGTTGGCGGTATGGGCGGCCCTGGTGGGACCGGCGGCGCCGGTGCCAACAATGCCGGTACCGGCGCTGCCGGTGGCACCGGCGGGACTGGGGGCCACGGCGGCTGGTTATTCGGTGATGGCGGGCACGGCGGGGCCGGCGGCGCGGGTGGACAAGGCGGCCTCGGGTCCACCGGCGGGCTTGGCGGCCACGGCGGCGCCGGTGGTGGCGCCACAGCCACCGCGTCCGCCACCACAGCGTCGGCCAAGGCATTCGGTGGCGACGGCGGCGCTGGTGGCGATGGTGGCACCGGCGGTGCAGGCGGTGGCGGCGGCGTTGGTGGCGCCGGGGGCAACGGCGGTGCTGGTGGCTGGTTCGGGCAACCCGGTAGTGGCGGGGCCGGCGGGGTCGCCGGTCTGGGCGGCCTCGGCGGTGAAGGCGGAGCCGGCGGCGCCGGCGGCCAGGGCGGCGTCGGTGTCAGCGGAGTCGGCTTGGACGGTACTCAAGGGGATGACGGTGGTGCGGGGGCTGACGGTGCTGTCGGAACGGCAGGACCGGCGGGCAGCCCCGGGCCGCGCTGATCACGCGGAGCAGCCGAGTGGCGGATCGCCGCTTTTGCCGGTCACGTTGGCCGCGACTAAACTTCCCGCTCTAAGCGATTCGGTTGAACTTTTGCCTGAACGATGTGACCGTGATGTTCGTATCTAAGGGGGTGGGACCAATGAGTGTCATCGCAGGCGTCTTCGGTGCCCTGCCGCCCTATCGCTATTCGCAGCAAGAACTCACCGACATGTTCGTCAGCATCCCCGAATTCGCCGACTACGAAGACATCGTCCGGCAGCTGCATGCCAGCGGCAAAGTCAACAGCCGTCACCTGGTGCTTCCGTTGGAGCAGTACCCGCGGCTGCACGACTTCGGCGAAGCGAACAGCATCTTCATCGAGAAGGCTGTGGATTTGGGGGTCGAGGCCCTGATGGGTGCGCTCGACGAGGCCGGACTGCGTCCCGAAGATCTTGACGTGCTCTACACCACCACGGTCACCGGTCTGGCGGTGCCGTCCCTGGACGCGCGGATCGCCGGGCGGGTCGGGCTGCGGGACGACGTTCGGCGGGTGCCGCTGTTCGGGCTGGGCTGCGTGGCCGGGGCGGCCGGAGTGGCCCGGCTGCACGACTACTTGAAGGGAGCCCCCGACGGCATCGCGGCCCTGATATCGGTCGAGCTGTGCTCGCTGACCTTCCCCGGGTACAAGCCCTCTGTGGCCGGGCTCGTGGGCAGCGCCTTGTTCGCCGACGGTGCGGCCGCGGTGATCGCCGTCGGCGAGTCTCGCGCCGGGGAGGTGAGTGCCGGTGGTCCGAGCATCATCGCCTCGCGTAGCCACCTGTACCCAGACTCGTTGCGCACCATGGGATTCGATGTTGGCTCGGGCGGTTTCGAGCTTGTTCTCTCCAAAGACGTGGCGGCCGTGGTCGAACAGTATCTGCGCACCGACGTGACCGCCTTTCTGGCCGAACATGACCTGACTACCACCGACATCGGCGCCTGGGTCAGCCATCCAGGCGGGCCGAAGATCATCAACGCGATCATCGAAACCCTCAATCTGCCGGCGGAAGCGCTGGAACTCACCTGGCGCTCCCTCGGTGAGATCGGAAACCTGTCCTCGGCGTCGGTGCTGCACGTGCTGCGTGACACACTCGCCAAGCCACCGCCCAGTGGAAGCCCCGGACTGATGATCGCCATGGGACCCGGCTTCTGTTCCGAGCTGGTCCTGTTGCGCTGGCACTGAATGCCGTGAGCACCCAAGACGAGCTCATTGCCGCCCTGCGGAGATCACTCAAGGAGAACGAGCGGCTCAAGCGCGAGAATCGCGACTACCTATCCCGGGCGACCGAGCCAATTGCGTTGGTCGGCATGGGCTGCCGGTATCCGGGTGGAGTCGAGACCCCGGAAGACCTGTGGGAGATGGTGGCCGCCGGTCGCGATGTGGTCACCGAGTTCCCCGCGGACCGCGGCTGGGACCTGGCAGAGTTGTACGACGCCGATCCGGACGCGGCAGGCAAGTCCTACACCCGCTCCGGAGGTTTTCTGACCGATGTCGCGGGATTCGACGCGCAGTTCTTCGGGATCGCGCCCAGTGAGGTGCTGGCGATGGACCCCCAGCAGCGGTTGCTGCTCGAAGTGTCGTGGGAAGCGTTGGAGCGCAGTGGAATTGATCCGCTGACCCTGCGCGGTTCGGCGACCGGCGTGTTCGCCGGCATATTCCACGGCTCGTATGGCGGCCAGGGCCGGGTGCCCGGCGACCTGGAGCGTTACGGCTTGCGCGGTTCGACGCTGAGTGTGGCGTCCGGTCGGGTTGCCTACGTGCTGGGCCTGGAAGGTCCGGCGGTGTCGGTGGATACGGCGTGTTCGTCATCATTGGTGGCACTGCACCTGGCGGTGCAGTCACTACGATCGGGGGAGTGTGACCTGGCACTGGTCGGCGGCGTGACGGTGATGGCCACCCCGGCCATGTTCATCGAATTCAGCCGGCAGCGCGCACTTTCGGCGGACGGTCGGTGCAAAGCCTACGCAGGTGCCGCCGACGGGACCGCCTTCTCCGAGGGTGCCGGTGCTCTGGTCGTGGAGCGGTTGGCCGATGCGCAACGGTTGGGACATCCGGTGCTGGCCGTGGTTAGAGGCTCGGCGGTCAACCAGGACGGCGCTTCCAATGGCCTGGCCACCCCCCACGGTCCATCCCAACAGCGGGTCATTCGCGCCGCATTGGCCAATGCCCGGCTCACCACCGCGGACGTTGACGTCGTCGAAGGCCACGGGACCGGCACCACGCTCGGCGATCCCATTGAGGCACAAGCTATCTTGGCGACCTACGGCCAGGATCGCGATGAGCCGCTGTGGCTGGGTTCGATCAAGTCGAACATGGCTCACACGTCGGCAGCGGCGGGAGTCGCGGGCGTCATGAAGATGACGATGGCGATGCGGCATGCGGTGCTGCCCAAGACGTTGCATGTCGACGTGCCGACCCCGCATGTCGATTGGTCGGCGGGTGCGGTGTCGTTGTTGACCGAACAGCGACCCTGGCCGCAGCGCGCACGTCCACGCCGGGCCGCGGTGTCGTCGTTCGGGATCAGCGGCACCAACGCGCACGTGATTCTGGAGCAGTTTCCGGACGTGGATGATCACCCACCCGAGCCTGATGAGCGCGTGGTGCCGTGGGTGCTGTCCGCTCGATCGGCGGACGCGCTAGTCAACCAAGCCCGGCGCTTGCTGGCGCGGGTCCAGGCCGGCGACGCGCGCCCGCTCGACGTGGGCTGGTCACTGGTGAGCACCCGATCGCTGTTCGACCACCGCGCGGTGGTGGTGGCCGCCGATGCCGCCGAGTTCAGCGACGGGCTCGCCCTCCTGGCGGCCGGCGAGGTCGGTCCCGGCGTGGTGACCGGCCGCGCCGCCAGGGTGGGCAAGACGGTGTACGTGTTTCCAGGCCAGGGCTCGCAGTGGATCGGCATGGGACTCGAACTACTGGACAGCTCGGCGGTATTTGCTGACCACCTGCAGCGCTGTGACAAGGCACTGCGGGAACACGTGGACTGGTCGCTGCTCGACGTCATCCGGTCAGCGCCCGGCGCGCCCGGTCTCGACCGGGTGGATGTGGTGCAACCGGCCCTCTGGGCCATCATGGTTTCGCTCGCCGAACTGTGGCGTTCCCTCGGGGTCCCACCACACGCGGTCATAGGCCATTCGCAGGGTGAGATCGCCGCCGCCTATGTGGCCGGTGCCCTCTCTTTGGAAGATGCCGCCACGGTGGTGGCGCAGCGCAGCCGGCTGCTGGTGCAACTGTCCGGCGCCGGTGGCATGGCGTCGCTGGCGCTCAGCCTGGACCGCGCCAAGGAACTGTTGACAGCCTGGGCCGGCCGGTTGAATATCGCTGCCGTCAACGGAGTTTCGTCGATCGTTGTGTCCGGCGAGGTGGATGCCGTGGCCGAACTGGTCAGCCGATGCGAGGCGGAGAACGTCCGCGCACGCCGGATCGATGTCGACTACGCGTCACACTCGTTCCACGTCGAGGCCATCCGTGACGATCTCATCGCTGCCGTCAAGGGCATCACACCACGTTCGTCGTCGGTGGCGTTCTACTCGACGGTGACCGGCGCGATACTGGACACCGCCGCACTCGACGCCGACTACTGGTATCAGAACATCAGTGGGACAGTGCAATTCGAAAGTGCCGTGCGCGCGGCGTTCGACGCCGGCCATCAGGTCTTCATCGAATCGAGTCCGCACCCGGTATTGATCGGGGGCATTGAGGAGACGCTCGGCGCCGAGCGGTCGGTGATTATCCCGTCGTTGGGCCGCAACGACGGCGGGTTGCAACGGTTCTGGCAGTCAGCGGCTCAGGCCCAGGTGGCGGGCGTGGCAGTGGACTGGTCCACGGTGTTCCAGGGAGCCCACCGAGTCCCGCTGCCCACCTACGGATTCGTACGGCGCCGGTACTGGCTGACCGAGTCTGGCGACGGAGATGTGCGCCGCGCCGGATTGGTTGGCGCCGCGCACGACCTGCTGGGTGCGGTGGTGCAGCGGCCCGATTCCGGCGGTGTGGTGTTGACGGGCAACCTCTCGCGGTCGGCCCAGCGGTGGCTGGCCGATCACGGCGTGGCCGGCAGCGTCCTGTTCCCCGGCGCTGGATTCGTCGAACTCGCTCTGCGGGCCGGCGACGAGGTCGGTTGCCCGGTGGTGCGGGAGCTGACGTTGTCGACGCCGTTGCCGTTGCCCGAGGTGGGCGCGGTACGCGTGCAGGTAGTGGTGGGAGCCCCCGACGACGCCGGGTATCGAGAGATCGCGGTGTATGCCGATGGTCCCGAATCGGAGTGGACGCTGCACGCCACGGGATCTCTGGGGACCGATACACCGGCACCGCAGGCGGACCTGTCGGTGTGGCCGCCTGTCGGTGCGACGGCCGTCGATCTGGCTGGCGCTTATCAGCGATTGGCCGCCCGGGGCTATCAGTACGGCCCGGCTTTCCTTGGGCTGCAGGCGATGTGGCAGTCGGCTGATCACATCTTCGCGGAAATCGCATTGCCCGACGGACTGACCACCACCGGATTCGGCATCCATCCGGCGCTGTTGGACGCGGCGCTGCATGCGCTGGGACTAGCGGATGCACCGAACGCCACGGTGCTGCCGTTCTCCTGGCAGGGTGTGTCGCTGCACGCCACTGACGCCGCTCGGCTGCGGGTCCGGATCACCCGGGTGGGCACCGATTCGGTGGCTCTGGACTTGGCCGACGCGTGGGGACTTCCGGTACTGACGGTGCGGGACTTGGCGTTTCGCCCGGTCGCTGCCCAGCCTCCCGCGGTGGGCGGGCGTGGCGACGCCGGCCTGTTCGAGATCGACTGGACACCCATCGTCGCGCCGACCGGCGACGGTACCTCACCGAGGGTGTGGCAGGTGGCGCGCGACGGTGAGCCCCCGACATCGGTGTATGCGGCGACGCACGCAGCGCTGCGCCGGCTGCAATCCTGGTTGGCAGGTGAGGACGGCGGAGTTTTGGTGGTGCAAACCCGCGGCGCTGTCGGGTTGGCAGGCGAAGACGTGTCGGACTTGGCCGGTGCGGCGGTGTGGGGTCTGGTGCGATCGGCTCAGGCCGAACATCCCGGTCGATTGCTGCTGCTGGATTCCGACGGATCACTGGACGCCGCCGAGCTAATCGGTTGCGCTGAGGCGCAATTGGTGGTGCGCCGCGGGGTCGCCTACCGGGCCCGGCTGAAGCCGTGCGAATCGTCGACGCTGGAGTTGCCCGCGGGCCAGGAGGCGTGGCATCTGGTCACCGGGGGTGGAGGCACGCTGGACGACGTGCGGGTCGGCCCGTATCAACGGGTGGAGCTCGCCCCTGGACAGGTGCGGGTCGCCGTGGCAGCAGTCGGGGTGAACTTTCGGGATGTCCTGGTGGCGTTGGGCATGTATCCCGGAGGTGGCGAGCTCGGCGCCGAGGGCGCCGGTGTGGTGGTGGAAGTGGGTCCGGGGATCTCCGATGTGGCCGTCGGTGACGCGGTGCTCGGCTTGCTGGGTGTGGTCGGTCCGGAGGCGGTGGTCGATCGGCGATTGGTGACCGCGGTGCCGGCCGGCTGGTCGCTGCCCCAGGCCGCCGGCGTCCCGGTAGTGTTTCTGACGGCGCTGTACGGATTGTCGGTACTGGGCGCGGCCAAGGCCGGCGAGCGGGTATTGGTGCATGCGGCCACCGGCGGAGTGGGGATGGCGGCGGTGCAGCTCGCCCGGCATTGGGGCTTGGAGGTTTTCGGCACCGCCAGCAGTGGCAAGTGGGAAACGCTACGGGCGATGGGGTTTGACGACGAGCACATCGCTGACTCGCGGACGCTGGAGTTCGAGGAGAAGTTTCGGGCGGTTACCGGCGGCGCCGGAGTCGACCTGGTGCTCAACTCACTGGCCGGTGAGTTCATCGACGCCTCGCTGCGGCTGCTGGCCCCGGGCGGTCGCTTCATCGAGATGGGGAAGACCGATCTTCGCGCACCCCAGGACTTGGCAGCCCGCGAAATCCATTACCGGGCATTCGATCTGATCGAGGCCGGTCCGGACCTCACGGCGCGGATGCTGACCGATCTGATGACCTTGTTCGCGACGGCAGAGCTGGCGCCGTTGCCGTTCAAGACTTTTGACGTGCAGCGGGTTCGCCAGGCGTATCGGTTTGTCAGCCAGGCCCGGCACACGGGAAAGGTGGTGCTGACCATCGACCCGCTCGCCACCGGCACCGCGTTGATCACCGGTGGCACCGGAATGGCCGGCGCGGCACTGGCCCGGCACCTCGTTTTCCGCTACCGGGTGCCCAGCATTGTGCTGGTGAGCCGTTCCGGTGCTCAGGCCCCGGAGACCTCGCAGTTGGTCGGAGAGTTACAAGCGTGCGGCGCGCAGGTGTCGGTGCTCTCGTGCGACGTGGCCGATCGTGAAGCGGTTTCGGCGTTGCTGGCGCAGCTGCCGCAACAGTTTCCGTTGCAGGCGGTGATTCACGCAGCCGGCATTCTCGACGACAGCTTGATCGAGACGCTGACCCCCGAGCGATTGGACGCGGTGCTGCGGGCCAAGGTGGACGGAGCCTGGAATCTGCACGAACTCACGCGGGATCTCGATTTGTCTGCCTTCGTGGTGTTCTCGTCGATGGCCGGCATCTTGGGCACCCCAGGCCAGGGAAATTACGCGGCGGCCAACAGCTTCCTGGACGGGCTGGCCGAACACCGCCGGGTGCGGGGCTTGCCGGCCACGTCGGTGGCATGGGGGCTGTGGGAACAGGCCAGTGCGATGACGCGCCATCTCGGTGAGCGTGACAAGGCCCGGATGGGCCGGGTCGGTCTTGCCACGCTGTCGACCGGCCAAGCGCTGGCGTTGTTCGACGCCGCCCTACGGGCCGATTCCGCCGTCGTGACCGCCACCCGCTTGGACGCCGCCGCGCTGAGCGAAGATGCTCCCGCGCTGCTCAGTGAGCTGGTGCACCGCCCGATGCGAAGGACCGTGGAGGCGACGGGCGTATCGACAACGGGCCTGACCGCGCGACTTTCCGGACTCACCGCCGAACAGCGCCGCCGTGAACTCGTCGACATGGTGTGCAGCAATGCCGCAACGGTGCTCGGCCGCTCGGGCACCGCCGACATCAGCGCTCAGCGCGCCTTCCAAGAGATGGGTTTTGACTCGCTGACGGCGGTCGAGCTGCGCAACCGGCTGAAAACCGCGACCGGACTGACGCTCTCGCCGACGCTGATCTTCGATTACCCCAGCCCTGATGCGCTGGCCGCACATCTCGACACCCGCCTGTCCGCCCCCGTGTCGCAAGCAGACCCCGCGGCGCGCTTCGACGACATCACCCGTGAGCTCGACGACCTTGTGCGGCAGCGTGATTGGCAGCCCGAAGAACGGGCGAGGTTGGCTCACCGGCTACGCGACATCATGGCCGACCTGGCCCTCGATGACGACCTCGCCGCCGCCAGTGAAAGCGAGCTTTTCGCCATTCTCGACGAAGAGCTCGGATCCGACGAAGAACTCGAATCCTGAGAATCCAAGGAACATCAGTGGACGCCACCAAGCAGGTTGACTACCTGAAGCGCCTCACCGCCGATCTGCGCCGCACCCGTCGTCGCCTGGCCGAGCTGGAGGACAAGCTCTCCGAGCCGGTCGCCGTGGTGGGTATGAGTTGCCGCTATCCCGGTGGTGTGGATTCGCCGGAAGCGTTGTGGCAGTTATTGATCGATGGTCGCGATGGTGTGTCCGACTTTCCGGCGGACCGGGGCTGGGACATCGACGGAATGTATGACCCCGATCCGGATGCGCTCGGCAAGACCTACACGCGCCGGGGCAGCTTCCTGTGCGACGCCGGTGACTTCGATGCCGGATTCTTCGGCATCGGACCCAATGAGGCTCTCGCGATGGATCCGCAGCAGCGTGTGCTGCTCGAGGTCTCGTGGGAGGCGTTGGAGCGCGCGGGCATCGATCCGGCCACGTTGCGAGGCACCGCAACCGGGGTATTCGCCGGGGTGATCCACGCCGGCTACGGCGGTGAAGTCAAGGGCGAGTTGGAAGGTTACGGCCTGACCGGGTCCACGCTGAGTGTGGCGTCGGGTCGGGTGGCCTACGTGCTGGGGTTGGAGGGCCCGGCGTTATCGGTGGATACGGCGTGCTCGTCCTCACTGGTGGCGCTGCATCTGGCCGCGCAGTCGCTGCGTTCCGGCGAATGCGATCTGGCGCTGGTGGGTGGGGTGACGGTGATGGCCACCCCCGGGGGATTCGTGGAATTCAGCCGGCAGCGGGCGTTGGCCGCCGACGGTCGCTGCAAGGCGTATGCGGCCGGGGCAGACGGCACCTCGTGGGCCGAAGGAGCGGGCGTGCTGGTGGTGGAGCGGCTGGCCGATGCGCAACGGCTGGGTCACGAGGTGCTGGCGGTGGTGCGCGGGTCGGCGGTGAATCAGGACGGCGCCTCCAACGGCCTGACCGCGCCGAACGGACCGTCGCAGCAGCGGGTGATCCGGGCAGCGTTGGCCAGCGCGCGTCTGCGGGTAGCCGACGTCGATGTGGTCGAAGGTCACGGAACCGGCACCATGTTAGGCGATCCGATTGAGGCGCAGGCGATCTTGGCGACCTATGGCCAGGACCGGGAAGAGCCGCTCTGGCTGGGATCGATCAAGTCCAATCTCGGTCACTCGTCGGCGGCGGCCGGGGTGGCCGGCGTGATCAAGATGATCCTGGCCATGCAGCACGGGGTGATGCCGAAAACGCTGCACGTGGATGCGCCGACCCCGCACGTGGACTGGTCGGCGGGCGCGGTGTCGTTGCTGACCGCGTCGCGGCCCTGGGCGGTGCCCGGACGGCCACGGCGGGCCGGAGTGTCTTCGTTCGGGATCAGCGGCACCAACGCCCATGTCATCCTCGAGCAGGCTCCGGCGCCGGAAGTCGTTGCGGTAGAACCGCACACCGGTCCTGTTCCCTGGGTGCTGTCGGCACGGTCGCCGGCCGCCCTGGCCAATCAGGCGGAGCGGTTGGCGGCGTGCATGCGCTCCAATCCCGACCTGCGTCCGTTGGACGTGGGCTGGTCATTGGTGAGCACACGGTCGCTGTTCGAGCACCGTGCCGTGGTGGTGGGCACCGACCGCGCGCAATTCCTCGAGGCGCTAGCCGGGGTGGCCGCAGGCGAGCCGGCCGGACAAGTCGCCGTGGGCCGCACCCGTTCGGTGGGTCAGACGGTATTCGTGTTCCCCGGCCAGGGCGCGCAGTATCTCGACATGGGCCGTGCGCTCTATGAGCGGTTCCCTGTTTTCGCCAAGGCCTTCGACGCGGCGACCGATGCGATGAACGGGCACCTCAGAATGCCGTTGCAGCAGGTGGTCTGGGGCGCCGACGCGGCGCTGCTGGAAAGCACGGAGTTCGCCCAGCCGGCATTGTTCGCCGTGGAGGTGGCATTGGCGGCACTGCTGCAGTCCTGGGGGGTGCTGCCGGACCTGGTGCTCGGACATTCGGTTGGTGAGATCGCGGCCGCACACGTGGCGGGCGTGTTCTCACTCGAGGATGCGGCGCGACTGGTCGCGGCCCGCGGCCGCTTGATGGCCGGGCTACCGGCCGGTGGCGTCATGGTCGCGGTGGCGGCTACGGAGACGGAGGCGGTCGCCGAGCTGCGTCCCGGCGCCGCCGTCGCAGCAGTGAATGCTTCCGACTCGGTGGTGATTTCGGGTGAGCAGAAAGCCGTTGAGGCGACAGTGCAGGCGCTGGCTGCCGGTGGCCGGCGCGTGCACCGGCTGGCTGTCTCCCACGCGTTCCATTCGGCGTTGATGGAACCCATGCTCACCGAGTTCGCGGCGGCCCTTGCCGGGATGGTCGGGTCAGAACCGCGGATCAGCCTGGTGTCCAACGTGACCGGTCAACTGGCCGGCCCCGGCTACGGCTCCGCCGGCTACTGGGCCGAGCACGTGCGTCAACCCGTGCGCTTCGCCGACAGCGTGCGACTGGCGGAGTCGTTGGGCGCCAAAGTGTTCATCGAAGTTGGGCCCAGCGGCGGACTGATGGCGTTGGTCGAGCGGTCGCTTGCCGTTGAGCCGGTATCGGCCACCTTGATGGCCAAAGACCGTGCCGAGGTCGACTCGCTGCTGATGGCGCTCGGCCGGTTGTCCACCGCCGGCGTAGCCGTGCAATGGTGCGAGGCGTTCGCCGGTCTGGGAGCTCAACGAGTTGCCTTGCCGACCTACGGGTTCGACCGCCAGCACTTCTGGCTGGCGGAGCTGGGGGTGGGGCCGACCCAGTTGGCCACCGTCGGTCTAGCCGGAAGCGGCCATCCGCTGCTCGGTGTCGTGGTGGAACGGCCGGACGTCGGTGGTGTGGTGTTGAGCGGCGCGCTCTCGCCCGCGGTTCAGGGCTGGCTGGCCGATCACGTCGTCGGCGGGGTGCCGCTCTTTCCGGGTGCCGGTTTCGTCGAACTGGTGTTGCGGGCCGGCGACGAGGCCGGCGCCCCGGTCATCGAGGAGCTGACTCTGCTGGCACCCTTGGTGCTACCGGCCACCGGTGGCGTCCCGGTGCAGGTCGTCGTTGCGGCCGCGGACGACACCGGACGACACGGCGTCTGGGTCTACTCGGCTGCCACGGGCGGTGATTCGTGGTTGTTGCACGCCGAGGGCGTCCTGGGGCCCGGCGGCATCCGCGGCGGGGCGGATTTGTCGGCGTGGCCTCCGGTTGGCGCGAAGCCGGTCGACGTTTCGGGTGTGTACGAGCAGCTGGCCGGGCGCGGCTACGGTTACGGGCGGGCGTTCCAGGGTGTGCGGGCGGTGTGGCGGCGTGGGCGGGAGGTTTACGCCGAAGTGGCCGCGCCCGAAGGTGTGAACGTGCGGCGCTTCGGAATTCACCCTGCCGTACTGGATGCGGCATTGCACCCCTGGGGATTCGTTGAGGGGGGCGATCGGTTGGCGTTGCCGTTCTCCTGGCAAGGGGTGACACTGCACGCCGCGGGTTCGGCACGGCTGCGAGTTCGGCTGGCGCCCACCGGCGCGGGCTCGGTGTCGGTCGAGCTGGCCGATTCCGCGGGTCTGCCGGTGTTGTCCGTGCGTGAGTTGGTGGTCCGGGAGGTTTCCGAGCAGGCGTTGCTGGCTGCGGCGCCGGTGGGCGCGAAACCGGGCGGCGGACTACTCGAAGTGGTGTGGAAGTCGTTGCAGCACGACGGTGCGGATCCCGTTGGAGTGAAGGCGATCTGGGCGCTGCGTTCCGATGCCCAGCTGCCCGAGGCGGTGTCCGGTGCCGTCCACGAGGCGGTGCGGGTACTGCGGGATCATCTCGGCTCTGACGGGGTGCTGGCCGTCGTGACGCGCGGCGCGGTAGCGCCGGTCAACGAGGCGGTGTCGGATTTGGCGGGCGCGGCGGTGTGGGGCCTGGTGCGCTCCGCTCAGGCCGAGCATCCGGGGCGGATCGTGTTGATCGATTCCGATGATTCGCTCTCGGTCGAGGAGGCGCTGCGGCATCGGGAGCCACAACTAGTGGTGCGGTCGGGCACGGTTTACGGCGCCCGACTGGTGCGCGCGTCGTCGTCGGTGCTGGAGCTGCCGGAAGGCATGTGGCGGTTGGCCGCCGGCCCCGGCGGCACGTTGGAGGAGCTGGCCGCCCGGCGTTGCGAGCGGCCGGAATTGGGCCCTGGGCAGGTCCGGGTGGCCGTCGGGGCGGTAGGCGTCAATTTCCGCGATGTGATGCTCGCACTGGGCATGTATCCCGGGTCCGGGGACCTGGGCGTCGAAGGTGCCGGGGTGGTGGTTGAGGTCGGCGCCGGCGTGACCGAATTGACGGTCGGCGACGCCGTCATGGGCCAATTGGGTGCGGCGGCTTCCGAAGCGGTCGTGGATCAGCGGATAGTGACCGCGGTGCCGGCGGGTTGGTCGTTGGCCACCGCCGCCAGCGTGCCGGTGGTGTTCCTGACGGCGCTGTACGGCCTGTCGGTGCTGGGTCGACTCCGGGCCGGGGAGCGGGTGCTGATCCATGCCGGCGCCGGAGGGGTGGGCATGGCTGCGATCCAGTTGGCGCGACACTGGGGGTGTGACGTTTTCGCCACGGCCAGCCGTGGCAAATGGGATGCGTTGCGGGCCATGGGTTTCGACGATGAACACATCGGTGATTCCCGGACGCTGGAGTTCGAGGACAAGTTCCGGGCGGTCACGCGCGGCGCGGGGATGGACGTGGTGCTCAACTCGCTGGCCGGCGAGTTCCTGGACGCGTCGTTGCGGCTGACCGCCGCCGGCGGGCGTTTCCTCGAGATGGGCAAGACCGATGTACGCGACGCGCAAACCGTCGCCGAACAGCACCGCGGGGTTCGCTACCAGGCATTCGATCTGTTCGAGGCCGGACCGGATTTGATGGCGTCCATGTATGCCGAAGTCTTGGGCTTGATGGGCAACGGCTCGCTGAAACCGTTGCCCATCACGGCTTTCGATGTGCGACGCGTGCGGCAGGCGTACCGATTCGTCAGCCAGGCCCGCCACATCGGCAAGGTGGTGCTGACCGTGCCGAACGGTCCTGCCGGAGCGCAGTCGCCGCTGACCGGCGCCTCCGTCGTGATCAGCGGCGGTACCGGTATGGCCGGCGCGGCGGTGGCCCGCCATCTGGTGGACCGCTACGGAGTTGCGCACGTGGTGCTGGTGAGCCGGTCCGGCCTGCGGGCCGACGGTGCCGGTGAACTGGTGGCCGGTCTGCAACAGGCCGGGGCGCAGGTGACGGTCGCAGAGTGCGACATCACCGACCGGGCCGCGGTGGCCGCAATGCTCAAGCAGATCCCGGACCACTTGCCCGTCAAGGGAGTGTTCCATGCAGCCGGTGTCACCGATGACACCGTCATCACCTCGCTGACGCCCGAGCGGCTCGACGCGGTCTTGCGCGTCAAAGTGGACGGTGCGTGGAATCTGCATGACCTCACCCGCGATGCGAATCTCGCTGCTTTCGTGACGTTCTCGTCGCTCGCCGGCATTGTGGGCAGTCCGGGTCAGGGCAACTACGCCGCAGCCAACGCCTTCCTGGACGGCCTGGCCGGCTATCGTCGCGCACAAGGCCTGCCAGCGAATTCGATCGCCTGGGGCTTGTGGGAAGAGTCGAGCGCGCTGACCCGCCACCTCGGTGAACGGGACCTTGCCCGGATGAGGCAGGTCGGCTTGTCGCCCCTACCCACCGAGCAGGCGCTCGCGCTGCTCGATGCCGTCCTGCTGGCCGACCAGCCGGTGGCTGTCGGCGCCCGACTGAACACCGCCGCGCTGACCAGCGAGGCTGAGCTGCCGCCGTTGTGGCATGACCTGGTCACCCGCCCGACCCGTCGAGTGGTCGATTCCGCCGACACCTCCGCCGCGGCCGGCGGCATCGTGGAGCGCCTGCACACGCTACCGCCCGAACAACGTCAGCGCGCGCTGACGGAGTTGATATCGACAAGTGCGGCAACGGTTTTAGGGCATAGTAGTGCCGTCGAGATCGACGGCCAGAAGGCCTTCCAGGAACTCGGATTCGACTCGCTGACCGCTGTGGAGTTACGCAACCGCCTCAAGGCCGCGACCGGCCTCACGCTCTCGCCCACCCTCATTTTCGACTACCCGACCCCGGCCGCACTGGCCGCGTATCTTGCGGGACAACTGGCCACCAGTGCGCCACCTCCCAGCGAGCAACCGAACCTGTTGGCCCGCTTCAACGACATCAGCGACGAACTCGACACCCTGGTCCACCAGCCCGAGTGGACCGCCGAAGAGCGGACTCAGATCACCACCCGGCTGCGCGGGCTCATCGCCGAGCTGACCGACACCGCCGGGGACGACACGACCACCGCCAAGAGTGGGCTGCAGGCCCTCCTCGACGACGACTTCACCCCGTAGGGCCGCCGTGCAACCGACGGACATCGCCATCATCGGTCTGGCGTGCCGATTCCCCGGGGCCGCGGGCCCGCGCGAATTCTGGGAGCTGCTGCGCGAAGGACGTGAGGTTACCGAACCGCTTGCGGCGGTCGCCGATTTCGACGCCGATTTCTTCAACGTGTCTCCCCGCGAGGCGCGTGCGATGGACCCGCGGCAACGACTGGCTCTGGAGCTGACGTGGGAGCTGTTCGAAGACGCGTCTCTGGTGCCGGATGCGCTGCGCGGTGAGCAGATCGCCGTCTACCTCGGAGCCATGAATGACGACTACACATTGCTGACGCTGTCCGGACATCAGGTGGACCACCACGCGTTCGCCGGCCTCAGCCGGGGAATGATTGCCAACCGGATCTCATACGTTTTCGGCCTGCGTGGTCCGAGTATGACCGTCGATTCCGGTCAGTCCTCGTCGCTGGTTGCGATTCACCAAGCTTGTGCGGGCCTGCGGGTGGGTGCGTTCGCCATGGCGGTCGCCGGTGGTGTCCATCTCAACCTGACGCCCGAAACCGCCTCGCTGGAAATGGAGTTCGGAGCACTGTCGCCTTCCGGACACACCTACGCGTTTGACCGGCGAGCCGACGGTTATGTCCGCGGCGAGGGGGCCGGTCTGGTCCTGCTGAAGCCACTCAGCGCGGCGGTGCGGGATGGCAACCGAATCCACGCCGTCATTTCCGGCAGCGCCGTCGGCAATGCCGGGTGCACGAGCGCCGGACTCACCGTGCCGTCGGCCGCCGCCCAGGCAGACGTCACTCGGCGCGCCCTGGCTGGCGCTGGTCTGGATCGCGCCGACATCGGCTACGTGGAAGCCCATGGAACAGGAACCGAAGTAGGCGACCCGGTGGAGGCCGAGGCTCTCGGCGCCGTTTTCGGCGGGGTTCAGCCGCTGGCGATCGGATCGGTCAAGACGAACATCGGTCACACCGGTGCGGCGGCCGGTGTCGCGGGCCTGATCAAGACGGTGCTTTCAATAGCGAACGGCGCTATGCCAGCAAGTCTCAACTTCATCGGCGCCGACATCGATCTGGCCGCACTGGGCTTGCGCGTCAACAGCTCTCTGACGCCGTGGGATATCGAGCCACGCCGCGCCGGGGTGTCGTCGTTCGGCATGGGCGGGACCAATGCGCACGTGATCGTCGAACAAGCTCCCGTCCCGGAACCGGCCACCGCAGCGCCGGTCGACCACGTGACCGTGCCGTGGGTGATCAGCGCCCGCTCAGCCCAAGCGCTCGCCAACCAGGCGGACCGTCTGGCTCGCCACGCTGAGAGCGGGATCGCCGATGTGGGTTGGTCATTGGCGACCACACGCACGCGATTCGAGTACCGGGCCGTCCTGGTCGGCTCCGACCGGGAGCAGCTGTCGGCGGCTGCGCGGGATTTGGCGGCCGGCGCGCCGGGGTCGGGTGTGGTGGTCGGCAGGACCGACGCGCCGGGCAGAACGGTCTTCGTGTTCCCCGGGCAAGGCTCGCAGTACCTGGGCATGGGCCGGCAGCTCTACCGCCGGTTCGCGGCGTTCGCGGCCGCGTTCGACGAGGTCGTCGATGCGGTGGATCCTTTTCTGAGAATGCCGCTGCGGCAGGTGATCTGGGGCGGCGACGAGGCGCTGCTGCAGAACACCGAATTCGCGCAGCCGGCCTTATTCGCGGTGCAGCTGGCGGTGGCCGCGCTGCTGCGTTCCTGGGGTGTGACACCCGATGTGTTGCTGGGTCATTCCGTCGGTGAGATCGCCGCCGCCCAGTTGGCCGGGGTGCTGCCACTTTCGCAGGCCGCGCGGCTGGTGGCTCTGCGTGGCCGGCTGATGGCCGGACTGCCCGCAGGCGGGGTGATGGTTGCGGCCGCGGTCGGCGAAGCCGAAGTGGCCCCGTTGCTGGGGGAGCGCGTCAGCCTGGCGGCGGTGAACGCGCCGGATTCCGTGGTGCTGTCCGGTCCGGAGGCCGCGGTCGGTGCGGTAGCGGAGCGCCTGGTGGCCCAGGGCCGGCGGGTACACCGGCTGGCGGTGTCGCACGCGTTCCACTCGGCGCTGATGGAGCCCATGCTCGAAGACTTCGTGACGGCCCTCGCCGGTCTGAAAGCCTCGAAGCCGCGAATCAACGTCATATCCAACGTCACTGGCGCGCTGGCCGGCACGGGATATGGGTCGGCGCAGTATTGGGCCGATCATGTGCGCGAAGCCGTGCAATTCGCCGCCGGGATGCACACCGCAGCGGCACTGGGCGGCGGAGTGTTCGTCGAACTGGGCCCGGCCGCCGGTTTGACCGCCGATCACGATGGCTCGGTGCCGACCTTGACCGAGGGCGCCGCCGAGCCGGATGCCGTGCTTACCGCGGCAGGGCGGATGTTCACCAGGGGAGTGGACGTCGATTGGTCCGCAACCTTCGACGGGCTGGGAGCGCGCCGCGTCGACCTGCCGACCTACGGTTTTGTGCGCCGACGGTTCTGGCTGGGCAGCCACGACGAAACCCCGGCTGCCAGCCTGGACGGCGAACGACTGCAAGACCTCGGTCCCCTAGATCGGCGTCGCCGACTCGTCGCGCTGGTGTGCCACCATGCCGCCGTCGTGCTGGGGCACACCGGCCAGGGTGACATCGAAGCCGGGCGGGCGTTCCAGGATCTCGGCTTCACCTCGATGAGCGGTGTTGAACTGCGTAATCGACTGAAAACGGAGGGCGCTCTGGCGGGATTACCGCTATCGCGCACCCTGATTTTCGACTATCCCACTCCAATCGCCCTGGCCGGTCATCTGGCGGAACAACTGTCGGGTACCTCCCGCGCCGAATCCCAGGAGGACGGGATTCGATCGTTACTCAACCGGATTCCAATCAGCGAGCTGCGCCGAACCGGATTACTCGACAAACTGCTGTTGTTGGCTGGTCAGTCGGAAAACACCATGTCAAGCGGCATCGACAGGGACGAGATTATCGACTCGCTGACCCCGGACGCGCTTATCGCGATGACGCTCGAACGCGACGATGATAATGGCTGACAACGGGTGCTGGGCACAAATATTTCTCACACGAATAAGACAGGTGTTGAATATCCCCGTCTTTGCGGGGTTGCGAAAAGCGCACTAAACTCCAGTTTTTAATGAGTCTTTCGGGGTGGGCTATCCGACGAGCAACGGAATGAGGCAAGGTCAATGAGCGTCATCGCCGGGGTTTTCGGTGCGGTGCCACCACACCGATACAGCCAAAATGAGATCACCGATCTGTTCGTCGAGTTCCCTGGGCTGAAGGAGCACGAAGAGATAGTTCGGCGCCTGCACAAGTCGGCCAAGGTGAACAACCGCCACTTCGTGCTGCCACTGGAGCGCTATCCCTCGCTGAACGACTTCGGCGATGCCAACGAGATCTTCCTCGACAAGGCGGTTGATCTCGGCATTGAGGCGCTGATGGGCGCGCTGGACGAGGCGGGGCTGCAGCCGCAGGACATCGACATGATCGCCACCACCACGGTCACCGGTGTCGCGGTTCCGTCGCTGGACGCCCGGATCGCCGGACGGCTCGGACTGCGCCCTGACGTTCGCCGGATGCCGCTGTTCGGCCTCGGTTGTGTGGCCGGAGCGGCCGGTGTGGCCCGCCTGCATGACTACCTGCGCGGTGCCCCCGACGGCGTCGCGGTGCTGATCGCGGTCGAGTTGTGCTCGCTGACCTACCCCGCAGTCGAACCGACCGTCTCCGGGTTGATCGGAACGGCGTTGTTCGGTGACGGCGCCGCGGCGGTGGTCGCGGTCGGTGACCGTCGCGCCGAACAGATGCGGGCCAGCGGCCCCACCATCATCGATTCACGCAGCCGGCTGTACCCCAAATCCCTGGACATCATGGGCTGGGACGTCGGCTCCCACGGCCTGCAACTGCGGCTTTCCCCGGACCTGACCGACCTGATCGAAGCGCACCTGCCGGCCGACGTCGATGGGTTCCTCGCCCTGCACGACCTGACCCGCGACGACATCGGCACCTGGGTCAGTCATCCGGGTGGCCCCAAGGTGATCGATGCGATCACCAACTCCCTGGCGCTGGCGCCGGAAGCGCTCGAGCTGACCTGGCGGTCTCTCGGCGAGATCGGCAACTTGTCCTCGGCCTCGGTGCTGCACATCCTGCGCGACACCATCGAGAAGCGGCCGCCCAGCGGAAGTCCCGGTTTGATGCTGGCGATGGGACCCGGGTTCTGCGCCGAACTGGTGCTACTGCGCTGGCACTGACTCGAGGACGTCCACCGTCAGGCCGGGCCGGGGACTGAGTGCGGCGAAGTTCGCGGCCCGGATGCGCTGAGCCGGCAGCCGTAGGTCGGTTCTGGCGACCAGCCGGGCCAGCATCACCGTCATCTCGGTGATGGCCATCACCGAGCCGATGCACCGGTGCAGACCGCCGCTGAACGGGATGTACTCGTGCGGCGCGGGCTTGTCGTATCCGGGTGCGGCCGGGTCCCATCGTTGCGGACGGAATTCGGTTGGCTGGGGCCATAACTCGGGGATTCGGTGGGTGACGTAGGCGCTGAAGATGATCATCCGGCCGGTCGGGATCCGGCGGCCGTCGAACTGCAGCTCGCGCATCACCCGACGGGCTGAGATGACTCCCGGCGGGTACAGGCGAAGTGTTTCGTGCACAACGCCGTTGAGGTAGGTCAGTGCGGTAAGGTCCGTTGCGGTGGGCGCTGCACCGCCCAGCACCCGGCTCACCTCGGCGGCGGCGGTATCCCAGGCGCCCGGCCAGGTGAGCAGCGTATGGGTCGCCCAGGCGAGTGCGGCACTGGTGGTTTCATAGCCGGCGGCGATGAGCGAGACGATCTGATCGCGAATCTCGTTGTCCTGTAACGTCTGCCCTTCATCAGACCGCCCGTGCAGCAGCGTGGTCAGCATGCGGTCGTCCGGCCGTGGGTGGGCCCGGGCGTCGGCGATCTCGGCGTCCATGAACGCGTCGAGGCGCGAACGGGCCGCCATCGCTCGTCGCCAGCCGGGGGAGTTGACCAGCTGCTGCAGTCTTGTCACCTGAGGCAGGTGATGGGTCAGATCGAGCAGCGGCTGCATCTGCTCGCCCAAAAGATCCGAATGGGCGGCCATGCGCGAGCCGAACAGGCTTTCCGCCGTGCTGCGCCGCACCGCCGAGCGGAACTCCTGGTATATGTCCAGCCGTTGACCCGGACGCCAGCCGTCGATCATGCTGTCGACCGTGTCCACCATCGTCTGGATGTAGTCCTGAATCTGGCGGTGCCGCAATCCCGGGGCCACCACGCTGCGCCGGCGGCGGTGGTCTTCGCCGTCGCTGACGATCAACGCGGTCGGGCCATCGATGGGCACCAGATCCTCGAAGGTCTCCCGCCAGCTGAACGCATCGGCGTTGGCGAACACGAACCTGTTCGCCTCCGGCCCGAGCAGATAGACGAAACCGCGTCGTCCGATCCCGGCGTTGACCATCGGGCCTCGGCGCCGGTACGCCGCCAGCAACGCCTCACCGGGCGGATAGGACACCGGCTTCATTCCAGGACCTCCGACAACTCCAACCATTGCGCCTCGGCGGCGGCGACCTCATCCTCGAGTTCGCGCAATTGCTTCGTCAATCGGGTGATACCGAAGTGGTCGGACTGGTCGTGCTGGGCGAGTTCGGTGTGCTTGGCTTCGATCCGGTCGGTGAGCCGGGCCAGCTGGCGGTCGACGGAGGCCAGCTCCTTCTCGGCGGCGCGCCGCTGTGCCCCCGACATCGCTTGCTGCGATTGCGGTTTGGGTGCCGAGGGCCCGGAACTGGCCGACGATCGATTGGCCAGCGCCAGGTATTCGTCGATGCCACCGGGCAGGTGCCGCAATCGTCGGTCCACGATCGCGTACTGCTGATCGGTAACGCGCTCGAGCAGGTAACGGTCGTGCGAAACGACGATCAGGGTGCCGGCCCAGGAGTCCAGCAGGTCCTCGGTGGCGGTCAGCATGTCGGTGTCGACGTCGTTGGTCGGCTCGTCGAGCAGCAGCACATTCGGCTGCGACAGCAGCGTGAGCATCAGCTGCAGCCGGCGGCGCTGACCGCCGGACAGTTCCCCGACGCGCGCCGAGAGCTGTCCGCGGCCGAAGCCCAGCCGCTCCAGCAACTGCGTCGGCGTCATCTCGCGGCCCTCGACCTCGTAGCCGCTCTGCAACCGGCCGAGCACGTCGGCGATGCGCTCGCCGGCCAGCGCGGTCAGCTCGTCACCCTGCTGATCCAGGACCGCCAGGCGGACGGTCTTGCCGCGCTTCACCCGTCCGGTGTCGGGCTGGACGGTACCGGCGATCAGACCCAGCAGGGTGGACTTGCCCGCGCCGTTGGCCCCGACGATCCCGGTGCGTTCTCCCGGCGCGATCCGCCACTCCACGTCGCGCAGCACTTGGCGGCCGTTGTAGCAGACCGAGACGTCGAGCAGGTCGATGACGTCCTTGCCCAACCGGGCCGTTGCGAGCTTGGCCAGCTCGACGGTGTTGCGCAGCGGCGGCACGTCGGCGATCAACTGGTTGGCTGCCTCGATGCGGAACTTGGGCTTGGAGGTGCGCGCGGGGGCGCCGCGACGCAACCAGGCCAGCTCCTTGCGCATCAGGTTCTGTCGTTTGGCTTCCGACGCGGCAGCCTGCCGGTCGCGCTCGACCCGCTGTAGCACGTAGGCGGCGTAGCCGCCTTCGAACGGCTCGACGATGCCGTCGTGCACTTCCCAGGTCGCGGTCGCGACCTCGTCCAGAAACCACCGGTCGTGGGTGACGACCAGCAGCCCGCCGCTATTGCGCGCCCAGCGCTGCTTCAGGTGTCCCGCCAGCCAGGTGATGCCCTCGATGTCGAGGTGGTTGGTGGGTTCGTCGAGGGCGATCACGTCCCACTCGCCGATGAGCAACTGGGCCAGCTGCACCCGTCGGCGCTGACCCCCGCTGAGCGTGGAAACCGTTGCATCCCAGTCGATATCAGATACCAGCCCGGCGACGACGTCACGCACTTTGCCGTCGCCGGCCCACTGGTGCTCGGGTTGGTCGCCGACCAGCGACCAGCCGACGGTGTGGTCGGGATCCAGGCTGTCCGCCTGGGCCAGCGCGCTGACCCGCAGACCGCTGCGCTGGGTGACCCGCCCGGAGTCCGGCTGCAGCTCGCCAGTGAGCAGGCCCAGCAGGCTGGACTTGCCGTCGCCGTTGCGGCCGACGATGCCGATGCGCGCGCCGTCGTTGACGCCGAGGGTGACCGATTCGAAGATCACCTGGGTCGGATACGCCAGGTGGACGGCCTCGGCTCCGAGCAGATGTGCCACTGGACTGAGGCTACCGGCCGCCTGGTCCGCTACCGACGCGGCCGTGGGGATGCGACAATGCACCGGTTAGGCAATGACGATGCAGGAAGCCGGTGTGAAACCGGCGCGGTCCCGCCACTGTAATCGGGGAGCGACCCTCATACGCCACGGCGAATAGCTGGAAGGCGAGGCGAGCGTTGATCCGAGAGCCAGGATACTCGCGTCATCGCGTCCTGCGACCCGGGGCGGTGTACCCCGAGAGAGCGATCGTCGTCCGATGTCTACTCGGCTTCTTTTGTGTGATTTTTCAACGCTGACAACATTTTCCGTCTTCGGCCGGGTGGTCGTGCAATGACCGCCCCGATCTGGATGGCCGCACCGCCGGAGGTGCACTCGGCGCTGCTCAGTAGCGGCCCCGGCGCTGGCCCGCTCTTGGCCGGGGCGGCGGCCTGGAGTTCGCTGAGCGCCAGCTATGCGGAAACGGCCCAGGATCTGGCCGCGGTGCTGGCGGCCGTAGCGGCCGGTGACTGGACCGGCCCGACCGCCCAGGCATACGCGGCCGCCCATCTGCCGTCTCTGGCATGGCTGCATCAGGCGTCGGCTGACAGCGCCGCGCAGGCTGCCCGGCAGGAGACCGCGGCCACTGCCTGGACCGCCGCGCTGGCCGCAATGCCCACGCTGGCGGAGCTGGCCGCCAACCATGCCGCCCACGCCGCCTTGATCACGACGAATTTCTTTGGCATCAATACGATTCCGATTGCGCTGAACGAGGCCGACTACGTGCGGATGTGGATCCAGGCCGCGACCACGATGAGCACCTATCAGGACGTGGCCGCGGCCGCGGTGTACACCGCGACCCCGCCCGCGGCGGCGCCTGAGATCGTTACCACCGGCGCCCTGGCCGCCGCCGACGATCTTCCGCCCGACCGGCAGAACGACTTCTATCAGTGGCTTACCGACATCGGATACATAGACTTCTACGACCGTTACATCCAGCCGCTGATCGACGCGCTGTCCAACGTTCCTTTCTTCCATGCGCTGTTCGGCGGATTCGATCCGTATCTGGTCATTCTCGGAAACCCGCTCAGTTACCTGAGTCCGTTCAATGTCGCGTTCGCCCTCGGCTATCCGATGGATATCGGTACCTACATCCTGTTGCTGTCGCAGATGTTCTCGTTCGTTGCGCTGGATCTCACCGCGGCGTTCGCCTCGGGCAATCCCACGACCATCGGGTTCACCATCCTGTTCGTCACCGTCGAAATCATCGGCACCGTCATCACCGACACCATCGCTCTGCTGAAGACGCTGCTCGAACAGACCGTCGTGCTGTTGGCGGTAGTGGTGCCGTTGCTGACCGCTCCATTGGCGCCGTTGGCGGCAGGCGCGGTGCTGGCGCCGATCGGCGTCAAGGGGCTGGTCGCCCTGGCCGCTACCCCGGCCGCGCCGCCCACGGCGCCGCCGGTCACCCCGCCGCTGGCGGCCCTGGCTCCGACGGTGCCGGCCCCCACGTACTCGCCGGCCCCGGCCGAGGTGACCGGGTCGGCTCCGACGCCCGGGGCGACCCCACCGACCGCGGCGCCACCGACTTTCGCCAGTACCGGAGTGGGTCTGGGTTTGGGAGCCGGCATGGAGAGCTTCGGCTATGTGGTGGGTGACCTGTGGTCGGTGTCCCGCGAGGCGGCGGGCTCGGGTGCTCGCAGGAAGGCGCCGGAACCCGGCGGCGCCGAGGCGCCCACAGCTGCGGCGGCGCCCCAGGAACCGACTGGCGCGCCGAAGCGACGGCGGGCCAAGCTCAGGCAGCCGGGTCGGGGCTACGAGTACATGGAGTACATGGATCCGGAGCCAGAGGTGTCCGCGTCGGGAAAGGGCGCGACGAGAATGGGCTTCACCGGAACTGCGTCGCAGGTGCAATCTGCTGCGGCCGCGGGCCTCAGAACGCTGGCCAAGGACGAGTTCGGGATCGGGCCGCGCGTACCACTGCTGCCGGGGATGTGGGAAGCCGACCAGGACGCGGGGTAATCGAGCACACGCGTCGACGTTTCCGCGATCGTCAAACCCGCTGTCACGCTTGGCGACTCAATATGGCCAGGTCGGGCGACCAGGGGCGCCCGCCGGCAAACACCGTGACCCAGACCACACCTCTCGGTCGATGTGCCATGATGTCCTCGCTGGTCAAGGCCGACGTCAGGAGCATTGAGGAGCAGTGGTGGATCTCAATTTGTCGATGGTCACGCGACCGGTCGAGCGGCTGGTAGCCACCGCTCAGAACGGTCTGGAGGTGCTCCGCCTGGGCGGGCTGGAGACGGGCAGCGTCCCGTCGCCGTCCCAGGTCGTCGAGAGCGTGCCGATGTACAAGCTGCGACGATACTTCCCGCCGGACAACCGGCCCGGCCAGCCGCCGGTGGGCCCGCCGGTGCTTATGGTGCACCCGATGATGATGTCCGCCGACATGTGGGATGTCACCAGGGAGGACGGCGCGGTCGGCATCTTGCACGCCAGCGGGCTGGACCCGTGGGTCATCGACTTCGGTTCCCCGGACAAGGTCGAAGGTGGGATGCAGCGCACCCTGGCCGACCACATCGTCGCGCTGGATCAGGCCATCGACACCGTCAAAGACGCCGCCGGCCAAGACGTGCACCTGGTCGGGTACTCCCAGGGCGGCATGTGGTGCTACCAGGTCGCGGCGTATCGGCGATCGAGAAACCTGGCCAGCATCGTTGCCTTCGGATCCCCGGTCGACACCCTGGCCGCACTACCCATGGGTATCCCGGCGAATATCGCCCCCGGCGTCGCCGACTTCATGGCCGACCACGTGTTCAACCGGCTCAATATCCCAAGCTGGATGGCCCGCACCGGTTTTCAGATGATGGACCCGATCAAGACGGCTCAGGCCCGGATCGACTTCGTGCGTCAGCTACACGACCGCGAGGCGTTGCTGCCACGGGAACAGCAGCGCAGATTCCTCGAGCGGGAGGGCTGGATCGCCTGGTCCGGCCCGGCCATCTCGGAGCTGCTCAAGCAGTTCATCGCGCACAACCGGATGATGACGGGTGGTTTCGCGATCAACGGTCAGATGGTGACGCTGACCGACATCACCTGTCCGATTCTGGCCTTCGTCGGTGAGGTCGACGACATCGGCCAGCCCGCCTCGGTGCGCGGCATCCGGCGGGCTGCGCCCAACACCGAAGTCTACGAATGTCTTATTCGGACAGGGCATTTCGGTTTGGTGGTGGGATCCCGGGCCGCGTTGCAGAGCTGGCCCACCGTTGCCGAATGGGTGCGGTGGATCTCCAGCGAAGGCGACAAGCCGGCCAGCATCAGCCTGATGGTCGAGCAGTCTGAGGAACACAACGACAGCGGGGTGGCGTTTAGCTCCCGCATCGCCCACGGCCTCGGCGAGGTCTCCGAGGCGGCGCTCGCGCTGGCCCGCGGCGCGGCAGACGCCGTCGTCGCGGCCAACCGCTCCATGCGCACCCTGGCCGTCGAGACCGTACGTACCCTGCCGCGGCTGGCGCGGCTGGGACAGCTCAACGACCACACCCGAATCTCGTTGGGCCGCATCATCGACGAGCAGGCCCGTGACGCCCCGCAGGGGGAGTTCCTGCTGTTCGACGGCCGCGTGCACACCTACGAGGCGGTCAACAAGCGCATCAACAACGTGGTCCGCGGCCTGATCGAGGTCGGGGTGCGCCAGGGCGACCGGGTGGGCATTCTGATGGCGACCCGTCCCAGCGCACTGGTCGCGATCGCCGCGCTGTCCCGGCTGGGTGGCGTGGCCGTGCTGATGCGCGAGGACGTCGACCTGGCCGCGCAGGTCCGGCTCGGAGGGGTCAGCGAGATCCTGACCGACCCCACCAATCTGGAAGCGGCGCGCCAACTTCCGGGTCAGATACTGGTGCTGGGCGGCGGCGAGTCGCGTGATCTGCATCTGCCGGACGACGCGGACGTCATCGACATGGAACAGATCGACCCCGACGCGGTGCAATTGCCCGCCTGGTACCGAGCCAACCCCGGATTCGCGCGCGACCTGGCGTTCATCGCGTTCAGTGCGGCCGGCGGGGAACTGGTGGCCAAGCAGATCACCAATTTCCGCTGGGCTCTGTCGGCGTTCGGCACCGCGTCGACGGCCGCGTTGGACCGCAAGGACACCGTGTACTGCCTCACGCCGCTGCACCACGAGTCGGCACTGCTGGTGAGCCTCGGTGGGGCGGTGGTCGGCGGAACCCGCATCGCGCTGTCGCGCAGCTTGCGCCCGGATCGCTTCGTCGCCGAGATCCGCCAGTACGGCGTCACGGTGGTGTCCTACACATGGGCCATGCTGCGTGACGTGGTCGACGACCCGGAGTTCGGATTGCACGGTAATCATCCGGTCCGGCTGTTCATCGGTTCGGGTATGCCGACCGGACTGTGGGAACGGGTCGTCGATGCATTCGCGCCGGCGCACGTCGTGGAGTTCTTCGCCACCACCGACGGCCAGGCCGTGCTGGCCAACGTGTCGGGTGCCAAGGTCGGCAGCAAGGGCCGTCCGTTGCCCGGTGCCGGACGGGTGGAACTCGGAGCCTACGACCCCGAGAACGACCTGATCCTGGAGAACGACGACGGCTTCGTTCAGGTGGCCGCCACCAATCAGATCGGTGTCCTGCTCGCTCAGTCGCGCGGCCCGATCGACCCGACCGCATCGGTCAAACGTGGTGTCTTCGCTCCCGCCGACACCTGGATCTCCACCGAGTACCTGTTCCGCCGCGACGAAGACGGCGACTTCTGGTTGGCCGGCCGGCGCGGCGCGGTGATTCGCACGGTACGAGGCATGGTGTACGCCGAGCCCGTCGTCGACGCGCTGGGACTGATCAACGGCGTCGATTTGGCGGTGACCTACGGGGTCGCCGCAGGTGGCCGGGAATTGGCGGTTTCCGCCGTGACGCTGCGGCCCGGGGCGACGATCACGGCGGCCGATCTGACCGAGGCGGTGGAGAGCATGCCCGTCGGGCTTGGACCCGATATCGTGCACGTGGTGCCTAAGATGACGCTCAGCGCAACCTTCCGGCCCACGGTGAGTGCCCTGCGGGCGGCCGGAATCCCGAAGTCTGGGCGTCAGGCGTGGTACTTCGACGCCGCCACCCACGTGTTTCGCAAGCTGACCCCGGCGGCCCGTGCCGAGCTCAGCGGAAAGCAAGTCAATGCCGATGCTTGATGACACCCTGCTGAGCATCCTGGTGTGCCCGGCCGACCGCGGCCCGCTGCTGCTGGTGAACGACGGCCGGGAGCTGTACAACCCCAGGCTCCACCGCGCCTACCGCATCGACGACGGCATCCCGGTGCTGCTGGTGGACGAGGCCCGCGACGTCGACGACGAGGAGCACGCGCGGCTCACGGCGTGAGGCCCAGCGGTAGATCCCCGGTGAGATAGCGCTGCAGGTTCGGCGCGATGGTCTGCACGACTTGCTCGGTGGGCAGCGACGCGAACGGTTCGACCTTGATGACGTAGCGCGCCATCACCACGCCCATCAGTTGCGAAGCGACGAACTGGGTGCGCAGCTTGCCCGTTCCCGGCGGATCGTCGACGCGTGATCCCACGGCGCCGCCGACGATCTCCTGCAGAAACGAACGCGCCAGCCCCACATCGTCGCCCGAGATGAGCGAGCGCAGCGTGGCGATCAATCCCGCCCCCAGTTCGGAGTCCCACAGCGGCAGCAACAGCGACGGCAGCATGACGCCCAGGTCCTCCACGGGCGCTTCCAGCAGCGGCCGGATCACCTGCATGGGGTCGATCGGAAGGTGAATGGCCGCGGCGAACAGTTGCTCCTTGGTACCGAAGTAGTGGTGTACCAGGGCGGCGTCCACACCGGCTTGTCTTGCCACTGCGCGGATCGATGTCCGGTCGATGCCGTTGATCGCAAACAATTCTCGCGCACTTGTCAGGATGCGTTCTCGGGTGTCGGAGTTGCCCGCCGGCCGTCCCGGACGCCGGCCGGCCACGCTAGGGGGTCCTGCGCCGCAGTGTCGCCGCGGCCAGGCACAAGGATGCGAGGGCGAAGCTCAGCACGATCACCATGTCACGCACGGTAGTAGCCGTCAGTCCGGCATGCGCACCCACCTGCTGCAGTGCCTCGAGGGCATAGCTGGCCGGCATCGCGTTGCTGATCCAGTGCAGCCAGTCGGGCATGGCGTTGCGCGGCACGATCACCCCGGCCAGCAGCAATTGCGGAACCATCACCAGCGGAATGAACTGCACCGCCTGAAACTCGGTGCGGGCGAAGGCGCTGAACAACAATCCAAGGCCCACACCCAGAATCGCGTTGATGACCGCGATGGCGAACACCCACACCGGGCTACCTTCGGTGTGGAAGCCCAGAAACCAGAACGACACCACACACGCCACCACGGCCTGGGCGGCAGCGGCAATCGAGAATGCGGTGCCGTAGGCCAGCAGCAGATCGAGCCGGCGCAGTGGGGTGGTGAGGATGCGTTCCAATGTCCCCGAGGAGCGCTCACGCTGCATGGTGATCGACGTGATGATGAACATGACGAACAACGGGAACAGGCCCAGCAGGACCAGGCAGGTGTTGTTGAACGGTGTCGGCATCCCCGGACGATGCGGGACGTTTTGAAACATGAAATACATCAACGTGATAACCACGATCGGCACCACCAGAATCATGGCCACGCTGCGGTGGTCGGCGACCAGTTGTCGCAGAATCCGCACGGTGGTGGCCGTGTAGCCCTTGATCCCTATCCGGCTCGGAGCTCGGTGCTGCGCCGGATGATGGACAGAAACGCTTCCTCCAGTGACGTGCATGACGTGTCCTCTCGTAGTTGGTCAGGGGTGGTGTGAGCGACCAGACGCCCTTCCCGCATCAGCAGCAGGTCGCCGCAATGGTCGGCTTCGTCCATCACGTGACTGGACACGAGCAGCGTGGTACCGCTCTTCGCCAGGTCTCTGAATTGGGCCCAAAGGTCTACTCGCAGAACGGGATCCAGTCCCACGGTGGGTTCGTCGAGGATCAGCAACTCGGGCCCGCAGACCAGTGCGCAGGCCAGGGACACGCGGATGCGCTGGCCCCCGGACAGATTGCTGCAATAGGCCGTCCGGTGATCGGTCAGGCCCACCCGATCGATGGCGTCGTCGGCGGCCTGCGCGTCGTGTCCGTACAACGTGGCGAAATATTTGACGTTGTCGACCACCCGCAGGTCGTGGTAGATGGTCGGGTCCTGCGGTACATAGCCGACCCTCCGGCGCAATGCGGCGGACCCTGCAGGGCGGCCGAGGACGGTGACTGCTCCCGAGGTCACGATCTGCGTCCCGACGATGCTGCGCATCAGGGTTGTCTTGCCGCAGCCGGACGGGCCGAGCAGCCCGGTGATGCTGCCCCTTCGGATGTGGACCGAGACGTCCTGCAGCGCAAGTCGTTTACCGCGGGTGACCCGCAGATGCTCGATATTGATGGCCGTGCCAGCTAATTCATCAGATGATGAAGTCATCATGTGATGAATATTTGCCCCGCGCCCGACGGTTGTCAAGAGCCGGGCAGAATCGGTTCGGTGAGTGCCAGCGAACTGATGGTGGATCCGGTCGCGGCCGCGCGCCGGCTACTCGGAGCACGATTGAGCGCCAGGGGTGTTACGGCGTTGGTCGTCGAGGTCGAGGCCTACGGCGGAGTCCCCGACGGGCCCTGGCCAGACGCCGCGGCGCATTCCTACCGCGGTTTGCGCGAACGCAACGCCGTCATGTTCGGCCCGCCCGGGCGCCTCTACACCTACCGCAGCCACGGGATCCATGTCTGCGCCAACGTGGCATGCGGACCGGACGGCACCGCCGCCGCGGTGCTGTTACGGGCGTGCGTGATCGAGGATGGCACCGACGTGGCCCGGGCCCGGCGCGGGGCGGCGGTCCGCGGCAGCGCACTGGCCCGCGGGCCGGGAAACCTGTGCGCGGCACTCGGAATCACCATGGACGACAACGGAATTGATGTGTTCGACGCGCGGGGTCCGGTGACGCTGCAACTCGGGGCACCGTTGACGGCGACCGCAGGTCCGCGGGTAGGAGTCAGCCAGGCCGCAGACAGGCCGTGGCGGCTGTGGCTGGCCGGCCGGCCGGAAGTGTCCGCCTACCGGCGCAGCCCGAGAGCGCCGGCCCCGGGCGCCAGTGACTAGGTCTGCCGCCGCGCGGCAGCTCGATAGCCGGGATCCAGCCGTCGCACCAGGAACAGGAACGTCAGTGCGACCACCGGCGCGAGCACGCCGTACACCGCTGCTGGTGTGGCCATTTCGGCGTTGTCGAGCAATTGCGGGCTCAGCGCGATGCCGATGGCCACCACGGCGTTGTGCAAACCGATCTCCAGGCTCACCGCGACGGCCTGGCGTGGGGCCAGGCGCATCCAGCGGGGGGCGAGGTACCCGACCGTGAGACTGATCGTGCAGAAGATCACGACGGCCGCACTGAGCACCCCGAAGTTATTCATCAGGGTCGTCCTGCCGCCGGCGATTCCCGCGGCCAGGGCGACGACCAGCAGCACCGCCGCGGCGATCCGGACCGGCTTGTGCAGTCGCTGGGCCAGATCGGGGAAACTGTGCCGGACGGCCACGCCGGCAGCGGTGGGAATCAGCACCACCGCGAACACCCCGAAGAACTTGTCGAACTGCAGCGGGATAAAGCGCCCGTCACCCAGGAACCAGGTCATCGACAACGCCAGGATCGCCGGTATCGCGAAGATCGACAGCACGGCGTTGACCGCGGTGAGCGTGAGGTTGAGGGCCAGGTCCCCGCCCGCAAGATGGCTGAGGACATTGGCCAACAGCCCGCCCGGCGTGGCCGCCATCAACATCAGCCCGACCGCCAGGTTCGGCTGGAGATCAAGGGCTTCGGCGACCAGCAGACAAAGCAGCGGCAGCAGGACGGATTGGCACAACAGCGCCGCCAGCAGCGGGCGGCGCAACGTGGTCGCCCGCTGAAAGTCGGCCACCGTGAGGGTGAGGCCCAAGGCGAGCATGATCGCCACCACGACCAGCGGGAAGAAGCGGTTGTCCATGACCCTCCGCAAACTACCTGATGGCCGCTCGGGTGCCAGCGGCTGGAATCAGCCTGAACGCATCCGGTGCGCACCGACCGTCCACCGCCCTGGAAGGATCTCAGCCATGGGTGATGAGTCGTCCGAGATTCTCGACGAATTGGGCTGGCGTGGGCTGATCGCGCAGTCCACCGACCTCGACGCGCTGGCGGCCGAGGCGCAGCGAGGACCGCTGACCGTTTACGCCGGATTCGACCCGACTGCCGCGAGCCTGCACGCCGGACACCTGGTGCCGCTGCTGGCGCTGCGTCGTTTCCAGCGCGCCGGGCACCGGCCGATCGTCCTGGCCGGCGGGGCGACCGGGATGATCGGCGATCCGCGCGAGGTCGGTGAGCGCAGTCTGCAGGAGGCGGACACGGTCGCCGAATGGGCTGAGCGGATCCGGGGTCAGTTGGAGCGCTTCGTCGACTTCGACGATTCGCCGACAGGCGCGATCGTCGAGAACAACCTGGAATGGACCGGCGCACTGTCGGCCATCGAGTTCCTGCGTGACATCGGCAAGCACTTCTCGGTCAACGTCATGCTCGATCGGGACACCGTGCGGCGCCGCCTGGACGGGGAAGGCATCTCCTACACCGAGTTCAGTTACATGCTGTTGCAGGCCAACGATTTCGTCGAACTGCACCGCCGCCACGGCTGCGCGCTGCAGATCGGCGGATCGGATCAGTGGGGCAACATCATCGCCGGGGTCCGCCTGGTGCGCCAAAAGCTCGGCGCGGCAGTCCATGCGCTCACCGTGCCGCTGGTCACGTCGGCCGACGGCAAGAAATTCGGCAAGTCCACCGGTGGTGGCAGCCTGTGGCTGGACCCGCAGATGACCAGCCCGTACGCCTGGTACCAGTATTTCGTCAACACCGCCGACGCCGACGTGATCCGCTACCTGCGTTGGTTCACCTTTCTGTCCGCCGACGAACTCGCCGAACTGGAACAGGCCACTTCAGAACGCCCACAGCAGCGCGCCGCGCAACGCCGGCTCGCCACCGAGCTGACCGTGCTGGTGCATGGCGAGGCGGCCACTGAAGCCGTCCAGCACGCCAGCCGGGCGCTGTTCGGTCAGGGGGAGTTGGATCGACTGGACGAGCCGACGCTGTCATCGGCGTTGCGGGAGACGTCGGTGGCAGAGCTGAAACCGGGCGAGCCAGACGGAATCGTCGACCTGCTGGTGGCCACTGGTCTGTCCGAAAGCAGGAAAGCCGCGCGGCGGACCATCGGTGAGGGCGGCGTGTCGGTCAACAACATCCGCGTCAGCAGTGACGAATGGTCGCCGCAATCATCGGATTTCCTGCATGGGCGATGGCTGGTGCTACGCCGCGGCAAGCGCAACGTCGCGGGTGTGGAGAGGATCTAGCCTCGGTCAGATGCCGCCGAGCGTGCCGACCTCGATCGAGGGCAGCTGGTCGTCAGCGGCTGCCACGGCAAACAGACTGGCCGCGTTGTAGAACGCGTCGTTGGTCATCAATCCCCGTTGGGCGAGTTCTATGTGGTCTACCTCCGTGCCCCAACGCATGCCGAACAAGCGCCTGAGCTGCGTGGGGTCGGGCCTTTGCAAGTTCAAAGTCGGCTTCTGCTTTGCCAACTCGTCGCGCCGAGCCAACGCCTGCGCGACCATGGCGCGCCACTCGGGCAGCCGCGGATCCTTGCGCAGCAGTTCGAGGAAGTGCTGGATGGCCGGCAATGACCGGGTGAAGAACAGGGTCCGGGTGGTCAACCGCGCCGAAACTGAAATGGGGTCGCCGCTGAGCGAGAGGCTCTCTTCGTCGGTGAGCCAGTGAGCCCTCACGTGTTCCGGGAACCCTGATGCGTCGATGATTCCCGACGCGACCGCGTAGCGGTGCGCGACGGTTTCCAGCGCGCGTTCGTAGTCGGCGATGCCGACGTCGGCGACCGCCCGCGATGCGCGATCCCGGACGCTGCCCTCGTCGCCGGGATGAACCGCGTTCCAGTACCACGCGGCCACTTGCTCGAGGGCCGGCCGGTAGGCCCAGCGGTCGGAGGCGCACACACTCAGCAGCGACAGGACGTCGACGTCCACGACGTGGACGACGTCGGAGGTCCCTTCGGTCACTTCGACGGGTGTCGCCGGGGCCCAACGTTGACGCCAACGCTCCGACCACACGGTGGGGGGAGGCCCGGGACGTACCGCGACGTTTCTCGGGCCGCGGATCACCTCCCGCAGCGCCAGCACTGCGTCGGTGTGCTTGATGTCGATCCGCATCGCCTTCAATTGCTGTGCCAGCGAGGGGCTCTCCGGGATTCCTGCGGATTCGAGCAGACGATTCCAGGTGCGCTGGGTAAAGGGTGTGCGGCGGGCGGTCTCAATGAGCCGCTCGGCCGTCGCCGATGACAGGACGCCGGATTGCACTGCCTGGGAAACTGTTTGGCGGATATTGACGAGTGCGTCCACGAATACCGGGTAGCCGTCTTCGGGGTCGCCGTGCACCATGCCGACTTCGTCGTCGGCGTCGATGACGCCGTCACGGTATCCCTCGAACACCCAGCCGTAGCCCTCCATGCCGAACGGATGTAGTTCCGCGGCACGCAGCGCACCCATACTCGACGAGCCGACCACCCGCACACCGTCGTCCATCAGCGTCAGCAATTCCTTATGCCGCACCGAAGCGCTCTGGAAGAAGAGGCCGTCGACGATGAGCAGCGTGTCCCCGGGGCGCAGCCCGTACCGCAGCGCGTCTCCGAACGAAATCGGTGGGACCACTTCGGCATGGGGGATCACGGCATGGATATCCGGCGCACCGATCGTGGGCCCCGCGGTGACAACGATGCGCGCCGCGGCGGTCACGGGTGCTCCTGCAGCGGGGTGCGCAGGGGTGACTGCACCGTCGCCGACATGCCCGGTGCGATCACCTTGACGACGGGCACGCAAGCGTCGGGGAAGTCGCACACCACCGCAAGCGGCTCGGCGCCGGCCACCGCCGCTACGGCGGTCCCCGCCGTAGCGAGCAGTTCGCCCAGCGAGTCGGTGCTCGTGATGTGCCAGGGCGTGGGGCCTCCTTCGGGCATGGCCTGCATCGACTTTCGGGCGGGCGCGAAGGTGTGCATGCGGGCGAATCTCTGATAGATGGCCGAGGGCAGATCCTCGCGTGCTCCACTGATCGCGGTCAGACGCGATTGTGCGGCTTCGGTAATCGCTCGGGAGAGTGCGACATTGGGATCATGATGGAGACCGCTGCCACTGAACGGGATCTCCATCATTGGTGAGGTGATCTCGGCAGCGAAGCAGTAGAACCCGTCCCAGACGTCCATTCGGGCGACCTGCAGTTCGCTTTTCGCACGGTGGATCATCTCCACCAAAGGCGCGCATTCCGAGCGCACGACGTCGTCGATCGGCACTTCGAACAAAGTGGATCCCGGCTGCGCGGCGGCCATGCCGTATCGCTCCATGATCTCGTAAAGGCCGTGCAGGGTGGCCTCGTGGTAGCTGTTGCCCGAGGCCAATCCCGTTGTGTCCATGCCGAAAATCGGTGGCCCCCAGGCGTCGGTGACCGAGATGTTCACCAGGGTGGCCAGCCACGGTACCCAGGTCCGGCGGCCGGTCAGTAGTGTCGTCGCGGCCATCCAGTCGAGTTTGGCCCCCGGGTGATAGAAACTGCCCGCCGGACGGTTGAGGTCAGCCGGGTCGTATGTCAGCTCATCAATGAGTTCCGTTGTAGGAGTCGATAACCGGTCTGGGCTGATGTTTTCGACGTGCCAGTTCTCCAGGGACTCCATGACGGCGGACACCTGCGCGGCCCGGTAGGTGGTGGCTTTGCCCTGGCTGACCGACAGCGTCAGCGACGCCGGTCGCACCGCTTGCACTGTCGGAATTCCCAAATCGTCGAGCCAGGTGAGATCAGCGACGCGGGTGATGCCGGCCACCGCCAGCAGCGGCTGGATGGCCGCCCACGTCTGGTCCGGCGAGATGGTGCGATGCGTGCCCGCGTGGTGACCGATCTTGAGGGGGTCGGCGTGGCCCAATACCCGTGCGGGCCAATGCGACCAATCGGGGCCACTGAGTTGGGTGGTGGCGCGCCCTTGCGGTTCCGACATGAGCTTCACGCTACTGAGTAAGGGCATCAACGGAAGACAATTCGTCCGGTTCGACGAGAAAAGTCCAGCGGGATCTCACCGCGAGGGGAGGGGGGAGGGGTATGCGATGAGACCCCGCTGGAAGTCCGGTCACTCGGTGACGTCGGCCACCGTGAACAGGGGCGTGGAATACACGCACTCCTTCTCGCGGAACAGGGTTTCGTGGGACATCCGGGGTTACCTTTCGGGTATGGGGCGCCGGCTCACTCGGCGTCGCCGTCGTGGAACGCCGGAGCGGAGTAGGCATCCTCGCTCTCGAAGAACAGGGTCTCGTAGGTCATGGGACGTGCCTCTCGTGGTTGTGCGTTCGTTCGACACCAATTCTTGGCCGCACCGAACCGCCGTGGTATCCCACCGCTGGCTGTTTGGGGGCGGAACTCGAGGTCCGCCGACGGCACGAGAGCGTTGTCCGCCGAACGGGGGACAGCAGGCGATAGCTCGCCTTTCGCCGGGTAAGTGCAACCAAAACGCGTTAGTGGTCGAACCTTTACCCCACCGTGTTGTGAACGTGACAGTTGTTAAGCACTGTTGTCACGATGACCGCACCCGCGATCGCCCTCAGACTGCTGGCTCTGGCTGCAGGCGTGTTCGGAGTGTCGGCCACGGTGGCGGCGCCGATCCATGCCGACATGATGGGCAATGCGTTCCTCAATGCCCTCAATAATGCGGGCATTCCCTACAGTCAACCGGCCACGACGATAGCTCTCGGTCGCTCGGTGTGCCCCAAGGTGCTTTCGCCCGGTGGATCGTTCGACGCCATCGTCGCCGAGATGGCCGAAATCAACGGCCTGTCCAGGGAGCGGGCGGCCGCGTTCACCATCGTCGCGATCGCGACCTACTGCCCTGCGTTGATCTCGCCGATGCTGCCGCATCGACTACAGGCTTAGGCGGGCGTAAACCACTGCTGGCCGGGTGCGCCGCGACTGCCGGTGTCATCGCCACCACATCGGGGAGCGCGCTGACACGAGGCACTGACGTTTCTCCTCCAGGTCAGAACTTGTCCCGCCTCGGCTGACTGACCGTCATCTCCAGAGAGTCCGTTATTGCCGGCTTGCCCGGCGTGGCCGCCGGAGCCGCCAAGACCTGAGCCGCTGGCACCTGCCTGTCCGCCGTCGCCGCCCAAGCCCCCGGCGCCGCCTCGGCCGCCGGTTCCGGTCGCGCCGGCGCTGCCTGCGCCCCGGTCAGTCCGCCCTGACCGCCGGTGCCACCGCTGCCTCCGCGGTGACCGCCTGCGCCGCCTGCGCCGGCGGTTCCGCCCTCGCCGCCGGTTCCACCGGTCCCGCCCGGTCCGCCATTCGCAGCGGTGACCGGAGTCGCCGAATTGGTCGTGACGGGGCTTACGGACGTGCCGGGCTGCGCGGCTGTTGATCGAGCGGGCGACGACGTCGGTTCCGGTCCCGCCGGTGCCGCCTTGGCCGCCATCGCCGCCATTGCCGATCAGGTAGGTGTTGCCGCCGGTGCCGCCGCGGCCGGCGGTGATGCTGGGAAAGTCATACGGTTGTCCGGGGTGGGGGTCGGCGTATAGGCCGTGTCCGCCCTGGCCGCCGGTGCCGCCGTTGCCGTAGAGCCAGCGGCCGGTGTCGCCGGGGGTGGTGGCATCAGCGTCCGTGGCCGATCGATATGCGCCCGGTCAGTGCCATCTTGCCATCGACGGGGCGTTGAGGACATCGAGCAGCGATTGCAGCGGATTGGCCGCGACGGCTTCGGCGGCGGCATAGGTATTACCGGCGGTGTGCAGCGCGGCCACGAACTGCTGCTGCCGCCCGGACAGCCGCGCTCCGATCGCCTGATACGCCCGGGCATGGTTGGCGAAAAACGCCGCGATCGCCGCCGAAAGCTCATCGGTGCCCGCCGCGGCCACGACTGTGGTACGGGTCGCGGCAAGAGCGTTGGTCTCCTCGACGCTTGCCGCGAATCCTGCCAAATCCGTTGCAGCGGAGGCTATTAGCTGAGTTGGTGCAACGAGAGGCATGGGGTGGTGCTAACCGGTGATCCCGGTGGATCCAGCCCCACCGGCCTTGCCGGCGCTGCCGGCGGTGCCGGGCACGTTGTCGATGTTGCCGCCGGATGCCTCGCCGCGGGCGCCGCCGTTGCCGACCGTGGTGCCGCCGGCGCCGCCTTCACCGCCCGGCCCCCCGGCACCGCCACCACCGTTTCGGCCGGCGCCGCCGAATATCCCGCCGGCCCCGCCGGTGCCGCCCTGCTGACCACCGGCGCCACCCTTCCCGCCTTGACCGCCCTGGCCGCCGTCACCCCCGTCGCCCCCGTTGCCGGCGGTGTTATCCGAGCCGCCGGTCGCGTTGGCACCGTTGCCGCCGTGTCCGCCTGCGCCGCCGTCGCCCCCTGCGCCACCGGCCCCGCCCATCCCGGCGTCGCCACCGGCACCGCCGAAGCCGACGAGCTTCCCACCGGCGCCACCGTTGCCGCCGACGCCGCCCTGGCCGCCAGTGCCGCCGAGGCCACCGCTTCCGCCGCTTCCGCCGTCACCTCCCGACCCGGCGATGCTGCCGAAATGGGCGCTGTCCGAATGTCCGCCGGCGCCTCCGTTGCCGCCGCTGCCGCCGCGGTCACCAGTGCCCCCGAGGCCTCCGATGCCGCCTTGGCCGCCGGCTCCACCGTTGCCGATCAGCAGCCCTGCGTTACCGCCATTGCCGCCGGCACCTCCGGCGCCACCGTTGAGTGGCGGGGTTTCGCCGGAGGCGCCGTCACCGCCTCGGCCACCGCTACCGCCGAAATTGTTCGTCTCGTTTCCCACGGCCGAGCCGCCGTTTCCGCCGTTTCCGCCCGCGCCGCCGGGACCGCTGCCTGGTGCGCCGTTGCCCCCGTCGCCCCCGTGGGTGCTGTCCGCCAGCACATCGTCGGGGGCACTGACGTTTCCGCCGTTTCCGCCAGTGCCACCGTTGGCGCCGCCTGGCCCGGCCGCGCCGCCGTCGCCGCCCCGGCCGGCGTTCACGGTGAAACCACTGGGGTTGGTGCCATCGGCGCCGCTGCCGCCCGTGCCGCCGTTCTGGCCGGTTGCTCCGGCGATCCCGGTGAGTCCACTGCCGTCCGGTTGAACAGAGCTGTTGGGGATTGCCGGTGTCACGTTGATGCCGTCCGCCCCGGTCCATCCGGTGCCGCCTTGGCCGCCATTGCCCCCGTTGCCGATGAGTCCGGGGGCGTTGCCACCGTTACCGCCTTGACCGGGGTAGATAGCGGGAGTGGTGGTGATGAAGGTATTGGCGGGCAGGCCGGCGCCGCCTTGTCCGCCGTTGCCGCCGTTGCCGAAGAGTTGCCCGCCGGTACCGCCGTTGCCGCCGGCCGCGCCGGTTCCGGCACTACCGCCGGTGCCGCCGTTGCCGATGGCGCGAGCCGATCCGCCGGTGCCGCCCTGACCGCCTTGTCCGCCGAAGGATGTTGCGCCACCGCCGTTTCCGCCGTTTCCACCGTCGCCGTACATGATGCCGCCGGTGCCGCCGCTGCCCCCGATGCCGCCGACGCTCACGGTCAGACCGGTGGCGCCGCTGCCGGCGGCGCCGCCACTTCCGCCGGTGCCGATCAGTCCGGTGGCGCCGCCCTGGCCGCCGTTTCCGCCGTTCCCGCCAGCGCTGAAACCACTGCCGCCGTCGCCGCCGGTGCCACCGGAGCCGCCGGCGCCGATCCAGTTGCCGCCGGTACCGCCGTTGCCGGCGGTGCCGCCGGCGCCGCCGGTGAAGCCGTTTCCGCCGGTGCCGCCGTGTCCACCCGCGCCCCCGTTGCCGAAATAACCGGCGTTGCCGCCGGTACCGGCTGCGCCGCCGGCCCCGGCGTTTCCGCTCAAAGCGGTGGTGTTGCCGCCGGTACCGCCGTCACCGCCGAGGCCGCCGGTACCCCATATCCCGGCTGTCCCGCCGTTGCCGCCGGCGCCGCCGTGGCCGCCGTGGCCGCCGATGGCGGTGTTGCCGGTGCCGTTGCCGCCGTTGCCGCCAACACCGCCGTCGCCGGAGAGCCAGCCGCCGGCTCCGCCGTTGCCGCCACTTGCTGAGAGGCCACCATTGCCGCCCGCCCCGCCGTTGCCGATCAATCCGGCTGCTCCGCCGTTGCCGCCGGCCTGTCCGGCGGCTCCGGTGGCGCCATTGCCGCCGTTGCCCCACAGCCAGCCGCCGTCACCGCCATTGCCGCCGGGGGTGCTTGCATTCGCGCCGTCGCCGATCAGGACGCGTCCGGTCAGCGCCGCCGACTGGGTGTTGACGGCGTCGAGCAGTGATTGCAAGGGAGTGGCCGCGGCCGCGTCGGCCGCGGCATAGGCGCTCCCGGCTGAACTCAACGACGCCACAAACCGTTGCTGCAACCCGGCCACCCGGGCACTGATCGCTTGATACTCCCGGGCATGGCCGCCGAACAACGCCGAGATGGCCACCGACACCTCGTCGGTACCGGCCGCCGAGAGGGCGGTGGTGGGGAGGGAGGCGGCGACATTGGCCGCGTTGATCGACGAACCGATCCCGGACAGGTTCGTGGCGGCCGCTGCCACGAAATCGGGCCATACGCTCACAAAAGGCATGGCTCATGCTGATCAGCCAGCGTTGGGTGAAGTATGAACAGTCGTGAAATCCGCTGGTAGCGGCTCTGCGCGAGGTACCGGAAGCGGGACCGCAAATTGTGAGCCTGGCGGGGATACCCGTAACCTCTAGCGAGTGGTCGATGACAGGCGTGGTCGTAGCAACGAGCGGCGGCCGCGTTCTGGCTCCGACGGCGCGCCGCGGCGTTCTGGCCCGGGGCGGGCGCGTTCGGCCCAACCCCACGGTGACGCCACTCCAACCGGCCCCCCGATTCCGGCCGATATCGAGGCGCGGCAGCTGGCGCCCGACGTGCGCCGCGAACTGAGCACGCTGGACCGGGTCACCGCCGACGCTGTGGCACGCCACCTGGTAGCCGCCGGTGGGCTGCTCGACGAAGATCCCGAGGCCGCACTGAGCCATGCCCGTGCGGCCCGAGCTCGGGCGAGTCGGATCGCGGCGATTCGAGAGGCGGTCGGCATTGCGGCCTACCACTGCGGCGACTGGGGTCAGGCGCTGGCCGAATTTCGTGCCGCCCGGCGAATGGGCAGCAAGTCCCCGTTGCTGGCACTGATCGCCGATTGCGAACGTGGCCTCGGCCGCCCACAGCGTGCCATCGACTTGGCGCGCGGACCCGAGGCGGCCGAGCTCAGTGGTGATGACGCCGACGAGCTGCGCATCGTCGCCGCCGGTGCACGCGCCGACCTCGGTCAACTCGAGCAGGCGCTGACGTTGCTGTCCACCCCGCAACTCGATCCGGCGCGCACCGGTTCGACGGCCGCGCGGTTGTTCTACGCCTACGCCGAAACGCTATTGGCGCTCGGACGGGGCGATGAAGCGCTGCAATGGTTTTTGCGCTCGGCGGCCGCCGACATCGAGGGCGTCACCGACGCCGAAGAACGGGTCAGCGAACTTGGCTGAGATGAAGAGCATTGCGCGGCACTATGATTGCCTGCTTCTCGACTTGGACGGAACGGTTTTTCGCGGCCATCAGGCTACCGAGGGCGCGGTCGACTCACTGGACGCGATAGACAGCCGCAAGCTGTTCGTCACCAACAACGCATCGCGCAGCGCCGACGAAGTCGCCGCACACCTGCGCGAGCTCGGCTTCACGGCCGGCAGTGACGACGTCGTCACCAGTGCGCAAAGTGCCGCCCACCTGCTCGCCGCCCAGCTGCCACCGGGTTCGAAGGTGCTCATCGTCGGTACCGACGCACTGGCCGACGAGATCTCGACCGCGGGCCTGTTGCCGGTCCGTCGTTTCGAAGACGGGCCGGATGCCGTCGTTCAAGGGCTTTCCATGACCATCGGCTGGCCGGAGTTGGCCGAGGCGGCGCTGGCCATCCGGGCGGGCGCACTATGGGTTGCGGCCAACGTCGACCTCACCTTGCCTACCGAACGAGGTCTGTTGCCCGGCAACGGATCTCTGGTGGCCGCGCTGCGCGCGGCTACTGGTGAACAGCCGCAGGTGGCCGGTAAACCGGGACCGCAGTTGATGAAAGATGCGGTGGGCCGCGGCGAGTTCGCGGCGCCGCTGGTCGTGGGTGACCGGCTCGACACCGACATCGAAGGCGCCAACGCCGCCGAACTGCCCAGCCTGATGGTGCTCACCGGAGTGAATTCCGCGCGCGATGCCGTTTTCGCCGAGCCGGCTCAGCGCCCCACCTATCTCGGCCGCGACTTGAGGTCGCTGCACCAGGACGCCGAGCTGCTGAGGGTGGGCCCGCAGCCCGGCTGGCGGGTCGAGGTCGGGGACGAGGTCGCGACGGTGACAAGTCGTTCCGGAGAGGCCGACCAACACCACGACGACGACCTCGCGATTGTCCGGGCCGTCGCCAGTGCGATCTGGGACGCGTCGGCAACGGTCCGGATCGACGCCGGCGACGACCGGGCCCGCGACGCACTGGACCGCTGGTCCCTGATGCGTGACGAGTAGACGATGACTACCGTAGGAGCGCAATGACTATCGATCCTGAGCAGATTCGCGCCGAAATCGAATCGCTGATGGCCCAGCTCCCTGACGCCGCTGATGCCGCTTCAGGGCCTTCACTGGAGGAGCTAGAGGACATCGCCCGTCGCCTTTCCGAGGCGCACGACGTGCTGCTGCAGGCGCTGGAGTCGGCGGAGAAGGGCTGAGTGCCCGCATGCCCCGGCGTGCTCGCGTCGACGCCGAGTTGGTGCGGCGAGGTCTGGCGCGTTCGCGGCAACAGGCCGCGGAGTTGATCGGCGCCGGCAGGGTGCGGATCGACGGATTACCGGCGGTCAAGCCGGCCACCTCCGTCGCGGTCACCGCGGCACTTACGGTGGCCGACGACGGCGGACGCTCCTGGGTGTCACGGGGGGCGCACAAGCTCATCGGCGCGTTGGACGCCTTCGGCATCGCAGTCGAGGGCCGGCGTTGCCTGGACGCGGGCGCCTCAACCGGCGGATTCACCGAGGTCCTGCTGGACCGCGGCGCCGCCCAGGTGGTTGCCGCCGACGTGGGCTACGGGCAGCTGGCCTGGTCGCTGCGCAGCGATTCGCGGGTGGTCGTGGTGGAGCGCACCAACGTCCGTGACCTGTCGCCCGAGACGATCGGCGGGCCCGTCGCCCTGGTGGTGGCCGATCTGTCCTTCATCTCGTTGGCCACCGTAATGCCCGCGCTGGTTGGCTGCGCTTCGCCGGACGCCGATATCGTTCCCATGGTGAAGCCGCAGTTTGAGGTGGGGAAGGGTCAGGTCGGACCCGGCGGGGTGGTGCAGGACCCCCAGATGCGCATCGATTCGGTGCTTGCCGTCTCCCGCCGTGCCGCCGAGCTGGGTTGGCGTACCGTCGACGTGACGGCCAGTCCGCTTCCCGGGCCATCGGGCAACGTCGAGTATTTTCTGTGGCTGCGGGCCCGGACGGAGCGCGCGCTGGACGGGGATGAGCTGTCGGCTGCGGCGCAGCGCGCAGTAAGAGAGGGCCCACAGTGACCACCGAACGCACCGTCCTGTTGGTTGTGCACTCCGGCCGTGACGAAGCCACCGAAACGGCCCGGCGGGTCGAGAAAGTGTTGGAAGCGAAAGGAATCGCGCTGCGGGCACTCTCGGCAGAGGCCGTCGACAGAGGCTCGTTGCGGTTGAGCCCCAACGATATGCGGGTGCTGGGTGTCGATATCGAGGTGGTCGACGCCGATCCGATGGCCGCCGATGGTTGCGAGCTAGTGCTGGTGCTGGGCGGGGACGGAACTTTCCTGCGGGCGGCCGAACTCGCCCGTAACGCCGCCATTCCGGTGTTGGGCGTCAACCTGGGCCGGATCGGTTTCCTGGCCGAAGCCGAGGCCGAGGCCATCGACGCGGTGCTTGATCACGTTGTAGCGCAAGACTATCGCGTCGAAGACCGGTTGGTCTTGGACGTTCTGGTCCGGCAAGGCGGCGAGGTGATCGCTCGGGGCTGGGCGCTCAACGAAGCCAGCCTGGAGAAAGGCCCGCGACTCGGTGTCCTCGGCGTCGTCGTGGAGATCGACAGGCGACCGGTCTCGACGTTCGGCTGCGACGGTGTGCTGGTGTCCACTCCTACCGGATCCACCGCGTACGCATTCTCCGCGGGCGGGCCGGTGTTGTGGCCGGATTTGGAAGCAATCCTGGTGGTACCCAACAATGCTCACGCCTTGTTCGGACGTCCGATGGTCACCAGCCCCGATGCCGCCATCGCTATCGAGATCGAGGCAGACGGTCACGACGCGCTGGTGTTCTGCGACGGCCGCCGCGAGATGGTGGTACCGGCCGGCAGTCGGCTCGAGGTCACCCGCTCTGTCACACCCGTGAAGTGGGTGCGCCTGGATAGCGCACCCTTCACCGACCGGCTGGTCACCAAGTTCAAGTTGCCGGTTACAGGTTGGCGCGGGAAATAGCCGGTGCTGAACGAGATTCGCATCGAGGCCCTGGGTGCTATCAGTGTGGCGACCGCCGAGTTCGATCGCGGCTTGACCGTGCTGACCGGTGAGACCGGCACCGGAAAAACTATGGTGGTCACCGGCTTGCACCTACTGGGTGGGGCTCGCGCGGACGCGACCCGGGTACGGTCGGGCTCCGAGCGCGCCGTGGTCGAAGGTCGTTTCACCACAACCGATATCGACGACGCGGTGACCGCTCAGCTGGACGAGATCCTGGACGCCTCCGGAGCGGATCGCGACGAGGACGGCAGCGTGATCGCGTTGCGCACCGTCAATCGTGACGGGCCCTCGCGGGCCTACCTCGGCGGCCGGAGCGTGCCGGCAAAGTCGTTGAGCGGCTTCACCACTCAGCTGCTGGCGCTGCACGGCCAGAATGACCAGCTGCGGCTCATGCGACCCGACGAGCAGCGCGGCGCGCTGGACCGGTTCGCGGGCACCGGGCCCGCGCTGGAGCGTTACCGCAAACTACGGGAAGCGTGGTTGTCGGCGCGGCGCGACCTCGGCGACCGTCGAGAGCGGACCCGTGAACTCGCTCAGGAAGCCGATCGACTCCAGTTCGCGCTCGACGAGATCGCCACCGTCGACCCGCAGCCAGGAGAAGACGAAGCGCTCGTCGCCGAGATCGTCCGGCTCTCCGAACTGGACACCCTGCGCGAAGCCGCAGCATCGGCCCGAGAGTTGCTGTCCAGTTCATCTGACGAGGGGTTCGGCGCCGCCGACGCCCTGGGACGTGCCCGGAGTGCGCTGGAGTCGGCCGGTGACACGCGGTTGCGAGCGCTGGGCGACCAGATCGGCGGCGCGTTGACGGTGGTCGTCGACGCGGTCGGCGAATTGGGCGACTACCTGGACGGGCTGCCGACCGACGCCAGCGCGCTGGATGCCAAACTGGCCCGCCAAGCGCAGCTGCGCACGCTGACCCGTAAGTACGCCGCCGATATCGACGGGGTGCTGCAGTGGGCGCAGGATTCCCGCGACCGATTGGCTCAGCTGGACGTGTCCGAAGAGGGGCTAGCCGCACTGGAACGCCGGGTCGATGAGCTCGGCAGCCAATTGGGCCAAGTTGCAACCGATCTCAGCAAGATCAGACTTAAGGCGGCCAAGAAGCTGGCCAAAGAGGTCACCGCGGAGCTGGCCGGCCTGGCCATGAACAACGCCGACTTCACCATCGGCGTCAGCACCGATGTGGCCGATCCGCACGACCCGTCCGCGCTGGTGATGCCCGACGGCGAACCAGCACGGATCGGTACCGATGGCATCGATCTGGTGGAGTTCGGCTTCGCCGCGCACCGTGGCATGTCGGTGCTGCCGCTGGCCAAGAGCGCCTCGGGCGGCGAGCTGTCGCGGGTGATGTTGGCACTGGAGGTGGTGTTGTCCGCCTCGGCCACCGGCACCACGATGGTGTTCGACGAGGTCGACGCCGGCGTGGGGGGCTACGCGGCGGTGCAGATCGGTCGACGGCTGGCCAGGCTGGCCCACACCCACCAGGTCATCGTCGTCACGCACTTGCCGCAGGTCGCGGCCTACGCCGATGTGCATCTGGTGGTGCACAGTCAGGGGCCGAAGGGCACCAGCGGAGTACGCCGGTTGGACACCGACGAAAGGGTCGCCGAGCTGGCCCGGATGCTGGCCGGGCTGGGGGAGTCTGACAGCGGCCGCGCGCATGCCCGCGAGTTGCTCGAGACTGCGCAGCAGGACCGCGGTTCAGACTGAGCCCTCACGCCGCGAGTGCGCCACGAAGTGGTCCGTGTCGGCGTTTCCCTTGTCTCGGCGCACCTCCATCGCTGCATTCAGAGCCACAGTGAGAATCCGTTGTCACCCGCGGCGCGGTAGGGCCGCTGAGGATGGGGGCGAGCGTGCACGTAGTGCCGCCCGCCACGGCGTGTCGCCGTACCTGGGTGCACGTTCGCGCCCGCGGTCGGCCCAAGCTCGAGACGCCCCCGCGATCCAACTGTGACAGATGTGACGCTTTATAACTTCTGAGGCAGATGTTACGGCGCGCCTCCCCGCCCGAGTCGTCTATCGCCGACAGAATCGGCTCCCATGAAGATGTCAGCGCTTCTATCTCGCAACACCGTCCGGCCCGGCCTCGTCGGCACTGCCCGCGTCGATCGGAACATCGACCGACTGCTGCGCCGGGTCTGCCCCGGCGACATCGTGGTTCTCGACATCCTGGACCTCGACCGCATCACCGCCGACGCACTGGTGGAAGCTGACATCGCCGCCGTGGTCAACGCGTCCCCATCCGTGTCCGGCCGTTACCCCAACCTGGGCCCGGAGGTGCTGGTCAACAACGGTGTCACCCTGATCGACGAGACCGGTCCCGAGATCTTCAAGAAGGTCAAGGACGGCTCCAAGATTCGCCTTTACGAGGGCGGCGTGTACTCGGGGGACCGCCGACTGATCCGCGGCACCGAGCGCACCGACCACGACATCGCCGACCTGATGCGGGAGGCCAAGAGTGGCTTGGCCGCTCACCTGGAGGCGTTCGCGGGCAACACCATTGAGTTCATCCGCAGCGAAAGCCCGCTGCTTATCGACGGAATCGGCATCCCCGACATCGACGTCGACATGCGGCGCCGGCACGTGGTGATCGTCTCCGAGGAGCCCAGCGCCGAGGATGACCTGAAATCACTCAAGCCGTTCATCAAGGAGTACCAACCCGTCCTCGTCGGTGTCGGCCACGGCGCCGATGTCCTGCGTAAGGCGGGCTACCGCCCCCAGCTCATCGTCGGTGACCCCGACCAGATCAGCGCCGAAGTCCTCAAGTGCGGCGCCCAGGTGGTGCTGCCCGCCGATGCCGACGGCCACGCCGCCGGACTGGAAAGGATTCAGGACCTCGGCGTCGGGGCCATGACATTCCCCGCCGCCGGCTCCGCCACCGATCTGGCCCTGCTGCTGGCCGATCACCACGGCGCGGCATTGTTGGTCACCGCCGGCCACACGGCCAACATCGAGACGTTCTTCGACCGGACCCGGTCGCAGAGCAACCCGTCGACCTTCCTCACCCGGCTGCGGGTGGGCGAGAAGCTGGTGGACGCCAAGGCCGTCGCCACGCTGTACCGCAACCACATCTCCGGCGGCGCCATCGCGCTGCTGGCGCTGACCATGCTGATTGCCATCATCGTCGTGCTGTGGGTGTCCCGCACAGACGGCGTGGTGCTGCATTGGATCATTGAGTACTGGAACCGATTCACCCTCTGGATCCAGAATCTGATCTCCTAGGAAGTGCCCTGATGATCTCGTTACGCCAACACGCCATCTCGCTGGCCGCCGTCTTCCTGGCGCTGGCCATCGGGGTGGTGCTGGGCTCCGGCTTCTTCTCCGACACCGTGCTGTCCAGCCTGCGTAACGAGAAGCGCGACCTGGCCAGTCAAGTCAGCAGTCTCAACGACCAGCGCAATCAGCTCAATGAAAAGCTTACTGCGGCAAACACTTTCGACGCACAAGTGCTCGGGCGAATAGTGCATGAGGCATTGACCGGCAAGACGGTGATCCTGTTCCGTACCCCGGACGCCAAAGACGACGACGTAGCCGCGCTGTCGAAGATCGTCGGCCAGGCCGGCGGATCGGTCACTGGCACCGTGTCACTCACCCACGAGTTCGTCGAGGCCAACTCCGGGGAGAAGCTGCGCTCGGTGGTCAACTCCTCGATCCTGCCGGCCGGCACCCAGTTGAGCACCAAACTGGTCGACCAGGGTTCGCAGGCCGGCGACCTGCTCGGCATCGCCTTGCTGGTCAACACCAATCCCCAAGCCCCGGCAGTGGACGACACCGCGCGTGACACCGTGTTGGGCGCGCTGCGCGAGACCGGCTTCATCACCTATCAACCCAACAATCACATGGCGGCGGCAAACGCCGCCATCGTCGTTACCGGCGGCGCGGTGCCCACCGACGCCGGCAATCAAGGGGTCACCGTGGCGAGGTTCGCAGCTGCACTGGCGCCTCACGGTTCGGGCACGGTGCTGGCCGGGCGCGACGGCTCGGCCGCCGGTAGCGCAGCGGTAGCCGTGGCTCGCGCCGACGCCAGCATGGCGGCCGCGATCAGTACCGTTGACGACGTCGACGTCGAACCCGGACGCATCACGGCAATCCTGGCCCTACACGATTTGGCAGCCGGCGGCCGTCCCGGTCACTACGGCACCGGACATGGCGCGGCGTCGGTGACCGTTCCCCAGTAGTTCCCCAGTAGGGCGTGTTCGACGCGGCGGGCCGCCGTGGATGTTAGGGTGGATTTCCGTGGGTCGGCAGGCCCAGCTCGTTAATTTCATGCATCATGCCCTGCCCGTCTTCACGGAGGTCGCCTCGTTGCGTAAGCACCCGCAGACTGCTACCAAGCACCTCTTTGTCAGCGGTGGGGTCGCCTCGTCACTGGGCAAAGGCCTAACGGCAAGCAGCCTCGGCCAGCTTCTGACCGCACGCGGCTTGCACGTCACCATGCAGAAGCTGGATCCCTACCTCAACGTCGATCCAGGCACCATGAACCCGTTCCAGCATGGTGAGGTCTTCGTCACCGAGGACGGGGCCGAAACGGACCTCGACGTCGGCCACTATGAACGCTTCCTTGACCGTGACCTGTCCGGGTCGGCCAATGTCACTACCGGGCAGGTGTATTCGACGGTGATCGCCAAGGAGCGCCGCGGCGAGTATCTAGGCGACACCGTGCAGGTGATCCCACACATTACCGATGAGATCAAGCGACGCATCCTGGCGATGGCTGAGCCAGACTCCAACGGCCACCGCCCCGACGTCGTCATCACCGAGATCGGCGGCACTGTCGGCGACATCGAATCGCAGCCGTTTCTCGAGGCGGCCCGCCAGGTCCGCCACTACCTGGGCCGCGAGGACGTCTTCTTCCTGCACGTCTCGCTGGTGCCCTACCTGGCGCCGTCCGGCGAGCTCAAAACCAAGCCGACTCAGCACTCGGTGGCGGCGCTGCGCAGCATCGGTATCAGCCCGGACGCGCTGATCCTGCGCTGCGATCGCGTGGTCCCCGAAACGCTGAAAAACAAGATCGCGCTGATGTGTGACGTCGACATCGACGGCGTCATCTCCACCCCGGACGCGCCCTCGATCTATGACATTCCCAAGGTGTTGCACCGCGAGGAACTCGACGCGTTCGTGGTCCGCCGGCTCAATCTGCCGTTCCGAGACGTCGACTGGACGGAGTGGGACGACCTGCTGCGGCGGGTACACGAACCGCACGACACTGTCCGAATCGCGCTGGTAGGCAAGTATGTCGAGTTGTCCGACGCTTACCTCTCGGTCAGTGAGGCGTTGCGCGCGGGGGGTTTCAAGCACCGCGCCAAAGTCGAGATCGTCTGGGTGGCATCCGATGACTGCGAAACGCCGAGCGGCGCGGCGGCCACCCTGGGTGACGTACACGCCGTGCTGATCCCCGGTGGGTTCGGCATTCGTGGCATCGAGGGCAAAATCGGCGCCATCCGTTTTGCGCGGGCGCGCAGTTTGCCGGTACTGGGGCTGTGTCTGGGTCTGCAGTGCATCGTGATCGAGGCCGCCCGCTCGGTGGGCCTCACCGAGGCCAATTCCGCGGAGTTCGAGCCGAACACACCGGATCCGGTCATCTCCACCATGGCCGATCAGGAACAGGCCGTCGCCGGTGAAGCCGATCTGGGCGGCACGATGCGGCTGGGCGCCTACCCCGCCGTCCTGGAACCCGATTCCATTGTGGCCCAGGCATACCAGGCGACCCAGGTTTCCGAACGTCATCGGCACCGGTACGAGGTCAACAACTCCTACCGGGAGCGGATCGCCGAGAGCGGCCTACGCTTCAGCGGCACGTCGCCCGATGGCCACCTGGTGGAGTTCGTCGAGTACCCGCCCGATCAGCACCCATTCATCGTCGGCACCCAGGCCCACCCCGAACTCAAGAGCCGGCCCACCAGACCGCATCCCTTGTTTGTGGCATTCGTCAAGGCGGCCATCGACTACAAAGCGGGTGAACTGCTGCCCGTTGAAATCCCCGAGATCCCGGAGCACCACGCCTCCAACGGTAACGAGCGTCGAGACGCAGACGGTTCGGCGGTAGGGCAGTCGCTAGCCGAACCCGCCACCCGTGGCTGAGCACGACTTCGAGACGTTAGCCTCGGAAAGCTTTTATCAGGGAGCCATTTTCGCGCTGCGCCGGGACGAGGTGCGGATGCCGGGCGGCAACATCGCTAAACGGGAAGTCATCGAGCACTACGGCGCGGTGGCGGTGGTTGCGATGAACGAAAACAAGGACATCGCACTGGTTTACCAGTATCGCCATGCGTACGGTCGCAGAATCTGGGAGCTCCCGGCCGGCCTGCTCGACGCACCGGACGAAGCGCCGCACCTCACGGCGGAGCGTGAACTCGAAGAGGAGGTCGGACTACACGCGCGCACCTGGCAGGTACTGCTGGACGTCGATACCGCCCCGGGCTACAGCGACGAGTCGGTGCGGGTCTATCTGGCCACCGGGCTCACCGACATCGGGCGGCCCCAGGGGCACGACGAAGAAGCCGACATGACGATGCGGTGGTTCGCCCTCCACGAAGCGGTCGATAAGACGCTCAACGGTGACATCGTCAATTCGATTGCCATCGCCGGGATTTTCGCGGCCCACGCCATGGCCGCCGGCATCGCCGAACCGCGTCCGCTGGACACCCCGTGGATCGACAAGCCGACGGCCTTCGCCGAGCGCAAGGCCGCGCAGTGACCACGGCCTTGACGCTCGATACCCAGCTGCAGGGCTACCTCGATCACCTCACGATCGAGCGCGGCGTGGCGGCCAACACCCTGAGCTCCTATCGCCGCGATCTGCGCCGCTACTCGAAACATCTGGAGGAACGCGGAATTCGCGATCTGGCACAGGTGGGTGAGAACGACGTCAGCGAGTTCCTGGTGGCGCTGCGCCGCGGAGATCCCGAGTCCGGCGCGGTGGCCTTGTCCGCCGTCTCGGCGGCGCGGGCGCTGATCGCGGTACGCGGACTACATCGGTTCGCCGCCGCCGAAGGGCTGGCCGAACTTGACGTGGCGCGGGCGGTGCGACCGCCGACGCCGGGCCGCCGGCTGCCGAAGAGCCTGACCGTCGACCAGGTGCTGGCGCTGCTGAACGCCGCCGGTGGCGAGGACGCGGCCGACGGCCCGTTGACGTTGCGTAACCGGGCGTTGCTGGAGCTGCTGTACTCCACCGGGTCGAGAATCTCCGAGGCGGTAGGGCTCGACGTCGACGACATCGACACCCATGCGAGGTCGGTGTTATTGCGCGGCAAGGGTGGTAAGCAGCGGTTGGTTCCGATCGGTCGTCCCGCGGTCCAGGCACTCGAGGCCTACCTGGTGCGTGGTCGTCCGGATCTGGCCCGCCGGGGTCGCGGTACGCCGGCGATCTTTCTCAACGCCCGTGGTGGCCGGTTGTCTCGGCAGAGTGCGTGGCAGGTGTTGCAGGATGCGGCCGAGCGCGCCGGCATCATCTCAGGGGTGTCACCGCACATGCTGCGGCATTCCTTTGCCACGCACCTACTGGAAGGCGGCGCCGACGTGCGGGTGGTGCAGGAGTTACTGGGGCACGCATCGGTGACCACGACACAGATCTACACCCTGGTCACCGTGCACGCCCTGCGCGAAGTGTGGGCCGGGGCTCACCCACGGGCCACCTGACAAGCGCGAGCAGACGCGAAAGCACCCAGGAACGTGCACTCCGCGGGGACTTTGCGTCCGCTCGCGGGCTAGCCCAGGTACTCGGATTCGAGAACGAGGTCAGGCACCAGGGTCTGATACTCGAGATGAGCCTTGTGTTCGACGGTCCGGAACGACAAGCCCTGTTGGTCGCGCATGTAGGCGCGGTACTTCGGCGCACCCGGCACCTTGACGTTGTCGGCCACCACAATCGAGCCCGGGTGCAGCCAGCTCCGCTTCAGTATGCTGCGCAGGTCGTCCAGGTATGCCTTCTTGTCATGGTCAATGAAGACGAAATCCAAAGTCCCCGAGCTGAATCCATGCTGATCGGCAAGCGTGTTCAGAGTGCGTCCGCCGTCACCGATGGTGCCCACCACGCAGGTGACCCGGTCGGCGACCCCCGCGTGCGCCCAAATCTGCCGGGCGTTAGCGGCGTTGGCCTCGGCAAGTTCCACCGAATAAACCCTCGCCGCGGGTGCCGCACGCGCGATGCGCAGGGCCCCGTATCCGCAGTACGTGCCCAGCTCCAGCGCCAGCGCGGGATCGGCGCGCCGCACCGAGGCGTCGAGTATGGCGCCCTTCTCGTCGCCGACGTTGATCAACATCGACTTCTCATAGGCGAACTTGTCGATGGTCGCCAGCACGTCGTCGATGTCGCCGGCCTTGGCGTGCCGGAGGACGTATTCGACGGCTGCTGCCTCTCGGCCGTCACCGATCTGACCGGTCCGGGTGATGTTTGGGATTCCAGGCGCCATGCGCAAAACGGACCAACGCAAAGGGGCGAACCGTGCTCTGAGACTCATCAGTATCACGCTATACCCCTGAGTTTCCTGACGAACTCCTAGACCGGGCGTCGTTCCGGCGGCTAGCATCCCTTGCTTAGCGGCATGATCGACACGCCGCACCACCATGGCGTTTGCAACCAGGACCGCGCGATGAGACAACACCGCACCAGACCCGAATCGGTTCCGAATCCGCGCTGCGGGCTGTGGCTCACCGGCGCCCGAGGTTCGGTGTCCACAACCTCCATCGTTGGCCTTTATGCCCTTGCCGCCGGTGTGATCGGGGAGACCGGCTGCGTCACCGCGACCGAGAATTTCGCCGGAGTGACGCTGCCCGGCTACACCGATTTCGTGGTAGCGGGGCGCGATGTCTCGACCACGCCGCTGATCAAGAGGGCCGAGTCATTGGTCGAGGCGGGACTCCTGCCGGCACGGGTGGTCGCGGCGGTGGCGGATCGCTTGGCGGCCACCGATGACGAGATTGTCGGTCCGTCCTGCATGGCGACATCCGATCCCGCCGCCGCCGGCGCCTCCACCCAAGCAGAACTTGTCGACCGGCTCAGTGACGCGATGGCCTTGTTCGTATCGCGCAATGCACTCGATGTCCTCATCGTCATCGACGTCGCCTCGACGCAGCCCCCGGCGCGCGACCTACCCGAATATCACGACCCTGACCTGCTGATAGCCGCATTGGGGCAGCGGAATCGGATCGTGTTGCCGGCGAGCGCGCTGACCACACTCGCCGCGATCAACAATGATGCCGCTTATTCCTGCTTCACTCCGTCGCCGACCCTGGGCCTAACGGCGCTACGGTTCTTGGCCGACGACGCCGGAATCCTCTGTGCGGGACAGGACGCCAAGACCGGCCAAACCTTGTTGCGCAGCGTGCTGGCGCCGATGTTCGCCGGCCGCGCCATGGCTGTCCATTCCTGGGCCGGCACCAACCTGCTGGGTGGTGGGGACGGCGCGACGCTGGCCGATCCCGTTGCGGCCCAGTCCAAACTCGCCAGCAAGCAACGCGGGATCCAGCAACTGCTCGGTGGCGAGGTCAGTGCGCCGCTGCACATCGACTACGTGCCGGACCTCGGCGAAACCAAGGTCGCCTGGGACCACATCCACGCCACCGGCTTCCTCGGCGGCCAGATCACACTGCAAACCACCTGGTCTGCACCGGATTCCGCGCTGGCCGCACCCTTGGTTCTCGACGTCGCGCGATTGCTGGCCATGGCGCGGCTGCGCGGCGCCCGCGGCGTGGTCGGGGAGCTGGGCTACTTCTTCAAGGAACCCTGGGGTGGCAAGACGCATTCACTTGCCGCGCAATACGATGCGCTGCTGGGATGGGCCAAGTCGTTATCGGCAGACCGGTGAAGGTCAAACCGTTCCTTGATCTGATGCGGGCGCCTGCTGCGCTCACTGTGCTGGGGGACACGGCGGTGGGCGCGATCTGGTGCGGACGTCCCCTGACGGGACGGCGGCTGGCCCTGCCGCTGGCGTCGGCGTTGTTGTACTGGAGCGGCATGGTGCTCAACGACTGGGCCGATCGCGAGCGCGATGCGGTCGAACGTCCGGAGCGCCCGATACCGTCCGGTGAGGTGTCATCCGGCACGGCGTTGTCGCTCGCGGCGGTCCTGGCCGGAGCGGGTATGGCCACCGCGGCCGCAGCCAACGGCAGCCACGGGCTGGCTGCCGCGAGTCGAATCACGCTGTGGGTCATCGCCTATGACCTGGTGGCCAAGGACACCGTCGCCGGTCCGCTGGTCATGTCGGGGTGCCGAATAGTCGACGTCATGCTCGGCGCCGCGCCCGACTACCGGCCGGCGCTGCTACCGGCCTCGGTGCTCGGATTGCACACGACCGCCGTCACGGTGCTGTCGCGCAGCGAGGTCTCTGGCTCCGACCGCAGCCTTCCTGCTGTCGTTGCGGGATTGGCCACCGCGGTAGCCGGCGGCGCAGTGCTCGCCACCTCGACCGTAGGTAAGGCCGTAGGTAAGTCAGCCGGCTACCGGGCACTGCCGGGGGTCGCCGTGTACGCGTGGTCGTTCGGGCCCGGCTTGTGGCGGGCATGGCAGCAGCCATCCGCCGAGCAGATTCGCGGCGCGGTGCGCAGCGGCATCGCCTCGATGATCGCGGTGCAGGCGATGCTTGCGGCACCATCGCCGCGACCGGCCACACAGCTGGCACTGTGTGGATTGGCCATCGCACTTCGGCTCAAAGTGTCTGCGCCCCAACCGACCGAGGTGACCTGATGCACATTGGTTACAACACGAACAGCCTGGCCGACCACCCGCTGCCGGACGCGCTCGCGCTCATCGCAGACCATGGGTACAGCGCGGTCGCACTGACGATCGGCTATCCGCACGTGCGCCCGTTCGATTCCGATCTGGGCGCCCAGCTAGGCGCGCTTCGCGCATTGCTGGACACCCACGGCCTGCGTGTGGCCGTCGAAACAGGGGCCCGCTACCTCCTTGATCCCCACAACAAGCACAAGCCGTCCCTGGTCGACAGCGCGGCGCAACCACGCATCGAATTCATGCGCAGGGCGATCGATATCGCGGCGGATCTGGGGGCGACGTGCGTCTCACTCTGGTCGGGCTACGCGGTCAGCCACACCGACCCCCAGACCACCCGCGAGCTGCTGATCGGCCGCCTCGCCGAGCTTGTCGACTATGCCGATCGCAAGGACGTCACACTGGGATTCGAGCCGGAGCCAGGCATGTTCGTGGAGACGGTCGCACAAGCGCGCGAGCTGTGCCGAGCGCTTGGTGACCCGGCGCCGCTGCGGATCACACTGGATGTCGGTCATTGCGTGATGACCGAGCCGATGGGGGCCGGACCGGCGATCGTCGAGCTGGGTGACAAGCTCGTCAACGTTCACCTGGACGACATGACGCCCCGCAAGCATGAGCACCTGGAATTCGGGCACGGCAGCCTGGATCTGGGCGCGGTGATGGACGCGTTGGGCGAGACTGGGTTTTCCGGCGTCGCATCGGTCGAATTGCCAAGACACTCGAATGATGCACCGAATGTGATGCGCCGCAGCATGTCCGCGATCAAAGCGGCCCGGCTGACACCGGCCGCACGTTCCTGGATCGCCGCTGGCGTAGCGGAGATCGGACGCGACCCCGACCAGGTCTTGGAGATCTTTGCGGGCGCCGAACGCGGTATTGCCGGCGCAGGCGGTGACGCGTGCCTGCTGGCGCGGCAACAATTGCTCAGCGCATTGCTGGCTACTGCGCCCGATGCGACGGCTGCGCCACTCATCGAGAAGCTCTACCGGTGGGGAGACACCGACGAGCGACTGGCCGTACTGAACGGACTGACGGCGGCCGCGCTGGACGACAGGATCGGGCCCGTCGCAACGTCAACGGGCTTGGATTTGGCGGCGGATGCCCTGCGGTGCAACGACCCCCGACTCGTCGGCGCGGCACTGGGCGGCTTCGGCGCACGTTTCCTGGATCAGCACACGTGGCGTGACGGGGTGATGAAGTTGATCTTCATGGGCGTGCCGCTGCAGGTGGTACACGGCCTGCGTAACCGCGCGGACGCCGAATTAGGGCGTATGACAACTGATTACATCAGTGAACGACAGGCTGCCGGTCGTTCGGTGTCGTCCGACGTCGAACTGCTGAAGCATCTGACCGCCATCGGGACGGAGGTTTCGGAGTGAGGATCTTCGATCCGCACATACACATGTCGTCGCGCACCACCGACGACTATGAGGCGATGTACGCGGCGGGCGTCCGCGCGATCGTCGAACCTGCTTTCTGGTTAGGGCAACCCCGCACCGACCCCGCCTCCTTCATCGACTATTTCGACAGTCTCATCGGTTGGGAGCGGTACCGCGCATCTCAGTTCGGCATCGCGCACAACTGCACGATCGCCCTCAATCCGAAGGAGGCCAACGATAGTCGCTGCCGGGGGGTGCTCGAACAGATTCCGCGCTATCTGTCCAAGAGCGGTGTCGTCGCGGTCGGCGAGATCGGCTATGACTCGATGACGCCGGAGGAAACCACGGTATTCCAAACACAGTTGGAGATGGCGGCGACGCGGAGCCTGCCCGCACTGGTGCATACGCCACACCGGGACAAGCTGGGTGGAACCCTGGCGAGCATCGAGGTCGTGAAGAGGGTCGGGATCGACCCGGGGATGGTCTTGCTGGACCACCTCAACGAGGTCACCATCGAGCCGGTACGGGACAGCGGATGCTGGATGGGGTTCTCGATCTATCCCGATACCAAAATGGACGAGGCGCGGATGGTCGCCTTGATGCAGCGCTTCGGATTGGAACGCATCATCGTCAACTCCGCCGCGGACTGGGGCCGGTCGGATCCGCTCAAGACGGCCAAGACGGCGCGGGCGATGCTGACCGCCGGATTCACCGACGACGATGTGGATCGGGTGCTGTGGCGCAATCCGGTGGAGTTCTTCAACCAAAGCGGCCAACTTCGACTGCTCAGCGACGACCAGGAGGCGGTGTTCGCGGGCAATACCATCAACCGCGGGGAAAAACCGTGACGCTGTCCTACTGCAGCAACGTCGTCGCGGCCGACACCGTGGAGGTGCTCGAGGACCGACTGTTGTCGGTATTCGCACCGGCACGCGAACGCGCCGGGCTAGATCAACTCGGCATCGGACTTTGGCTACCCGCGCACACCATGTCCCGGTTGGCCGGGGATCCGCCGGCGCGCCGACGACTGGCGTCGATCCTGGCCGACCACGGACTTCGGGTAACCACCATGAACGCTTTTCCCTATGGGCATTTCCACGGCGAATCGGTCAAGCATGCCGTCTACCAACCGGATTGGACTACGCAGCAGCGGCTCGACTACACCCGCAGCTGTGCCGAGGTGCTCAGCGAGCTGATGGTCGACGTCCAGCAGGGCAGCATCTCGACGTTGCCGTTGGGGTGGGCTGATCCCTGGGACAACGGCTCCGATGCGCGGGCGCGGCACAATCTGGGAACGCTGAGCGAGCACCTGCGCCGTATCGAAGAACAAACGGGCCGACGGATCAGATTGGCCGTCGAACCCGAACCGGGTTGCGTGATCGGATCGTGCGGTGACGCGATCGACTGGTTCGGCCGAACAGCGCACGGGGTGGACCCCACCTACATCGGTCTGTGCCTGGACACCTGCCATCTGGCCGTGATGTACGAGGATCCCGCCGAGGTCGTAACGGGGTTGGCTGAGCTGGGAATTGACGTGGTCAAGATTCAGGCGTCCAACGCTATCGAGATTCACGACCTGGCAGCCGAAGGAGTCGCCGAAGCCTTCGCGGAATTCTCCCACTCGCCATATCTGCACCAGGCCAACGGCGTCGACGGGCACGGACGCCGATGGTTCCGGGACGATCTGCGCCTCGACGATCCGTCGGTCCCGACGTCGGGACATGTTCGCGTGCACTACCACGTGCCATTGCACGTGAGCCCGCCCGCACCGTTGTCGAACACTTCGTACGTCCTCACTGAGGTCATGGCCATGCTTTGCGACGCGACGATCCCGCGGCCGGTGGACATCGAAATCGAGACCTACACGTGGGAAGTCCTGCCCGCCTCGCTACGCATGCCCAGCCTGGCCGATGACCTGGCGGCCGAGATCTGCTGGCTCGAGCAACTCCTGACGACGCGGGAGCCGGCATGACCCGGCAAGTCCTGCTGATCGATGTCGTCGGGCTGACCCAACCGCTGCTACGGCACATGCCAAACCTGTCCGCGCTCGCGACACAGGGGGCGGTCGGTCAGCTCGCTCCGGTTTTTCCAGCCGTCACCTGCGCGGTCCAGTCGTCGATGGTCACCGGTCTGCTGCCGAATCAGCACGGGATCGTCGGGAACGGCTGGTATTTCCGGGATCTCGGGGAAGTGCTGTTATGGCGCCAGAGCAACAAGCTGGTGGCGGGGGAGAAGGTCTGGGAGACGGCCGCGGCCCGTTTCGACGGATACCGCTCGGCGAACGTGGGCTGGTGGTACGCCATGAACGCCAGCAACGACGTTGTCGTCACACCGCGGCCGGTCTATCACCAGGATGGACGCAAGTCGCCGGATTGCTACGCCGTTCCGCCGGATCTGCACGACATCCTCACCGAGAAGTTCGGCACGTTCCCGTTGTTCCAGTATTGGGGTCCCACGGCTGATATCACGTCGTCACGCTGGTTGGTCGACGCATCGGTGGAGATCGCCCGGCGTTACTCGCCCACGTTGCTCACCGCGTATATCCCGCACCTGGACTACGACTTTCAGCGCTACGGTCCGCATTCACCGCAGGCAATTACCGCAGCGGCGGACGTCGACGCCGCTCTAGAACCCCTGTTGACCTACGCCGCCGAACACGACGTGACCGTCATCGTCGTCTCCGAGTACGGCATCGCGCCGGCGCACCGGCCGGTCGACATCAACCGGGTGCTGCGGCGCGAAGGCTATCTCAGCGTCTACACGCAGCAGGGGCGCGAGTATCTAGACCCGTGGACGTCGCGGGCGTTCGCAGTCGCCGATCATCAGGCCGCGCACATCTATGTGCACGACGTTGCGGACATCGCCCGAGTGGCCGCCATGGTAGGAGCCCTGGACGGCGTCGACGAAGTACTCGACCGAGAACAGCAGCAGCGCTTGTCCATTGACCATCCGCGGGCCGGCGAACTGGTGGCGGTCGCGGAGCCTGGCGCCTGGTTCACCTACTACTACTGGCTGGACGACGACCGCGCCCCGAATTTGCGCCCTGCGTCGACATCCACCGCAAACCTGGATATGACCCAGCCGAGCTACTGATGAACCCAGCCGACCGACTGGTGAAGGCCAAAGCCGCCGCCGCACTGGCCAAAAAGGCGGTAGGACTGCGATACACGATGGGGGTCGTCGCCCTCAACGGTGACGCGGTCGGCGGCACCCATGGACGATTGCCCGACTCGCCGGAAGACACCCCCATCGTCATCACCTCTTCGCCGGACCTGTTGGCCGACTCCTCGACGCCCGTGAATGTCACCGCTGTCAAAGAGCTGGTGCTCACCGCCCACGAATTGCGAAAGTAGTTTGACCTGATGCGCCCCAGCGTGTTCGAAGCCGACCTGCCGCGGCTGGCCTATATGGACGCCGAGAACCCCGAGGACGCGCACCGCCGTATTCGGCAAGCCCGAGAACAGAGTCCGATCGCAATCGGCTTGCTCGGTCCAGAAGTTCTGAGCTACGAGCTGGTGCGCACGGTACTGTTCGACGGGCGGTTCTCGGTGGCACAAGGCCTCATGCTCGCCGCCCAGGGGGTTACGTCGGACCGCTTGAAAGAGCGGGTCCGCAACACGCTGATGAGCCTGGATGGGGCCGAACACCGCCGGATGCGGAGGTTAGCGGCCCAGGCGTTTGGCCCGCGCTCCGCGGCCCGGCTGGTGACGGTCATCACCGACGTGATCAGCTCGCTGATCGACCCGGTGGTGGAAGCCGGCAGCGGCGACGTCGTCGACGAGATCGCCCAACGCTATCCGAGCCCGGTGCTGGGTGCCTTTCTCGGTGCCCCAGAGCAGGACTGGAGGCTCTTCGCGGGGTGGTCCGAGGACATCAGCTGGATGTTCACCGGGCAAGCCGCAGCCAAACAAGACGCCATTATGACGGCCTATGACGAACTCGATGCCTACATCGCCGACATGGTTGCAGCGCGGCGCGACAACCCCACCGACGATGTGATCTCGGAGTTGATTCGTACCCACGACGGTGACCGGCTCACGCACCGGGACCTGTGCATGCTGGTCTCGGGACTGCTGATAGCGGGCACGGACACCATCCGCAACCAACTGGCCGCCGCGGTGCAGGTCCTCTGCGATCACCCGGAGCAGTGGGCGCTGCTGGGCGACCACCCGGAACTCGCGCCGCAAGCTGTCGCCGAGCTGCTGCGGCACACGCCGGCGGCCGTCTTCGTGGTCAGACAGGCCGTCGAGGACGTCGAGCTCGGCGGCGTCGTCATTCCGGCCGGCACCCGAGTCGTCGTCAACACCGCCGCCGCCAACCGCGATCCCGACGTCTACGAAGATCCCGAGCGCCTCGACATCACCCGTGAGACGGGTTCCCCGATGCTGACGTTCGGCGCGGGCGCCCGCAACTGCCTGGGCGCGCACTTGGCCAGGACGGAACTCGCTCAGGCGCTGATACTGATGACGCGGCGAATGCGCAACCCCCGGCGCACCGGCCCCGCGCCCTGGAAACCGTTCGCTCAGCTCACCGGACCGGCCACGCTGCCCATCGAATTCGACCCCACATCAACCTGATTCGTTCGCAAGGCCGGGTGGCCGCCGCGGCAGAAAGGCTATCGGGGCGAAAGCCAAGGCCACCAACACCACCGCAACCACGAACACGACGCCGTACGCGTGCGACAGGTCGTGCAGCACGTTATCCGGGAAACCCGGGTCGAGTGCCTGCGGAGGCAGCGTCGAGGGGTCGACCGGCGTGCCGCGTCGCACGGATTCCTCCTGCAGGGCAGCGATTTTGTGCGCGACCGAGACGGTGTAGGTGCGGTTGAAGTGGTCGGTCAGAATTACCGACATCAGAGCGGTTCCCACCGAAGCGGCCACCTGCTGGTTGACATTGACCAGCGTCGAGCCCCGCGCGATCTGATGGGGAGCCAGGGTCTGCACCGCCGCCGCGGAGAGCGGCATCATCGTGGCGCCCATGCCCAACCCCATGATGATCAGTCCGCAGACCAGAGTCGGCAGGTAATCGGCACGAACGGCAACCCCGTAGGCGAAGACACCCATACCCGCCGCGATGAGGGTCAGGCCGATGAGCAGGATCTTGCGGGGTCCCCGCTTGTCCATCAGCGAACCGGCGAGCGGCATGGTCACCATCGCGCCGAGCCCTCGGGGGACCATGCTCAATCCGGCGTTGAGGGGCGTCTGATGCAGCACTTCTTGGAAATAGCTCGGAAAGAGCAGACTGGCGCCGAAGAACGAGGCGGCGAAGAAGAGCATCGCCGCATTGGCCAGCGTGACGACGCGGTTGGTGAACAGGGTGAGGTCTATCAGCGGATGAGTCGCTCGGTGCAAGGCGTGAAACACGAACCCGGCAATCAGCAGCAAGCCGATGACCACCGGTATCCACACGTGACGGTCCGAGACCGTACTGCGGGTGGGGATGACCGACACCCCGTACAAGAAGGTCGCCAGGCCCGGGGAGAGCAGCAGCATGCCGACAAGGTCGAACGTTTCCGACGGGGCTGGATGATCTGCCGCGAACACCAGCGCGGCGAGACAGGCCGCGATCAGCCCGATCGGCAGGTTGATCCAGAAGATCCACGGCCAACTGAAGCTGTCGATCAGCCAGCCGCCCAGCACGGGTCCGAAAACCGGGCCCAGCAGCATCGGGATGCCCAGCACTGCCAGGACTCGACCCATCCGCCTGGGACCGGCCTCCCTGGTGAGGATGGTGAGCACCAGCGGCATCAACATGCCGCCGCCGAGACCCTGCAGCACGCGAAAGGAGATCAGGAGATTGATGGTCGGCGCCATCGCACAGAGCAGCGAACCCAAAGTGAACGCCAGCACCGAGCCGATGAACAGGCGCTTGGTGCCGAACCGGTCGGCCGCCCAACCCGCCAGCGGGATCACGGCCGCCAATGCGAGGGTGTAGCCGGTCATCGTCCACGCGACAACGGCCTGGGTGGTGTCGAAGGCGGCGACGAAGGTGCGCTGCGCGACTGTGACGACCGTCGTGTCGACGATGGCCATCATCGAACCCAGCACACACACGCCGGCGATTTTCAGGAGCCTGGCGTCGAGCCGGTCGGAATCGCTGAGCTGGTCGGCGACGTTGTCGTCATCCATGAGTCAGCTCCTCCGAAGCTCCTCAAGACGCGGATTATGTGAGACGAGCTTTACATACCGGCCTGCCGCCGAGGCCGGATTCACAGAGCTGGAAGCGTTGCCTGCGGGTCTCCCGGCGCAGGCAAGGGGAGCCGTTAGACTTTCCTGCAATGTCCACGTTGACGTCCGTCACCCCCAACCGCGACCGGGCATGACCGACCACCCCGGCAACGGTCCGGAAATCGGCCTGACTGGCCGGCCGCCGCGGGCGATCCCCGAACCCAAGCCACTGGCCAGCCACGGCCCGGCCAAAGTGGTCGCGATGTGCAACCAGAAGGGCGGCGTCGGTAAGACGACGTCGACGATCAACCTCGGCGCCGCCCTAGCCGAATACGGCCGCCGGGTGCTGCTGGTGGACATGGACCCACAGGGCGCGCTGTCAGCCGGGCTGGGGGTTCCGCACTACGAGCTGGAGAAGACGATCCACAACGTGTTGGTGGAATCGCGGGTGTCGATCGACGACGTGCTGATTAACACCCGGGTCAAGAATTTGGATCTGGTGCCCAGCAACATCGATTTGTCGGCGGCGGAAATCCAATTGGTCAACGAGGTGGGCCGCGAACAGACCCTGGCCCGGGCGCTGTATCCCGTGCTGGACCGCTACGACTATGTGCTGATCGACTGCCAGCCGTCCCTGGGACTGCTCACCGTCAACGGGCTGGCCTGCGCGGAAGGCGTGGTCATCCCCACCGAATGCGAGTTTTTCTCGTTGCGCGGTCTGGCGCTGCTCACCGACACCGTCGACAAGGTGCGCGATCGGCTGAACCCCAAACTGGACATCAGTGGCATCCTGATCACCCGCTACGACCCGCGCACCGTGAACTCCCGTGAGGTGATGGCCCGCGTCGTCGAACGCTTCGGTGATCTAGTGTTCGACACCGTGATCACCCGCACCGTCCGCTTCCCGGAGACCAGTGTCGCGGGCGAACCCATCACCACGTGGGCGCCCCGGTCTGCCGGTGCTCTCGCGTACCGCTCGCTGGCCCGCGAGTTCATCAACCGATTCGGCGTGTGAGCGGCCCCGACAGTCCGGCGGCATCCGAGAGCGGGTTTCAGGTCCGGCTGACCAACTTCGAGGGGCCGTTCGACCTGCTGCTGCAACTCATCTTCGCGCACCGGCTCGACGTCACCGAGGTGGCATTACACCAGGTCACCGACGACTTCATCGCCTACACCAAGACCATCGGCGCGCAGTTGGACTTGGAGGAGACCACCGCGTTCCTGGTGGTCGCGGCCACCCTGCTCGATCTCAAGGCGGCCCGCCTGCTGCCCACCGGCCAGGTCGACGACGACGAAGACCTGGCCCTGCTGGAAGTGCGTGACCTGCTGTTCGCCCGGCTGTTGCAGTACCGGGCGTTCAAGCACGTCGCCGAGATGTTCGCCGAGCTGGAGGCCACCGCGCTGCGCAGCTATCCGCGCTCGGTTGCCCTGGAGGAGCGCTTCGAGGGCCTGCTGCCCGAGGTGATGATCGGCGTCGACGCCCAACGGTTCGCCGAGATCGCGGCGATTGCCTTCACACCACGCCCGGTGCCTACGGTCGGCATCGGGCACCTACACGTGGAACCGGTCTCGGTTCCCGAGCAGGCCCGCCACATCCTGACCTTCCTGGAAGGGCGGGGCAGCGGCCAGTGGGCCTCCTTCTCGGAGCTGGTGGCCGATTGCACCGTGCCGGTCGAGATCGTCGGCCGCTTCCTTGCGCTGCTCGAACTGTATCGGTCCCGGGCTGTAGCATTCGACCAGTCCGAGCCCCTTGGCGTGCTCCAGGTTTCGTGGACCGGGGAACGGCCAGCGAGCGAATCGTTGCTAGAAGTGCGAGACCAGTAGATGACCCAACTGCCGCCCGGTGGCGAGCTGGATACCGGGATCCCGGATATCGCCGAACCTGCCGAGATGGATCCCGACGAACTCGGCCGGGTGCTGGAATCGTTGCTGCTGGTGGTCGACACCCCCGTGACCGCCGAGGCGCTGGCCTCGGCCACCGAGCAACCCGTGTATCGGGTCGCGGCCAAGCTGCGGCTCTTGGCCGACGATTTGACGGCGCGCGACAGCGGCATCGACCTGCGCCACACCGGCGAGGGCTGGCGGTTTTACACCCGGGCGCGATTTGCGCCCTACGTCGAGAAGCTGCTACTGGATGGGGCGCGGACCAAGCTCACCAGGGCCGCCCTGGAAACGCTGGCCGTGGTTGCCTACCGCCAGCCGGTGACCCGCGCACGGGTCAGCGCGGTCCGCGGTGTCAATGTGGACGCCGTGATGCGGACGCTGTTGGCCCGCGGGCTGATCACCGAGGTCGGTACTGACGAGGACAGCGGCGCAGTCACTTTCGCCACCACCGAGCTTTTCCTCGAGCGGCTGGGGCTGACATCGCTGGCCGAATTGCCCGACATCGCGCCGCTGCTGCCCGATGTCGACACCATCGACGACCTCAGCGAAACCCTGGACAGCGAGCCACGCTTCATCAAACTCAACGGCGGCCGGGCCGCCGATCAGCCGCTGACGTTCGACGTGGATCACGACTGATGGTCGAATCGGACGAGCGGGGGACCCGCCTGCAGAAAGTGCTGTCCCAGGCCGGAATCGCCTCGCGCCGGGCAGCCGAGCGAATGATCGTCGAGGGCCGCGTCGAAGTGGACGGTCATGTGGTGACCGAGCTGGGCACCCGGGTCGATCCGGACGTCTCGGTGATCCGCGTCGACGGAGCGCGGGTGGTGCTGGACGACTCGCTGGTCTACCTGGCGCTGAACAAGCCGCGCGGCATGCACTCGACCATGTCCGACGATCGCGGCCGTCCGTGCATCGGTGACCTGATCGAACGAAAGGTCCGGGGTAACAAGAAGTTATTTCACGTCGGGCGCCTGGACGCCGACACCGAAGGGCTCATCTTGCTGACCAACGACGGGGAGCTCGCGCACCGGCTGATGCACCCGTCCCATCAGGTGCCCAAGACCTATCTCGCCACGGTGACCGGTGCCGTACCACGCGGGCTGGGAAAGCAACTGCGCTCCGGCATCGAATTGGACGACGGCCCGGTGCGACTGGACGATTTTGCGGTGGTCGACGCGATCCCCGGCAAGTCGCTGGTGCGGGTGACGCTGCACGAGGGCCGCAACCGGATCGTGCGCCGGTTACTGGCGGCCGTCGGATTTCCGGTCGAAGCGTTGGTGCGCACCGACATCGGCGCGGTGACCCTGGGTAAGCAGCGCCCGGGCTCGGTGCGGGCGTTGCGGCACGACGAGATCGGGCAACTGTACAAGGCGGTCGGGTTGTGAGCGTTGTGGTAGCGATCGACGGGCCTGCTGGCACCGGAAAGTCCTCGGTGTCAAGGGGATTGGCACGTGGGTTGGGGGCGCGCTTCCTCGACACGGGAGCGATGTACCGGATGGTGACGCTCGCGGTGCTGCGCGCGGGTGTCGACCCCGCGAACGCCGACGCGGTCGATGAGACCGCCGCCACCGCAGAGCTTTCCGTGGGCTATGATCCCGACTCGAGCAGCTTTTCCCTTGCCGGAGAAGACGTTTCGGCGGACATCCGGGGCGACAACGTCACCAAGGCAGTGTCCGCGGTTTCGGCCGTGCCTTCGGTGCGTACCCGACTGGTCGACATCCAACGCCAGATGGCCGACGGCCCAGGCACGATCGTCGTCGAGGGACGCGACATCGGGACCGTTGTCTTCCCCGACGCACCGGTCAAGATCTTTCTGACCGCTTCCGCCGAAACCCGCGCGGAGCGCCGCAACGCCCAGAACATTCGGGCCGGACTGGCCGACGACTACGAGGCCGTGCTAGCGGACGTGCGCCGCCGGGACCACCTCGACTCCACTCGTGCGGTGTCGCCACTGCGTGCCGCGCCGGATGCGATCGTCGTCGACACCAGCGACATGACCGAGGCCGAGGTGATCGCTCACCTGCAGGAGTTGGTCACACAGCGAAGCGGGGCGGTGCGATGACCGAGGACGGGACCTGGTCCGACGAAAGCGACTGGGAGCTGATCGATTCCGAATCAGAAGACCTGGACGAGGCGGGGCCGGCACCCGTGGTGGCGATCGTGGGGCGGCCCAATGTCGGCAAGTCGACCCTGGTCAACCGGATCATCGGCCGGCGCGAAGCGGTGGTGCAGGATGTTCCGGGCGTGACCCGGGATCGGGTCTCCTACGACGCCTTGTGGACAGGTCGCCGGTTCGTGGTGCAGGACACCGGGGGATGGGAACCCGACGCCAAAGGGCTGCAGCAATTGGTGGCCGAGCAGGCCTCGGTGGCCATGCGCACCGCCGATGCGGTGATCCTGGTGGTCGACGCCACCGTGGGCGCCACCGCCGCCGACGAGGCCGCGGCCCGAATCCTGCTTCGCTCGGGCAAGCCGGTGTTCCTGGCCGCCAACAAGGTTGACAGTGAGAGGGCCGAAGCCGACGCCGCCGAGTTGTGGTCGCTGGGCCTCGGCGAACCCTATGCGATCAGTGCCATGCACGGCCGCGGGGTGGCTGAATTGCTGGACGCGGTGCTGGGCGCGGTGCCCGAGGTTTCCGAGGTGACGCCGACCGGGGGCGGTCCCCGTCGGGTCGCCCTGGTGGGTAAACCGAATGTGGGCAAGAGTTCTCTGCTGAACAAGCTGGCCGGTGATCAGCGTTCGGTGGTACACGACGTCGCGGGAACGACGGTCGATCCGGTGGACTCGCTGATTGATCTGGGCGGCAAGGTGTGGCGGTTCGTCGACACCGCTGGTCTGCGCCGCAAGGTCGGGCAGGCCAGCGGGCACGAGTTCTACGCCTCGGTGCGAACCCGCGGCGCCATCGACGCCGCCGAAGTGGTGGTCGTGCTGATCGACGCCTCCCAGCCGCTCACCGAGCAGGACTTGCGGGTGCTGTCGATGGTGATCGAGGCCGGGCGCGCGCTGGTGATCGCGTACAACAAATGGGACCTCGTCGACGAGGACCGCCGCGATCTGCTGGACCGGGAGATCGACCGCGAGTTGGTGCAGGTGCGCTGGGCGCAACGGGTCAATATCTCTGCGAAAACCGGCCGGGCGGTACAGAAGCTGGTGCCGGCGATGGAGACCGCGTTGGCGTCGTGGGACGCCCGGATCCCCACCGGGCCGCTGAACAGCTGGATCAAGGAGGTGGTGGCCGCGACGCCGCCGCCGGTGCGCGGCGGCAAGCAGCCTCGCATCCTGTTCGCCACTCAGGCCGCCTCCCGGCCGCCGACGTTCGTGCTGTTCACCACCGGATTCCTCGAAGCCGGCTACCGACGGTTCCTGGAGCGGCGCCTGCGTGAGACGTTCGGATTCGAAGGCAGCCCGATCCGGATCAACGTGAGAATGCGAGAGAAGCGCTCGGCCCAGCGCCGCTGATTACCCGCATTCCGCCCTCCGCATAGTAATTCCCACGATGCGGACATTGAAAGCTGCGTCACAAGAAAATGCCGTTGACATGCGCGGATGATCGTTCCTACTATTTCTCATATCGCGGATATTGAAGACCGCATCGTGGGAATGGTGAGGAGTTGGGATGACGACGGAGCAGTCGCTGACCAGAAGTCAGACGCGATTCAGCGTGCGCGACAAGTCGATATTGATCACCGGCGCCACCGGTTCGCTCGGGCGGGTCGCGGCGCGCGCTCTCGCCGACGCCGGAGCCCGGTTGACCCTGGCTGGCGGCAACTCGGCCGGGCTCACCGAACTGGTCGACGACGCCGGAATCGACGGCGCCGTCCTGATGCCCCGCCGCCCCGAGACTCCTGCCGACGCGCAGGCCATGGTCGAGGCCGCGGTAGCCCACCACGGCCGACTGGACGGTGTACTGGTTGCCTCGGGCATGAACCACGTCGCGCCCATCACCGAGATGTCGGTCGAGGACTTCGACAAGGTCATGGACGCCAACGTCCGGGGAGCGTGGCTGACCTGCCAGGCGGCCGGGCGGGTCATGCTCGAACAGGGTTTCGGCGGCAGCATCGTGCTGGTCTCCTCCGTGCGAGGCGCGTTGGGCCACAACGCGGGCTACAGCGCCTACTGCCCCTCCAAGGCGGGAACCGACCTGCTCGCCAAGTCGCTGGCAGCCGAGTGGGGCGCCGACCGTATTCGGGTGAACGCGTTGGCGCCCACGGTTTTCCGCTCTGAGCTGACTGAATGGATGTACGCCGACGACGAGAAAGGCCGTGCGACACGTGAGGCCATGTTCGCCCGAATTCCCTTGGGCCGCTTCGCTGAACCCGAAGACTTCGTCGGCGCCCTGATCTATCTGCTCAGCGACGCCTCCAGTTTCTACACCGGCCAGGTGATGTACCTGGACGGGGGTTACACCGCATGCTGACCTCGCACGGCTTCACCCGCGCGGCCGTCGTCGGGGCCGGCCTGATGGGACGTCGCATCGCCGGCGTGCTCGCGTCGGCGGGACTTGACGTCGTCATCACCGATACGAATACCGGAATCCTCGATGCCGCAGCCGCGGAAGCGCGCGAAGTGTCCGGCGCCGGACGTGGTTCGGTCTCGGCCACAGGTGATCTGGCTGCGGCGGCCGCCGATACCGACCTGATCGTCGAAGCCATCATCGAAAACCTGGACATCAAGCGGGAACTCTTCGCGCGACTGGCAGAACTGGCCCCCGGTGCCGTTTTAGCCACCAACACCTCGGTGCTGCCGATCGGCGCCGTCACCGAGCGCGTCGAGGACGGCGCTCGCGTGCTAGGGACGCATTTCTGGAATCCGCCCGACCTGATTCCGGTGGTCGAGGTGATTCCCTGCGAGCGGACCAGCGCCGAAACCGTGGACCGGATCATCGGTTTGCTGACCGAGGCCGGCAAGATGCCGGTGCGAGTCGGCCGCGACGTTGCCGGCTTCATCGGCAACCGGTTGCAGCATGCACTCTGGCGCGAGGCGATGGCCCTTGTCGCCGAGGGTGTTTGCGATGCGCCGACGGTGGATCTGGTGGTGCGCAACACGATTGGCTTGCGGCTGGCCACCCTCGGTCCACTGGAGAACGCCGACTACATCGGCCTTGACTTGACGCTGGCCATCCACGAAGCGGTGATCCCCAACATCAACAGCGATCCGCATCCCAGCCCGCTCCTGCGCGAGCTGGTCGAGGCGGGCCAACTCGGAGCCCGCACCGGCCGGGGGTTCCTGGACTGGCCCGAAGGCGCCCGAGCAGAAACGGCCGCCCGGTTGGCCGGGCACATCAGTCGGCAACTCAACCCAGAAAGGACGTCTTAGTCATGGAATTCACCTGGCCCCTCGGTAAAGCCGAGTCAGCATTGGAGTTTTACGACCTGTCACACCCGTGGGGACACGGTGTGCCGGCGTGGCCGTACTTCGAGGACGTCAAGATCGAACGCCTGCACGGTATGGCGAAAAGCCGGGTGCTGACCCAGAAGATCACCACCGTCATGCATTCCGGTACCCACATCGACGCCCCGGCGCACGTTGTGGAGGGCACGCCGTTCCTCGAGGAGATCCCGCTGAGCGCCTTCTTCGGCACCGGCGTCGTCGTCTCGATCCCGAAGGGCAAATGGGGTGTCGTGACCGCCGAGGACTTGGAGAAGGTCACACCGGGGATCCGGCCCGGCGACATCGTCATCGTCAATACCGGTTGGCACCACAAGTACGCCGACAGCGCCGAGTACTACGCCTATTCTCCGGGCTTCTACAAGGAGGCCGGCGAATGGTTCGCCGCCAAAGGCGTCAAGGCCGTCGGCACCGATACCCAGGCGCTGGACCATCCGCTGGCGACTGCGATCGCCCCGCACGGTCCGTCCGAAGCGCAAGGCGGTCTGTTGCCCTGGGCCGTCAAGGAATACGAAGAGCAGACCGGCCGCAAGGTGCTGGACGACTTCCCGGAGTGGGAGCCCTGCCACCGCGCGATCCTGTCCAAAGGCATCTACGGTTTCGAGAACGTCGGCGGTGATCTGGACAAGGTCACCGGCAAGCGGGTCACTTTCGCCGCGTTCCCGTGGCGGTGGGTGGGTGGCGACGGCTGCATCGTGCGGCTGGTTGCGATCGTCGACCCGACCGGGAGCTACCGTATCGAGACGGGTGAGGCGGACTGAGCATGAATGTGACTCGCGCCAGCGATGCTCCCACATATGTGGCCCCCGCACATCACCGCGTGTGCACGGCGCGGCTGCAGGGGTTGGAGGCAGGGCCCAGCGAGCGGTTCTGGGTCGGCGTGTCGCTCTACCGACCCGACGGAATAGCCGAAGAAGCCTGTGCCCCAGCGGAAACCGTCTACGTCGTGCTCGACGGTGAATTGGTGGTCTGCACCGATGAAGGTGAGACGGTGCTGGGCCGCCTCGACAGCATGCACCTGGCCACGGGGGAGACCAGGTCGATTCTCAATCGCTCGGGTCACGAGGCGACGCTGCTGGTCACCATGGCCTACCCGGACGAGGTTGAGCAATGAGTGTCATCGTCACGGTCGCACCGACCGGGCCGATTGCGACCAAGGCCGACAACCCGGCCCTGCCCACCACTCCCGAGGAGATCGCAACCGCGGTCGAACAGGCATACCATGCCGGCGCATCGGTCGCCCACATCCACCTTCGCGACGAATTCGAAAGACCGACAGCCGATCTCGACATCGCCCGGCGCACCATGGAGCTGATCGGCGAACGTTGCCCGATCCTGATCCAGATGTCGACCGGCGTCGGGCTCAGCGTGCCGTTCGAAGAACGGGAAAAGTTGGTGGAGCTGCGGCCGCGGATGGCCACGCTCAACCCCTGCTCAATGAGCTTCGGCGCCGGGGAGTTTCGCAACCCGCCGAATGCGGTGCGTCGGCTGGCCGGGCGCATGGCGGAGCTGGACATCAAGCCGGAGCTCGAAATCTACGACACCGGCCATCTGGAGGCCTGCCTGCGACTGTGGGCCGAGGGGTTGTTGGCCGAACCGCTGCAGTTCAGCATCGTGCTCGGAGTTCAGGGCGGCATGGCCGCCACGGCCGACAATCTGCTCACCATGGTGCGCCGGCTACCCACTGGGGCGATCTGGCAGGTCATCGCGATCGGTCGGGCCAACCTGGAGCTGACTGCGATGGGTCTGGCGCTGGGCGGCAACGCCCGAGTCGGGCTGGAGGACACGCTGTATCTGCGCAAGGGTGAGCTGGCACCGAGCAATCTGGCGCTGGTGTCACGCACGACGCGTCTGGCTCAGGCTCTGGATCTCCCGGTCGCGTCCGTCGAAGAAGCCGAGGCCGTGCTGCAACTGCCGGCCAAGAGAGGAGTTCGTCAATGACGGCGCTGCCGGAGATGTCGGAGGGCCGAAGCGGCGGTATTCAGGTCATTGCCCGGGCCGCCGAGATACTGCGGGTGCTGCAATCGCATCCGGGTGGCCTGAGTCAGGCCGAAATCTGCGACCGGGTCGGCATGGCCCGCTCGACGGTGAGCCGGATCCTCAACGCACTGGAGGACGAAGGGCTGGTGGCCTCGCGCCGGGGAGGTCGGGGCCCCCATCGATTGGGACCGGAGATCGCGCGGATGGCCAACACGGTGCGACTCGGCGTCGTCACCGACATGCACCCGTTCCTTACGGAGCTGTCCCGCAGCCTGAATGAGACCGTGGACCTGTCGATCCTGGACGGGGACCGGGCCGACTTCATCGACCAGGTTGTCGCGCCGCACCGCCTGCAGGCGGTCAGCGCGGTGGGGGAGTCGTTCCCGCTCTATTGCAGTGCCAACGGCAAGGCGTTACTGGCGGCCCTGCCTTCCGATCAGCTGGCCCAGGTGATGCCCAAGCGGCTGGTCCAGCTCACCACGAACACCATCACCGATCAGGCGACTCTGGTTGCCGAGCTGGATCGGATCCGGGCCGAAGGCGTCGCCTATGACCGCGAGGAGCAGACCGAAGGCATCTGCGCGGTGGGCGCGGTGCTGCACGGTGTGAGCGATGTGCTGGTGGCGGTCAGCGTGCCGGTTCCGGCGCAGCGTTTCTACGGCCGCGAGGCCGAACTCGCCCAAGTGCTGCGGGCGTGGGTTTCGAAGGTCGACACCCGCTCGCGGACCCGATACTGAGGAGGACTGATGTCAAAATCGTTGCAAGAAAGTCTTATTGGAGCCTGGAGGCTGGTTTCCTACATCGAGCGGGACACCCCCGACGGGCCACCGCGCTACCCGCACGGCGAGGATGCCCAGGGCTTGATCATGTACACCCCGGACGGTTACATGTCCGCGCAGATCCAGTCCTCGGGACGGCCGGACTACGACCGGCCGGTGGCCAGCGGCGGCACCACTGAGCAGGCCGCCGCTGCGGCGCTGGGTTACCTGGCCTATAGCGGGCGGTACTTCGTCGAGGAGGAGACCGGCGACATCCGTCACCAGGCGACGCTGTCCCTGGTGCCGAACTACTTGGGCCAGTTTCACCTGCGACACAGCGACCTGGACGGGGACCGGCTGACGCTGTCGTCGCAGCTGACCCTGCCCGACGGGCGGACGGTGTACTCGTCTCTGCTGTGGGAGCGGGCTGCGGCTGCCGACGCGCAGGTGGCCTAGGTCTGGCGCTTCGGGTGACTGCGGTAGGCTGTCGACCTGCTGTTGGTTCACGGATCGTTCACGGACCGGCAGCACCGGGCTGTGGCGCAGTTTGGTAGCGCACTTGACTGGGGGTCAAGTGGTCGCAGGTTCAAATCCTGTCAGCCCGACCACTATAAGCACTGTTCGGAGGCGATTTCGGAGCTAGCCGAGACCGTCTCTGATGTTCTGAAACGGCGTTGTACGCCAACGCGTACGCCAACCAGCCGCTGTGCGGTTCCGGTTGATGCTTGACGTTTGAGGTCCGGTTGCTGCTTTACGGTTCTGGGACGCGGTTCCGGTAGGTGCGCGACAACAGTTCCGGTAGGTGCTTTACACCCGTTGGTGGGTGGGGGTTCTTTCGTAGTCGTGGGTGACTGCGAAAGGGGCCGGCATGTTGCGGGAGTTGCGTGTGTCCGAGTTGCGTTATCGGGCGGTGCTTGAGTTCTCGATGGTGCGGTGATCTGCACTGTTGCTCGCCGGTATGGGGTGTCGCGCCAGACGGTGCATGCGTGGCTGCGTTGTTATGCCTGTGATGGGGCGGTGTTGAATTTGGAGGACCGCTCGTCGCGGCCGCATGGGTGTCCGCATCAGATGGCGCCGGCGCTGGAGGCGCGGGTGTTGGGGTTGCGTGATGCGCATCCGCGTTGGGGGCCGACCCGGATCGTCTATGAGCTGACGCGCGAGGGTGTGGCGCCCGTTCCGGGGCGTTCCAGTGTGTATCGGGCGTTGGTCCGTAACGGGCGTATTGATCCGGTGAAGCGTCGTCGCCGGCGGGCCGACTACAAGCGGTGGGAGCGGGGGCGGCCGATGGAGTTGTGGCAGATGGACGTCGTGGGCGGGATCCATCTCAGCGATGGGGTGGAGGTCAAGGTGGTGACCGGCATTGATGACAATTCCCGGTTTGTGGTGTCGGCGAAGGTGGTCGCGCGCGCGACTGCCCGGCCGGTCTGTGAGGCGTTGCTGGGGGCGCTGCAGCGGCACGGGGTGCCCGAGCAGATTTTGACCGACAACGGCAAGGTGTTCACGGGGCGGTTCGGTCCGGGTGGTTCGTCGTCAGAGGTGCTGTTTGACCGGGTCTGTGTGGAGAATGGGATCCGGCATTTGTTGACCGCACCGCGATCGCCGACTACGACGGGAAAGGTTGAGCGCCTTCATAAGACGATGCGCGCGGAATTCTTCACCGGCACCGACCGAGCGTTCGCCACCATCGGTGAATTGCAGGCAGCACTGGATGGGTGGGTGAGGTACTACAACAACGAGCGCCCACACCAGTCGTTGGGGATGAGTCCGCCTGCGGAACGGTTTGCGATGGCCGCGGGTGCTGATCTTGAAGTCGTGGAGCCCCTCGCAGCGGTTGCTACCAATGGGCAACGGTGCACCGCTCAGCGTGCGGATCTGCGCAGTGCCGGCGTTCAACGCTGGGTGGATCAGCGCGGATCGATCCGGTTGGCCGGGTTCCGCTATCGGGTGCCGATCGTGTTGGCCGGGGAGCCGGTCGAGGCGGTCGTCGCCGACAACTTGGTGCAGATCTATCACCGCGATGTGTTGGTCGCCTCGCACGTGCAGCGACGCAAATCAGACAATGCGCCCGCGGTGCTACGCCAGGGCAGGCGGACGGCTCGCCCGGTGACTAGCGGGATCGTGGTCACCCGCGTCGTGGACAACAACGGAGAGATATCTTTCGCTGGAACGATGTATCGGGCCGGAAGGCCTTGGCGGGGACAGCAAGTCGAGGTATCGATCGTGGCTGGGTCGGTGCAGATTGCCCGCGCAGGATCAATCCTGCGCACCCACGCCATCCGCCATGACCGGGCCAAAGAGCATGGCGCGTACGCCACACCGCACGGTCGTCCCCGCAAGCCGCGCCAGGATGCGCCGAACGGCGCCGCCGTCAAGGCCGGGCCGCTGCGCGGTCGGCCCGAGGGCCGCGCCTTGACCCCGGCGCCTTAACCGGCGCCCATCGCCCCTATGCCGGAAGCGACCGCGGCCATCAAGGACCAGCATCGCTGTAAAGCACCTACCGGAACTCATTCGTCAAGCGGGTACCGGAGCTTGACACAAGCCCGGCACGCCCCCGGGCCGGTCGATTGCCGCTCCCGCGGCATCGTCGCTGGTGTGCCCGTACAAGTCGCGGTGATACTGATTGACGCGTGTCCGAGCAGATCAGCCGCGGCCCTCCTGTGTACGCCGAATCGAGCCGGCCTTCAGCCGCCGAGTGGCGCATGGTGTGGGCGCCCACTAGTCGCGGGCGTGCGACCGCTCGGCAACCTGCGACTTGCGGTGCGCCTTCAACTCGGCGATAAGGTCGGCCGTGGTATCGACCGTCTGGACCGCAACGCTGTTGCGGTATGGCGACCGATGCGCCAACTTGGCGAGCATGGCATTGTCCTGCGTTCGGCGATCTCGTACTACGCGTTCGCCGCGGAGACCGACTCGATTTCGAACTCCATCACAAGCCTTGTTGGTCCGGTAAAGCCCAGCATGGGTTTCCACGGAGCCGTTTCGACGCGACGCAGGCCAGGTAGGCGTCGTGCAAGAGTGGCGAGCGCCTCAGCCAATTCCAGGCGCGCTAGATTCGCGCCCAGGCAGTAGTGCCTACCGCCGCCGAAAGTCAGGATCGGCGGCGCCTCCTTCCGGGTGATGTCGAAGCGGTCCGGATCCTCATAGACGTCTGGGTCCCTGTTGGCTGCACCAGTGTTCACCATTACGAAGGTTCCCGCTGGGAACATGTAGCCACCGAACTCGACATCCTGGGTGACGGTCCGGACCGTGCCACAGACAATCGGCGAGTGACGCATGCTTTCCTCTACCGCGCGCATCGCAAAGTCGCGATCGCCTTGAAGTATTGCCCACTGATCTGGATGGTCACACAGCACCTGAACCGAGGCAGGCAATTGGTTTCGCGTGGTGTCGGTTCCTGCCATGAGTAGGGCGGCAGCCATCATGCGCAATTCGTCCACGCTCAGCCTGTCACCATCGTTCTCTGCGCGAATCAGTTCGGACAACAGGTCATCGGTGAGGTTGTGCCGCCGGAGGCTGATCATGTCATCGACGTATGCATCAAGTTCACCCCACGCACGCATGATGGTGGGTTCTTCTTCTACCAGGTTGGTGCTGAAGTTGAATGCCTTCAAGATGTTTTCGGTCCATGCTGAAAACCGTTGCCAGTCCTCGCGAGGAGCCCCCAATAGTGCGCAGATGATCGGTATCGGATACGGCTTGGCGATATCGACAACGACGTCGAACCGCCCAGAGTCCGCCACCTGATCGATAAGTCCGTTCACTACATCGTTGATGGTGTCGTGTAGACGTGATGTCGCCCGCGGGGTGAACGCCTTGGACACCAGCTTGCGCAAACGTTGGTGCGCCTCATCGTCAACGCACAGCAGGCTGGCCATGACCTTATCGAACAGCGGCCCAGAGGTTACGCCTTGCGCCATGAGCGTAATGCCGGGGGGAATGCTGAACCTTGAGTCACGCAGTACAGCCCGAGCAAGGTCATAGGACAAGATTTCAGGTCCCAACGGCCCCATGGCGATGGGAGATTGGGACTGGGCCGCCCGGATGTGCACACGCGCGTCCTCCGGCGCATCCGATAAGTCGTATTCCAGTGCCGGCAGACCGGCTTCGAAGATGTTGGGAATCGTGTTGTCCACCGGTCGCACCGTTTAGTTCGACCGGGTCGCCAAGCGACCGCGTCGGTCGGCTCGCTGGATTGACATTCTCTTGGGCCTCGAGGTTGGGGTTACATGGATTCGACCAGCCTTGGCATTCGGACTGTCACGCGAAACTCGCATCCTTCAGCAGGTCGTCCGGTTGGGCCAATGCGTTGCGTCGGCCTTGCTCCTGATAGAGGTAGGCCAGTTGCATTGCGGTGAACGGGATGCTGATCATTGGGGCGAGCAGCCAAGGAAGGTTCTCGTAGACGAAGATCACCGTGAGATCCCAGAACCCGCGTTGCACGTTGGGGAAGCCGTGCCGTACTTCGGCAGCATAGTAGACCACGAAAATGGTGAGCATTACCGTCATCGCGAACAGTGACCACCACAGAGCGCTGATGCGCTTCGGATCATGAGTTGGATTGCCGCGCAAGCGAAACCACTGCACCAGCAGCAACACCGCCGCTAGGACCACGACCGCCTCAATACCCCACAGCGCCCCGTCGCTGTGAAGGTAGCGCTCGTCAACTCGGGCGTAGTAGTACCAGATGTAGACCCATCGGTCATTCGGCGTGATGTGGGCGCGCCCGAGAGCGTCGGCGACGAGCCAGGGGAGTTCCCAAGTCAATTCGCTACCGACGGCCGCCACACACGCCCAGAGCATCGTGAACTCATCGGCCTTCTCCAGCGTGGTTCGCTTTTCGCCCGGACCGTTGACGAACCAACACGCCCAGAAAGCGACCCAGATGGCATTGGTGAAGATGATGCACGCGACGAGCCCGGTAATAGGCGTCGTCGGAAAGATCCCAAGGCCTGTCCCACCAGCGGTAACGATGTATCCCGCTGCCATCACTGCGGCAACGCCGGTGTAAATCCTCTTCCGGTTCTTCGCGTACGGCTTGGTGAAGTCGTGATGCTCGATCATGCAGGTCCTTCCGACGTCGGCGCTGACGGGCATATACAGGCAGAATGATGATTCTGCTCCTCGCAGAATGGTAATTCTGTCGCAGTCGGGGGTCAAGGCCCTGTTGCAGAGTTGCCGTTGAGCATTGAGATGATGAGAAGCCAGCCGGCAAAGGATGCGCGGGAAGCGAGGCGCATAGGTCAAGCGCCCTTCGGCGCGGCCGATACCGCTCCATCCACGCCGCGAGTCAGGGCGTGTGAGGAACGCTATGTCACCTGAACGCAGTTAGTTCTCGTCGCGAAGCCACAACGACAGGAAGGACACTAGCCGGTCCGCATCCTCTTCGATATCGGTCTCGCGCGAACTATGCCACCACTCGTGAAGCCATATCTGGACGGTCGAAATGGCAAGTCGTGCAACCTGACTCGGCGAGAAGTGAGACGCCTTTGCCACACCGCCGTCCGCGGCGGCCATCTCGATGAAGATGTCTACCGCCACCGTCCATGTTTGCCGCAGGGTTCCTCTGCCGGAATCGCTTGCGGTCGCCCAATTGAAGCCTTCTCGGAAGTGCAACTCCAGGAAGTTCGGATGGTTGCACAGGTAAATGTACGCCGATCGAATGTTGTCGAGCATCCGCTTCGCCGGCAGTGACTCACCGCGAGAGTTTTGCAGGACGAAGCTCACCAGGTCGTTGAAACGATCAGCGTTCAGTTCGTTCCAGATCTGCATCTTGCCGCCTGGAAAGGTGCGATACACCACCGCGAGCGGGTAGCCGGCCCGCTTAGCGATCGCGGCAACTTTCGTTCGGTCATAGCCGGATTGGGCGAATTCCTGCTCCGCGCCACTGAGGATCGCGCTTCGGCGGCGACGTGGACTGTGGCGGTCGTCATCGGCGGCGGCGCGATCAGCGATCTCGCCTGGATCTTCCTTCGCCGAACCGTGCGACGAGGACTTGGCAGATGTGCCCACCACGCCGCGACCATACTCTACGTAACCGCGCTTGGGCTCGCAGACTGCGTCCCGGTGCGGTATCGACCTGCGTCACGCCAGTCGAATCGCGATTCCTCATAACTTCGAAATAGCTTCGAAGCAGGACCGCGGGTACTGGGCCGCAATAGCATTGTCACCCGCCGGAGGCGCAGGGCCGCATTGGGACGGTTCCGTCGCCACGGGTTGTCCAAAGCCCGTGGTCTACGGCGGCGGCCGCCCGCTCTCACGTGATCAACTACCTCCATCCGGCAGCGAGCATGGGCCGTGGTGGTACGGGTGCTCCCCTTGAAAATGATCGAAGCTGAAGTAGCGATAGCGCTCGCTATCCTGATGACGAATTGCAAACTGGTCTTCAGCGCGCGAGTCGGTCCTCCATACGTCCAGCAAGGTCGCGGCGCTATCGAGCGCCAGGGCGAGGCTGTCGGGGCTGGGCGCAGTCGCAGCAGCCGGCGCGCACCGCCGCAGCGCGGATCCGCAGCACGCCGCGAGGATCGTCGGCAGTCACCGGCGGTGATCCGCAGCGCCATTCGGTCAATTTGGCCGTGAGTTTCCGCAATCGTTCGTCGCCGTCCGCGCACAACATAATCCGTTGCGGCACAACGGGAATTGTGGACAGGTGCGGACGCACGCGCATACCGCCATTGAGCCTGGGGGTCAAGTGGTCGTGGGTTCAAATTCTGTCAGCGCAGGTGATGTCTCAAGACATCGGAATAACCGGGGACTGCTCTAGGCGCGCGGCCTCAAGGTGTGGGGCATTTGACGCCGCAGGGTTGGTAATCCCTGATCGAGGGCGAAGTCGTTTAGCGCAACACGTTCTGAGCAACCGAAGCTCGTAGATTACATCTCGGTGTCCACAAAGGGCTGATCGACCACTGGCGGCCCCGGCGCACGTCAGCCGCAGACACGTTCGGCTTTATAGGGCAGCATTGGGTTGGTGACAACTCCGCAAGGGCCGTCCGGGAACCCGCCGGAATGGAATCGCCCCACCGAGCCCGGCCCCAGCAGGAGACCGGCACCTCCGCCAGCATCCCCACCGCCGTCGGGATCACCGACGCAGCGGATTCCTCAGCCCGGACGACCATATCGACCGCCGCCCCCGGCAAACCCGCCGCCACCCCCAAGCCGCCCGCCAAGCCCGCCGAGCCCGCCAAGGCCGCCGCAGCCGCCACCCGCTCGGCCGTATCCGCCGGCCCGCCCACCCGCACCCGCACCGGAACGGTCCGGGCCGCCGGAGCAGGCCACGACTCGCCTGCCCACCGTGCAGCCATCGAAGGACTCGTCAACACAGCCCCGCCGACGGCGGAAGAAGCCCTTGATCCTCGCCATCGTGCTGGCGGTCATTCTGGCCGTGCTAATCGGAGCTGAGCTGATCGTCCGTAACGTGGCTGGGAACAAAGTGGCGAGCGCGGTGGCGTGCGAGGTTGAGGACAGCGCCACGGTGTCGTTCGCCGTCATGCCGCCGATGCTCTGGCAATACCTCAGCGGCGATTTCCCGGAAATCTCCGTGCGGACCGCCGGCAACCAGGTGCGCAGCGCCAAGGGCATGAAGGTCGGCATCGACATCAAGGACCTCCGCCTGAGCGACACCGGCGAATCCAAAGGCACCATCGGCGCGCTCAATGGCACGATCACCTGGTCATCCGACGGCATCAAGCAATCGGTCCAGGACGCCATCCCGGTGCTTGGCAGCTTTGTGACCAGCAAGGTGACCACCAACCCGAGCGAGGGCACCATCGAACTCAAGGGGATGCTCGACAGCGTCACCGTCAAGCCGCAGATTGCCAACAACGGCCTATCGCTGCAGGTGGTCAACTTGACCGCGTTGGGCTCGAAGATGTCTACGGACACGGTGCAGGAGAATCTGGACAGCCTCACGTCCAAGGCGACGCAGAATTATCCGCTGGGCATCCACGCCGACACGGTCAAGGTCACCGACGCCGGGCTGGAAGCCACGTTCTCCACCACGAACGCGAGCATCCCGGCGTCGTCGTCGCCGCACAACGGTCAGGACTGTTTCAGCGGATTCTGATTCGGCCCAGCCCATCGAGCACCGGTCGTCGCGCACCCCTGCTGCCCTGTTGATGCGGTAGACATGTGGCCGTGAAGATTGACGGATCGGTGGCAGTGGTCACCGGCGCGGGCTCGGGCATCGGCAGATCCATTGCGGCGGCCCTGGCATCGGCAGGCGCCTCGGTGGTGGCCGGCGACATCGACGGCGCTACGGCTGCCGAGACCGCGGCGCAGATCGGTGGCGTCGCAGTCGCCGCGGACGCCGCGACGACGGAGGGGATCGCGACTCTGCTCGCCGCCGCGCGCCAAGCCTACGGACCGGTGGACATCTTCGTCGCCAATGCCGGCATCACCGGCCAACTCGGCCTCGGCGACGACGAAGCCGCCTGGGACCGGATCATCGATATCAACCTGCGCGCCCATATTCGGGCAGCCAAAGCTGTTGTGCCGCAGTGGCTCGAGCGTGGTGGCGGACATTTTGTCGCCGTCGCCTCCGCGGCCGGCCTGCTGACTCAGCTCGGTGCGGCCCCCTACAGCGTGACCAAGCACGCCGCAGTCGGGTTCGCCGAATGGTTGGCCATCAGGTACGGCGATCAGGGCATCGGGGTGAGTTGTGTGTGCCCGATGGGTGTGGACACCGCCATGCTGCGCGCAATGTCCGACTCGCCGGACGGCGACATGCGGATGGCCGGTGCCGCCGTCACCAGCTCCGGCTCGGTGGTTGCCCCGGAGACCGTGGCCGCCTGTGTGGTGCGGGCCATCATCGACGGGACGTTCCTGGTGCTGCCGCATCCCGACGTACTGACCATGTACCGGCAGAAGGGCGCCGACTACGAGCGCTGGATTGCCGGCATGCGCCGCTATCAGCGCAGCTTGCAGTAGCCGCCGTGACCCGTCCCGGCCCCTGTGCCGCGGTGCATCAGCGGTGATGCGGCGGCTGCTCGTCGCGGAGCCGACTTTCGTCCCACACCGAGCGCACCTGATCCTCGTCACCGAATCGCTCCAACTCTTCGGGAGTGACGTGTACCCGTGGCCGTTGGCGCGGCGTGGTGGGTGGATGTGAAGGTTCGTCGGGCATGAAGCGATTCTTTCTGTCGTGACCCGAAGGTGCGCCGGGCGCTGCGGACCTGTCGCGGGGTTGTGCGTACATCGTTGCAGGTTGTCGGCCGAAGCGGGAACCGCCTCGCCGGTCTCCGAGTCGGCAAAGCGTGAATCCATCAGTGCCGCAATGACATTAGCCAGAAACGCTGCCGGCGCAGTGCCGCTTCGCCAACTGACCCGAGAAGGGTTGGCCTCCCCGCCCGGACCGCCCCCGGGTTGTACGCTGCGCGATGTGGGCGGATGACGCGCAATTTCTTACCGCTCGGTTGGATCGCGGGTGGAAATCCGCGGACACCTGCCGAAGCGAAGCCGCGCTGATCACCCACGTCTCTCCCGTGGTGGCAACGGGACGAGTTTTCAGGCGAGGAACTCAGAGGCGTATAACTAGGTGCGTCCTGGTCAAGTGGCTCGAAATAGACAATTGCCCATCACGCGGCGGTTGTCGTTTGAAGAGGGGAATGAGTGAAGAAATTCGCCTTTTTCGGCATTACGGCAACTGCGTGGCTAAGCGTGAGTGTTCCTGCGGCACAGGCGGATATCGGCGGAAACGTCCCTGGACCCGGGTTGTGTGACTACCCGGGGGTCGGGGGCTCGGGCATGGAGATGGGGGCGTATCACTACTGGTGCGACTTTCCGGTCGAAGAAAACGGCAGTCGTTGGCACTGCGAGTATGGCGGCGGCGCCGTGCAGGGTGTCGGCGGCGTCAATATCTTCTTCCTGACCGCCCAAGTCATCACTCCGCTGGGCGCACTGGAAGGTTCGTGCTCATTCCGCTGCCCGGACGGCTCGCTGTCGGCCGCGCCGAATCCGCCCGGTGCGTGGAAAAACGGCTTGACCCCGAAGAAATGCGTTCCGCTGGAGGTAGCGCCGATTTCGGAACCGAATACCGAGCTGCCGGGCTGGCCCGGACACCTTCCTGCGGTGACCAATCCGGTGACCCCCAATCCGGTGACAACCGAAAACCCTTAAGGTCCATTCGTCTGTCTGCTTCACAGCCCGCCGTAAAACCCGGTGCGCAGTGGATCTCCGTCGTCGCAATTGTGGCGGCGTCAAGGAGATGGGCCGACCCCAACCTGCCGACTTCGAAGCCGCGGTGCGCTCGACGTACAAGCAGATGGTGCGCGTCTCCATCGAGCCGCTATGGGCGCTTCTACGACTTCGGTGCCGGGCGGTTGCCCGATTTTCTCGCCAAGCTCACCAGCTAACGCTTACCGGGCGGCTCTCAGCGCAGCCGGCGGTTGCTGATCAAGCCTCTGCGGCGAAAGGCAGCCCGACTGACCCGACAATTTGCTCGCGCGGCAGAGTCACTTCCCGCAGCGAGGCAAGACCTTTCCAAACCGGGTGCTAACAATTGCCGCGGTAATCGCGATAGATCAGAACGTGATCGATAAGCGGGCAGCCGGAGGTGACGACACCGTTTTGTGGCGCCCGCACAATGGGACATTGTTTCCTTGGCGGCCGGTCACGATGTACGCGCGGCCCGCTGGCCTTAATTTGCTGACCAGCGCAGCCGTAGGTCCCGGACCACGACAATTCGTATCAGGGTGGCGGATGCATATCGCGGCAAGGAGGAAGGGCACAAATTGTTGACAGAAACTCGGTCGGCCCCCCGGAAATTAGGTTTGGCTGGTGCCAACAGCAATACGCGTGCAGCCACTTCTGAAGACCGCGCGTGGGTGCGGAATGCACTGTGCCGAAACGCGGACCCGGACGAACTCTTCGTGCGGGGGGCGGCGCAGCGCAAGGCGGCCACCATCTGCCGGAACTGCCCGGTGAAGCGCGAGTGCGGCGCGGACGCACTCGACAACAAGGTCGAGTACGGCGTCTGGGGCGGTCTGACCGAACGGCGGCGCAGGGCGCTGCTCAAAGAGCACCCCGAGGTGTTGTCATGGGCGGATTTCTTCAACAAACAGAACACCCGCTTCGCGGGCTAGTCGCACGAATCTAGAGGCGGTGCGTGCCTGTCGGCCGCCGTGTCCGCCGATTGCGCAATCTGTGGCCGCTGCCTAGCAGGGGGCGCCGTTCGGGGTGTAGTAGGGCACACCCTCGGCGGTGTAGCACGGCGGCTGGCCGTTGGCGGCCTGGCTGGCCGCCTCGACGTCGCTGGCCGTCGCCACCCTCGCTGCCGGGTCAGTACAACCGCCCACCGAGACGTGCCGACCGCCGACGTCGCCGCACACATCGGCGTGCGCGGCGGGCGCGGGTACCAGGGCAAAAGAACCGATCGCCGCCAGCGCCGCGAAAAACATTTTCACCATCGAGCGATCGTACTTAGTGTGGTCAACCACCGAGTCGAAAACTCCGCTCTTGCGCTGTCGACCCGGCGGTCCGAGCCGACTAACTGCGCCGGGTCAGCTCCGGCAGCAAGACAGACGCGGCATCTGGCCCGATCAGTCCCGCGAGCCGCGCATTGATGCCGGCTTTCTTCTCGGCGTACATCAATTCGTCGGCGCGAGCCAACAACTCGTCGACCGAGGCGGCATCGGCAGCGGGGGCCGCCACCAGACCGATGCTGGCCGACACCCGATACGGCCTGTCGCTGCCCCGATTGAACGCGTGAAACGCCTCGACCAGCCGTTCTTTCAACCGGCCGGGATCACCCTCGTTCTCGGTGGTCAGCACCAAAAACTCGTCGCCGCCGATGCGCGCGATGATGTCCGACTCGCGCAACGTGCCACGCAGCACCCGGGCCACGTCCGAGATCAGCAAGTCGCCTACATCGTGGCCCTGTTCGTCGTTGACCCTTTTGAGTCCGTCGAGGTCGAGAAATGCGAGCACGCAATTGCGGCGATGGCGGCGTGCCGCGCGCAACGCCTGCTCCGCGAGCAGATAGAAGCCGCGGCGGTTGTTCAGCCCGGTCAGTTCATCGGTCACCGAAAGCCGTCGAATCTCTTCGTTGGCCTTCTCCAGCTCCGCAGTGCGGTCGCGTACCCGCTGTTCGAGTTCGGCGGAGACTTGCACGTTCTCCATGGCGATCGAGGTCGAGTCGGCCAGCGCCTGCAGCAGGCGGACTTCCTGAGCGGTCGGCTGGTGGTGGTGAGCCCAGTAGTTGCCGATCGCCCCGATCGGGTCAAGCTGGCGGATCGGAACCATCACCAGGCTCTTGACGAAGGTCGGCCGGTAAATACCTTGCGGGATCCGCTGATCGACGTAGATGTCGGGGATCACTGCCGCGTCCCGGTTGAGCATGGCCCAACCGCTGATACAGGCCTCGATCGGGAAGCGGTTGCCTTTCCACAACGGTGCAATCGCCTCTTCGTCGGCGTAGTAGCACTTGTCGTTCTCGCGCAACACGAATGTCGCGCCGTCACAGCCGGTCAGCTCCCGCGCCGAGGTTCGCACGATGCGCTGAATGTTGGCCAGGCTGCGGGCCAACGACAATTCCTGAACGGCCCGCAACAGCCGCTCCATACCGTCGATATAGTCGGTTGCCTCCGACCGGCCCGTGGACGTGTGGGAGGGCGCCTGGTCGGACAATTCGGCGTGCATCGGCACCTCCGCAAAAGACCGGCCGCTAGGGAAATTCGGCCGCCCAGTCAGGGCAGTACGTTACACCGCTGAAACGGATAATGGCTCCTGATTTCGCGCCCGGCTGGGCCACTCAGGCGATCGCCTGCCCCGCGTAGACGACGGCAGCCCCCACCGCCAACGCCCCCAGAATCCGCCGCAGTGCGCGTTCGGGCACGTGCGGCGCGACGGCGGCGCCTAGGTAACCGCCGATGAGTCCGCCCATTCCGGCAGCGATGCCGACCAACCAATTGGGTGCGATGTCGAGGTCGGGGCGGGTGACGGCCAGGACGATGTAGGTCGCCGTGCCGGCCACCGAGGTGATGAGCGTCGAGGTCAGCGCGGCCGGCGCGACGGTCGCGACAGGTAGACCACGACCGATCAGGATGGGGCTGAGCAGCGACCCGCCGCCGATGCCGTAGACGCCACCGACGACCCCAACGCTCAGGGCCAGCAAGCCGATTGACCGTGCTGACGGTTGCTCGCCCACCGCTCGAACGGGTGCGCCGCTCCGAAGGCATAGCCAAACGCCCAGGGGAAGAAGGAATCCCGCAACCGCGATGCGAAACACCTGTGGTCCGGGGAGCACGAAGACACGTACCAGTGCGCCGAGTACCACACCCGGCACCGTGCCGGCGATCAACAGGGCACTGAGCGGGTTGCGCAACGCTACCCGGTAGCGCACCAGCGCGCCGGGAATCGCCACGATGTTGAACAGCAGATTGGTGGGAGTGACAGCGGGACTGGGAATCTGGAGGGCACTGAACTGAATGGGCAGCAGAAAGACCGCGCCCGACACCCCCACCGGAGTGGTGACCGTAGCGACGACAAGGCCGGCGGCGAAGCTGAGCATCACCGTCTGAAGCGTGGTCATCACCGCACTATCGGTCAGTCGGGTTTCCCTGACCACCGTTTAATTCACCCGACCGAAACCCTGCCGGCCCCGGTGTGTGCAGAATAACCACGTGACGCGGGTCGGTCTGAGGGGCAGATGACATGCACGGGTTCGGCTTCGCCACGCTGGCGGTGGTGACCGCGATCGGGTTCGCCGGCCCGTTGCTGGCGGCCATACCCCGGCTACGGATTCCGGTGGTGGTCGGTGAGTTGTTCGCGGGGCTCGTCGTCGGAAACTCGGGTTTCCGCGTCATCGATGTGGACAACACGACGCTGCAGTTCCTCGCCAATATCGGTTTCGCGCTGGTGATGTTCGTGGTCGGTACCCAGGTTCCGGTGCGTGGCCTGCAGTTGCGCTCGGCGCTGCCACTGGCCGGTGCCCGCGCGGCGCTGGTGGGTGCGGTCGCGTCGGCTCTGGGTTTCGCTCTCGCCTTCGAATTCCACCGCGAACATGCGGCGCTGTATGCGGTGTTGATGTCCTCGTCGTCAGCTGCGCTGGCATTACCGGTGATTCAATCGCTGCGGTTGCGGGGATCCGCGGTGCTTCTGGTGACCGCTCAGATCGCGGTCGCCGATTGTGCCTGCATTCTGCTGCTGCCGTTGGCGATTGAGCCGAGTCGAGCGATGGCGGCGGCGCTCAGCGCACTCTCGATCGCGGGCGGCGCGTTGGTGATCTTCATCTTTCTCCGCGAACTGGATCGCCGGGGCACGCTGCGACGCGTGCACACCCATTCCAAAAAGGACCGGCTCGCACTGGAATTGCGCACCAGCCTGTTGTTGCTCTTCGCTCTTGCAGCAGTCGCGGTCGCGACCCGTGTCTCCATCATGTTGTCCGGCTTCGCCCTGGGTCTTGCGGTCGCGGCCGTCGGCGAACCACGGCGTTTGGCGCGACAATTGTTCGGCATCACCGAGGGGTTCTTCAGCCCCTTGTTCTTCGTGTGGCTGGGTGCCTCGCTACGGGTGGGCGAGCTTGTCGCGCACCCGAAATTCGTTGCGCTTGGAGTCGGGCTCGGGGCGGGGGCGGTGTTGGCTCACTGCGCGGCAAGAGTGTTGGGCCAGCCGCTGACACTTGCGGTGCTTTCGGCCGCGCAACTCGGCGTGCCGGTTGCGGCAGCGACCATCGGCACCGAGCGCCACCTGTTCGCAGCGGGTGAGGCTGCTGCGTTGATCCTCGGGGCCCTGATCACGATCGGCGGCACGTCGATCGCGGGTCGATTGGCCGTTCGCAAGCACGAGGTGACTGGTTAGGGCCATTGGACCTTCCGCTGGCAATGACCTAGGGCCTCCGCGGCCGAGGACTTCGGCACGCGCGGAGGACGACTGAAGCACTGCGCCGCGGTTTCGTTGGGCCCTATTGGCCTGGGTGCGGCAATGGTCAGATTGATTCAGGCTGATCTGGGGAGGCCGCGATGACGAAGTTCTGGGTAGTGGCTACCGAACACTTGACGTGGGGCCGGCGGAACCGGCCGGCGATTTCGACCCGCTGTGTCTACCACGTCACCGACCGTCTGCACGACGGGCGGACGGCCGACGTGCCGGGTCACCAGATCGCGGCGACCGTCGCGGCGTGGCTGGCGGAGTTGGGCGTCGAAAGCCCGCTCGTGGACGACTTGGCGCGGGCGGCGCAGGCGGGCGATTGGCCGGCGGTCCACGCCGTCGGCGAGAACCTCTCCGTCGAGGTCGCGCTTTCCGCCGCTTGAGCACCAGAGGCATAAAGTCCCGCCGAATAAGGACGCCATGCCCTCGTATCGGCGTATTGATCAGGCTTGGGTTGAAAACAGGACCTAGGTGGAAAGGAAAGCAAGCGATGAGCTCACGCTTCCCCGATGAAGGCACGATCCGGACAGTTCTCACCCTGGCGTCTCGGGCCCCGTCGGTGCACAACACCCAACCGTGGCGGTGGCGGGTCGGCATGTCCAGTCTTCATCTGTATTGCGACACCAGCCGGCAACTGCCGCACACCGATCCCGACGGCCGTGACCTGATCCTCAGTTGCGGCGCGGCACTCAATCATTGCGTCATCGCCTTGGCGGCAATCGGGTGGCAGGCCAAGGTGTCCCGGCTGCCCAACCCGGCCGAACCCAGTCACCTCGCCGCCATCGAGTTGATTCCGCAGCCCCCCGATCAGCTCGACATCGCACTTGCTGCGGCGATGCCGCGGCGTCGAACCGACCGGCGACACTACAGCTTCTGGCCGGTCCCTGTCGGGGATGTTGCGTTGATGGCCGCGCGGGCGGCCCGCATGGGGGTTTCGCTCAATCGGGTCGAATCGATGGCGATGTTGAATGCCGTTGTTCTGCAGTCGGTGCGAGCCCACGCGGCAGATCCCGACTATCTCGCCGAACTCAACGCCTGGAGCGGACGGCACGCGTCATCGGCCGGAGTGCCGGCGCGCAACGCGCCGGCACCGGACCCCGCGGCTGCGATACCCAGCCGCCGTTTCGCGGGCGCCGCACTGGCCATGCCCCCCGACGTCTGCGCCGAAGACGACAACGGCGTGGTCCTCGCACTCGGCACCCGCGACGACGACCGGTTGGCGCAGTTGCGAGCCGGTGAGGCCACCAGCGTCGTGTTGCTGACCGCGACGGCGATGGGACTGGCGAGTTGCCCCGTCACCGAGCCGCTGGAGATCGCCGAAACCCGGGACGCGGTCCGTGCGCACGTTTTCGGCAACAACAACTATCCGCAGATGCTGTTCCGAATCGGCTGGGCCCCCATCAATGCCGACCCCTTGCCGGCAACACCGCGGCGTGCGCTCGCCGAGTCGGTGGAGTGGCTGGCAGAGGCGGAAGTCCAGTAGGTGGCGGCGAATCTGTTCTGCCAGTGGTTGACACGCCCCGCCGAAGTGGACGGATGATGGGTCGATGACCGAAAACGGGGGAGAGGGCGGCGTTGCACTCCTGGACGTTGCCGGGTTGCACAGGCTTGTCGAGGTATTGACCGAACGCGGTTATCGGGTGATCGGTCCGACGCTACGTGACAATGCGATCGTGCTCGCCGAACTCCGGTCAGCCGGCGACCTGCCGCGCGGCTGGGGTGTAGAGGTGGGGCCCGGACATTACCGGCTGCGCCGGCGCGACGACGACGCGGCGTTCGGGCACTCGGCCGGCCCGCAGTCCTGGAAGCAGTTCCTCCACCCGCCCCGGCAGCGGATGTGGGCCGGCGCCCGTGACGGCAGCACGGTCAGTGCAGCCGAGGCGCCGCCGCGCCATGCGTTCCTCGGCGTCCGCGGCTGTGACCTCGCCGCCATAGCCACCCTTGACCGGGTCCTGGGTCGCGGCGAATATCCCGATAATTCCTTCGTCTCCAGGCGGCGCGGGATCTTCGTTGTTGCGGTGAACTGCACCGAACCCGGTGGATTGTGCTTCTGCGCTTCGATGGGCACCGGACCGGCGGTGGGGCCGGGCTACGACCTGGCGCTCACGGAGCGCCCCGGCGGCCAGGGCGGGGCCGCCTATGTCGTCGACGTGGGTACCTCGGAGGGTGCCGACGTGCTGGCGGCGCTACCGCACCGAGCGGCAACCGACGACGAATGCGGTTGTGCTCGAGCGGATGTCGCGAACGCCGCGCACCGGATGGGCCGGCAGATGCCTGAGGGCGATCTGCGCAACATGCTGGTCGATGCGCGGGAGTCTCCGCAGTGGGATGAGGTGGCCAGTCGCTGCCTCACATGTGGCAATTGCACCATGGTGTGCCCGACCTGTTTCTGTACCAGCACCGAAGACGTCACCGACCTGACCGGCGACCACGCCGAACGGTGGCGGCAGTGGGCGTCCTGCTTCGAGTTCGATTTCACCTTCATTCACGGCGGGGGTAGCGTCCGCCAATCGGGCGCGTCGCGCTACCGCCATTGGATGACGCACAAGCTGGGTACCTGGCACGACCAGTTCGGTATGTCCGGGTGTGTCGGCTGCGGACGGTGTATCGCCTGGTGTCCCACCGGAATCGACATCACCGCCGAGATGAACAAGATTGCCGGCGATGACTGAGTGGACGACGACGCCGTTGCTCTCGGCAATGGACCCGCTGCCGTACCGCGTCCGTAGTCGGGTTGTGGAAAGCCCGGATTCGGCCACCCTGTGCCTAGAGCCCGTCGGCCGGGCGGTCCGTTCGCCGGAGCCGGGGGAGTTCATGATGCTCTACGCATTCGGCGTTGGCGAAGCGGCGATCTCGATCAGCGGCGACCCGACGGTCAACGACGGATCCATTACGCACACGGTCCGCGCAGTCGGCGCGGTCAGCCGTGCCCTGCACGACGCGCAGCCCGGCACCGTTGTCGGGGTGCGGGGTCCGTTCGGCACCAGCTGGGGACTGGCCGAGGCCGAGGGGCGTGATCTGGTCATGGTCGCCGGAGGGGTTGGTCTGTGTCCGCTGCGCCCGGCCATCCTGGGTGCGTTGGCACACCGCGAGCGCTACGGCAAGGTCATGCTGATTGTCGGCGCCCGTTCGCGAGCCGACTTCGTGTTCGTCGAACAACTCAAGACGTGGGCCGATGATCCCCGGATCGAGTTGCATCTGATCGTCGACGCAGCGACACAGGGTTGGGAGGGGGAAGTCGGGCTGGTGACCGAACCCCTACGTCGGTTGACGCTGGATGCCGAGCGCACCAGCGCCTTTCTCTGCGGGCCGGAGCCGATGATGCGCTTCGGGGCGACCGAGCTGATCGCTAAAGGTGTTGCTGCACGACATATTCGGGTGTCCCTGGAACGCAACATGCAGTGCGGGATCGGCTGGTGTGGTCACTGTCAGCTCGGACCGCTGCTCCTGTGCCGCGACGGGCCTGTCGTCGGCTATGACGTGGCGGAGCCGCTGATGCGGGTGAAGGAGCTGTAGATGAGCCCAGTCAAATTGGCGGTGTGGAAATTCGCGTCCTGCGATGGCTGCCAGCTGACCCTGCTGGATTGCGAGGACGAACTGCTGGCCCTGGCCGATCAAGTCGAGATCGCCAACTTCGCCGAGGCTTCCAGCGCGACAACGGCTGGGCCGTATGACGTTTCGCTGGTCGAGGGCTCGATCACGACACCGCACGACGAGCTTCGCATTCGTGAGATCCGGGACCAGTCAAAGGTGTTGGTCACCATCGGTGCGTGCGCGACGTCGGGGGGAGTCCAGGCCCTGCGTAATTTCGCCGACGTGGCGGAGTTCGCCTCGGTGGTGTACGCCAAACCGGAATACATCGACACGCTGGCGACTTCCACGCCCGCGTCCGCCCACGTCAAGGTCGACTATCAGCTGCAGGGCTGCCCGATTGACCGCGGTCAGCTCTTGGACACTCTGGCGGCCCTGCTGGTCGGACGCAAGCCGAGGTTGCCGGCGAAGACGGTGTGCACGGAGTGCAAGCTGCGCGGCGTGACCTGCGTCTTAGTGGCCGAGGGCATACCCTGCCTGGGCCCGGTCACCCACGCCGGCTGCGGGGCGTTGTGTCCCCGACATCATCGCGGCTGCTTCGGCTGCTTCGGTCCCTCTGCCGCACCGAGAACCGCGACGCTGATTCCGCTGCTGCGTCGCGACGGTCTATCGGACACGGACGTGGACCGCGTGTTCTCGACATTCAACGTCGCACGATTCGCCGCGGAACGGAGCCAGCAGTGACCGCGGCTGACCGCACCCTGCGGGTGGGAACACTGACTCGCGTAGAAGGTGAAGGGGCGCTGAACGTCACTCTCAAGGACGGCGCCCTGGAATCCGTCGAACTCAATATCTACGAGCCGCCACGATTTTTCGAGGCATTCCTGCGGGGCCGAGCGCACAGTGAGCCACCGGATCTCACGGCGCGCATCTGCGGCATCTGTCCGGTGGCCTACCAGCTCAGCGCCTGCAATGCGATCGAAGACGCCTGCGGCGTCGAGATAGACGAGGAGATCGTCGCGTTGCGGCGGTTGCTGTACTGCGGTGAGTGGATCCACAGCCACGTGCTGCACATCTACCTTTTGCACGCCCCGGACTTTCTCGGCTATCCCGACATCGTCAGCATGGCCCGCGACCACCGCGCCGTGGTCGAACGCGGGCTGGAACTGAAGAAGGCGGGAAACCACCTGATGGAGTTCGTCGGCGGCCGGGCGATCCATCCGATCAACCTACGCCTCGGTGGGTTCTATTCGGTGCCGACTCGTGTCGAACTCGAACCCATCGCGGCGGAATTGCGCAGGGCGCTCGACCATGCCCTGGCCACCGTCGAGTGGGTATCCGGTTTCGATTTTCCCGACCTGGAACTGGACCATGAGATGTTGGCGCTCACCGCATCCGGTCAGTACGCGATCGAAAACGGCACTATCGCAAGAAGTCCCGGAAAGCCGTTCCCGATAGCCGACTTCATGCAGCACGTCGTCGAGTCCCAGGTGCCGCACTCCACCGCGCTGCACGCGACGCTCGATGGCGGTCGCTACGTGACCGGTCCGCTGGCACGGTATTCGCTGAACTCGTCGGCGTTGTCACCGGTCGCCGCGCAGGCGGCCCGCCGGGCCGGACTGTCAGCGCAGTGTCAAAACCCTTTCCGCAGCATCGTCGTCCGGGCCGTCGAGGTGGTCTACGCGATTGACGAGGCGCTGCGTCTGATTGACCAGTACCAGCGCCCCGCCCGCCCGTTCGTCGACGTGCCCGCCCGCGCCGGGGTCGGGCACGGGGTCAGCGAAGCTCCCCGCGGCCTGCTTTATCACCGGTACCGCATCAGCGAGGACGGGCGGGTGGCCGGCGCCACGATCATCCCGCCCACCTCACAGAACCAGGCGGCCATCGAAGCGGACCTCAGCCGGGTGATCACCGACAACCTGACCCTCGGAGATGCTGCCCTCACCGCGCTGTGTGAGAGGGTGATTCGCAACTACGACCCCTGCATCTCGTGCTCCACCCACTTCCTGACCGTGACGGTCGAGCACACGTGATCGGCAGAATCGCCGTGATCGGTCTTGGGAATCGCTATAGGCGCGACGACGGGGTCGGCGTCGCTGCCGCCATGGCGCTTGGCGAACTCGCGCTACCCGGGGTCGAGGTGGCAACCGACATCATGGATCCGCTGACGCTGCTCGAGGTTTGGTCGGGTGCTCGGCTGGCCATCCTCGTCGACGCCGCTGTCGCGACGGCCGCTACGGCAGGCCGCATCCGTTGCTGCAACCTCGACCAGGTGCTCAGTGCCCAGGAGCCGCTGAGCTCGCACAGCATCGACATCGGCCGTACCTACGCGCTCGGCCGGGAACTCCATCGAATACCTGCGGCGCTACAGATCTACGCCGTCGACGTGGCCGATACCGGGCATGGAACCGGCCTCAGCGCCCGGGTCGAGTTGGCCCTGCCGGACCTGGTTTCCCGGGTAGCTGCCGAAATAGCAGGCGTGGCAGAGGTTTCGGCCTAGCCTTCGGGGGGATTGAGGTGACGGGTGAACCAGTTCCGCGCCAGCATGGCTACTTGTTCAAGGGTGCCGGGTTCCTCGAACAGGTGGGTGGCGCCGGGGACGATCGCGATCTTGCATTCGGCGGGAATCGCCGCGCGTGCCTGACGGTTGAGCCCCAGCACCGCCTCGTCGCGTCCGCCGACGATCAGCAACGTCGGTGACTGCACATGACGCAGTGACTCGCCCGCCAGATCGGGTCGGCCGCCACGAGACACCACGGCGGCCACCTTGACCCCGGGATGCGCGGCGGCGGTCAATGCCGCTCCGGCGCCCGTGCTGGCCCCGAAGTACCCGACAGGCAGCGAGGCCGTGTCGGGTTGACCGGCAAGCCAGCCGGTGATGCCGACCAACCGGGAGGCCAGCAGCGGAATGTCGAAAACGTTGGCACGGTTCCGTTCCTCTTCGGGTGTCAGCAGGTCGAACAGCACAGTGGCGACACCGGCCTCGTTCAGAACCTGGGCAACGTACTGGTTGCGTGGACTGTGCCTGCTGCTTCCGCTGCCGTGCGCGAACACCACGATGCCCTGCGCGCGCTGGGGGATCGTCAGACGGCCAGCCACCGAGATCCGCCCGACGGTCACCTGAATTTCGTCGTCCCGTAGTGGTGGCTCGTTGAACTGCTTCATGAAGTCGAGTGTCAATCGCGTTCCCGCTCAGGGATATGGCCACAAGTCACTTCACTCACCGACCAAGTTCCCCTCTTGAGCAGCGGCTCCGGTGCGATGCACGACACGACACTTCGCGGCAACATCGTGAACCTTCACTGCCGCGACTCAGAAGTGCCGAACGGCCGGTTACCGACTCGCAAGCCGGTCGGTCGCGACGTAGCGCAGCAACGCGGCGACGCCGTCGGAGGGGGTGAGCCGGTCGTCAGCACAGATGAGAGTGGCGCCCACCGCGATAGCGGTGAAGGGCAGCGCCTCGTCGGCCCTCGCAACCCGCACTACCGGCTCACCGAACTCAGACAGCACGTCGGCGTCGGGGGCCACCGTCGTCAACTCAGCGCCAGTGACGACCGTCGCGTCGCCGAGCTGGCCAACGATCAACGTATCCACATCGCCGTCGCGCAGAGCCGCACATACCGCGGCGATCCCATCAGCCGCCAGACCGGAGCCCCGACCGATTTCGGCGTCGAGACGATCGGCGATGTCGGACATTTCCAGATCGTGGCGGCGGGCGAACTCCGGGGCGGTCAGCCGGAAGATCTCCGCGTAATTGACGTCGCCGCGGTGTCCTTCGGCGTGCAGTTGCGACACGCGTTGCGACACCCGCCTGGGCAGTTCGGCGAGCACATCGGCGCGGGAACGGACTTCGCCGCTCAGGAAAACCACCTCGGGGTCGGCTTCGTCGACCAGATGGGTCAGTTGGTCGGCGATTGCGCGGCAGTTCATCCGGATGGCTTCGGCGGTGGTGTGCTGCAAGTCGCCGTAGCCGTTCCACCCAGCGGTAGCCGGCTTGTGCACCGGGTAGCCGGAGCCGTCGACGGTCGTCGAACTGGTTGTGCGGCCCCGGTAGAGGGTCACATCGGCTCCGGTGTGGTCCACGGCGGCGAACACATATGTCGGACGTCGCATCTCATGTTCAACCAGCGGCAGCACATACGGGTAATCAGACAAGCGAATGACCGGAGCCGGGGGAGGATTGATCAGTTGCTCGTTGATCAATACCTGATCGTGGGTGACGATCACCGCCCGGCCGCGTCGTCCCACGGCCGGCTGATGGTGCAGGACGGCTTCCTGGAGCCTGGCGAGAATGCCCGCGCCGGCGCCCAGATCCGCGAGATGCGCGCGGATGTCCCGCCATTTGGCGTCGAGTTGTCCGGCGGCATCGGCCGCGTCATGGGAGTCGTCGAAATATACTGAGGCAAATGGGCCTGCTGCCTTTGTCAGCCACCTGAAGTGTTCTGAGTGCATGAGATCCCCTTCTGCTAGTGCGGCTGAGCGCTGTGCCCTTTCGCCAACGGTATGAAAGGCCACCCGCCGGTGGCAGGGTCGTAAGCCCTCCGATCGGGGTCTTAAGTCCCTGCCGGCACGGGCTCATAGAGTTCCGCGAGGCGTTCCGCGAACTTGTCGATGACCACCTTGCGGCGAAGCTTCATGCTCGGCGTCAGGTCACCGGCCTCGATCGACAGTTCGCGGTCCAGGATGGCGAATTTCTTGATCTGCTCCCAGCGGTTCAGCTCCGAGTTCAGCGCGTCGATGTAGCCGGCCATCAGCTCGCGAGTCTTCTCATCGCTGGCGATCTCTGCGAAGGACCTGCCGGAAAGACCGTGCTTTTCGGCCCAGTCGGTGATGGCCTCACCGTCCAGGGTGACCAGCGCCACGCAGTACGGCTTGGACTCGCCGATGACGATGAGTTCGCCCGCATACGGGCAGAGACCTTTGAATCTCACCTCGATCGCCGACGGTGCCACATATTTGCCCTGCGAGGTCTTGAACAAATCTTTCTTGCGATCGGTGATGCGCAGGAAACCGTCGGAGTCGATCACGCCGATGTCGCCGGTGCGGAACCACCCGTCCTCATCGAGGGCTTCCGCGGTCGCGTCCGGCAGGTCGTGATACGAGGTCATCACACCCGGGCCGCGGAGCAGGATCTCGCCGTCGCCGGCGATCTTCACCTCGGTCGCCGGGAAGGGCCATCCGACCGTGCCGAATCGGTAAGCGTTGGGGCGGTTGATGAATGAAGCCGCCGCCGTCTCAGTCAGACCGTAGCCTTCCAGCACCACGATGCCGACCGCGTCGAACCACTGGGCGACATTGCGGTCCAGTTTGGCAGCGGCGGAGACGAAGAACCGGATCCGTCCACCGAAGCGCTCCCGGATGGTGGCGAACACCAGCCGATCCGCCAGTCGGTAGGCCACCGAGGATGCCCATGAGGGCTGCTGTCCTGCTCGCCTGGCTTCCGACACCTTCAGTCCGACGGCGATGGCCCAGTCGAAGACCTTCTTCTTCAGCCCGCCCTGCTCGTCGACCATGCTGACGATGCGGGCATGAGCCTTCTCGAAGATGCGCGGTGCGGCGCCCATCACCGTGGGGCGCACGGTCGCGAGATTGTCGACGATCCGCTCGACTCGGCCGTCGATGGCCGTGGGAAAGCCGATCTGCAGCGGCAGCGCCAGCATCACCTTGCCGAACGAGTGCGCCAGCGGCAACCACAGAAAGTTCAGGTCCTCGGGGCCAAGCACATTCAACGCGTCAATGGCCGCCGCGGTGTAGGTCCAGGCCTCGTGAGTCAGCCGCACGCCCTTGGGTCGTCCGGTGGTCCCCGAGGTGTAAATGAGGCTGGCGAGCCTTGTCGGGCCGATTTCCGAGATCCGCTCGTCGACGGCGTCGGGGGAGTCGGCGAGCAATTGCCGGCCGCGCTGTTCGAGTTCGTCGAGGGTCAGCACCCAGTCACCGTCGCCTTCGCCGTCGATGATCACCACCTTGATCACCGCGGGCAGCGCGCCGCGATGTTCGAGCAGCTTGTCGACCTGCGCCTGATTTTCGGCGACCACCACGCGGCTTCCCGAGTTCGCGACGATGTACGCCACGTCGTTGGCGTTGGTGGTCGGATACACGGTGGTGGTGGCGGCTCCCGCACACATCACGGCGAAGTCGACGAGCACCCACTCATAGCGCGTCGAGGAGGCGAGTGCGACGCGATCCTCCGGCACGATTCCCAGGCTGATCAGCCCGGCGGCGATATTCTGCACGCGGTCGCCGACCTGCTGCCAAGTCACGCTCTCCCAGCCGTCGCCACGCGGGTAGCGAAAAGCTTCGGCGTGCGGTGTGGCGGTGACGCGGCTGCGGAACAGGTGCGCCACCGAGGGGGCGCGGTGCTCGATCTTGCTGAGGTCCGGCCTCTCCAATGAGGCTAGTGGTGTGTTCATGGCGCTCATCCGTGCTTTCCCGGCCGAATACCGTCTTTCGACGCTACGACCCGCACACCGGTGACGCGAGTGACTTAAGTCCCTTAGCGGCTGGTCATCCGTCCTCACTCGAACTCCGAAGAGGTGTGTTGTGAGTCAAGGACTTTCGCTAAGTCAGCCGGGTCCTAGGTCCCTACGCGCCGGCTTGGTGGGGTGTTAGCGTGCCGCTATGACGATGCCCTCCAGTAACGAGCGCCGGCGTCCGGGAGCTTCGGTGTGGAGCGCACCGGCCGTCAGCGGTCTGGCCGGCGCCGTTACGCCGTTCATGCACACCGGGCAGTACCTGGCCCAATCCTGGCGCGACTATCTCGGCCAACCGCCGGACGAGCTTCCGATCGCGCGGCCGACCATGGCCCTGGCGGCGCAGGCTTTCCGCGATGAAGTCGTCTTGATGGGGCTGAAGGCCCGTCGTCCGGTGAGTCGACCCGACGTTTTCGACCGCATCACCCGCGAAGTACAGGCCGGGCTCGAGTTTTACGGCGCGCGGGGATGGTTGGACAAGCCGGAAGGGTTCTTCGTCAAACCGCCGCCGGCCTCGGACGTCACCGTCCGAAAAGTGAAGGGCCGCCGGCGTTCGCTCTTTCGTATCTTCTTCGCCAGTGGCTATACGCCGCACCCGGGCGAGCCCGGCCTCCAGCGGTGGCAGGGGTATACCGCAAACGATCGTGAGTACGCACTCCTGCTACGCCACGAACAACCACGACCCTGGCTGGTGTGTGTGCACGGGACCGAGATGGGCCGCGCCGCACTCGATCTGGCCATATTTCGGGCCTGGAAGTTGCACGACGAGCTTGGCCTCAATGTCGTGCTGCCCGTTCTGCCGATGCACGGTCCCCGGGCGCGCGGCTTGCCCAAGGGTGCCGTGTTCCCGGGCGAGGACGTGCTCGACGACGTCCACGCGACGGCTCAGGCCGTATGGGATATCCGTCGCCTCTTGTCCTGGATTCGAGTGCAGGAGCCCGATTCGCGGATCGGTCTGAACAGTCTGTCGCTGGGCGGATACATAGCCTCATTGGTTGCCAGCCTGGAAGACGGTCTCACCTGCGCGATACTCGGCGTCCCGGTCGCCGACCTTGTCGACGTGCTGGGCCGGCACTCGGGTCTCAGTCACGATGATCCCCGTCGGCACACGATGGAGCTTGCTGAACCCATCGGCCGGATGGTGTCGCCGCTGTCACTGACCCCGCGGGTGCCGATGCAGGGCCGTTTCATCTACGCCGGGGTCGCCGACCGCCTCGTGCATCCGCGCGAGCAGGTGAATCGGCTCTGGAGGCATTGGGGTAAGCCCGAAATCGTATGGTACCCGGGCGGTCACACTGGGTTCTTCCGCTCCCAGCCCGTGCAGCTGTTCGTGTGGCAGGCGCTGGAGCAGTCGGGTCTGCTGGACGGACCCGCGAAGCTGCGTGCCCGACCCGCCTAGCTCCCGGGGCCGAGATGCGCATGCTCAGCCCGCTGGACGCCGCGATGATGACCGCGGAATTGCTGTCCAGCCCCATGCACGTCGGCGTCGTGCTGATCTTGTCGCCACCGCCGGACGCCGGTCCCGATTACCTCGACGGCGTTCATGCGTCGGCGCTGGTGGGCGACCGACCAATCGACGGGCGCCTTCGCAGCTTTCCGCACCGCGGTGTTGAAACCGGGGGCATGTGGGTGTGGCGGGAGCCGGACGCTGTCGAGCTGAACCGCCATTGCCAACGTCGGACGGTGTCTGCGGGCACCGCTGGACTGTGGGAGTTGATCGGACAATTGGACGCGGAGCGGCTAGACCGGTCACGTCCGATGTGGATGTCGTATCTGATCGACGGGCTCGAGGGGGGCCGGTTCGCCTTCTATGTCAAGGTGCATCACACCGTGATCGACGGGGTGGCGGGGTTGCGAATGATCGCCGACGCGTTGAGCGCGGACCCGACGGAACGCTCGATGCCGCCGTTCTATGCCGACCGGGGCACGCAATCGCCGCGGGCGGATGCATCGGGCGAAGCGGTGGCTGCTCTGACGGCACCGCTGCGGTGGGTGGCCGCGTCGATCACGTCCGGCATCAGGTTGATCGAGCGGGTGCTGACAGGGGAATGGGCGACCGTTGCGGGCAGTCTGATCGGGCACGTCACCGCGCTGCCGTTCGGCGCTCCCTACACCCGCTTCAACGGTCGCGCCGGAGCCACGCGTGCGGTCAGTGCGGGCAGTTGGCCACGGAGTCGCATCCAAGCCATCCAGGAGGTGACCGGGGTCAGTGCCAACGAGGTGATCACCGCGGTGCTGTCCGGCGCTGTACGGCAATGGCTCTGCGATCACGGTGAGCTGCCCGAGCGGTCCCTGGTTGCCGCTTGCCCCATCACGGTGCGGAGCCGCGAAGGTAGTTTGACAAGAGAAAAGCCCGGCAACATGTTCGGCCTGTGGCTGTGTCCGCTCGGCACCAATCTGGACGATCCGGTCGCCCGACTGCGGCTTATTCACCGCTCAATGGCGGCGGGAAAACGTTGGGTGGCCAAACGGGGATCGGCGGCCTCACTGTTGACCAGCGCGGGAAGCATTGCCGCGACGGTGATTCCCCCGCTGTTGCCGATACCGCAGCAGACCCGCACCGGATACAACCTGCCGATCTCACAGGTGCCCGGGCCGCGTACCGAGATGTACTTCAACGGCGCCCACGTCGACGAGATATATCCGGTATCGACGGTATTTGACGGTCAGGCGGTCAACGTGACAACGTGCTCCTACGCCGACCGGGTCGGATTCGGTTTCGTCGCAGGTGCTGACGTGATACCCGACATCGAGACGTTTCTACCGCTGACGGAGGCGTGTCTGGCCGAACTCGAAGCCGCCGTGGCCAGCCGGCGCGGGTGAGTTTTCTCAGGCACGCTCGATCCTTCACCACGAAACCATCGTCCGGTCGCAGGGGGTGGACTTTCAGGCCGGAAATCCTCAACGCAGTTCCGGCGCAGGCAGATAACGTTCCTCGACGGCGCGGATGAGCTTGTAGCGGATCCGTTCCAGGTCTGCGGTGCGGTGTGCTTCGAGCTCGTCTTCCCACGCCGCCACGCCGGGCTCGTCAATCGCCGCGAGTGCTTCCGGTGCCAGCCGTCCTGCCGATGTCGGCGTGCCGTCCAGATCCAGCGCGACCGCCTTGCAGAAGGTCACGTCCGGCGGCCTGACGATCGGGAGCCGGACGCGGACACCCGCCGAGCCCTCTTCGTCCGCGGCCGCCGCCGCGCCAGGGCACGGGCGAGCAGCCGTGCGACTCCGAGCTCGATGCCGCCGGCAATGACGTCTGCATCTGGAGTCCCGTCATTGTCGGCGGTGATGCCCAGTACCAATTCGTCGGCATAGCGCAACGTGCTGACGACGGTACTGAGGTGGGCCGGGGTGGCTGGCACCGGCAACAGCACTTCCACCGGGCGACCCAGCACCTGCAGACGCTGGCGCGGTCCCGGCACGTACGCGGCGAGGGTCACGATGCTGCGCTGAGACAGCCGCATCAGCAGCCGAATGCTCCACGCACTCAACATGAACGGCAGGTGATCGGTCAGGCCCTCCGCGGTGTGTAAGGCGCCGTTGTCGTCGGGTCGACTCTGCCTGGCGTGGACAAGACGCAAGCGTTTTACGGGATCCTTCTGCTCAATCGGCAGGTAGGGCAGCCTCGCGGAGGCGCGAATGTCGATGCGGTCCAAAGGTTCTGGTGAACCCACGGAGACCGGGATCAGGGTGCGCAGCGATTTGCGCCGCGGCTGCCGGCCGTGGCGCAGCAGTACCGCGCGAAAGCTGTCGGTGATAGCGGCAAGCGTGACGTCATTTCGGGTGACACCGAACACCTCACATACCGTGTCCACATCCTTCAGTGGTACCCGTACCGCACTGTAACCACGCGTCTCGGCCGCCGGCTGCTGCCGCTGCGCACCTACCGCTGGATTGAGCAACCCAGAAACGAACTGCCCTGCCTCCTTTGCAGTTTGACCGGCCATCCCGGTACCGACCAGCGACGTGCGCCAGACATCTCTAATCCAGGTCAGCGGGTTGCCCTTGCGGACCTGGGATTCGGAGGTCAGTGCCGGCTCGGCGGTCGGAACCTCGGCTGCGCCGCCCGCGTCGGCGATACGCGTCAATATCCGCGTCGCGGCGACCTCGTCGGCCAGGCAATGGTGAATCTTCAGCAGCGCCCCCCACCGCCGTTCCGGAAGGCCGTCGATGATCCAGCACTCCCATAACGGATGGCCGCGATCGAGGCGGCGCTCCATGAGGTCTGCGACCGTTCGAAATAGCGCGGCTTCATCGGCAGGCTGCGGCACCACCGCCCAGCGCACATGGTGGGTGATGTCAAAGTTGTTGTCGATCAGCAATTCCGGTGCCGCGACGTGTAGCGGGTGCTGGTGCACCAGCTTGGTCAGCCGAGGTATACCGCCCAGGCGGTCCGACAGCGTGGCGACGAGTTCGTCGCGCCCGGGGCTGGGACCGTCGATGACGGCCAGCACCCCGATCGCCATACTCAGGCGCCGGTCGGCGTCTTCCGCTTCGAGGAAACTCGCTTCCAGCGTTGACAGGTGATCCATCTGCGCACACCTCCACGTCCGCTCACCGGCACCACTATCCGTGCCCCAGTGCACGCTCGGTAGTGCCGTTGGTCCCGAACGACTGTGCCGGCCGAACTCGGAGCCTTTCGGCGGACCCGGGGAGGACCAATGACCCTCGTGGACCATCTGCCGACGCCGCAAACTGAATTCATGACCAGGATCAGGCGCATCGCGGAGGCGACCGCGTTGCTTGGCGCGCTGTACTGTGCCCGTCGCTACTACCGCAACTGGGGCACCACGAAAGCGGAGACTCAGATGCCGTTACCCGGTGATGCCCTGGTCGCGGACCCGGTGATCCAGGTGACGGAAGCCGTCTACATCGACGCTCCGGCTGCCGCGGTCTGGCCGCAACTGCAGACGAATCCGTTCGGCTTCGCCGATGACGGCGGTCGAGCACAGCCACCGGGACGGCCGCTCGCGGCGGGCGACGAGCTCCGCCTGGCGCCTGTGGGGTGGATGGGCCTGGCCGACGGGGTGACCATGACGGTCGACGAAGTAGCACCAGAGCAGTACGTGGTCTTCAAAGCCAACCAAACCCACCCGACGTGGAACGCCGTGCTGTCCTTCCACGTGCAGCCGCAATGGGAAGACCGGGTGCGGCTGCTCGCTCGCGCCAGGATCGCGCTACGCCACCCGGGCGAGATCGTCGCGATGGAACTGGCCAGGCCCGTGATTGCCCTGGGCACCAGGGGATGGTTACTCGGCACCAAGCACCGCGCCGAACGTGCGCCATCAGCGCACCTCAGTCAGGCTAGTACGAACTCCGAAAAGGCTTGAACGGCAACGTGATTCTGGGGAGGTCCTACGGTGCGTGACACCATCCCGCTGGGACGGATCGCGGGGTTTCGGGTGAACGCCCACTGGAGCGTGATCGTCGTCCTGTGGCTGTTCACTTGGAGCCTGGCATCGAGTCTGCCGCACGATGTGGCGGGGTACTCCCGCGTCGCGTATTGGGTGGCCGGCGCCTGCGGAGCGCTGGTGCTGTTGGGGTCCCTGCTCGCACATGAGCTGGCCCACGCGGTCGTCGCCCGACGAGTGGGCGTGACGACCGGCGCGGTCACGCTCTGGCTGTTCGGTGGTGTCACGACCTTGCAGGGGGAAGCGCCGACACCCAAGGCGGCCTTTCGGATCGCGATCGCCGGTCCGGCGACGAGTCTGGCGCTTTCCGTGGTTTTTGCGGCACTGGCGATCACGTTGGAATCCACGCACATCGCGGTGGTCGCGGTGAGTGTCGCGTGGTGGCTGGCAGCGATCAACCTGCTGCTGGGCCTGTTCAATCTGCTGCCGGGGGCGCCCCTGGACGGTGGCCGCCTGGTGCGGGCCTTCCTGTGGCGGCGCCACGGAGACAGGGTGCGTGCAGCGGTGGGAGCGGCACACGCCGGGCGGATCGTGGCCATCGTGCTGATCACCCTCGGCTTGGCCGAGTTCGTCGCGGGCGGTCTCATCAGTGGCGTCTGGCTGGCATTCATCGGTTGGTTCATCCTTTCCGCCGCACGTGAGGAGGAAGTGCAGGCGACAACCCAACAGATGTTCGGGGGAATGTGCGTCGCCGACGCCATGACACCGAAGCCGCACACCGCACCCGGCTGGATCTCCGTCGAAGATTTCATCCAATGTTATGTGCTTGGGGATCGTCACTCCGCCTACCCGATCACCGACCGCGACGGGTGCACCGTCGGCCTGGTCACCCTGCGGCAACTACGCGATGTGGCGCCCGGGCTGCGGGCAACGACCAAGGTGCGCGACATCGCAATCCCATTGCAGAACGTACCTCTGGCGACACCCGCTGAGCCACTGAATGCGTTGCTGCAGAAGATGACACCGGTAGGCCCCCGCAGCCGAGCCCTCGTCATGGAGGGAGGCAAAGTCGCCGGCATCGTCACGTCGGGCGACGTCGCCCGGTTGATCGACGTGTACCGGATCGCCGGTACCGAACCTGTTCCAACTCCGGTCCAGTCCAGGGAGATGTGAGATGAAGCCGATCATCGTGGGAATAGACGGTTCCCAGGCAGCCATTGCAGCCGCCCTGTGGAGTGTCGATGAGGCGGTCGGCCGTGGCCGACCGCTGCACCTCGTCGCAGTGATCAAACCGACTCACCCATCGGCGGACGACTACGCCCGCGACCTCGGCCACGCCGAAACCTCTTTGAAGCAAGCGCAATCAGCGATCGAGGCCAGCGCGAAACCTGTCGAGATCACCACAGATATCCAACGAGGGCCGGCGGCAACGGTTCTCGTCGAGGCATCACGCGATGCTGAGCTGATCTGCGTCGGTTCGGTGGGCATCGGGCGTTACGCCCGGGCGCTGTTGGGTTCGACCGCAGCCGATCTCGCAGAGCAGGCGCACTGCCCGGTCGCGGTTCTGCGGACCGACCTGGAACAGCCACTTATCAATTGGATCGTGGTCAGAATGACACAGGGCAACGATTCCGTCGTCGCATATGCGGCGTGGGAAGCGAAACTCCGCAAGGCGCCCCTGCTCGCTCTCGGCGGCCGCCCCGAGGAGCTCACCGAACACACCGATGACGATTTCGAGCAACGGGTGCACGCCTGGCAGCAGATCAATCCCGATGTTCGCGTCTACCCGATCACGACGCAGTCCGCGATCGCGAAATTCTTGACCGCCAATCACGAGCGTGTCCAGCTGGCAGTGATCGGCAGTGATGAAGCCGATCAGCTCACGCAGCTGGTCGGTCCGTCCGGACACGCGCTTTTCGCGCATCCATACTGCTCGGTGCTCGTCGTCCGCGGGTAGCACGATGTCTTCGCAGGCCCCTCAACCGTGCGTCGTCGTCGGGATCGACGGATCGAGGGCGGCAATCGATGCCGCGCTCTGGGCGGTCGATGAAGCAGTGGCCCGGGATATCCCGTTGCGCCTGCTGTATGCGATAGAACCCGAGGACTTCGCGCAGACCCCACCGGACCGGCCGGCCCGCAAATTGACCATCGCCGAAAACGCCGTTCGCTACGCGAGCAGAACCACAGAGGCGGCGGACAAGCCCGTTCGGATCGAGATCGAGATCGCGCAGGAGCCGCCCACCATCGCCTTGACCCGCGCTTCGGCCTCGGCGGCGATGGTGTGCGTCGGCGCCGTGGGTTTGCATCACTTCAGACCGGAGCGGGCCGGTTCCACCGCCGCGGCAGTGGCCCAGTCTGCACACTGCCCGGTAGCGGTGATCCGCCGCCACGGTGATCAGGCCAGACTCGCTGAACACTGGATCGCGGTGGACTCCCAGGCTTCGGCCGACTCCGACGCCGTGATGAAGACAGCCTTGGAAGAAGCTCGGCTGCGCGACCTTCCGCTTCGCGCGATCGACCATGGGCAGGGGGTCGGCCGCGACTACCCGGACCGGCGGTTGGAGCGGTGGCGGCGACACTACCCCGATGTCGATGTCCAGACATCGGTAGCGCGGGGGAGCCTCTTGGAGTATGTGGCCGGCCACGGCCGAAAAGTGCAGATGGTGGTCCTCGGTCACCGCAATCACGACGCGGTGCAACAACTGCTGGGGCCGGCCGGCAACGCGGTGCTGCACAACGCGGACTGCTCCTTGCTGATCGTCGATCGCCCGAACCTGTGATCGGTGGCCCCACCTGGGCGCAGCCAACGAGGGACTTCAGACCCTATGCGGACGCCGAAATCACCGAAATGATGATGTTGCCGGTTGCTGTCGAGGGGTGTCGGGGCCCGCAGGGGAGTGGAAATGGCTGCCAGAACTGGAGATCCGTCTCGTTTGACCGAGTCCAGAGTCGACGAACTTGCGCGCCAGTTCTTGAGGTCGCCTTATGCCGACAGCGCGTACATCGATTGGACGCTGGACCGACGTCTCGAGGGATTTCTGCACCGCTGCGGCCTGGACTACTTGGTCGAGGACGGTGACGCCTACGATCTGGTGCTCGACCGGGTGATGGTCCATATCGGCACCTCCTCGCGCCCAGTTTTCGGGAAGACGCCGGGTCGGGGCCCGTCGGCTAATTGAGAGTCGCGGCAAACGCCTGGTCGTAAGTGAGCGCCAGCGCGCCGGAGAACCCGCAGGCAGCGTCCCGGTTCTAAACTGGCCTTGCGTGAGCCATGATGAGAGAAGCTGACCTGCTGCTTCCGGCGTGACTCCGACGGTCAGCCGGGGAGGATTCGTGATGGTCAAGGTTTTCCTGGTCGACGATCATGAGGTAGTTCGGCGCGGGCTGGTCGACCTGCTCGCCAGCGACCCCGATCTGGAAGTCATCGGCGAGGCAGGATCCGTGTCGGAAGCGATGGCCAGGATCCCGGCCATGCGGCCCGATGTCGCTGTCCTCGACGTACGGCTTCCGGACGGCAACGGTATCGAATTGTGCCGCGACCTCCTGTCCGCCGTTCCGGATCTACGTTGTCTGATGTTGACCTCGTTCACCTCGGACGAAGCGATGTTGGAGGCGATCCTCGCCGGCGCCAGCGGTTACGTCGTCAAAGACATCAAGGGTCTCGAGCTCGCCCGGGCGATCAAGGAAGTCGGTGCGGGCAAGTCTCTGCTCGATAATCGGGCAGCCGCCGCCCTGATGGCGAAACTGCGCGGTGGCGGCGAGAAGAAGGACCCCCTCGCGGCGCTCACCGAGCAAGAGCGCACGCTGCTGAGTCTGCTCGGTGAGGGTTTGACCAATAGGCAGATCGCCGATCGCATGTATCTCGCCGAGAAGACCGTCAAGAACTATGTATCGCGATTACTGTCTAAACTCGGCATGGAGCGACGCACGCAGGCCGCGGTGTTTGCTTCCAAGCTCGGCGCAGACGCCGACTCACGAATTCCGCCTTCCTAACACGATTCTTCGTTTTCCGGCCGATACTTTTCACGCGGCGGACGTGTGTGGTGCGTCGTGTCTGATGTGGTCGCTTAGAGGTGAATGCGGTTTTCTACGGTGCAGTTCGAAGTGGCTGACCGACGTCGATGTGATTAGGCTGAGGTTCGGCATCGGGCGTGTCGTGCGCCGCCGGACGCCGCGAATCGTCTTGGAGGGATAGCTCGGGTGGGCAAAGACGAGCACGGTTCAGCATTTGCTGGCCTCGGTCAACCTGGATTGGTGACCAGGATGCACCAGCAGCTCGATGAGTTGCTGGCAGCGCGAGATCAAATGGAGCAGTTGCTGCGGGTGATCGTCGAAATCGGTTCCGATCTCGACCTCGACGCCACGTTGCGCCGGATCATCCTCGCCGCCAAGGAATTGACGTCAGCGCCATACGGCGCACTTGCGGTGCGCGACGCCGAGGGGACGTTGCTTTCTTTCGTCCACGCGGGAATCGATGAAGTGACGACCAGCAAGATCGGTCATCTGCCGGTTGGCAAAGGGGTGCTGGGAGTTTCGCTGGTCGAGACCCCGGCGCTCCGGCTGGAGGATCTGACCCAACATCCTTCCGCGGTCGGTTTCCCTGAGCACCATCCGCCGATGCGCGCTTTTCTGGGGGTGCCGATCATGATCCGGGGGGCGGTTTTCGGCAGCCTATACCTGACCCATGTCGACCCCGGCCGGGTGTTCACCGAATCCGACGAGTTCGCGGCTCGCGCGTTGGCGTTCGCCGCGGCGGTCGCGATAGACAACGCGCGGGTCTTCGAGCGCGAGCGCACCTCGGTGAAATGGATGGAGGCCAGTCGCGAAATCACCACCGCGCTGCTGGCCGGTGACCATGGGCATCGACGTCCCCTGCTCCTGATCGCCGAGCGCGCCTGCACACTCACCGAATCCGAGCAGGCGATCGTCCTGGTCCCCGTGGATTCCGACTTGCCGCTCGATGAAGCCGACACCCTGGTGGTGTCCGCCGCCGTCGGCAAGCACGCCGAAGAGGTGCTCGGGCAGCGGGTTCCGGTGGACGGTTCCACCAGCGGCACCGTCTTTCATTCCGGGGAACCGATAATCACCGAGTCGCTGAGCTATCCCATTCAGGCGTTCACCGATGTCGGGCAACGCTCGGCGATCGTCATGCCGTTGCGTGCCCACGATCAGACGGCGGGGGTACTGGCCCTTGCTCGCGACGCCTATCAGCCACCCTTTGAAAGCAGCGACCTCGACCTGGTGGGTCAGTTCGCGACGCACGCCGCGATTGCGCTGATGCTCGCCTCGGGGCGGGAGAACGCACGGCAGCTGACCATTCTGGCGGAGCGGGAGCGGATCGCCCACGACCTACATGATCACGTGATCCAACGGCTGTTCGCCGCCGGAATGGACTTGCAGGGAACGCTGGCCAGGGCCCGCTCGCCCGAGGTGGCCGACCGGCTCAACCGCACGCTCGATGACCTGCAAAAGATCATCGAAGAAATTCGCACCACGATCTTCCAATTGAAGCTGCCTGTGGGCGCCGACGGCGGTTTCCGGCACCGCTTGCAGCAAATCGTCGCCGATCTCACCGACGAGCGCGCCATCTACACCACCGTGCACATGGATGGGCCCATGAGCGCTATCGATGATGAGCTTGCCGAACACGCCGAAGCCGTTGCGACGGAAGCGATCAGTAACGTGATCCGGCATTCCGGCGCGTCGAAGCTGACCGTTGAGGTCAGCGCCGCCGACATGTTCAGCCTGACGATCAGCGACGACGGCCACGGCGTACCGGTCGACAACCGCCGGCGCAGCGGATTGGCAAACCTGGAGCATCGCGCCGAACAACTCGGCGGCAGGTGCGAGATCACGAGTTCACCAGGACAAGGCACCCGGGTCCGCTGGACCGTCCCGTTACCGGAGGCGTGATCCCGGGGAATCAGCGCACCACGAGCACCGAAAGTCCGCGGTGTCCGAAGTGGGGGTCGACGGCGCCGATCATCTTGGCGACTTTGCCGGCGTCCGCCTGACCGATCACCACAAGTTGAACGGATTCTTGCGTGTCGCTGAGGAATTCGGCTGCGCCCTCTCGCGCGGCGGCTGGGCGGACGTGTATGTGGGGGTGTTGGGTCACCCACCGGCCAAGCCGGTGTTCCAGTTGTGAGTAAGGGATTTCGCCGAAACCCCAGCGCCACACACCCAACGCCAGGATCGGCGCGTCCCGCAGTTCTGCCTCCCGGAAACCGTGTTCGAGTACCAGGTCGTTGTTCGCGGAGTCGTCGACGACGACTGCGATCGAACCGGAGTCGGGTGCCGTGGCACCGCGGGTAGTTCGGATGACGGCCGCAGGGCACAGCGCCCGTTGTGCGACGTTCTCGGCGGTCGAACCGAGCATCCGGCGAGCAAGCCGCCCGAGACCCATGGAACCCACGCAAACCATTGTCGCGCTGCGTGATTCGCTGATCAGGACCCGGTTCGGCGGCCCGACCACCAGATCGGTTTCCAGCTTCACCGGCAGTCCCATCGCGTGCACGGCGGAGCAGGCGGCACGCAGCGACGTCTCACCGTATTCGACATCGAGGTCGCCGTCACCTGGTGGTGCGCCCGGCGGTAGTGGCGCAACGGCATAGACCAGACGCAGCGGGATATCGCGGGCGCGGGCTTCGGGGACGGCCCATCGCGCGGCGTTGATCGCAGCGTCCGAGCCGTCGATACCCACCACAATCCACGTCGGGGACTCTGCGAGTTCCATAGCGCAGAGGCTATTCGGCGAGTGTTCCTGCCGGCAGAGTCGTTTGACATCTGCTGGCACGGCTTTGGTCCCGCGCGCCGGGTGCCCCACCCCAACGAAGGTCACACGACTTCGGGGTCGAGGACTTAAGGCCCGTGACCAGACACCGCCGGAGCAATAGCGTCATGGGTAGGCACTGAAGGAGGGCACCATGTCTACCACCGTGACACGTTATGGCGTCGTAGTCGGCGTCGACGGATCAGCCGCATCGAATGCCGCCGTCTTCTGGGCCGCACATGAGGCGGCGATGCGACACGTCCCGCTGACGCTGGTCCACATGTTCAACCCGGTCGTGCCCACGTATCCACAGCTGCCGACGCCGTCCGGAGGTGTGTTGTGGCAGAAGGACGACGGTCGTGCGCTCCTCGAACACGCCGTGAAGATCGCCGAGGACGCTGTGTCGACTAACCGAGCGATCGCCATCACCAGCGAGGTGATGGCGTCGGCTCCGGTGCCGACGCTGGTCGACATGTCTCGCGACGCCGACATGGTCGTGGTGGGTTCCACCGGACACAACGCGATCGAGCGCGTCCTGCTCGGGTCGGTCAGTTCGGGTTTAGTGCACAGCGCGAAGTGCCCCGTCGCTGTCATTCGGGAAGAAGCCTCGTGGATGCCGCCGTCCAACAACGCCCCGGTGGTCGTAGGTATCGACTGTTCGCCGACATCGGAGCCCGCCGTAGCCATCGCTTTCGACGAAGCCTCACGTCGCGGGGTCGAACTCACCGCCGTGCACGCGTGGAGCGATATGGCCGTCTACCAGCTGCCCTGGCTGGAGTGGCGATCGGAAGCCGAACGGAATCTGGCCGAATACCTGGCCGGCTGGCAGGAGCGGTATCCCGACGTCAAGGTCAATCGGGTGATAGTCCTCGACCATCCCGGTCGCGCGCTGGTCGAGGAAGCCGAAGCCGCGCAGCTTGTCGTCGTCGGAAGCCACGGTCGAGGTGGTTTGACCGGCATGTTGCTGGGATCAGTCAGCAATGGCGTGGTGCACGCGGTGCGGGCCCCGGTGATTGTGGCGCATCCGAGCTGACGACGACGCTCAACGCCACTTGATACCGCAACCGATCGATGGCCGTTGGTTCGGTTCTACGGGCCGGCCGGCCAGCACTGCAGCCACCGCGGCCCGCACATCGGCAGCGGTGACCGGCAGATCGTTCTTCGGTCGGGAATCGTCGAGCTGACCCCGATAGACCAGTCGGCGGTCGCCGTCGAATACGAACGTGTCGGGTGTGCAGGCTGCGGAAAACTCGCGTGCAACGTTCTGGCTCTCGTCGTAGAGGTACGGAAAGGTCCAGCCCTGGCGCTGCGCCTCGGCGACCATCTGGTCGGGTCCGTCCTGCGGGTAGGTTGTGACGTCATTGCTGGAGATGGCGACCATGGGCACCCCTTTGTCGATCAAATCCCGTCCGAGTTCGGCGAGACCGGCAGCCACATGCTGCACGTAGGGGCAGTGATTGCAGATGAAGGTGACGACCAGTGCCGGGCCGGTCAGATCGTCGAGGCTGACGGTAGCCCCGGTCGCGGGTTCGGGCAGAGCGAACGCCGGTGCGGGCGTGCCGAGTTCGAGCATTGTCGATTCGATGGCCATGCCCGCCAGCGTACGTCCGTCGTGCCCGGAGGTGTGCTTAACGCCTGGCAGTCCGGATGCGAACGGGGCCACGCCAGTCGGAGTCCGGGTCGAGCACGTTGCCCCGTTGCGTGATTTCCACCTGGCCGGTCTTGGCGAGGTTCCGGGCGATCGCGCGCGCCTCATCCAGCAATTCACGCCACTTCGGCCCGCCGATCACCCGGGCTGCGTCTGAAGGGCAGGTGCTGCTGTCCGGGCCCCGTAGCTCGGAGAGGGCAAGGATGGCAGCTTGCAGCCGTTGGGTGAGCGGTCCTCCGCCCAGCGCTATCTCGGCATGGTGTGAACCCCGGCGTTGGGCGCCAACGGCTCGGCTGAGTTCGGCACGCAACTTCGCAGCCACATCCGCCAGTCAAGACCAGCGTGGCCGTCTTGGCCAGAAGACACCGCGATGCCTCGTCAGGCTTCGGCGGCGCCCTCGATCACGCTTACTCGCACGGCCTGAGGCCCTTTGGGTCCCTGGCTGATCTCGAATTCGACCCGCTGATTGTCCTCAAGCGAGCGGAAACCACTGCCTTGTATCTCGGAGTGATGCACAAATAGATCTCTCGCACCGCCATCCGGGGCGATGAACCCGAAGCCTTTTTCGCTGTTGAACCATTTGACAGTTCCCTGTGTCATAGCAGCTTCTCTCTTCTCGGATGAAGTTAGCGCACACGCCCGCACATCGACTCAACGGCTAGCCGTGAAATTTCCGAAGCGCCTGGTGTCGATTACAAACTCGGAAAGCGTTGAATCAGTGCTTCTTCTTGGGTTGCAGCAAAGACTCGGTCTGCGATACTTCGGAGGCCTTGGAGCGCTTGTCGGCGCGCTTCTCCTTCAGAGATTTGCCGGACTTCTTGGTCATGGTCTGTCGGGGAGATTTGTCGGACATCGCGACCCCTTTGCTGTGGGGGCCTGTGTCGGTCCCGGTGAGCTGAGTGTACGCCCAGCCGGGCGTCTGTGTGTGGCGTGCTGCGTGCGGATGGTGAGAAACCGGCGCGGCCCTGCCGACCTCGGCCCGCCGTCGAAGAAAAAGGGATACTGCAAGTAGCTGATGGGTTGGACGAGTTCTTACTGGCAAATGCTGAAGAATGATCAGCGATCATTGGCGAACTACGTTGCCACGCGTAGCGCACCGCTGGGGAGAAGGCGCTACCCCCGTTCGTTATTGTCCATCTCTTCGGCGTCGCGCATCAACAAACTCTCCACCGTGGACGCATTGTTCGGGCCGGCTGCCGTCATCATGATGGTGTGCGCTTCGTCCGGGTCGGCATTCGGAGAAACGACCAGGAGCACAATCTTATTGCGATTGAGTCCGATAATTTCGATGGTGTTGACCGGCTGGCGATGATATCCATCGAGCCGCACCATGCGCCCGCCCGTGGCGAATTTCGCCGGCGCCGTCGCCCACTCGTCGACGTGGTAGATCACCCGCGAGATCGGGCCGAGGCGAACGGACAAGACAGACAACAGATCTGGGAGTTCCTCGGTGAGAGTGCCGGTGCGCGGCTGCCAGGCGCCATCGACGTGCCCGCTCAGAGGTGCCTTGGGTTTGAGGCGCAAACGCGGCGTGCGTTCGGGCGGGGTGTGTCGGCTGCCGGCGTCTGTCTGGGCGTTGTTCAGCGTCATTGCGACGCTCCCGTCTTGACCGCGAGACCGGCCAGATCCTTCGAACCGGCAACGACATGACTTTGACTAGTCACGCGCGAGTTATCGCCGATCGTTCCCACCCTACCCGGTATTGCCCGAGAAATAACCGGGCTTTTACCAGCGGAGCCCGTGCACGTTGGTCCGTCTCGGCGCGCAGCCGAGGTTGTGTCCGCCGTTGTCAGGATCCGGGGACGGCGTGATTGCACGTGCCGACGGCGGACCGCCGGGCGCTGAGCGTGGCTATGCTTGCGGAGCGCCGGACACCGCCCGCGAGCGGGCCTGCTGAGCGTTGCGGCGCTTGTCGACCTGCGGGCTCACCGACGACCGGCATGGCTCGGCCGTTGTTGCTGGCGAGAGTTACGGGAAGGTGAGGCGAGACTGTTGGCAGCCGTGTCGGCCGTGGTGCTCTCCGGTAAGGGCGGAACAGCCAAGACGTTATGGCAGATGATGCTGGCCGGTGAGGCCTCGCGGCTGAGCATCCCAACGCTGCTGGTCGACGCGGATCCCGAGCGGAATCTGTCCAATCACTTCGGAGTGTCGCAGCACTCGACCGGCTTGGGTTCGGTGCTGGAGGATGCCGGCATCAACTTCTGGGGCGATCCGGGTACGGCCGCCAAACGGCTCGACGAGGAGATCATCGATACCAAGTGGCCGAACGTCGAGTTGCTGCCGGCCGGAGCATCGTTGACCCGAGTCGCCGGGATCGGTGTCTCGGACACCGGTCTGTTGCGCGGCATCTTCACGGCGGCCGGCGTGTTCGACCGTTATGAACTTGTTCTGATCGACACCGGGGGCCGCACCGGCTCGCTCGAGGCGCTCGCCATGCATCTGGCCGATGTGGCGTATGCGCCGATCGCGCCGACGGGCGACGCGGTACGCAAGGCCATCGAGGCGCGCAACAGGGTCGAACGCATCCAGCGCACTCATCCCCTTAAGTGGTGTGGGGTCGTACTGTCCGGCTTCGACATCCGCAACGGCATCGAACAGGCGATCCGGGAAACCGTGTACCAGGAGTTCGGCGAGGAGGTACGTGCCGAGGTCCCCCGGCGCGCCATCGTCAACGAGGTCTTCCAACTCGGAGACCGGCTGGGCGACCGCCACGAATTGGTCGCGCGTCAGCTTGCGCCCATCTTTCGCCGGTTCCTGGAAGAGGACCTGCTGGGTCGGCGATGATTTCCCGGCCATCCCGGGGTCGGTAGTGGTATGCGCTCTTTGATCATCACGCAGAGCATCACCCTCGACGGCTCGATCGAGATGTTGGGTGACTGGTTCAATCCGGAGGCACACGACGACGAACTGGCGGCTGAGCTGCGCCGCCAAGACGAGACCGCCGACGCGCTGCTGGTGGGCAGGCGCACCTTCGAGGATTTTCGTAGCTACTGGCCTTATCAGGCCGACGATCCCACCGGCGTCGCCGACTACATCAACAACGTCGCCAAGTACGTCGTGTCCTCGACGATCACCAACCCCATATGGAGCAACTCGACGGTCTTGTCCGGCGATCCTGTAGAGCAGGTGCGGACGCTCAAGGCGGCGCCGGGCGGCGACATCGTGGCCACCGGCAGCATCACGCTGTGTCACAGCCTGATAGCCGCGGGACTGGTCGACGAATACCGGCTGTTCCTCTACCCGTGCGTCCAGGGCGGCGGTCGGCGGCTATTTCCCGACGGGACAACCCTTTCCGGATTCACCCCGGCGGCCCCACCGATGTCGTTTCCCGGCGGTGTGACGCTGGTTAGTTGGGCCGCTCCGAAGCCATCGGCCCATCGGGGAGAGTGAGCTCGCCCGCGAGCGCGCTCCCTACTGCTCCGGCACCTAACGCGTTGGGGTGCAGGGGAGCAGCGAGATGTGAGAGCTCGAATCCTTCGATATACCGGTCGCCGGCAGCGGCGCACATGTCGTGTCCCGCCGACACCGGTCGGGTGTCGAAGAAGTCGACTTTCAATCTGGTGGCCAATATCCGCTGCTGATCGTCGATCTCGTCCACCTTGGCCTGGAAATAGTCGGCATCTAGAGGGTTGATCGGCTGTTGTCCGAAGCATCCACCGCGACGTATGTAGGTCGCGTAGCCGACGAGCACGATGCGGGCTCCTGGCGCCTTGGACCGCACCGCGTCAATCATGGCTTCCCACACGGAGATCTGAGTGCCGATAGCCGCGCTGAACCGATCGGTGCCGCCCGGGACGAAATCAGCGAAGCAGGGCGGTTGCGCCAGCGAATTCCGGCGGCATCGTGCCGCGCTGCCGGCCAGATCCACGTCGTTGCCGCCGATCGTGATGGTGATCAACTCGGTGTCGGCAGTGACCGCGTCGATCTGCCTGGGCACCTTGCCGCCGCTGGTTGACTGTTCTCGATCAGTGATATCCGCAGTGGTGGCACCGCTACAGCTGACGTCGACGAAACTAGTGGCGCCGATTTTGCGGGCCAGCACCGCCGGATAATCGTTCGTCGATTTGAAGCACCCCGGGGGGTTGGCCGCGTCGGGTACGAGTGGCGCCGCGGCGGCCGAGTCGCCGAGGGCGACATACTTCACGCCCGGGCGGACGGTTTCGACGCCCTTGGGTGCTGATGCTGCGCAGACCGCGATCAACGCGACCAGTGCGGCGGCTGCGCAGGACGATGCCTTCCGTCGCCATCGGAACGATTCGCTCATTTCACGCCAGGGTAGCGAAGCGACGCCCCGCCGCTGACCGCTCGGGAGGAGGCACTCGCCGATGGCGCGGCAACGTACACCCGCGTCGTCAGCAGGGCGGGTAGGGCCGGTATATGTGCATTCTCGTGGCGACGGCTAATACGAAGGTGTCTCGTCGACGAACAGGTCAGATCCACTGAACGTCGTGCCGGTAATGCCTCGCGTACATATTGACGAATTTGTGCAACCAATAGTCATACGACTGTCCCAGAAATAATTTCACGATCCTATCGAGTAGACTCGAGCGGCCCGGCTGCACGTCGGCTGCACTCTGATCGCTGCAGCTCAGATCGTTTTTTGGTCTGTCGAATGGAACGCTCACCACAAGCCGGGCCCGTCCGTCCGAGGCTTGATAATTTGTTGGCGCGTGCTGTTGAAACTCGCGCCGCTCTGTGGCAGCCTCACTGTCCGTGATGCAATCGTTATAAGCAGTTGGCGGGAATCAGCTTAAGCCTGAGATAAGACAGTTATGTGACCGTTATGAGACCGTGATCAAACGAAGGACCGTGCATGTCTTACGTGATAGCCACCCCGGAAGCACTGGCTGCGGCGGTGACCGATATCGCCGGAATCGGATCGACCCTCCACGCGGCGAATGCCGCGGCGGCGGTTCCGACCACCAACATCCTGGCTGCCGCCGCCGACGAGGTGTCAATGACCATCGCCTCGTTGTTCGGCGGGCACGCCCTGGACTATCAGCGCCTGAGCGCCGGGGTGGCGTCGTTGCAGTCGCAGTTCCTGGATGGCCTCATGGCCGGCGCGCAGCGTTATGCGGGAGCCGAGCTGGTCAACGGTTCGCTGCTGCGCGGCATCGCTGAACGCTTGCTCGGCGGCCAGCTGCCTGGCAGCGGCGGCTCGGGTCAGGCGGCCGCCAGCGCCGAGGCGACCGGTGCAACGACCGCGCAGACGAGTACCGCCGCGGCGAGAACGACCACCACCAGCGGTGCCACCGCCGCCACGTCCAGCGCCGCGTCCACCGCAGCGATCGAGACAACCGGTTCGACGACTGCACCTGGCAGTGCGACCGGGACGGGGATTCGGGCGACCTACGCCACCACGTCGCAATGGAACAGTGGGTTCGTCGCCAACTACACGATCACCAACACCGGGACGACGCCGCTGACGAACTGGCAGCTGCGATTCAATCTGCCGGCAGGCGAATCGGTTGCGAACCTGTGGAACGGACAGGTCACGCAGTCCGGTACGCAATACACCGTCACCCCGCAGAGCTACAACACCACCATCGCCCCCGGCGACTCCGTCACCGTCGGCTTCCAGGGCGCACAGACCGGGACGTACTCGCCGCCGACGAACGTGACGATCGACGGCCAGCCGGTCATCGGCGGTCAGACTCCGCCAGTCACCACTCCGCCGGTGACGACCCCTCCGGCCACCCCGCCGGTGACCACCCCGCCGGTCACCACGCCTCCTGTCACGACACCGCCGGTCACGACGCCGCCGGCCAGCTCCGGCGGGCTGAGCGCGGTGTATACGGCCACGTCGCAGTGGAACAGCGGTTTCAACGGCAACTACACGCTGACGAATTCGGGCACCACGCCACTGACCAACTGGAACCTCCAATTCGATCTTCCGGCAAATGAATCGATCACCAACCTGTGGAACGGGCAGGTCACTCACACCGGATCGCACTACACCGTGACGCCGGCGAGCTATAACGGCACCATCGCGCCCGGCGGGTCGGTCAATGTCGGCTTCCAGGCCTCGCAGACAGGCTCCTACTCAGCACCGACCAACTTGCTGGTCAACGGTCAACCGGTAACCGGCGGGTCCACCACGCCGATCCCGCCGACGACCACCCCGCCAACGACCACCCCGCCGACGACCACCCCGCCGACGACCACCCCGCCGACTGGGGGCACCGTCATCTCCACCCAGTACGGAACAACGACGCTGGGCAACTCCTACATCGTGCAGAACAATGCCTGGAACAACCCCGGCGGGCAGGCAATCACCGTGAGCCAGACCGGATTCACCATCACCACCGAAAACGGCTCCGCCCCCACCAACGGTGCCCCGCTGGGCTATCCGTCGATCTACACGGGTTGGCACTACGGCACCGGTTCACCCGGCACGATCCTGCCGATACAGGTAGGCCAGATCCAGACGGCGACCAGCAGCATCACCTACACCTATCCCACCAGTGGGGTGTACAACGCCTCCTACGACATCTGGCTCAATCCCACGCCCATCACTACGGGTGTCAACCAGCAGGAGGTGATGATCTGGTTCAACCATCAGGGACCCATCCAGCCGGTCGGTTCCGTGGTGGGCAGCGCGACCATCGACGGCCACAACTTCGCGGTGTGGAAGGGCAGCAACGGCCAGAACAACGTGGTCTCCTACGTCGCCAACTCGCCGATCACCACCTGGAACAGTTTCGACGTGATGGGCTTCATCGACAACACCCAGACCTGGGTGCCGGTCACCGATTCGTGGTACCTGACCAGCATTCAGGCCGGCTTCGAGCCGTGGAGCGGCAGCGTCGGTGCGGGCGTCAGCTCATTCTCGGCCAGCATCAACGGCCACAATTGAGCGACGGATGCCAAGTGACAGGAGTTTCGATCAGTTCGCCGGAGCCGGGGTCATCGATCCGATGAAGTACGTTTCGCGCCCGGTCGGATACCCGCCGCCGTTGGTGGCGATGTGGACGTGGTCGTAATGATTGGCGGTCTCGTTGCCCAAGTCGGCGGTCCAGCTTCCCGAGGCGGGGCCCAGGTAGATCTTCTGCCGCCAGATCACGTGATCGATTCCCCAGCGCTTGGCATTGGCGAGGGCCAACCCGGCGATCTGATTGCCCAGGGCGATGCCCTCGGGGCTGTCGTGGTCGGGAATCATGACATCGATCGCCAGACCGCTCGGGTGCCACCGCAACGCGTCCTGGCGGAAGCCGCCGATGGTCTTGATCTCCGGAAACAGCAGCTCGATGACGCGGGCCGCCCAGATGGTCTTCACCTGCAGCCCACCCTCCGGGGCGATGCCGGCAGGTAACGCCATCTGGAAGTCCTGGGCCATCACCGGCGCGTTGCCGGCCAACATCGCCACCTCCGCCGCACTGGCGAATTGCGGCGCCGCGACCGACGGCGCCGATGTCTGGCTTGTCGGCGGCGGCGCTGCGGCCGAGGGGCTGTCGGCGCAGCAGGGGGTGGTGTGTTTGGTGTCCTGGGCGTAGATCATCCCCCCGGCCAGCACCAGAGAGACCGCGATTGCCAACCAGCGGCCCCAGCCTTTCGCTTCGGCGTCCTTGCCCACCTGGAGCACTCTAGTGTCGTGTGGGGCGGATGTGGCGCGCTTCGCCGGGTTGTCGCCGTTTCCGGGGCTCAGTCACGGCTCAGTTGCGCCCCGGCAGCTTCATCACGGTGCGCACGATGGGCAACAGCGACTTCTGCCAGAGCGTCGAGGGCAGTCCGAATGGCGGGTCGAGGTTGAATACCCGTGCGGTCGCAATGGTCTGCGACTCGGTGTACTTCAGCAACCCTTCGGGGCCGTGCCTGCGGCCGACGCCCGACTGGCCCATTCCGCCCATCGGTGCACTCAGGCTGCCCCAGGCGAATGCGTACCCCTCGTCGACGTTCACCGTCCCGGAGCGTAGTCGGGCGGCGATCTGCTGACCCTCGGCGGGCGTGCGGGCCCACACGCTCGCGTTCAGACCGTATTCGGTGTCGTTGGCCTTTTCCACGGCCTCGTCGACGTCGGCCACCGGGTAGATCGAGACCAGCGGACCGAACGTCTCGTTGGCCGCGCATTCCATCTCCGGTGTGACGTCAGTGAGTACGGTGGGCTCGTAGAACAGCGGACCGATGTCGGGCCGCGCCTTGCCGCCCGCGATCACCTTGGCGCCCTTGGAGGTTGCGTCGTCCACGTGTTCTGACACGGTCTTGAGTTGGCCTTCGGAGATCAAGCTGCCCATGTCCACGGAGAAGTCGTATGCGCTGCCCAGCTTCATGCTGCGCACGGCGTCACCGAACTTGCGGGTGAACTCGTCGGCGACGTCCTTCTCGACGTAGATCCGTTCGATAGAGATGCACAGTTGGCCCGCGTTGGAGAAACAGGCGCGGGTCGCCGCCTTGGCGGCTTTGTCCAGGTTCGCGCCCCGGGTGACGATCATGGCGTTCTTGCCGCCCAGTTCGGCGGAGAACCCGATCAGTCGGCGTCCGGCGTGCTCGGCGAGATGGCTGCCGGTTTGGGTGGAACCGGTGAACATCAGGTAGTCGCAGTTCTCCGTGATAGCGGTCCCAACCACCGCACCGGGGCCCGGCACGATCGCGTACAGAGCCCGCGGCAGGCCGGCCTGATACAGCAATTCGGCGCAGGCCAGCGCGCAGTACGGGGTCTGACTGTCGGGCTTGAGCACCACCGCGTTGCCGGCCAGCAGTGCGGGAACGGAGTCCGATGCGGTCAGCGTCATCGGGTAGTTCCACGGGGAGATGACCCCGACCACACCCTTGGGTTGATACCCGACGGTGGTCTTTCCGATCGCGGGCAGCAGCGCCTGGACCTTCTGCGGCTTGAGCAGCTTGGCGGTGACGCGCACGTAATAGTTCGCGTTCGCCATCAGGTCGACGATCTCCTCCTGCGCGGCCCAACGGGCCTTTCCGGCCTCGGCCTGCAGCAAATCCATCAGGAAATCGCGATTCTCGATGACAAGGTCGCGGTAGCGGCGGATGACGTCGATGCGCTCGCTGACAGGGCGCTTTGCCCACTCGACCTGCGCCGCGCGGGCCTGGGCGAACGCGGCAGTGACATCGTCGGCCGTGGCAACCGGGATGGTGGTCAGCGGCTTGCCGGTGAAGACTTCCTCGATCGTCTTGGTCGGGCGTTCGTTGACATCCTTGATCGCGGCAAGCTGACGTAGGCGGTCGAAGACCTCGGCTGACGGTGCGGGCATATCGGTACCTCTCGAAGAACACGGGGTGTCTGTGACCTCAGCCTATCCGTCGCGACAGTGCGAGAGTTCCGCGTCGCCGAGCCGGCGCTCTGGCTTCACGCGGGGCGGCTCGAAAGGCGTTGCGCGATCGCTCCGTATCGCTCGAACCTGGCAGGATCGCTCAAGGCGTTGTAGAGAACGATGCGACTGGCGGTTCCCTCGTACTTGCCGACCAGCGCATCGGCCAGTCCGTCCCACGTCGACTCGGTGGCGAATACGGCGATGTGATCGTCGGTGATCTGGGCCGCCATCCCCTTGAAGTCGCCGGCTTTCTGCTTTTCCCGGATGCGGGCCGTGGTGCCCTCGAACCCAGCTTCGTCCAGAATGAAGGCGTAGTTGGGCGTGCTGGCATAGAAGCTGAGACTGGCTCGCACGATTTCCCGCTCGTTGTGCCGCTCTTCGTCGGTGTCGCCGACGATCGTCATGACCGGCACGATCACCGCGATGTCTGACGTCTCGCGGCCCGACTTCGCGGCCCCTGCGGCGACGTTCGGTGCGACGTGGCGCGCGAGATAGCCTGGTTCGCCGAGCGGATGGACATGGACTCCGTCGGCAACTTCGCCGGCCATCCGCAGCATCCAGGGATTCACCGCTGCGATGTCGACTTTGGGATCCGCCTCGTCGATAGGGCCGGCACTCCACTGCGGAGTGATGAAATCGAGGTCGTAGAACTCGCCGTGGTGGTCGAGCTTGCCGGTGCGGAACGCGCCGAAGCACGCTTTGACCGCGCGCACATAGTCGCGCAGGCGCGGCCCCGGCCGCTCGAACGGCACACCGTAGCGCCGCACCACGTGGGTGCGGACCTGGGTGCCGAGCCCGAGCCGGAAGTTGCCGTTGGTCGCCTCCTGCAGTTCCCATGCCGCCGCCGCGGTGACGAACGGGCTGCGCGGGAAAGCGACGGCCACCCCCGTGGACAGCTCCAGCCCGGGAGCCGCCTGGGACGCCACGGCGGCGTTCAGATAGGCGGTGCGTCCCGTTTCGGTGAACAACAGGCCGGAGAATCCGGCCGCGTGGGTGCGTTTGGCGGTGTTGCCGATCTGTGCGAGCGGTTGCGGAACGGTCATCGCGTCGACATGCACGGTGGAACGCTACCTCCGAATGCCCGGCGCCCGCATCGGCACCGTCGACGAGGATCGGATTGCACCACCATGATCGTGTTGGCCCGATCACGTGGCCGACGGTCGGTTATCGGCTCGATTGGGGCCAGCACGGTTTGACTGGACGTCAACACGGCGAATCCCTCATCCGATTGAGACACAAGAAATCCGCAAGAAGTTCGCGAACTTGTGGCAAGCGTTGTGGCGCAGCATATGTGAAGTCCGTCGAGTGCGAACTGATCCCAGGATCGGTAGCGGCGAGACGGATGCCCAATTGACCTTGACGGCCGGGAGCTCAGTACCGGGAGACAAGGCCCATGATGCACCCGCACGGCGAGCCGGCCCGAGCCAGATATCGCAGCTCCGTCTGGCCCCGAGGTGAAGGTTGCTGGTGCTATGTTGACGACGCTGTCGGACTTGACCGTGATCCATTCCCGCTCGGTAGTGAGGAGTACGAGTGAGTGCCAACCCATTCGACGACGACAATGGTCGCTTCTTCGTGCTCATAAACGACGAGGAGCAGCACAGCCTTTGGCCGGAGTTCGCCGACGTGCCCGCCGGCTGGCGGGTGGTGTACGGCCTGTCGGATCGGGCCGCGTGCCTGGAATACATCGAGCAGAACTGGCCCGACATCCGGCCGAAAAGCCTGCGCGAAAGGCTGGCGCAGGACGCGGGCCGCTGACTCACCGGCCGTCTTAAGGCAAGAGCGGCACTATGACAACAATTGAGGGCGAACTCCAGCAGCGCGGTTCCGATGGCAGGTCGGTCGAACAGGTTCTGATCGATATCTACCGGCAGGTGCTCGGAGTGGAGCACGTGGGCGTCGACCAATCGTTCTTCGACCTCGGCGGGGATTCGCTGGCGGCGATGCGGGTGGTCGTCGCCGTCAACGCCGCCCTGAACGCCGATCTGCGAGTGGGTGCGTTGTTCGACGCGCCGACGATCACCCAGTTGGCGTCGCGCATCGCCGGCGATTCGGGATGTCTCAAACCCTTGCGCGCCGTCCCACGGCCCGCGGTCGTGCCGTTGTCGTATGCACAGAGTCGCTTGTGGTTCATCGACCAATTGCAGGGCGCCTCACCCGTATACAACCGGGCGGTGGCGTTGCGGCTGCGCGGGAAGCTTGACGAGCAGGCGTTGGGCATCGGCCTCAGCGACGTGGTTCGCCGGCACCAAGCCCTGCGGACGGTGTTTCCGGCCGTCGACGGTATACCGAGACAGGTCGTGCTGCCCGTCGCGCGTGCCGACTTCGGCTGGCAGGTCGTGGACGCAACCGAATGGCCGGCCGACCGCCTCGATGCGGCCATCACCGAGACGGCACGTCACCCCTTTGATCTTGCCCGTGAAATTCCCTTGTGGGCAAGACTTTTCAGAGTCGATGAGCAGAACCACGTGGTAGTCGTCGTGGTCCATCACATCGCCGGCGACGGCTGGTCGATCAGCGTGCTGGCCAGTGATCTGATCGCGGCCTACATCAGCCGGTGCGCCGGGAAGAGCCCCGACTGGGCCGAATTGCCGGTCCAGTACATCGATTACACCCTCTGGCAGCGGGAAAATCTCGGTGATCTGACCGATCGGGAGAGCCCGCTGGCGGCTCAGGTGGGCTACTGGGTAGAGGCTTTGGCCGGAATGCCTCATCGGCTGGAACTGCCCACCGACCACCCCTATCCGCCCGTGGCCGACCACCGCGGCGACCAAGTCCAGGTGGACTGGCCGGCCATACTGCAGCAGCAGATCCACGAGCTCGCCCGCGAACACAACGCCACCAGCTTCATGGTCGTGCAGGCTGCACTCGCCGTACTGCTGTCCCGGCTGACTTCCACTTCTGATGTGGCGGTGGGATTTCCGATTGCCGGCCGCGGTGACCCCGCGCTCGATGCCCTGGTGGGATTCTTCGTCAACACCCTGGTGCTGCGAGTCGACCTGGACGGCGACCCGAGCTTCGCCGAACTGCTCGCCCAGGTGCGCCGGCGTAGCCTGGCCGCCTACGAGCACCAGGACGTGCCGTTCGAGCTGCTGGTCGACCGGCTCAACCCGCCCCGCTCACGGACCCATCACCCGTTGATCCAGGTGATCCTGAACTGGCAGAACAACGATCCCACGGTCGGCCTTGTCGCGGGCGATCTGCAGATCACCCCAGTCGCGGTCGACACCCACACCGCCCGAATGGATCTTGCGTTCTTCCTGATCGACCGGGTCGCAGAGGATGGAGAACTCGAAGGCATCGGTGGGCGGGTGGAGTTTCGCACCGATGTGTTCGAGGCGACCTCGATCGAGGCAATGATCGCGCGACTGCAAACGGTGCTGGCGGCGGTAACCACCCACCCGGGACGGCGGTTGTCGGCGCTGAACCTGCTGGACCGCAGCGAGCAGGCGCGGCTGGCCGGGTGGGGCAATCACGCGACGCTGGCCCGCCCATCGCCTCCCTCGATGTCGATTTCGTCGGCATGGGCGGCACAGGCCAGACGCACTCCCAGCGCGGTCGCGCTGACCTACCGCGACCGGTCGTGGACCTATCTCGAGCTAGAAGAGGCCTCGAACCGGTTGGCGCACCTGCTATCTGGATACGGGGCAGGTCCGGGCGCAGTCGTGGCGTTGCTGATGCAACGCTCTGCGCAGGCTGTGATGGCTATCCTGGCGGTGCTCAAGACCGGCGCTGCCTACCTGCCGCTGGACCCTGGTCTGCCCGGCTCCCGGCTGGATTTCATGATTGACGATTCCGCGCCTTGCGCGGCCGTCACCACCGCCGGCCTCGCCGCCACGCTGAGCAGGCACGCGCTGCCGACCATCGATGTCAGCGACCTCGATTCCACTGAGCTGCAGTCGTTTTCCTACACGTCTGAACCCGGTCCGGCCCCCGGGGACATCGCTTACCTCATGTACACCTCGGGCACCACCGGCGTCCCCAAAGGCGTCGCGATCACCCACCACAACGTCATCCGGCTGATGGGGTCGCTGGACGCCGACCTGCAACTGGCGCCGGGTTCGGTGTGGACCCAGTGCCACTCGCTGGTTTTCGACTTCTCGGTGTGGGAGATCTGGGGTGCATTGCTGCATGGCGGTCGCCTGGTGGTGGTCCCCGACGAGGTGGTGCGCTCACCCAACGACCTCCGGGCGCTGCTGGTCGACGACCAGGTCACTGTGCTGTGCCAAACCCCGTCGGCGTTCTATGCGCTGGCAACCGTTGACGCGCAGCAACGCGATGGGGGCGACCAGCTCAAGCTGCAGGCGGTGATATTCGGGGGAGAAGCGCTGCAGCCGCAGCGCCTCGCGACATGGCTGAACCACGCCGGGAGGCCCCCGCGGCTGTTGAACCTCTACGGGATCACCGAGACGACCGTGCACGTCTCGGTGCGAACGATCGTCGAAGCCGACGTCGACTGCATGGTCAGCCCGATCGGACGGCCGTTGCCCGACACCGCCCTGTTTGTGCTGGACCGGTGGTTGGGTTCGGTCGCGGTCGGGGTAGTGGGCGAACTGTATGTGGCCGGCCCCGGGGTCGGCGTCGGGTATGTGGGCCGGGCCGGGTTGACGGCGTCCCGGTTCGTGGCGTGTCCGTTCGGCGAACCGGGGACACGCATGTATCGCACCGGGGATTTGGTGCGCTGGGGTGCTGACGGTCAATTGGTCTATGTCGGGCGTGCTGATGAGCAGGTCAAGATCCGCGGGCACCGGATCGAGTGCGGTGAGGTGGCCGCCGCGTTGGCCGAGGTCGAAGGGGTGGGGCAGGCGGTGGTCACGGTCCGCGAGGACCGCCCCGGCGACAAACGACTGGTGGGTTATGTCACCGAGACGGTCGCCGGGAGCCTGGACCTGCCCGGGGTGCGTGCGACGGTGGCGAAGCGGTTGCCGTCCTACATGGTGCCGGCCGCGGTCGTCGCGCTCGAGGCGCTGCCGCTGACCATCAACGGAAAACTCGATATCAAGGCGTTACCGGCACCGACGTATGTCGCCGACGATCACTACCGGCCCCCTGCCACGCCGGTCGAAGAGATCATTTCCGGAATCTACGCTCATGTGCTCGGTCTCGAGCGGGTCGGTGTCGACGAGTCGTTCTTCGACCTTGGTGGCGATTCGCTGCTGGCAATGCGGGTGGTCGCCGCGATCAACAGTGCCCTGGATGCCGGCCTTGCGGTCCGCATGCTCTTCGATGCGCCGACGGTTGCGCAGCTGGCACCCCGTGTCGGTGTGGGTGTCACCCGGATGAAGCCGGTCGCGGCTGTCCCACGGCCAGCCGTTGTTCCGTTGTCGTTCGCCCAGAACCGGCTGTGGATCATCGATCAATTCCAGGGGCCGTCACCGATTTACAACATCCCGGTCGCCTTGCGGCTGCGTGGGACGCTGGATGTCGAGGCGCTGGGTGTCGCCCTGAGCGACGTGGTCGGCCGCCATGAAAGCCTGCGCACGGTGTTCTCCTCAGCCCAGGGAGTGCCGAGTCAAGAGGTAATTCCGTTGCGACAGGCCGACTTCGGCTGGCAGATCGTGGATGCGAGGGGGTGGCCGGCGAACCGGCTCGCCGATGCAGTCGCCGCGACGGCGAGCCACCACTTCGACCTGTCGAGCGAGATCCCGCTACGTGCGGTCCTTTTCAAGGTTTCCGAGCAGGAACACATCCTGGTGGTGGTGGTCCACCACATCGCCGGCGATGGATGGTCAGTTGGCGTGCTGGCGGCCGATCTGGGCGCGGCCTACGTGGCACGTTCTGCCGGGCGGGCTCCGGGGTGGGCTCAATTGCCCTTGCAGTACGCCGACTTCACGATCTGGCAGCGCCAGACCCTTGGTGACCTGGTCGATCCTGACAGCCCGATGGCGGGTCAGCTGCGGTATTGGGAGCAGACGCTGGCCGAGCTGCCACCGCACGTGGAGTTGCCCACCGATCGACCGTATCCGCCGGTGGCCGAGCACCGCGGCGACAAGGTTGTCCTCGAATGGCCGGCCGCGGTAGCGCGGCGCGTGCGCGATGTCGCCGGTGCCCACGGTGCGACCAGCTTCATGGTGGTCCAGGCCGCGCTGGCGGTATTGCTGTCCAAGCTGAGCGGCAGTCGAGATGTGGCGGTGGGATTTCCGATCGCCGGGCGCGGCGACCCGGCTCTAGACGGAGTGGTGGGATTCTTCGTCAACACATTGGTGCTGCGGGTCGACCTGAATGGGAATCCGACTTTCGCCGACCTGCTTGCCCAGGTGAGAGAGCGCAGCCTGGCCGCCTACGAGAACCGCGATGTGCCCTTCGAGGTACTGGTCGAGCGTCTCAATCCGGCCCGCTCACTGACCCATCACCCACTGATCCAGGTGATGCTGGCGTGGCAGAACAACATCGCGCCCAGTCTCGCCCTCAACGACCTCGACGTCGCTCCCATACCGGTCGACACTCACACCGCACGAATGGATTTGGCGTTCTCGATGGCCGAGCGGTACGCCGACGGTGGCGAGCCCTCGGGCATCGGCGGAACAGTGGAGTTCCGCACCGACGTGTTCGACGCCGCCACCGTCGAGGCACTCGCCGGATGGCTGCAGACGGTCTTGATCGCCGTCACGACCCACCCCAGGCAACCGTTGTCGTCAGTGGATCTGCTCGCGGCCGAGGAGCAGTGCCGGCTGAACAAGTGGGGCAACCGCGCCGTCCTGACCCAACCCGCACCACCGGCCATATCGATTCCCGAAGCATGGGCGGCGCAACTGGCGCGTACCCCGACGGCAGTCGCGTTGACCTGCGGACCGCGCTCGTGGACCTATCGTGAACTCGACCAGGCGTCGAACCGGTTGGCGCACCACCTGGCCGCCCGCGGCGCCCACAGCGGAACACTGGTTGCACTGGTCTTTTCGCGCTCCGCCGAAGCGATCGTTGCGATGCTGGGGGTACTCAAGTCCGGCGCCGGCTACCTTCCGATCGACCCGGCGCTGCCGTCGGCGCGGATCGACTTCATGCTCGCCGACGCCACACCGGTGGCCGTGATCACCACGGCCGGGCTGGTCGACCGCCTCGAGATACACGGCGTACCGGTGATCGACGTCGGCGCCCCCGCCATTAGCGCCTGCCCGATGACACCGCGGCCGATGCCGCCTCCGGACCACCTCGCCTACCTGATCTACACCTCCGGCACCACCGGTGTTCCGAAAGGTGTGGCGATCACCCATCACAACGTCACGCAGCTCCTGCGGATCACCGGATTCTTCAGCCGCCGGGACCAAAATTTCTCCTCGGCAACGCGATTCGCAGCGACCCAGTGGCATTCGTATTCCTTCGACGTCTCGGTGTGGGAGATCTGGGGCGCATTGCTGCGTGGCGGGCGGTTGGTGATCGTGCCCGAGGACGTGGCGGCCTCGCCCAGCGAGTTCCACGACCTGCTGACCGCCGAACGCATCGATGTGCTCACTCAAACCCCCTCTGCGGTCGGCATCTTGGATGTTGCGGGACTCGACTCGACGGCGCTGGTGGTGGGCGGTGAAGCATGCCCGCCTGAGCTGGTGGCGCGATGGGCGCCCGGCCGGGTGGTCGTCAACGCCTACGGGCCCACCGAGACCACGGTGTATGCGGCGATGAGCCCACCGCTGCAGCCGGATTCGGGTCCGCCCCCGATCGGGTCGCCGGTGTCGGGAGCGGCGCTGTTCGTCTTGGACCGGTGGCTGCGTCCGGTGCCGGCTGGCGTGGTGGGCGAGCTCTACGTCGCGGGCAGGGGACTGGGCGTCGGGTACTGGCGTCGGACCGCCCTGACGGCGGCACGTTTCGTGGCGTGTCCGTTCGGCGGACCGGGGTCACGCATGTACCGCACCGGTGACCTGGTGCGTTGGCGCGATGATGGGCAGTTGGATTACCTCGGCCGCGCCGACGCGCAGGTCAAGATCCGCGGCTACCGCATCGAGTTGGGTGAGGTACAAACCGAACTCGCCGCCATCGACGGCGTCGGCGAGGCGGTGGTGATCGCGCGCGAGGACCGTCCCGGCGACAAGCGGTTGGTGGGTTATGTCACCGGGGCCCGGGAGGTGACCGGCATCCGTGCCCTGTTGGCCCAGCGGTTGCCGCCGTACATGGTGCCGGCCGCCGTAATCAAAGTCGATGCGTTGCCTCTCACGGTCAACGGCAAACTCGACACCCGCGCCCTGCCCGCACCGGAGTACCAGGACGCGGACCGCTACCGGGGGCCGGAGGGCGCGGTCGAGGAGATCCTGGCTGTGATCTACGCCGAGGTCCTCGGACTCGATCGGGTCGGTGTCGACGAACCGTTCTTCGATCTCGGTGGAGACAGCATCCTGGCGATGCAGGTAGTGGCTCGGGCCCGGGCCGCGGGCGTGATGTGCCGGCCGCGTGACGTGTTCGTCGAACAGACCGTCGCCGGGCTGGCCCGCATCGCGGTTGCGGCCGACGGTGACGCCGCTTCGGTCGACGAAGGCATCGGCGAACTGGCGCCCACCCCGATCATGCGCTGGTTGCAGAGTCAGATCGGCGCGGTACATCAGTTCAACCAGACGATGGTGCTGCAGGCGCCGGCCGGGGTCACCGAGACCGACGTGCTGACGATCCTGCAGACCCTGATCGACCGGCACGCCATGCTGCGGCTGCGGGGCGGCGGTGACGACTGGTGGGTGCCCGGACTAGGAATGGATGTCGCCGGCTGTCTGCAACGGGTAGCTGCATTGACGCCGAAGACGTTGGCACAGGCCCGATCCCGGTTGGATCCGACAACCGGTCGGATGCTGTGCGCGCAGTGGTGCCCAGAGGCGGGGCAGCTGGCATTGGTCATACACCACTTGTCCGTAGACGGCGTGTCATGGCGGATCCTGCTGCACGACCTCGACACCGTCTGGCGTCAACTGCGCGAGGGGCGGGAGGTGGGGCTGCCACCGGCGGGCACATCATTTCAGCGGTGGGCATCGTTGCTGAACGAACGCGCCCACGCCGCGTCGGTGATGGACACCGCCGACGCGTGGCGACAGGTGCTGGCCGCATCCACCGCGCTGCCACCGGTACGACCCGACGTGGACACATTGGGCAGCGCCGGGCACCTCTCGGCGGCCCTCGACACCGACACCACTCGGATGTTGCTCGGGGCGGTGCCGGCGGCGTTTCACGCTGGGGTGCAAGACATTCTGCTGATCGCATTCGGCTTGGCGTGGGCCGAGTTTCTCGGTTCCCGCGGAACGCCGACTCTGATTGACGTCGAGGGGCACGGGCGCCACGACGACATCGCGCCCGGTGTGGACCTGTCGCGCACGGTGGGCTGGTTCACCACCAGGTACCCGGTGGCGCTGGCTGTCGTGGGGCCGGACTGGGCCCAGGTGGTGGCGGGCGACGCGGCGCTGGGGTCCGCGATCAAGGACCTCAAAGAACAACTGCGCAGCGTGCCGCATCCCCTCACCTACGGCCTGTTGCGCTACCTCAACAGTGACGTCGATCTGTCCGGCGTCGAGCCGGCAATCGGATTCAACTACCTCGGGCGCCTGGGCGCGCCCGCGAACTCGGATGGCCAGGTCTGGTCCATCGGTCCCCGAATCGCTGACAGCAACGCGGGCCTGTCGATGGCGCTGATGCACACCGTCGAGGTCAACGCCGTCACCGTCGAGACCGAGGCCGGCCCACAGCTGCATGCGGACTGGATGTGGGCGCCGTCGGCCCTGGACCAGTCGCAGGTGAATCGGTTGAGTCAGTTGTGGTTTGAAGCTCTGGCCGGCATCTGCGCACAGGCGCGCCGCGGCGGGGGCGGGTTGACGCCGTCGGACATCGTGCCGGCCCGGTTGACTCAGCAGCAGATCGACGAGCTGCAGTCGCAGTACAGCATCGCCGACGTGTTGCCGCTGACCCCCGTCCAGCAGGGCCTGCTCTTTCACGCCACCGCCACCGGCGACGACGTGTATGCGGTGCAGTTGGATTTCGCGATCGTCGGCGCGCTGGTTCCGGAGCGGCTGCGTGCTGCCGTGCAGACGGTCCTCACCCGGCACCCGAATCTGGCGGCCCGGTTCTGCGACCACGAACCGGTGCAGCTCGTACCGACGGATCCGGTGCTGCCCTGGCAATACCTGCAGCTGGACACCGACGAGCAGATCCGGCACGTGTGCGCCGCCGAACGTACCGCGGTGTGCGACCTGGCCGATCCACCGGCCTTCCGGGCGGCGTTGATCCGCACCGGCGAACACCGGCACCGGCTCGTGCTGACCAACCATCACATCGTCGTCGACGGCTGGTCGATGCCGATCGTGTTGCGGGAGATCTTCGCCGCCTATCACGGACAGCGGCTACCTGCGGCCGCGCCCTACCGGCGGTTCGTGACCTGGCTGGCTGACCGCGACCGGGCGGCCGCCCAGGACGCCTGGCGGCACGCATTGAGCGGCTTCGACAGCCCCACGCTGATCGGTCCACCGGCCCGCTCAGCACTAGGCCCGCGGAGCGCGACGTTGGTCCGGGTGCCCGCCGCCGCCACACGGGCCGTCAACGAGTTGGCGCGTTCGTGCCACACCACCGTCAACATGGTTCTGCAAGCAGCGTTTTCGCAGCTGCTGAGGTGCCTGACCGGTCACCATGACGTCGCCTTCGGCACCACCGTCTCCGGGCGGCCGGCCGAGGTGTCCGGCGCCGGCTCGATGGTGGGGTTGTTCATCAACACGGTCCCGGTGCGCGCCACGCTCACGCCGACCACCACCACCGCAGACCTGCTCGGCCGATTGCACCGTGCCCATCACGACACCCTCGAGCATCAGCATCTGGCACTCAGCGAGATCCACCGAATCACCGGACACGACATACTCTTTGACACACTGTTCGTCTACCAGAACTTTCCGATCGATATTGCGGCACTGTCGGTCGCCGACGGGTTGGACATCACCGAGATGTCCAGACACGACTACAACCACTACCCGCTCACTGTCCAGGCCCTCCCGGGCCCCGAATTCGGCCTGCGCGTCGAGTTCGACACCGACCTGTTCGACACCGGGGCCATCGACACGCTGATCCGGCGCTTCGAGCGGATTCTGCGGGTCATGACCGCCGAACCGGGACAGCCGCTGTCGTCGCTGGATCTCCTTGAAGACGGTGAGCACCGGCGGCTCGCGCAGTGCGGCAACCTGGCGGTGTTGAGCCGGCCCGGGCCCGCGGCGGCGTCGCTTCCGGTGCTATGGGGTGCTCAAGTTGCGCGCACCCCCGAGGCCGTGGCGGTGCGCTTCCAGGGTGTTTCGATGACCTATCGGGAACTCGACGACACCGCCAACCGGCTCGCGCAGCAGTTGGCCGCCACCGGCGCCGGCCCGGGAACCTTTGTGGCGCTGCTGTTTGCCCGCTCCGCCCAGGCAGTCGCGGCGATTCTGGCAGTGCTGAAGACCGGGGCCGCCTATCTGCCGATCGATCCGGCACTACCGGCGGCTCGCATCGCGTTCATGCTCGACGACACCGCCCCGGTCGCGGCGTTGACCACCGCCGCGCTGGCCGGGAGGTTCGACGGGCACGACCTGCCGGTCATCGATATCAGTGAGCCCGCCGTTACCGGCCCCGCACCGGACTCTGCGTTACCCGTGCCTGCGGCAGATGACATCGCTTACCTCATCTACACGTCGGGCACCACCGGCGTGCCGAAAGGTGTTGCGGTGACGCATCGCAACGTCGCAGAGCTGCTCGCGTCACTTGGCGACAACCTGCAACCGGCGGGCCAGGTGTGGTCGCAGTGGCATTCGCTGGCCTTCGACGTCTCGGTGTGTGAGATCTTCGGGGCGCTGTTGTCCGGCGGCCGCCTGGTGGTGGTGCCCGAGTCGGTGACCCGCGCACCCGAAGAATTCCACACGCTGCTGGCCGCCGAACAGGTCACCGTGCTCAGTCAAACCCCGTCGGCGTTCTACGCGCTGCAGGCGGTCACCGACCAGGGGCAGGCGCTGCGACTCGAAACCGTGCTGTTCGCCGGGGAAGCGCTGGAACCGCAACGCCTTCGGGCCTGGTTCAAGGCTCACCCAGAATCGCCGCGCCTGCTGAACCTGTACGGCACCACCGAGACGACGGTGCACGCGTCCCTGCGGCACATCGTCGCCGGCGATCTTGAGAGCACGATCAGCCCCGTCGGCGTGCCGTTGAGCCATCTGGCCTTTGTGGTCCTGGACAGCTGGTTGCGTCCGGTGCCCCCCGGTGTGGTGGGGGAGCTGTATGTTACCGGTAGCGCTGTGGGAGTCGGGTATTGGCGTCGGGCACCGTTGACGGCGGCGCGCTTCGTGGCGTGCCCGTTCGGGCCTGCGGGGACCCGGATGTACCGGACCGGAGATCTGGTGTCCTGGGGCGTGGACGGTCAGCTTCGCTATGTGGGACGGGCCGATGAGCAGGTCAAGGTGCGCGGTTACCGCATCGAGCTCGGCGAGATCCAGAACGCGTTGCTGGCCTGCCCGCAGGTCGATCAGGCCGTGGCCACCACCCGGGACAACAGCTCCGGGGGCTCCCAACTGGTCGCCTACCTCACCCTGGCGCCCACCACAGCAGCCGATCGAGACGCCGGGCAAGACGCCGACATCGTCCAACAGTGGCAGCACCTCTACGACGACTTGTACGGAACCGCTGCCGCGGAGCCGGATTTCGGAATGGATTTCCGTGGCTGGAACAGCAGCTACACAGGTGATCCCATTCCCCTCGATCAGATGCAGGAGTGGCGATCGGCCACCGTCGACCGGGTACTGGCCCTGCAGCCGCGGCGCGTGCTGGAGATTGGCGCCGGTTCGGGGCTGGTGCTGTCCCACATCGCGCCGCACTGTGAGGAATACGTCGCTACGGATATGTCGCAGGTTGCCGTTGGCAACCTCGCCCGCGCGATGGAGCAGGCGCAACTCGAGTGGCGTCACCGCGTCCGGGTGCTGGCCCAACCGGCCCATGTGACATCGGGATTACCGCACAACCACTTCGACACCATCATTCTCAACTCGATCATTCAGTACTTCCCCAATGCGGGATATCTGACGGAGGTCCTCGACAGCGCCCTGGACCTACTGGCGCCGGGTGGCGCCCTGTTCATCGGCGACGTCCGCAACCACACTCTGCAGGCCGCGTTCCAAACGTCGGTCGCGCTGGCCGATCCCGCCGCCGATGCCGGCGAGATCCGCCGCCGTGTCCGCCGCGCCATCGTCAGCGAATCCGAACTCTTACTGGACCCAGAGTTTTTCGTCAGCTGGGCGGCCGACCACCATGCGGCGGCAGGGCTCGACCTTCAGGTCAAACGCGGGTTGGCCGACAACGAACTCAACCGGTACCGCTACGACGTCGTCGTCTTCAAGACTCCGACACCGGTGCGGTCGCTGGCTGCCACGCCTACGTGGTCGTGGAGCGACGCGGCCGGGCTGCGGGCCCGGTTGGACTCCGATCGCCCTGCCGCCGTTCGTGTTACCGGCATTCCCCGCGCCGGACTGATCACCGACGTCGAAACCGAGCGCACCCTCGCCGCGGGGCTCCCGGTGCCTGACACACAGACGATGTCCCCGGACGAGGGGGTCGCCCCCGAACAATTGCATCGCCTCGGCGCGAGCACCGGGTACCGCGTCGCGGTCACCTGGGGGGCACAGCCCGGCACCGTCGATGCCGTATTCCTCACCGGCCGGTCACCGCTGACCGACGTCTACCTGTCCGCCGGCCAGACACACCCGCGCGGCGCCTACGCCAACGAGCCACACACCATCAGCGCGATCAGCGCGGTGCGCCAACAGTTGAGCACGCGATTGCCCGCCTATATGGTGCCCGCTCACATCGTGGTGCTGGACCGGTTCCCGCTGACCTCCTCGGGTAAACTGGACCGAAAGTCGTTGCCGGAGCCGGAGTCTCAGGGCGGAAAACGCTATCGGGCCCCGACCGACGTGATCGAAGAACTCCTCGCCGGCATCTATGCCGACGTGCTGGGGCTGCAGCGGGTCGGCGTGGACGAATCGTTCTTCGAGCTGGGCGGCGACAGCATCTTGTCGATGCAGGTTGTGGCGAAAGCGCGTGCGGCGGGGCTGGTCTGCAAGCCCCGTGACATATTCGCCCAACAGACCGTTGCCGGCGTGGCCAGGGTGGCCACCTTGGCCGACGGCAAGGGCGTCGTTGCCGACAACGGAGTCGGTGAGGTCCCGATCACCCCGATCATGTGGTCGCTGCGCAGCCTTGACGGCTGCGTTGACCAGTTCAGCCAGGCTGTGGTGGTGCAGGGTCCTGCCGGTGTCGCCGAGGCTGACGTGGCGGCGGCATTACAGGCGCTGTTGGACCGCCATCCCATGCTGCGGTCGCGGCTGGTCGTCGACGACGCCGGGCGATGGTCGCTGGCGGTACCCGAACCGGGCGCGGTGACCGCGACGGGTTGCCTACGGGCCGTGGCCGAGTGGTCCGACGACGCGGTGGTGGCGGCACGGGCGCGGCTGCGGCCGGCTACCGGGGCGATGATGAGCGCGCTGTGGGTCGCCGGTGCCCGGCAGCTGGTGTTGATCATTCACCACCTGGCCGTGGACGGGGTTTCGTGGCGAATCCTATTGAGCGACTTGATCACCGCCTGGGCCCAGCACAGCCACGGGCAGCGGGTGGCGTTGCCCGAGGAGGGAACGTCGTTTCGGCGGTGGGCGTCCGTGCTGAGCGAATACGCAAACCGGCCCGAGGTAGTCGACCAGGCGGCCAGCTGGCGGCGCGTGCTCGCGGCTCCCGCCGCGTTGCCGGCGGCGCACCCGGAGGTGGACACCCTTGCCACCGCCGGCCACCTGTCGGTATCGCTGGATGCGGAGCACACCCGGATGCTGCTCGGTGCGGTGCCCGCGGCGTTTCATGCCGGCATACAGGACATCCTGGTGATTACTTTCGGGCTGGCGTGGGCTGAGTTTCGCGGCGCCACCGGGGTGTCGATCGGCATCGATGTCGAGGGCCACGGGCGCCATGAGGAGCTCGCCGCGGACATCGACCTGTCGCGCACGGTCGGCTGGTTCACCACCAAGTACCCGGTTGCGTTGACGGTAGCCGGATTGGATTGGGCGCGGGTGATCGCCGGCCAGGCCGACCTGGGCGCGGTCATCAAAGACGCCAAGGAACAATTGCGCGCCCTGCCGCATCCCCTGACCTTCGGGGTGCTGCGCTACCTGAACGCAGACGCCGGTTTGTCCGGCTCCGACCCGGCTATCGGATTCAACTACCTGGGGCGGCTGGGTAATTGGACCTCCGACGCGATGACCGGCGGATGGCGGCCGGTGCGCCGCGAGTTGCCGGCCATCGGTGTGGCCATGCCGATGATGCACACCCTCGAGGTCAACGCCGGCACCCTTGACACCGAGGACGGGCCGCGCTTGCAGGTGGACTGGACCTGGGCGACGTCGGTCCTCGACCAGGCACAGGTCGCCCGGTTGAGCCGACTGTGGTTCGAGGCACTGGCCGGGGTTTGCACGCATGTGCACGGCGGTGGCGGCGGCCTGACGCCGTCGGACATCCTCCCCGCCCGGTTGAGCCGACAGCAGATCGACGGGCTGGAACGGCGGTACCGCGTCGCCGATGTGTTGCCGCTGACTCCCCTGCAGCGCGGGCTGCTCTTTCACGCCGACACGGCGCAGGACGATGTCTACGCGGTACAACTGAATTTCACCGTCAGTGGCCCCCTTGATACCGCCCGACTACACGCCGCGGTCCAGACCGTGGTTTGCCGGCATCCCCACCTCTGCGCCCGATTCAACGAAGAGTTCGACGAACCGGTGCAGATCATCCCGGCCGAACCGGACGTGCCGTGGCAGTACCTGGAACTCGAGACCGACGAGATCGAGTCGGTGTGTGCCGCCGAACGTGCCGCCGTGTGCGACTTGACGAATCCGCCGGCGTTGCGGGCGATGTTGATCCGCACCGGTGGGCACCGGCACACCTTCGTGCTCACCAACCACCACATCGTGCTCGACGGCTGGTCGATGCCGATCCTGTTGCAGGAGATCTTCGCCAGCTATCACGGGCACCCACTGGCTGCTCCGGTGCCCTTGCGCAGTTTTGTGACCTGGCTGTCCGATCGGGATATCGCCGCCGCCCGCCGGGTATGGCAGCAGATGCTGGCCGGGTTCGAGGTACCGACACTGGTCGCTCCCCGACAACAGTTGCGGGCGGGGCGGCGAGGCGCCGCCTCTTTCACTCTGTCCGCCGAATTGACCGGGGCGGTCAGTGATTTGGCGCGATCCTGCCGCACCACCGCCAATATCGTGCTGCAGAGCGTGTGGGCACAGCTGTTGATGTGGCTGACCGGCAGCCGCGACGTGGTCTTCGGGACCGTCGTCTCCGGACGGCCGTCCGAGTTCACCGGCGCGGAGACCATGGTGGGGCTGTTGATCAACACCGTGCCGTTACGCGCCACCATCACCGCAGCCACCACCACTGTGGAACTCGTCGGCCGGCTGCAAAGCGACTACCACGACACCCTGGAACATCAACACCTGGCGCTCAACGAAATTCATCGCATTGCCGGTCAACAGCTGCTGTTCGACACGCTGTTCGTGTACCAGAACTATCCGGTCGACACCGGGGCGCTGCTCGATGCGCACGATCTGAGCATCACGCAAGGTCCCACCCGCGATATAACTCACTACCCGTTGACGATTCGGGTGACCCCCGGCGCCGAGTTGGGCCTGCTGGTCCAATTCGACGCCGATCTGTTCCACGACGAGGACGTCGACACGCTGATCGGCCGGTTCGAACGTGCGGTGGCGGCGATGACCGCCGGCCCGACGCGCCGGTTGGTCTCGATAGATGTGCTCGAGGGCGCTGAGCATGCCCGGCTCGCCGCGTGGGGCAACCGGGCGGTGCTGAGCCAATCGCCGTCCGCGACAACGTCGATTCCGGTGCTGTGGGACGCGCAGGTTGCCCGCACCCCCGAGGCGGTCGCGGTGTGCGCAGACGGCGACTCGGTGACTTATCGCCAACTCGACGACACCGCAAATCGGATGGCGCAGCTGTTGGCCGGACGTGGTGTCGGCCCGGGAACGATTGTGGCTCTACTGCTTTCGCGGTCCGCGCAGGCGATCGCGGCGATTCTTGCGGTGCTCAAAGCCAGGGCCGCCTATCTTCCGATCGATCCCGGTCTGCCGGCGACGAGGATCGGGTTCATGATCGACGACGCCGCGCCGGTGGCCGCGATCACCACCGGGACGTTGGCCGGGCGGCTCGAGGGGTTCACCGGTGTGGTGATCGATGTCGGCGACGTCCGCCTTGACGAATACCCGAGCGCGGTGCTGCCCTCTCCGGCGCCCGATGACATCGCCTACCTCATCTACACCTCGGGTACTACCGGATCTCCCAAAGGGGTTGCCGTACCGCATCAGAACGTGGTCGCGATGCTCAGATCGTTGGATGACCGGCTGCCGCGCCAGGGAGTGTGGTCGCAGTGTCATTCGCTGGCATTCGACTTTTCGGTATGGGAGATCTTCGGCGCGCTGCTCAGGGGTGGGCGGCTGGTGGTGGTGCCCGACGCCGTGGTCCGCTCGGCGCAAGAGCTGCATGCCATGCTGGTCACCGAGCAGGTCAGCGTGTTGAGCCAAACCCCGTCCGCGTTCTATGCGCTGCAGACCGCCGACGGGCTGAGCCCCGAGTCGACACTTCGGCCACATCTCCACACGGTGGTTTTCGGTGGCGAAGCGCTCGAACCACAGCGTCTGGGCGCCTGGCTGGCCAACCACCAAGGCGCACCACAACTGCTCAATCTGTACGGCATCACCGAGACGACGGTGCACGCCTCGCTACGGGAGATCGTGGCCGAGGATCTCGAAGCTACCGGCAGCCCGGTCGGAGTGCCGTTGGACCACCTTGGCTTCTTGGTGCTGGACGGTTGGCTGCGCCCGGTGCCCGTGGGCGTGGTGGGTGAGCTTTATGTTGCCGGTGCGGGACTGGGGACCGGGTATGTCCGACGGCCCGGGTTGACGGCTGCACGGTTTCTGGCGTGCCCGTTCGGCGCTCCGGGCACCCGCATGTATCGCACCGGGGACCTGGTGTCGTGGGGCTCGGACGGACAGCTGGAGTATGTGGGGCGAGTGGACCATCAGGTCAAGATCCGTGGCTACCGAATCGAACTCGGTGAGATCCGCGCGGCTCTAGCCGGGCTGGACGGGGTCGAGCAGGCGGTGGCGATCGCGCGCGAGGATCGTCCCGGTGACAAACGGCTGGTCGGATACCTCACCGAGTCGACCCCCGGTGTGGTCGACGTGGCCGAGGCGCGGCATGCGCTCGGTCAGCTGCTGCCCGCCTATATGGTGCCGGCCGCGCTCGTGGTGGTCGACGCGATGCCGTTGACGGTCAACGGCAAACTCGACCCACGTGCCCTGCCGATGCCGGACTACGGCGCGGGTGTCTCTCGACTTCCCGCCAATCCCATCGAGGAGATCCTGGCCGGTATTCAGGCCCAGGTCCTCGGCCTGGAGCGGGTAGGTGTCGAGGAGTCGTTTTTCGATCTGGGCGGGGACTCGCTGTCGGCGATGCGTCTGGTCGCCGCGGTCAATACCGCCCTGCATGCTGGGCTGTCGGTGCGCGCGGTGTTCGAGGCGCCGACAGTTGCCTTGCTGGCGGCGCGCGTCGGTTCGGCCGGCGCCGGACGGGACCCGCTCATTGCCGGCCCGCGGCCCGCGGCGATTCCCCTGTCGTTCGCGCAGAGTCGGTTGTGGTTCTTGCACCAATTCCACGGTCCGTCAGCGATATACAACATTCCGGTGGCGTTGCGGTTGCGTGGGCGGCTGGACGGGAACGCGCTGGGCGCGGCGTTCGTCGACGTGCTCACTCGACACGAGAGCCTGCGCACGGTGTTCGCGACGTCGCAGGGAATACCGCAGCAGGTGATCGTGCCGGTCGAAACGGCCGACACCGGCTGGCGCACTGTGGACGCGACGGCGTGGACGGACCGGCAACTCACCGACGCCATCGAGGCGGTGGGACGGCACGCGTTCGACCTGACCTCCGAAATTCCGCTCCGCGCAGAGCTTTTCGCGCTGGCGGAAGACGAGCACGTGCTGGCGATCGCGGTGCACCATATTGCGGGAGACGGCTGGTCGGTGGCCCCGCTGGCTCGTGACCTCGGACTGGCCTATGTTGCCCGCCGCGCGGGGCGCCCGCCGCAATGGGCAGAGCTGCCCGTGCAGTATGCCGATTACACACTGTGGCAACGGTACTGCCTCGGTGACCCGGCGGATCCGGGCAGTCGGCTTGCCGAGCAGCTGAGATTCTGGGAAGGCACGCTGGCCGGCCTGCCCGAGCGGCTTGCCCTGCCCACCGACCGCCCCTACCCGACGGTCGCCGATTATCGCGGGGCCAGTGTGGCGGTGGACTGGCCCGCGCAATTACACCGGCGGGTACGCGATCTGGCCCGGGCGCACGATGCGACCGGATTCATGGTGGTGCAGGCCGCCCTGGCGGTGCTGCTGGCCAAGCTCAGCGCGAGTTCTGATGTGGCGATCGGGTTTCCGATCGCCGGCCGCGGTGATTCGGCGTTGGACGACGTGGTGGGTTGCTTCGTCAACACCCTGGTCCTGCGGGTCGATCTCGATGGCGATCCGACAGTCGGCGAACTGCTGAGCCAGGTGCGCGAGCGTAGCCTGGCCGCCTACGAACACCAAGATGTGCCCTTCGAACTGCTGGTGGAGCGACTCAACCCCACTCGTTCGCTGACCCATCACCCGCTGATCCAGGTGCTGATGGCCTGGCAGAACAATTCGCTGCCGCCCACCACCCTCGGCAATCTGGCGGTCAGCCCGGTGCCGATTGAAACCCACACCGCCCGAATGGATCTGGCGTTTTCACTGGCCGAACGATGCACCGGTGCCGGTGAACCGGCCGGGATCGGCGGGGCAGTGGAGTTCCGGACCGACGTGTTCGACCCGGCCAGCATCGAAAGACTCGTCCAGCGACTACAGGCTGTCCTCGAAGCCATGACCGCCGAGCCCGGCGCGCGGGTGTCGTCGGTATCGCTGCTCGACGCCGGGGAGCGCAGCCGGCTCGATGCGTGGGGCAACCACTCGGTGTTGACCGCCCCCGCAGCCACGGCGACGTCGATTCCGGCCGTCCTGGCCGCCCAGGTCGCGCGTACTCCGGATGCCGAGGCGGTGACCTGCAACGGGCGGTCGATGACGTACCGGCAATTCGACGACGCGTCGAACCGGCTGGCGCAGGACCTGTTGCAACGGGGCGCGGCCCCGGGCACCTGCGTGGCGCTGCTGTTCGGCCGCTGCAGCCAAGCGATCGTGGCGATCGCGGCGGTGCTCAAGACCGGCGCGGCGTATCTGCCGATCGACCCGGCGCTGCCGGAGGCGCGCATCGCGTTCATGATCCGGGACGCCGAACCGATTGCCGCCCTCACGACAACGGCCCTGATCGACACCCTCGGCGCCTACGGCCTGACGGTCATCGACGCCGACGATCCCGACATCGCTGCCGGTCCGGTGACCGCTATTCCGCCCCCCTCGGCGCAGGACATCGCCTATCTCATCTACACCTCGGGAACCACCGGGGTCCCCAAAGGCGTTGCCGTCACTCATCACAACGTTGTGCAACTGGCGGCGTCCCTGGATGACGCGTTGCCGCGTGCCGGGGTATGGGCCCAGTGCCATTCCTACTCTTTCGATGTTTCGGTATGGGAGATCTGGGGTGCGCTGTTGCGCGGCGCCCGGCTGGTGGTGATACCCGAAGACGTGATGGCCGCCCCGGCCGACTTTCACGATCTGCTGGTTTCCGAACGCGTCAGTGTCCTTGATCTGAGTCCGTCCGCGGCGCAGCTGCTTTCGCCACAAGGTCTAGAGGATATGGCGTTGGTGGTCGGTGGCGAAGCCTGCCCGGCAACGGTGGTGGACCGGTGGGCCGCCGACGGCCGGTTGATGATCAACGCCTACGGGCCGACCGAGACCACAGTGGACGCGGCAAGGAGTGCGCCGCTGCGAGCGGGCACGCCGCCCATCGGTGCACCGGTGTCGGGAGCGGCGCTGTTCGTGCTGGACGAGCGAATGCGTCCGGTGCCAGCCGGTGTGGTGGGCGAGCTCTACATCGCCGGGCGCGGTGTGGGGGTAGGGTACTGGCGCCGAGCCGAATTGACCGCGTCGCGGTTCGTGGCATGCCCGTTCGGCGGCACCGGCACCCGGATGTATCGCACCGGAGACCTCGCCTACTGGGGCGCCGACGGGCAGTTGCGGTATGTGGGGCGCGCCGACGAACAAGTCAAGATCCGCGGTTACCGCATCGAACTCGGCGAAGTGCAGACGGCGTTGGCCGCCCTCCACGGCGTCGACCACGCCGCGGTCACCGTCCGCGAAGACCGTCCTGGGGACCGGCGTCTGGTGGGTTACGTCACCGGAACGGCCGACGCGGCGCGGGTGCGTGCGCAGTTAGCCGGACGGCTGCCGGCATATCTGCTGCCGGCCGCAGTGGTCAACGTTGACGCGATCCCGTTGACGGCGAACGGGAAGCTCGACACCCGTGCCCTTCCGGCGCCGGACTACCACGACACGGCGCGTTACCGCGCTCCTGCCACTCCCGTCGAACAGCTCTTGGCCGACCGCTACGCCGAAGTGCTGGGCCTGCAACGGGTCGGCGTCGACGAGTCGTTCTTCGACCTGGGCGGAGACAGCATCTCGGCCATGCGGGTGATCGCGGCGATCAACAACGCCCTTAACGTCCGGCTCGCGGTCCGCAGCCTGTTCGATACGCCGACGGTCGAAGGGTTGGCCCGAGTGGTGGGTGACGAGGCCGGCGCCGATCCGCGCTACGCGGTTGTGCACGGGCGGTCCGGCACCGAGGTGTACGCGCGAGATCTGAAGCTGGACAGATTCATCGACACCGCGACGCTGGAGGCGGCGCCGGGCCTGCCGGGTCCGAACGCCGAAGTGCGCACGGTGCTGCTGACCGGTGCGACCGGTTTTGTCGGGCGCTACCTGGTGCTGGAGTGGCTGCAGCAGCTGGAGCTGAAAGACGGCAAACTGATTTGCCTGGTAAGGGGTCGATCCGACCAGGATGCGCGACGCCGGCTGGATGAGGTTTTCGACAGCGGCGACCCCCAGCTGCTGCGGCTCTACCGGGAGTTGGCGGCCGATCATCTGGAAGTCATCGCCGCAGACAAGGCCCAGATCGATCTCGGACTGGACCAAGACGCCTGGCAACGCCTCGCCGATACCGTTGACCTGATCGTGGATTCGGCGGCGGTGGTGAACGCGGTGCTGCCTTACAGCGAGCTGTTCGGACCCAATGTGGTGGGTACCGCGGAACTCATCCGGCTGGCGCTCACCACGAAGCTCAAGGCCTACGCCTTCGTGTCCACCGCCGACGTGGGAAGGCAAGTCAACCCGTCCGTATTCACCGAAGACGCCGATATTCGCGTCGTCAGCCCCAGCCGTGTCATCTCCGCCGAACCTGCCAACGGCTACGGCAACAGCAAGTGGGCCGGCGAGGTGCTGTTGCGTGAGGCCAACGACCTCTGTGGGCTTCCGGTCGCGGTCTTCCGCTGCGGCATGATCCTGGCGGACACCACGTATGCGGGCCAACTCAACCTGTCGGACACCTTCAGCAGGATGGTTTTGAGCTTGGTGTCGACCGGCATCGCGCCGGCTTCGTTCTACCCGCCCGACCGCGACGGGAACCGGCAGCGCGCCCACTTCGACGGATTGCCAGTCACATTCGTCGCCGAGGCGATCACCACTCTCGGCGCGCAGGTTCTCGGCCCCGGAATGCCCGCGGTCCAGACCTACCATGTGATGAATCCGCACGACGACGGTATCGGACTCGACGAGTACGTCGACTGGCTGGTCGAGGCCGGCTACCCACTACGGCGGATCGCCGACTTCAGCGAGTGGGTGCGGCAATTCGAGACGGCCCTGCGCGCGCTGCCCGATAGGCAGCGCCGGCATTCCGTGCTGCCGATGCTGCTGACGCGCAATTCCGGGACCGTCGAACCACTTCAGCCGATGCACGGGTCGTACGCGCCGACCGATCGATTCCGCGCCGCGGTGCGCGAAGCTAAGATCGGTCCCGATAAGAACAACCCGGACATTCCGCAAATATCGGCGCCGATCATCGTCAAGTACGTAACCGACCTGCAACTGCTCGGACTACTCGGTCCCGGACCGGTCATATGCTGACGCTGCTTCGCCCGCACTGGGTCTCGATGACGATGAGCATGTCGCTGCTGTGTGCCGCGACCGCACTCATCCTCTGGCAGCCGCTGCTCGTCGGCGGGCTTGTCGACCGGGCAACCGCCGGCACAGTGAACGTCGGTGCCGCGCTGATGTTGCTCGCTGTCCTGGTGTGCCAGCTATCGCTGGAGGCCCTGGGGCACTTCCGGCTGGACCGCACCGGTGAAGAGATCGTGGTGCGGTTGCGTGCCGACTTCACCGACCATGTGGTGCGCCTGCCGATCGGACTGCTGGATCGGGGTCGCACGGGTGACCTCCTGGCCCGCGGAACCAGCGATGCCAGTCAGCTGCGTGACATGCCGCGCGCCACCGGTGACATCGCGTTCGGGACGCTGACACTGCTCGGCGCCAGTGCGTTCATGCTGTCGATTGACGCGGTCACGGTGGTTGTGGTGGTCGTTGTCATGGCTATCTCGTTTGGTGCGGGAAGCCCGTTTCTGTCGCGGATCCAACGTGATTCGGTCAACCGCCAAGCGGCGCTAGGGGACTACACCGCCGGGCTGGACCGGGTGTTGGGCGCCGCCCGTACGGTCAAGTTGTTCGGCGCCGAAGACCGCGAAGTGAAATTCATCGCCGACAGCGCACGGGTCGCTTACCGGGCTGGCGTTCGGGTTGCGTCGTCAACGGCCATCAATATCCTGGCGATCCGCCTCGGAGTCACGGTGTCCTTTCTGGCCATCATGGTGATAAACGGGCGTCGCGTGGCCGACGGTGGACTGTCCGTGGGCGAGTTCGTCAGCCTGTTCGCGTTCGCCATGTATGCGGTTTTCCCGATCACCGCGGGTTTCGCGGCACTGGCCACGTTCCGCACCGCAGCAGGGGCTTACCAACACCTGGTCGCCACTATGAGCGAGCTGCCAGAAGGCGATCCACCATCGCGGTCGGACGTCGCCCGGCCGGCCGGGCGACCGGCGGACATTTCCGCCCCACTGGTCGAATTCGACCGCGTGTCGTTCTCGTACGGCTCCGAAGGCGTTGTCCTCGAAAATGTTTCCTTCGCCCTGCAACGAGATCAGATCACCGCGCTGATCGGACCGTCCGGCGCGGGAAAATCCACGGTCCTCGCACTGCTGTGCCGCTTCCACGATCCCGATGCCGGGACGGTCCGCTGGGAGGGCCAGGACATCCGGACGCTGCCGCTGCGGGACCTGCGCGGCCGGCTGGGACTGCTGGAACAGGACGCGCCGGTACTGCACGGCACGATCCGCGACAACCTGCTCATCGCCGACCCCGAGGCCACCGACGCCGACTTGTGGCGCGTGCTCCAACAATCGAACATCGCTGACGAGATCGGCCGCCTGCCAGATGGTTTGGACAGCCCGGTGCTCGAGCGTGGTCGTAGCCTTTCCGGCGGTCAGCGGCAGCGCCTGGCGCTGGCCCGGGCGTTGCTGTCGCGGTCTGCGCTCATCCTGATGGACGAGCCGACCTCGCATCTCGACCGGGCCAACGAGTACGACGTTATGACCAATCTGCTACACGCACGCGGGCAGCGCAGCCTGCTCGTGGTGGCCCACCGACTCTCCACCGTGACCAACGCCGACCAGATCCTGGTTCTGCAGGCGGGTCGCATCCAGGCCACCGGAACGCATACGGAGTTGCTGCGCACGTCTCTCTATCGCGAGTTGATCGAACATGAACTCGTGCGGCACTAGAGGGGAAAAACGTTGTTGCATTTGATCGGTCGCCTGGCCCTCGCTTTCCCACGCCGGGTGATCGCGGTGGCGATCCTGGCGATGGTCACCGCCGTGATCTTCGGTGTCCCAGTGATCAAGCACCTTTCGGGGGGTGGCGGAACCGACCCAGGTTCCGAATCCGCCAAAGCCACCGCGCTGCTGTCGCAGAAATTCGACCAGGGCGATATGACCTTGGTGATCGCGGTGACGTCCCCGGACGGTGCGCACCGATCGCAAGCCACGGCGGTCGGCACCGATCTCGTTCGGCGCCTGAAGGCATCCCCAGACGTCCGTGAGGTGCAATCGGGGTGGACCGCGCCGCCGGAAGCGGCATCTGCTTTTTTCAGCAAGGACGGCAGGACCGGGCTGATCGTGGCCGCCATCTCCGGCGGTGAGAGCAACGCGCAGCGAAACGCCATGCGACTATCCGACGAACTCGTCCACGACCGGGACGGGGTCAGCGTGCGCGCCGGCGGTGATGCCGCCGTCGCTTGGCAGGTGAACGCCCAGACGCAGCAAGACTTGCTTCTCATGGAGGCGGTCGCGTTGCCGCTCAGCTTTGTGGTGCTGGTCTGGGTTTTCGGCGGTTTGGTCGCGGCGGCGTTGCCGGTGGCCGTCGGAGTGTTCGCAATCGTGGGTTCGCTGGCAGCGCTGCGCGCGATCGCCTTATTCACCCACGTGTCGATCTTCGCGCTCAACCTCTCCGTCGCCATGGGCATGGCGCTGGCGGTGGACTACACCTTGCTGATCCTCAGCCGATTCCGAGATGAGATCGCGGACGGGCAGACCCGGGAGGCGGCGCTGATGCGCACGATTGCCACCGCCGGCCGCACCGTGCTGTTCTCGGCGATGACCGTTGCGCTGTCCATGTCGACGATGGTGCTCTTCCCGCCGTACTTCCTGAAGTCCTTCGCCTATGCCGGAACAGCGGTGGTTGCGCTCGCCGCGGTGGCGGCGATCACCGTGACCCCCGCGGCGATCGTGCTGCTGGACAGTCGACTGGATTCCTGGGACGTGCGCCCGTTGCTGCGCCGAATCTTCTGGGGCTCGGCAGGTCCGAGCGGCTCGATGCAGGGGTGGTCCTGGTATCTGTGGACGAAGGCGGTGATGCGCCACGCGCTGCCCGTCGGAATCGCGATCATCGTGTTGCTCTTGCTGTTGGGCTCTCCGTTCCAGCGGGTGCGGTGGGGCTTCGCGGACGACCGTATCCTGCCCACCTCGGCCTCGGCGCGCCAAGTGGGCGATCTGCTACGCAACGACTTCCCGGACAGGGGAGTGCCCGACATCACGGTCGTGCTGCCGGACGCGGCCAATCTGAGCGCTTCGGAACTGAATTCGTATGCCGCCGCGCTGTCCCGGGTTCCCGAGGTGAAGTGGGTGTCCTGGCTGGACGGCACGTTCGTCGACGGCCAGAGGTTCGGTCCGCCCTCGGCGCCCTACGGATTCAGGGACGGCAGTGCTTTTCTGACGGTCGGCACCACCGCGCCGTTGTACTCCGACGTGTCGATTACCCAGCTGGACCGCCTGCACGCCGTCCCCACTCCGAAAAGCACGCCTGCGTGGCTGACCGGTGTGGCGCAGAGCAATCGAGATAGCGTGCACGCGATCGCATCCCGGTTACCGCTGGTGCTGACACTGATCGCCCTCATCACGCTGACACTGGTGTTCCTGTTGACCGGAAGTGTGGTGCTGCCCGTCAAGGCGCTGCTGATGAACACGCTGTCACTGACCGCGGCATTCGGCGCACTGGTGTGGGTATTCCAGGAGGGCCACCTGGGGGGCCTGGGTACTGCTGCCACCGGCACTCTGGGCGTGCAACTGCCGGTTCTGTTGTTCTGCATCGCTTTTGGTTTGTCGATGGATTACGAAGTATTCCTGATCTCGCGGATCCGGGAGTACTGGCTCGCCTCCGATCAGGGGCCGGGCGCCAATGACGAGAGCGTGGCGCTCGGGGTGGCACACACGGCTCGGGTGATCACTGCCGCGGCGCTCATCATGGCGATCTCGTTCTCGGCGTTGATGGCCGCTCAGGTGTCGTTCATGCGGCTGTTCGGATTCGGCTTGACAGTCGCGGTGCTTGCCGACGCCACATTGGTGCGTATGTTGCTGGTCCCGGCGTTCATGCACGTGCTCGGCCGGATCAACTGGTGGGCACCCAAACCGATGGCCCGGCTGCACCAGCGGTTCGGGCTGCGGGAGGCGCAGAGCCACAGTCGTTGAGGCTGATCCGCCGCAAGAATTTCGCAAGAATTGCGACAAGATGCGGCAAGCGTTGCGCGGCAGGGTAAGCGTGTCGCCCGATCGGGCGGTCCGGCCGGGTTTCACCCGCAACGCAGGAGGACAGACATCGTGGACACCACTCACCCACTGACGTTGACGACCGGGCAGATCTTCGCGGGATTCCGGATCGTCCGGGTGCTGGGTGCCGGCGGTATGGGCACGGTGTATCTGGCGACGCACCCGCGGTTGCCGCGGGAGAACGCGCTCAAGGTGTTGCCGGAGCAGTGGAGTGCCGACCCAGTGTATCGCGCCCGGTTCGCGCGGGAAGCCGAGTTGGCTTCGGGTCTCTCGCACCCCCACATCGTCCAGGTCCACGACCGTGGCGAGCAGGACGGGCGGTTCTGGCTGTCCATGGACTATGTGCCCGGAACCGACGCGGCCCGGCTGCTGCGGGAGAAATTCAACGGCGGAATGCCTTTCGACCAGGTGCTGCCGATCGTCACCGCGGTCGCTTCGGCCCTCGACCATGCTCATCATCGGGGCTTGCTGCACCGCGACGTGAAACCGGCCAACATCCTGCTGGAAGCGGAAGGTCAGCAACCGCAAGGGATCTTCCTGGCCGATTTCGGCATCGCGCGGCGCATGGACGACGCCCTCGGACTCACCGCGACCAACATGACAGTGGGCACCGTGAGCTATTCCGCCCCCGAACAACTCCGCGGTGAGACGATCGACGGGCGTGCCGATCAGTATGCGTTGGCCTGCACCGCGTTTCATCTACTGACCGGCGCGCCGCCCTTCGACGACTCGAATTCGGCGGTGGTGATCGCCCACCATGTTGGCGCCCCACCTCCGTCGATCGGGGCCTTGCGTCCCGAATTGGCGGGACTGGACTGGGTTTTCGCCACCGCGATGGCCAAGGATCCGGCACACCGGTTCGGCAGCTGCCAGGAGTTCGCCGACCAGTTGGCCCGACATGCGGCTCCGGGATTCGCGTACGCCGGCGAGATTCCGGGTGGCGCGACCTTGCAGTACCCGCCCACCTCGCCGAGCGTGACGTTACCGACGCTGCCCCGGCCGGCAATTGCCGAGGGACGAGGCAGACGTAGCCGCGTTCTGATCGCCGCGCTGGCCTCGATCGTGTTGCTCATCGCCGGCGGCATCATTGCGGGGGAGAGGCTGATCTCCCACTATCGCTCGAGCGCCACCGCCAAGACCCCGGTTGCCGACTCCGCACCCAGCACCACCGCCGTACCCAACACCGGGCCGTTCACCGGCTCCTACCAGGTCGAATTCGGCGTGGTGACCGGCGTCGACGGCCAGCGGGCGCCGATTGCGGTGACCCCGACTTCCGAGACGTGGTCGGTGCGTTCTACGTGTGGGTCCGCCGGATGCGTGGCAACCGCGTCGCGGTACGGCGGCGAAACCATGCAGGTGCCGTCGATGGTGCTGGATCAGGTCGACGGGAGCTGGGTGGCGGTCAGTGTCGGGACGAGTACCTGTGGCGGCGCCGAGGGTGAAGTCTGGGAGACCGTCACCTTGCAGGCGCGGCCGGATGGCACGTTCGCCGGTGAAGCCACCCAGACGATGGCCAAGGGTTGCGCCAACAAGCGGAGCGTGACCTTCACCCGCACCGGCGACGTCGACGTCAACAGCCTGCCCGACCCGGCCGCGCTGCCGCCCCGGGTGACGTCACCGGCGGCGGCGCTGCATGGCCGCTACCACCAACTGTCCGTCCAGCCGAACGGTTTCAAGGAACAACGCGACTACGTTGTCCGTACTGACTGCCTACGCACCGGAGCCCGATGCGTGAGCCTGCTGCACACCGCGCCGGCTACCGCGATGGTGTTGCTCTACGCCGACGGCACGTGGAACTACGACCGGGAATTCGACGGCACCTGCGGCCGGGGCGGCACAACGCACGTGAGAATTGTGGTGCCCTTTGCCCTTCCGCAGCCGCTACAAGATCCGATCATGACGCTGAGCGGGAATGGTCACGAGGAACTAAGCGGTGCCTGCTCGAGCACCGACGTCCAGGTGACCTTTACCCGCACCGGCGACTGACCGATCGAAGGTCGCGCGATGAGCTCTTGGAGATGTTGTCCGCCACCAGATTTTGCGACGCCTATTGATGGACCGCGCTCCCGGCGATGTGCTGCTGTGCTCGCGGGCTGAACTGAAATCGCCGCCCGGTCACCGACTCCGGAACAACCCGCACATAGTGGGACTTCTCCGAGTCGGTCCACGGCAACAGGTGAGCGCGCTCGGCCTCGGCGATGTCATCGTCACTGCGTACTGAGCGGGCGGTGCCCTTGATGATCACGCTCCAGCCTTCGGCGACATTGTGGTCGTCCACTTCGAACACCACGTTGTTGTTGATCGCGGTGCTGACCAACTTGGTCCCCCCCGCCGTCCGGAACAAAATGGTCTTTCGCTGCACGACGTAGTTCACCGGAAAGATCTCGGGGCGACCGTCGACGGCCGTCACGAGTCGGCCCAACGTCATACTCGCCAGCAGCTGCCAGCATTCCTGTGCGGACAAGATGGTGGCGCCCACGTGATCTTGGCTTTCGTACGTCATAAGCATCAGGTTATGCAACGAGCGACGACCATCGCGCCTGCCAAAGGTCCTCTCCTGCGGGGGACCAAAGCAGTATCCGGCTCACGTGACCGCCGTACCGAAGAGGTGGCCCACCCCGTAGGTGAATGCCAGTCCCACAGCGCCCCCGATGGTGACCCGCAGCACCGCGCGGCGCACGCTGCTTCCGCCGATTCGCGCGCTCATCGCACCTGCCAGAGCCAGGGCGATCAACACCGCGACGAACGTCACCGGGACCCGCCAGGGTGCGGGCGGCAGAAGGATCGCCGCCAGCGGCAGCATCGCTCCGGCGATGAACGAGCCGGCCGACGCCGCCGCCGCTTGCCACGGATTGGTCAGTTCCTCGGGATTGATCCGCAGTTCAGCCTCGGCATGGGCGGCGAACGCGTCATGGGCGGTCAGCTCCTCCGCCACCCTGGCGGCGGTCGCCGGCGACAGACCCTTCGCCTCGTAGATGCTGGTGAGCTCGGCCAATTCCGCCTCGGGAGTATCGCGCAGTTCGTGACGTTCCTTGTGCAGCAGGGCACGTTCACTGTCGCGCTGACTGGATACCGAAACGTACTCGCCCAGCGCCATCGACACCGCGCCGGCCACCAGACCTGCCAATCCGGCGGTGAAGATCGGGCCGCGGGCGGCGGTCGCTCCGGCGACGCCGACCACGATGCCGGCCACGGAAACCACGCCGTCGTTGGCGCCGAGCACCGCGGCCCGCAACCAGTTCAACCTGCCGGCCGCGCCTGCGCGGTGCGGTTCGGAAGGATGGCGTCCGTGTCGGCTCTGTTGTTCGTCAACCACGGGTAAAGCCAACCGTACCGGCGCGAGTCCCGCCAGCAAGCGCAGGCTCACCAACGCCGTCACAACAGGCGCCGCACCCAGAACACCGTCGCGCCTACGAGCAGGAACGCGGCACCCGCGATCACCGACGTCGCAGGTAGCGCACATGCCACGATGACGCAGCCCAGGGTGCCGAACACCGGAATGATCTTCGGCAGCGCACCTTCCTCTGGGCGCAGGGTGAAGGCGGCCGCGTTGGCGATCGCGTAGTAGACCAACACCGCGAACGACGAAAACCCGATCGCACCACGAAGATCGGCGGCGGCCGCTAGCGCGGCGGCTACCACTCCGACCGCGAGTTCGGCCCGGTGTGGCACCGCGAACCGCGGATGCACCGCGTCGAGTTGACGCGGCAGATGGCGGTCGCGCGCCATCGCCAAGGTGGTCCGGGAAACCCCCAACAGCAGTGACAACAGGGAACCCAGCGCCGCGAGTACCGCCCCGACGGCGACGATCGGCACCAGCCACCCGGCACCGGTGACCCGCGCCGCATCCACCAGGGGCGTGGCCGTCGACGCAACCCGCTTCGGTCCGAGCACTGCCAGCACGGCGACCGCGACACCGGCGTATACCGCCAGTGTCACGGCCAGCGCGATGAGAATCGCCCGCGGGATGGTGCGGGCCGGGTCGCGAACCTCTTCGCCCAAAGTGGCGATTCGGGCGTAGCCGGCGAACGCGAAGAACAGCAGTCCAGCCGACTGCAATACGCCGCCCGTCGAAATGCCATGCCACGTCGTAAGGTTGGCCACGAGGTCGGGCGCGCCGAACCCGAACGCGGCAACCACCACGGCCGCCAGCACGAGTAACACCGCCGCGACGATGCTGCGCGCCAGCCATGTCGACTTCTGTACGCCTCGGTAGTTGACGATGGTGAGCGCCAGCACCGACGTCACCGCAACGATGTGCGCGTGGGCAGGCCACGCGTACGTTCCGACGGTCAGGGCCATCGCGGCGCAGGACGCGGTCTTGCCGACGACGAAGCCCCAGCCCGCGAGGTAACCCCAGAACTCACCCAACCGCTCACGCCCGTAGACATAGGTGCCGCCGGACGCGGGATACAGCGCCGCCAATCGCGCCGACGAGGATGCGTTGCAGTACGCCAGCACACCGGCCGCCGCCAAGCCGATCAACAGCCCGGCCCCGGCGGCGCGCGCCGCGGGCGCCAGCGCGGCGAAGATACCGGCACCGATCATGGAACTCAGGCCGATCACCACGGCGTCGCCGACTCCGAGGGTGCGTCGCAGTTGCTCGGAGGGTTGGCCGCCGGTCGTCACCCGATCACGCTACCGGGCCGGGCCGCCGCGGTGAGCAGTTCCCGGGAGGCGTCGTCCATGCATTGCGCGTAGCGGGCCGGATCGGGCAGCGCATCGCGATCGGCGGTGGCGCTGATGGACAGCGTCCCGTTGTAGCTGGCCACCACGTGGCACAGGTTCAAGCCGCCGATCAGCGGGACCCGGCACGTTGGTGACGGTCGTCTTAGCAACGGTCGGTCCGGAGAAGGGCAGCACGCTGGCGGCTTTGGCGGTGACCCCGAGCAGTGCGGTCGGCAATGTCGCCACCAGCTCGAGCATCCGCGTCCTGGTGGCCTGCTCGACGTCGGTGCGGCTCTGCGCGGTCGGCGCGGCGATGGCGGTCGGTCGCTCCAAAGGATCGGCGATGTCGGTTGCCAGCGTATGCAGCCGGCCAGCATGTTCCCTTTACCACTCCAATCACCGGCGTCGCGGAGGGAAATCGGGCGCGCGGCGACGAGGGACTCCTCGGGAAGCTCGTCATGCCCGGCGAGATACTGGCGAAGGGTAGGCGCACGTGGTATTCGAGGTCGAAGTTCGGGTCCTCCACCCAGTACGGCAAATGCAGGCCGCCCGGAAGCTCAGTCAGCCGCCGGCGGAAGACGTCGGCCAGATGCAGCCTGGCGTCCAGCTCCTCCAAGATGCCCTTGAACGTGACCTTTCCGCCCGGCGCGGTGGACGGGTCGTAGATCAGCAGCATCTGGATCTGCAACGGTGTCGCCGGACCCTCGGCCCGCAGCATCATGTCGTCGCTCCAACTCAGCTGCTGCACGTCAGGCCCCCGCTGTGCGTCGCGACTCACGTTCGCAACCAATGCTGCGCCACCGTTGACGCCGGCGTAACAAGTTCGCCATCGAACCTACCTACGGTGAGGCGGTCTAGCGTCCGTCAAGCGATCAGCCGCGGACCCCCCAGGGCCGGCTTGTGAGCCGGATAGTGAAGCGATAGGAACTCAAATTGAGCGGAAACGCGGTCCGCCTGCAGGCGATCAACAATGTCGAGGCTTATGTACCCCCGGCGATCAGTTTTGTACCGGGTGAAGCCCGGGAGAGATCTTCGGCTCCAACGTTTTCACCAAGGCCGAGATGCAGGCGCGGCTGCCGAAAGCGGTATTCAAGTCGATCGTGGCGACAATCGAGAAAGGTGCCCCCCTGGACCCCGCCGTCGCCGACACGGTCGCGGTGGCGATGAAGGACTGGGCGCTGGAGAAAGGCGCCACCCACTACGCGCACGTCTTCTACCCCATGACCGGCCTGACCGCTGAGAAGCACGACAGTTTCCTCGAACCGGTATCCGACGGGGCCACGCTGGCGGAGTTCGCCGGCAAGACCCTGATCCAAGGCGAGCCCGATGCCTCCAGCTTTCCCTCCGGCGGATTGCGCAGCACCTTCGAGGCGCGCGGCTACACCGGCTGGGATGTCACCAGCCCGGCCTACATCTTGGAAAACCCGAACGGCAATACGCTCTGCATTCCAACGGTTTTCGTCTCCATGACCGGTGAGGCGCTGGATTACAAGACCCCGCTGCTACGCAGCCAGCAGGCAATGGGCATTCACGCCGAACGCATCCTGACCCTGTTCGGGCACAAAGACCTCAACAAAGTCGTGTCCTTCTGCGGGCCCGAACAGGAGTACTTCCTGGTCGACCGCCACTTCTTCCTGGCCCGGCCCGACCTCATCAACGCCGGACGCACGGTGTTCGGCGCCAAGCCGCCCAAGGGTCAGGAGTTCGACGACCACTACTTCGGCGCGGTGCCCGAGCGCGTCCTGGGCTTCATGATGGACACCGAGCGGGAGTTGTTCAAACTCGGCATTCCGGCCAAGACCCGCCATAACGAGGTGGCTCCCGGCCAGTTCGAGGTGGCACCCATGTTCGAGCGGGCCAACATCGCCTCCGACCATCAGCAACTGCTGATGACGATCTTCAAGACCATCGCCAAGAAGCACGGCATGGAATGCCTGTTCCACGAGAAGCCGTTCGCCGGTGTGAACGGCTCGGGCAAGCACGTCAACTTCTCGGTGGGCAATTCCGAGCTGGGTTCGCTGCTGGTGCCGGGCGACACACCGCACGAGAACGCACAGTTCCTGGTGTTTTGCGCGGCGGTGATCCGCGCCGTGCACAAGTTCGCCGGCCTGCTCCGGGTGTCGGTCGCCTCGGCCACCAACGATCATCGGCTGGGTGCCAACGAGGCGCCGCCGGCGATCATCTCGATCTTCCTCGGCGAGCAGCTTGCCGATGTGTTCGAGCAGATCGCCAAGGGTGCGGCGACATCGTCAAAAGGCAAGGGCACCATGATCATCGGTGTCGACACACTGCCACACCTGCCCACCGACGCGGGGGACCGCAACAGGACCAGCCCGTTCGCGTTCACCGGCAACCGATTCGAGTTCCGGGCACCGGGTTCGGGGCAGACCGTCGCAGTGCCGATGATCGTGCTGAACACGATCATGGCCGACTCGTTCGACTACATGGCGACGATCCTTGAGCAGGCCGTCTCCGACGGTGAGGATTTCGACGCCGCGGTGCAGAAGTTGCTCACCGATGTCATCACCGAACACGGTGCCGTGGTGTTCAACGGCGACGGCTACTCGGAGAACTGGCAGATCGAGGCCGCCGAGCGCGGGCTGCCTAACCTCAAGACCACGTTGGACGCCATCCCGGAGCTGATCAAGCCCGAAGCCGTGGCGGTATTCGAGAAGTACGGGGTCTTCAACGAGCGCGAGTTGCACAGCCGGTACGAGGTGCGCCTCGAGCAGTACGCGTTGACCATCGCGGTCGAGGCGAAGCTGGCGCTGGAGATGGGCACGACGGTCATCCTGCCGGCTGCCGTGCGCTACCAGACGGAGCTCGCGCAGAATGTCGCCACCTTGAAGGCCGCCGGTGTAGAACCGAACACCGTTGCGCTGGAGGCTGTTTCGGCTCCGCTAGCCGACCTGACGGCAGCACTGTCGACGTTGAAGGCAGCGTTGTCCGACCACTCGGCGACCTCGGCGCTCGACGAGGCGACACACGCGCAGAAGGAACTGCTGCCGGCGATGGAGGCGGTGCGCGCCGCGGCTGACGTGCTGGAAGGCATTGTGGCTGACGACCTTTGGCCGTTGCCGACCTACCAGGAGATGCTCTACATCCTGTAGCAGACCGTCGTCGGGCGTGAGGGCCGGCCGCAACAGCGGACCCGGTGATTCCCGGCCCTCACGTCCGGCGACTCCCGTCATCCCAGGTCGCGGGCATCATCGGCACCGTCGGCGCGTCGGTGAATGCACTACCGGCGAGCCTGGTCAACCCACCGGCGGTGTCGATGTGGGGAAGCGTTGCGGTGCCGGTGAATCCGAGCGATCCGGCCCCCGCCTTCGAGTGGCCGGCCAGGGGCTCCTCCGGGCTCGCGGCGTCATCGAGGGTCAGGAACTCGTCGCGGTAGCCGCGGCGGTCGAGTTGGGCGCGTCGGCGTCTGCGGACCGGGACGGTGCCGCTGGGTGCGTCGGCGCGCACCGCGGCCGTCTGCGACGCGGGTGCGCTGGCGGTCGCCCGATTGTGCTGGGCAGGGCCAAAAGTCGGGCCGGGCCCCGCTCCGCCTACAAGGTAGGCGGGTCCGTGCAGCGGGATTGACGGGGCCGCACTTGCCGTGGCACTTGCCGGGGGCGCCTGATGGACGGGCCCGGAAGTCGGTGTCGTGCCGGCTGTCGCGGTGACCGATACGTCAAGACCGGCGACGGGCATCACAGCATCTGCGACAGCGACAGGCACGTCAGCGGCAGCTTCTTCCGCTATTGCCGGGAGGACGCACAGCGCGGAAAGTCCAAGTGCAAGCGGAATCGCGGCGAAGCCGGGCGCGGAGATGACGGTGTAGATGGGTGACCCCAGCAGGGCGAACGTGGCGGCGTAGGCGAAGACGTAGATCAGCGGAAGCCAGGTGGTCAATGCGACCGCGGGATTGGTGACGAAGTCGGCGACGATCTGCACCAGGGTGCCGAACGGATTGGTGACCAGTGCCTTGAGTACCCGGTACATGCTCGAGAAATGCTCGGACCAGGCCAGCACTTCTTCGATGGGATCGGTGGGAGTGACGGTCGTGGCCGCTGCGGCCAGGACCGGTGGTGACGGTTGCGTGGGCACCACCGCCGACCGCGCGGAAGCCGAAACTGCCTGGTAAACGGTCATTATCGTGGCGGCCTGCAACCACATGCGGGCGTATTCCGCTTCGTTCAGCGCGATCGGGATCGTGTTGCTGCCGAAGAAGTTCGTCGCGACCAGCACGCCGTGTACGGCATGATTGGCCGCCAGTTCGGCCAGGGTCGGCATCGCTGCCAGCGCAGCGGTGTACGCGGCCGCTGCCACCTCGTGCTGGGCCGCGGCGCCGGCGCTCTTGGCGCTGGTCTGCATGAGCCAGTCCAGGTATGGCAGGTGCGCCGCCGCGTAGCGCTCGGCGCTCGGGCCGTCCCACGCCCCGCCGTGGACCGCAGCAATCGTCGCTGACAACTCGGTTGCGACCGCGGCGAACTCGGTGCTGAGGGTCTGCCATCCCGATGCGGCGGCCAGGAGGGATCCGGCGCCCGGACCACAACTCAGCAGGCTCGAGTGCACTTCCGGAGGGGCCGCCATCCACGCCGTCATCGGTACCTCCTCGATCGATGTCATCACTCCCGCCATCGGAAGTTAGTGTTGGATAACCTAACTTAAATTAGGGTGACCTATCCACTATTCAGAGGAAGTGCTTAGGCGCGTCGCCCACCTGGCCGGCAAAGCGCGCCTCGCTGTAGCCGAAACCATTAGCCTTATGCCTGGCACGCAACCGCGTACTCGTGTCCGGCGCGGATCATGGTCGGGGCGCGAAGGCACCTCGGATCTACGGCTGCGCGAAAGGTGGGTGAGAAGTCGGCGATGGGTGACACGTCCGAGGGTTCGCGGGTGGGGACGCAGTTCGGGCCATACCGGTTGCGGCGCCTGGTGGGGCGCGGCGGCATGGGCGACGTCTACGAGGCCGAGGACACGGTGCGCGAGCGCGTCGTCGCCCTGAAACTGATGTCGCAATCGCTGTCGCAGGACCCGGTTTTCCGTACCCGGATGCAACGCGAAGCGCGTACCGCCGGGCGGTTGCAGGAACCGCATGTCGTGCCGATCCACGACTACGGAGAGATCGACGGTCAGCTGTATGTGGACATGCGTCTGATCGACGGCAAAGACCTGGCCGCCATCTTGAAGCGGTTCGGCCCACTCACCCCGCCGCGCGCGGTGGCGATCATCCGGCAGATCGGCGCGGCGCTGGACGCGGCACATGCCGACGGAGTGACGCATCGCGACGTCAAGCCGGAGAACATCCTCGTCAGCGCCGACGACTTCGCGTATCTGGTCGATTTCGGCATCGCCAGCGCGGGTTCGGACGAGAAGCTCACCCAGATCGGCAGCACGGTCGGAACCCTGTATTACATGGCTCCGGAGCGGTTCGGCGAGGCCGAAGAAGTGACCTACCGGGCCGACATCTACGCGTTGGCCTGCGTGTTATACGAATGCTTGGCCGGTTCCCCGCCGTACCGGGGCGACCAGCTCAGCGTGATGGGCTCGCATCTCAACCAGCCTATTCCGCGGCCCAGCCTCGCGCGCCCAGGTATCCCGGCGGCCTTCGACCAGGTGATCGCACGTGGCATGGCCAAGAATCCGGCCGATCGCTATCCCACCTGCGGCGACCTGTCGGCGGCGGCATACGCGGCGCTGGCCACGCCGGACCAGGACCGCGCCGCCGACATCTTGGAGCGCAGTCAGGTCGGACAATTGCCACCACCCCAGTTCGCCGGTCAGACGCCCGGAAGTTTCCCCACCACGCCGCCGCCCCCGATGGCACCGGCAGCACAGTGGCCGACCCAGGTTCCGGGGACCCAGCCCGCGGCCCAGGGCGGCCCCGCGGCGGCGCCCTGGGCCGGTACGCACGGCTGGGGAGCCGCGGGCGCCGGCAGCAGCGGCGCACCGCCGTGGGGACAACCGCCGCCGCCCCGCGGGACTGGCCTGCTGCGCAAGCCTTGGTTGTGGGCAGGGTTCGCCATCGCCGTGATCGTGGCGGTCGCGGGCGGGCTGATCATCGGCTTCTCCCAGCCCAAGCACGGAGCCTCACCGTCCAAATCGTCGACGCCGCCACCGGCCCCTGACGCGGTGCAGTTGAATGTGCTCAATGACGGCGTGTTTATCGGCAGCTCGGCGGCCGTCGCCACGATCGACGTCTTCAACGAACCGATCTGCCCGCCGTGCGGCGCGTTCATCAGGTCTTACGCCAGCGACATCGACACCGCGGTGAACAACAAGAAACTCGCGGTGCGCTATCACCTGCTGAACTTCCTCGACGAGCAGTCGCACACCAAGAATTATTCGACCCGCGCCATCGCCGCCTCGTATTGTGTCGCGGCGCAGAATGATCCGAAGGTTTACACCGATTTCTACTCGGCCCTGTTCGGCAGTGACTTTCAGCCGCAGGAGAACGCACCGGCGGATCGCACCGACGCGGAACTGGCACACCTGGCGCAAACCGTCGGGGCCAACAGCACCGCCACCAACTGCATTAAGTCGGGCGCCGACCTCGGCACTGCCCAAACCAAGGCCAGCAATGCAAGCGTGTCGTTGGCCGGCTTCAATGCCAACGGCACGCCGTTCGTATGGGATGGCAGCGGCGGTGTGGACCTGCAGAATCCCAACTGGCTGACGAAATTGATCGGATGATCCGATGACCGAACGTCTCGAAACCCAACGCACCATTTCGGCGCCCCCGGCGAAGATCTTCGCCGTGCTGTGCGACCCGCACGGGCACGTCGCAATCGATTCGTCGGGGATGCTGCAGGACGCCGACGGCGACCCGGTATCCGCGGTAGGCGACACTTTCGTGGTCCACATGGACCGCGAATCGCTCAACGACTTCCCGCAACTGGGAAAGTACGACGTCACGGTCGAGATCACGCAGTTCGAAGCGGACCGGGCGATCGCCTGGACCATCCTCGGACAGATCCGTCCACAAATCGGCCACACCTACGGTTATCGCCTCGAGCCGGCCGACGATGGCGCGGCCACCGTGGTCACGTCGTTCTATGACTGGTCGAACATCGACCAGCAGTGGCGCGACGCCGGCATCTTTCCCGTCATCTCCGAGGGTGCTCTCCGGGCGACGTTGGGCATCCTGGACCGCACCGTGCGGGGGCGCGCCGGACCCGGTTGACGGGTGCTGTCGGGGGTGTTCGGTAGGGTCCTCCGGGTGACTCCGACAGCCGCCATCAAATCCGTAAACGCCCGTCTCGCTGAGGAACTGGCGATCGAACTGCCCCAGGTCGTCGCGGCGGTCAAGCTGCTCGACGGGGGCGCCACCGTGCCGTTCATCGCCCGTTACCGCAAAGAGGTCACCGGCAGCCTGGACGACGGGCAGCTTCGCACCCTCGAAGAGCGGTTGCGGTACCTTCGCGAACTCGACGAACGTCGCGGCGCGGTGCTGGCGTCGATCGCGGAACAGGGCAAGCTGACCGATGAGCTGAAGGCCGCGTTGCTGTCCGCGGGCACCAAAGCGCGGGTGGAAGACATCTACCTGCCGTACAAGCCCAAGCGCCGGACCAAGGCGCAGGCTGCCCGCGAAGCGGGCCTGGAGCCGCTGGCCGACCGGCTGATCAGCGACCCGACCCTGGTCCCCGAAACCGTCGCAGCGGAGTTCGCCGGCACCGATTTCCCTGATGTCGCGGATGCCGCGGCCGCGCTGGAGGGTGCCCGCCACATCCTCATCGAGCGGGCGGGCGAGGACGCCGAACTGGTCGGCGCGGTTCGTGAGACGTTCTGGGGGCGGGCTGCGCTGCGCACCACGCCGTGGTCCGAGGACGTTGCGAAAAGTGCTGACGCCCAGAAGTTCCGCGACTATTTCGACTTTTCCGAGCAGCTCGAGGACATGCCGTCGCACCGGGTGCTGGCTGTGCTGCGTGGCGAGAAGGAGAAGGCTCTGGCGTTCAGCTTCGACGCCGGGCCCGACGATGTCTACGAGGCGATGATCGCGCGCACTCTCGATGTCGATCTGTCGGCCGGGGCCGCGGCGCACCCGGCCCAGCGGTGGCTGGCCACCACCGTCAGCCTGGCCTGGCGGGCCAGACTCATGTTCTCCGCGACCGTCGATGCTCGCATGCGGTTGCGACAGCGGGCCGAGGAGGAAGCCGTGGCGGTGTTCGCCAGAAACCTCAAGGATCTGTTGCTCGCCGCGCCGGCCGGTGCCCGCACCACGTTGGGCCTCGATCCCGGTTTCCGCACCGGCGTCAAGGTGGCCGTCGTCGACGGCACCGGCAAGGTGCTCGACACCTGCGCGATCTACCCGCACCAACCGCAACGGCAGTGGGATGTCGCCAAGGCGACCCTCGCCGCGCTGGTCGCCCGCCACGGTGTGGAGTTGATCGCGGTGGGTAACGGCACGGCATCACGTGAAACCGACGCGCTGGCAAGCGAATTGATCGCCGACATACGGGCAACCGGCGTGCGGGCGCCGGCGCAGGCGATGGTGAGCGAGGCTGGCGCCTCGGTGTATTCGGCTTCGGCATACGCGGCGCACGAACTGCCCGATCTCGATGTGACGCTGCGCGGGGCGGTGTCGATCGCCCGGCGCTTGCAAGACCCGCTCGCCGAACTGGTGAAGATCGAACCGAAATCCATCGGTGTCGGTCAATATCAACATGACGTCACTCCCGGGATTCTCGCCCGGAGCCTGGACGCGGTGGTCGAGGACGCCGTGAACGCCGTGGGCGTTGATCTGAACACCGCGTCGGTGCCTTTGTTGGCACGGGTGTCCGGCATCTCCGAATCCCTCGCCGAGGCCATCGTCGCCTACCGCGACAACACCGGCCCATTCGCCAACCGTCGTGCGCTGCTTGACGTTCCTCGCTTGGGCCCGAAAGCATTTGAACAATGCGCAGGCTTCCTGCGCATCCGTGGCGGCGAGGATCCGCTCGATGCGTCAGGGGTCCACCCTGAGGCATACCCGGTGGTCCGGCGGATCCTGGACCGTTCGGGGGTAACACTGGCCGAGATCATCGGCGACGCACGTGCGTTGCGCAAGCTTCGACCCGCCGACTTCGCCGACGACAGGTTCGGCATCCCCACCGTGACCGACATTCTCGCCGAACTGGAGAAGCCGGGCCGTGACCCGCGGCCGGCTTTCACCTCCGCAACGTTCGCAGCCGGTGTGGAAAAGGTCGCCGATCTCAAGCCGGGCATGATCCTCGAAGGCGTGGTGACCAATGTGGCCGCATTCGGCGCCTTCGTGGATGTCGGCGTGCACCAGGACGGCTTGGTGCACATCTCCGCGATGGCCGAACGTTACGTCTCTGATCCGCATGAGGTGGTCCGGTCCGGTCAGGTAGTCCGGGTCAAGGTGATGGAGGTCGACGTCGAACGCCAGCGCATCGGGCTTAGCCTGCGACTCGGCGATCAGCCGCAGCGCGACAAACGTCCCGATCGCTCGTCGGCGTCCCGTGCCGGGGGCAAAAGTGCTCCCCAGCAACGTAATTCGCCGCACGCGCGAAACGGCGGCCGCAGGGCACCCGAACCGGCCGGGAACTCCATGGCGCAGGCATTGCGCGACGCCGGCTTCGGGCGGTGAACCCGGACGGGTAGTACTACTCATCACACCGTCGGGCCGGCTGGGCATGCTGGACGAATGCCCCCCGCTACCTTCATGCCTTCTCCGTCTGCGGTTTCCACCCATCACAAGCGCGACCGTGCCGTCGACGTCGCACGCTTGACAGCACTGCTCGTGGTGATGTTCGGGCACTGCGCGCTGCTGCTCGCCACCATCGACTCCGGCGGCGTACGAATCGGCAACCTGCTCGGTGAGATTCCCGCGATCGCCCCGGTGACCTGGGTTGTTCAGGTGATGCCGCTGTTCTTCCTGGCCGGTGGCGCCGCGGGCGCCTACGGCTGGCACCCGGACACCGCCTGGGGTTCCTGGTTGTTCGCCCGGGCGCAGCGCCTGTGCCGGCCGGTGTTCTGGTACCTGGCGGCGTGGACGGTGGCGCTGGTCGTGGTGCGGTTAACGGTCGGGGACGAATCCGCCGATGGGCTGGGGCGCGAGTGTGTCGCGTTGCTATGGTTTCTCGGCGTCTACCTGGTGGTGCTGGCGTTCGTCCCGGCGTTCACCCGTTTGCGGACGGGACGCGCGGTCGTACTGACAGTGGCCGGTCTGCTCGTGACCGCAGCTACCGTCGACGGGATCCGGTTCGAGGTGGGAACACCCGAATCCGGTGTCGCCAATTTCCTGGTCGTGTGGTTGATTCCGGTGGTGATCGGGGTGGCTTACGCCCGCCGGCTGATCGGTGTGCGGGCGGCGCTGGCCGCGGCCGTGTGCGCGTTCACCGCGCAGGTGCTGCTCGCCCTCGCCGGGACATATGAGGTTTCGTTGGTGGTGACCGGTGCGGAGCGGGTGTCCAACGTGTCGCCCCCGACGTTGTTGCTGGCGCTGCACTGCACCTGGATGTCGTGTGCGTTCGTGGCCGCTGCGGGGCCGGTTGGGCGCTGGGCGCAGCGTCCCCGGGTCTGGCGTGCCGTCGCAGTGGGCAACGGGGGAGCGATGACGCTGTATCTGTGGCACATTCCGGCGATCGCCATCGCCGCCGTCGGTCTGGATGCCGTCGGCCTGGACGCGTATGACGTGCATGCGCCCTGGTTCTGGGCGCTGCTCGCGCTGCGGGCGGTGGTGTTCGCCGCCGTCATGGCTGTGATGTTCCGGCTGCTCTCACCGCTTGAGCATCGGCGCCTGCCCTGGTGGGACGGGCCGGTCGGCTCCTCTGCTGGCACCCGGTTGATGGTGGCCGGTGCGCTGACCTGCGTTGCGGGAGTCGCGCTGGTGCTGATGGCCAAGAACGGTCTGGCCGGTGCTGACGGTTGGGCGGCGCTGGGCGGCTTCGTTGCGGCGGCGGCGGCCGCCCGGCTGGTCAGCCGCGCGCCATCTGCGAGGTCGGAGCTGCCCAGTCCGTCGACACCGTCCGCTGCTTGATCAGCCAGGTGCCCTCGGCGGGAATCAACACGTCGCGGTAGCGACCGAAATGTTCGAGCCCGATGCCGGTGAGCACGGTGAAATATGACCGGACGTGCGCCTGGTCCTTAGTGAGTTCGGCGAACAGCACGTTGGTCAGGATGTGCCGGACGACGGGCTTGCTGTCCGCGCCCGCGTGGCCGGCCACACCGGCCGCGACGCCGTTGAGGAAGCGGGCGATCTCGGTTCTGCCGTGCAGCGACGACCGGCCGCGTACCTCCAGTACGCCGTCGGCGCAGAATGTCGCGGCGAGGTCGTCGACCCGCCCGAAGTCACCCGACCAGTTGTAGCGGGCCAGCGTGTCGCGAATCTGTTCGCGCGCAACAAGTTCCCAACTCTGCACGGTGGCTGCTCACCCGAAAGGACGGTTCTCACGGATGCCGCGGTACATGCCCCAGCGCACGATCAGCGGCATCACCACGCGCTCGACCGACCAGAGCGGGAATCGGAAGGCGTGGCCGGTCGGGAAGAAGACCTCCAACCCGTCACGCTGGATACCGACCAGAGAACCCCAGCGGCGCCCCGGCGCCTTGAAGGCGCGCAGCGGGCGCCCGGCGAAGGTGGCGCGGACGTTCCGTGCGACCAGACCATCACCGCGATTACGCGCTGAGCTGCGCAGCGGATCGGTCGCCGCAACGTCCCCGACCGCGAACACATCGGCGTGGCCGGGTACCTGAAGCTGTCGGGTCACGCGGACGAATCCGCATTCATCGAGCAGATCCGGCGGCAGCCATTCGGTGTTGGGGCGCACCCGCCCGATCGCCCACAGCACGGCATCGGCCACGGCCGGTGGTTGTCCGGTGCTCCAGCGCACCGGGTCACTGGTGATCTCGTCGCCGCTGAAGTCGTCGGTGATCACCGCCCGATGGCCAGGGTGTAAGCCAACACCGAGTTCGCCCAATCGCGTCGCGATGCGTTTCCAGGTCCGCGGATGGTACTCCCGCAGCGGGCGGTCTCCGGGGAAGTAGAGATCGATCTGCTGATCAGGCCAGGTGGTGGCCAGGTTGACAGCACTGCTCACCGCCGCCGCGCCGCCACCGACGATGATCACCGACTTGGCCGTGCCGAGCCGCTCGTGTGCCGCGTAGAGGCCGGCACCGATTTCAGCCGATGACTGCATGCAGGGCTGGCGCCAGAAGCCGTTGCTGACACCGGTAGAGATGACCAGCGCGTCGTACGGCTCGGCGATCGTCGTGCCGTCCTTGAGGCGCCCGAAGACGGTCCGCCCATCGAGGTCGACTCCGGTGATTTCGGCCTGCACCGTCCGTACCCGGTCCAATTTGCGGAATCGGTCGAAAGGAATCCAGTAATCCCGTGCCCAGTCGTCGGGGCGAGCGAGCCGCACACCGAGTTCCTGGCCACTGACCAAACCGGGTTTGGCAGAAATTCCGACTACCTCGAAATGCGGCGCCAGGTGGATTGCGGTCAGTATGCCGACGTCGCCCAGACCCGCGATCACCACCCGACGGGGGTTCATGCCGCCGCTTTGCGCGGTGGCCGGGGCACGAATCGCGAGACCCGATCGACGACGTGCTGATATTGCGGCCGGCGCTGCAAACTGCGCTGCTCCATCATCGGAATGCTGGCGCCGAGGAACATAGCCAGCATCGCCGCCGCTCCGGCGAACAACCACCAGGCATCCGACGGAGCGGCCGCCACTCCGAACAAGGCGAGGGAAAACCAGAAGCCGAACTCACCGAAGTAGTTCGGATGCCGCGACCAACTCCACAATCCGCGGTCCATCGCCGTGCCGGCGCTTGCCTCGCGAACGAATCGGTGCATCTGCACGTCGGCGACGAGTTCGAGCATGACTGCGGCCAGTCCGACCACAAAGGCGACGAAGGTGAGCCAGCGCAGCCCTGCGCCGGGGCGGGTGACACAGACATACACCGGCAACATCGCGGCGAACACCTGCAGCGTGGGAATGAGGTGGATGGCGATCAGGTCGACGACGAATTCCCATCGCCCGGCGCGTTCCTTGAACATGGGGTATCGCCAGTCTTCGTGGTGCAGACCGGGGAATCCATATACCCAGTTTGCGGTCAAACGCACCGCCCAAACCGTGATCAGCGCAGCCACCAGCCAACAACGCAGCTGGTCTACTCCCGGCCCGGACTGGCTCCACCAATAGAACGCCAGCAGCGGCGGGATGACGCTCCAGTACGCGTCATAGAAACTCGAATTGCGGTAGAGGCGGCTGAAGACGAACACCACCAGGGTGGCCACCACGTCGGCGATCAAGGTGTCCAGCCACAGCCGGCCGGTTGCGGGGCCCCGGACCAACCAGGCGGCGGCCGCGCCGATTGCCACCAGGTACGCGAGGGTGACCAGCGCCAGCGATCGCGTCTTGCCCATCGCCGCCGTCATGAAACCGGATTCATTGCTGCCACAGCACTATTGGGTGAGCGCGCGTCATCCGGGTCTCCTTCAGCGCAGTGCCCGGTCGACCCAGGCTGCCGGCCACGGTCGGCAAACTGTAACACGTTCTACCGGCGTGGCCACCGCCCGCATCAGGGTGCGGGGGACTCATCGGTGACCGCTCGATAACCGCGGGCGCCCGCCCGGTCGACCGCCGCCTTGACCACTCCGAAAATCAGTCCCTGCAGGCCCGCGCCGATCAATGCGCTGCGGGCGGAGTTGCGCAGATCTTTAGGGTCGGGCGGTGCCTGGTCGTCGTCGCTGACGCGTTTCCAGATTTGACTGAAGAGGGCGCCGGCCAGCAGGCCGCCGGTGACGCTGGTGGCCATCGACAGCGGAAGGTAAAGGGCTTTGGATTTTGCGCTCATAGCGGTCCTGTTCTCGTCCGGTTGTTGATACCCGTGTTCCCGAATCCGCCCGTTCTCCAACGCTTCCAGCGAAAGTCGATTTTCATTTGGCGAAATCCAGCGCAGGTTCGGCGGTTGCCAGCTATGTTTTTGCTTGCCAAGCTGCTCAGTTTGTTTCCGGTGGTTGCTCAATCTTGGTTGGCGGGAGGCGCGTGCATGGTGGGTAGTGGCGCGCGAAGCGGTCGACTCAGTCCACCGGTGAGCGACTGTGGAGCGGTGTAGTGTCCGGCGGCCGCTCCTGTTGCGAGCGACGGTCGGCCCAATGAGCCCAGACGCTGAGAATGGACAGGTTCGATGAACTTTTCGGTGCTGCCCCCCGAGATCAACTCGCTGCTGATGTATTCCGGTGCCGGTCCGGGGCCGATGTTGGAAGCGGCCACCGCATGGGAGGGTTTGGCCGGCGAGTTGCAGTCCGCGGCATCGTCGTTCAGCGCGGTCACCTCGGGGCTGGTAGGCGGCGCCTGGCAGGGTGCGGCGTCGGCGGCCATGGCCGCCGCGGCCGTTCCCTACGGAAGTTACCTCAGCGCGGCTGCGGCACAGGCCGCGGGCACCGCGGTTCAGGCGGCGGCGGCAGCCGCGGTCTTCGAGGCCGCGCAGGCCGCGATTGTGCATCCGGCACTCATCGCGGCTAATCGTAATGACTTTGTCGCGCTGGTGATTTCGAATCTCTTCGGCCAGAATGCACCCGCGATCGCGGCCACCGAGGCCGTCTACGAACAGTTATGGGCCCAGGACGTTTCCGTGATGGCGGGCTACCACGCCGGGGCATCGGCGGTGGCCGAGGCGTTGGCACCGTGGCAGCAGGCGCTGGCTCTGCCGGGCGCGAGCGTGGATTTCAGCATCTCGATCTTCGGGCTGCAACTGCTACAGACCGGCACCGCCCATGCCAACACCACTTTCGGCGGCCTGGCCGTTGCCAGCGGCGCCAACAGTTCGGCGAGCGCCGATCTGGCCGATATCGCGTTCGCTTTCGGCGGCGGGAGCAGTGCCTCAGCGACCGGCGGCGTGCTCAACATCGCCGGGGTAATCGGTAGTAACTCGATCGCGAACGCTACCGGCGCGGTCAACATCGGCACCGGTGCGCTGGCATTCGGCAATAACAACACTGTGCTCGCCAACGCCATCGGCGTCGGCAACATCGGTACGGTCGCGGCTGCCTTCGGAAACGACAACATTGTCTCAGCTACGGCCGAGGGTGTGCAGAACAACGCCACCGTCGCGGCCGCCTTCGGCAACAACAACAACGGCGTGGCGGCCAAGGTGACCGGCGTGGAGAACACCGGCATCGTCTCCGCGGTCTTCGGCAGCAACAACACCAACGTGTCGGCCGACGCGTTCGGCGTCGAGAACAACGCCGTCGTGGCGGCGGTCGCCGGCAGCGGCAACATCAACGTGCTTGCCGCCGCCGGTGGCGCGGGCGGCAACGAGGGAGTGGTGGCAGCCGCGCTGGGCAACAACAACGCGGTCGCGGCAACGGCAACGGGAGTTGGCGGCAACCTCGGTACCGTCGCGGCCTCCGTCATCGGCAACAACAACACCATCAATGCCAACGCGACCGGCGGCGGTCACCTCGGCACCGTGGCCACCGCCTTGTTCGGCGACAACAACGGCGTCAAGGCGAGCTCTTTCGGCCTCAACAACATCGGCACGGTCGCGACTGTCGGCGGCAGCGGCAACACCGCCGTTTCGGCCGACGCCAGCGGCTCCGACAACATCGGCACGGTGGCCACCGCGTTCGGCGCCGACAATCCCACCGTCGCGGCCAGCGCGCTCGGCGCCGGCAACATTGGCAACGTCGCCACCTCGTTGGGCAACGGCAGCACGGTCACCTCGAAGGTGATCGGGGCGGGCAACATCGCCACGGTCGCCACCTCGGGCGGCAACAACAACGGGGTGGGCGCCAGCGCCGTCGGGGTCGGGGCCAACACCGCACAGATCGCCACCGCGTTCGGCAACGGCAACACCCAGGTCAGCGCCGATGCCGGCGGCGCCGGCGGCAACATCGCCACCGTCGCCACGACGTTGGGCGACAACAACACCGCCAAAGCCAGCGCGTTCGGCGCCGGCAACATCGCCAGCGTGTCCACGGTGCTGCTGAGCAACAACAACAACTCGGCGGCCGAGACGATCGGTGTCGGAAACATCGCCACCCTGGCCACCTCCTACGGGCATGACAACAACGTCTCCGCCGAGGCCAAGGGCGTCGGCGGAAACACCGCCACCATCGCCACCGCCATCGGCCAGGGCAACTCCAAGGTCGATGCCGACGCCGGCATCGCGGGCGGCAACATCGCCACGCTGGCCACAGTGTTCGGTGACAACAACACGGCGCAGGCCAGTGCGCTGGGAGCGGGCAACACCGCAACCCTGTCCACCGTTCTGTTCAGCAACAACAACACCTCCTCGGCGAGCGCCCTGGGCGTGGAGAACATTGCCACCGTCGCCACTTCATACGGCAACGGCAACAATGTCGCGGCCAGCGCGCCCGGTGTCGGGCTCAACGTCGCCACCTTCGCCACCGCGATCGGTGAGGGCAACACCCAGGTATCCGCCTCAGCCGGCGGCGGTGGTGGCAACACCGCGACGCTGGCCACCGTGATCGGCGATGGCAACTCGGCGGCGGTCAGCTCGACTGGACTGGGCAACACCGCCAACATCGCCACCCTGATCGGCAACAACAACACCGCCAAGGTCGACGCGTTCGGCGTGGAGAACATCGCCACCGTCGCCACCGCCATCGGCGACAACAACGGCGTCAGCGCCGGCGCGCCAGGCGTGGGCGCCAACATCGCGACGTTTGCCACCGCGATCGGCAGCGGCAACACTCAAGTCTCTGCCGAGGCAGGCGGGGGTGGCAGCAACATCGCCACCCTGGCCAGCGTGTTCGGTGACAACAGCACCGCGAAAGTCAGCGCGACGGGCGTGGGCAACATCGCCACCATCGCCACCGGCATCGGTGACAACAGCGGCCTGGTCGCCACCGCGTTCGGGGTGGAAAATATCGCCACGGTGGCCACCTCCTACGGGGACGGCAATACCGCGGTGGTGGCCGAGGCCGGCGGCGTGGGCGGCAACATCGCCACCCTGGCTACCGTGTTCGGCAGCGGCAACGCCCTCACCGGGGCGCACGCGATCGGTGTCGGCGGCAACATCGTCACGCTCGGCACCGTGATCGGTGACAATAACGCGGCGGTGTCGGCGAGTGCGACCGGTTCGGGCAACATCGTCTCGATCGCCACCGCAATCGGCGACCAGAACACAGCCACCGTCGACGTGACCGGTGTGGGCAACGTGCCGGTCGCCTCGACGGTGATCGGTGACGGCAACTCGATGAAGGTCAGCGCCTTCGGCGTGGAGAACATCGCCACGCTGGGCACGGTGTACGGCGACGGCAACACCGGCGGCGTGGTCGAGTCCGGTGGGGCGGGCGGCAATATCGCCACCTTGGCCACCGTGTTCGGTGACAACAACACCGCGGCCGTGGCCAGGGCCGTGGGCATCGGCGGGAACATCGCCACGCTCGGCACCGCCATCTCCGACGGCAACGCCGTCTCGGCCACCGCCAACGGCGCCGGCAACATCGCGACGGTGGCGACCGCGTTCATCGGTGGCGGTAACACCGCCACCGCGTCGGCAACGGGTGTGCAGAACTACGCGACCCTGGCCACCGCGGCCGGAGCGGGCAACGGAGTCTCAGCCACCGCATCGGGTGTCGGCGCGAACATCGCGACCCTCGGCACGGCGATCGGGGACGGCAACACGGAAGTCGCGGCTACGGCCGGGGGCGTGGGTGGCAACATCGCCGTCGCCGCTACCGCGGTAGGCAACAACAACAGCACGGTCGCAGCCAGTGTTGCTGGGCTGAGCGTCGGTGGTGTCGCCACCGCTGTCGGCGACGGCAACACCGGCGTCACGGTCCGTGGACATCAACCGGCCAACTTCGCGATCGTGTCCACCGTCGTCGGCTCGGGTAACAACCTCGTGGCGGCCAGCGGCCATGGCCCGGTCAACTTCGCCAACATCGCCACCGTGGTCGGCGACGGCAACCACGACGTGTGGGCCGGCGGGGCCGGTGTCTTGAACATCGCCGTGACAGCCGGTGGCAGCAACGTCGCGTTGGCCGGTGACCAGTCCGGGGGACTGGCGGGCGGCAACTTTGCCATAGTCACCGCCAACGGCGCCGGAGCCAAGGCGTTCAACGGTGTCATCAACCTCGCGGTCGCCGCCGGGGACCGACTGTTCGCGACCGCGGGCCCCGGCAGCTTCCACGTGGACATCCGGCCCCTGCTGGGGTAGCTAAGCTTTTTCGACCTTGCCGGCGAGCTGGGTGGCCAGCTTCACGCCGGCGTCGCCCGGGTCCTTCGGTCCACAGCCGCTGACGTCGATCACCACGTTGTTGCGCACGGTCAGCGCCCGCTGGCAGGCGCCGCCGACGGGCGTGCCGTTGTCTGTGGTGCTGACCGAGATGGTGGTGGTCAGCACGCCGTTGGACGAATTCACCTGTCCCACTTTCCAGGTGATCTCAGCACCGCCGGGGTCGGCGGGCACGACGAGGGTGCGGTCCGCGCAGGCGGGCCAGGCTTTGGCCGACGCCTCGAAGAATGCCTTCGCCTCGGTCGCCGACGGGAACACCACCAGGTACTGCACAGCCTCGGGGTCCATATCCTTGGAGCCCGGGGTGGCCGGGGAGGCGCTGTCGTCGCGACCGAGAGCCGCCGTGAACCCGCTGCCGGCGTACACCGGGTTCTCGCCCGGGCCGTAGGCGTAGAGGCATTCGGCGGGCCATTTCCAGCCCTGCGGGTACTGCTTGTTGCCGTCGTCCGCCAGCTTGTCGGACTTGTCCTTGATCGCCATCCCCATGGTGCCCAGGGTGCTGTCGATCTCTGAGGGGGTAAGCAGCGAATTGGCCAGCGCTGCCTGCGCGATCGGTGGCTTGGACGAACTCGTTGCCGAACTCGCCGACCCGGTTGACTGGGTGCCGTGGTCGTTGTCGCCACCGCATGCGGCGACCAGTATCCCGGCGGCGGTGACGCAGACGGCTGCGGTGAGGGAGCGCATAACCTGTCCTTCTTGCTTGTTTCGTTGATCTGCAAGCAATCCGCGACTCCCCGGCGCGCCTGCCGCAATTGGCGGCCTGAGCATACTGCCGGTCTGCGCCTCGGGGAACAGGTCCCTGGCGCCTTCCGGTTACTCGTCGTGCTGGGTCTGCTGCAGCAGCACCACCGCGCGGGCCTCGACCGTGATCTTGCCCTTCGGAGGCAGCGCATCACCGGTCTGCACCTCTCCGGTGCCGGTCGCGGTGTCCAGCACGGCGGTCCAACCCGGCCCGAAATCGTCCGGAGGAAGAACGAATTCGATCGGCTCATGGTGAGCGTTGAAGCACAACACGAACGAGTCATCGGTGATGCGTTGCCCCCGGGTATCCGTGCCCGGGATCCCCTGACCGTTCAGGAAGACCGCTACCGACTTGCCAAAGCCGGAGTCCCAGTCCTCGTCGCTCATCTCCGAACCGTCGGGCCGGAACCAGGAGATGTCCGGTAGACCTTCGGACCCGCGGTGGCGCACCGGGGCTCCGGTGAAAAAACGGCGCCTGCGGAAGACCGGGTGTGCGGCCCGGATCGCCGCCACCGTCTGGGTGAACTCGATGAGGTCACTGTCGGTGTTGTCCCAGTCGATCCAGGTCAATTCGCTGTCCTGGCAGAAGCCATTGTTGTTGCCGTTCTGGGTGCGGCCGAGTTCGTCTCCGTGACAGATCATCGGAACCCCTTGCGACAGGATTGTTGTCGCGAGGAAGTTGCGTTGCTGGCGGGCCCTGAGCGATTCGATCTCCGGGTCGTCCGTCGGACCCTCGGCCCCGCAATTCCAGGATCGGTTGTGCGACTCGCCGTCGTTGTTGTCTTCGCCGTTGGCTTCGTTGTGTTTCTCGTTGTAGGACACCAGGTCCCGCAGGGTGAAGCCGTCATGGGCGGTGACGAAGTTGATCGAGGCCACCGGCCGGCGTGCGGTGTGCTCGTAGAGGTCGGCTGATCCGCTTATCCGGGAGGCGAATTCGCTCAGAATTGCGTCCTCGCCGCGCCAGAAATCGCGGATCGTGTCACGGAACTTTCCGTTCCACTCGGTCCACTGCGGCGGGAAATTGCCCACCTGATAGCCGCCCGGCCCGACATCCCACGGCTCGGCGATCAGCTTCACCTGGCTGACGATCGGATCCTGTTGCACCAGTTCGAAAAACGCCGACAGCCGATCCACATCGTAGAACTCGCGCGCCAGGGTGGAGGCCAGGTCGAAGCGGAATCCGTCGACATGCATCTCGGTGACCCAGTACCGCAGCGAATCCATGATCAGCTGCAGCGTGTGCGGATGACCGACGTTGAGGCTGTTTCCGGTGCCGGTGTAGTCCATGTAGTACTGCTTGTCGTCGTCGACCAACCGGTAGTAGGCCGCGTTGTCGATGCCGCGCATCGACAACGTGGGACCCATGTGGTTTCCCTCGGCGGTGTGGTTGTAGACGACATCGAGGATCACCTCGATGTTCGCCTCGTGCAGCGCCCGTACCATGGCCTTGAACTCCTGGACCTGGCCACCGGGTGTGTTGCTGGCTGTGTACTTGAAGTCGGGAGCGAAAAACCCGATTGTGTTGTACCCCCAGTAGTTCGACAGCCCCTTCTCGATGAGCGTGGAGTCGTTGGCGAAGTGGTGCACCGGCATCAGCTCGATCGCCGTCACTCCCAGGGTGGTCAGGTGCTCGATGATCGCCGGGTGCGCGATCGCCGAATAGGTGCCGCGGATCCGATCGGGGATCGCGGGATGGGTTTGAGTGAGGCCTTTGACGTGCGCCTCGTAGATGACGCTGTCGGCGTACTCATGGCCGGGCGGGCGGTCCACGCCCCAGTCGAAGTAGGGGTTGATCACTACCGACTTGGGCATGTTGGCCGCGGAGTCCTCGTCATTGCGGCTGTCCGGATCGCCGAAGTTGTAGCTGAACAACGACTGGTCCCACTGGAATGACCCGTCGATCGCCTTCGAATACGGGTCCACCAGCAACTTGTTCGGGTTGCACCGGTGGCCGTTGGCGGGATCGTAGGGGCCGTGCACCCGGAACCCGTAACGCTGACCCGGCTGGACGCTGGGCAGGAAGGCGTGCCAGACGAATCCGTCCATTTCCGGCAGCGCGATTCTGGTTTCCGTGCCGTCGTCGTCGAACAGGCAGAGCTCGACCCGCTCGGCCACCTCGCTGAACACCGCGAAATTCGTGCCGGACCCGTCATAGCTCGATCCCAGCGGGTATGCCTTGCCCGGCCACACTTCGGGGCGGTCTTCGGGGCGGCCCGATCCGTTCGTGCTATCCGGTGTCGCGCCCTGCTCTGTGCTGACATTAACCACCGTGCCTCCTGACTTCGACGGATTGACCGAACTGGGAACATCGGCGGTCGGGCTCTGTATATCCGTTGCCACCCCGGGTTAAGCATGAGATCGCTCTCAGTCTGCGCGGTCTGGCGCGTTAGGCCGAAAAAGGCTCGGTCAACGTTGCTTTCGGGATTCCGGAGCGGGTTGCGACACGGTCACGGACGCATACCTATTGACTGCTCAACGGTCACAAGAACCTCATTGCTCACTATCGTCACATCAACCCATGCGGACGTCAATTCACGTCCGGCCGCTGGAAAGGTGTGACATGTCGGCGATTCCTCGCTTTGTTTCGGTATCGCTGGCAGCGACGGCCGCTGTCGGACTCATCCTTCCGATCGGCCTCGTGCCCGGCCTCGCCCCGCAGGCGCATGCGCTGCCGTGTAGCGCCCCGGAAGCGAACGTCCCGCCTCCGGCGAACGCGGTGGTGACCAATCCGGGGGGCAAGGTGCTCGGCCCGATGAACAAGCGGCCGCGAGGCGCCAACGACCGTGCACCGCTGCCCCGGCTCGGTCCGCTGCAGCGGGTGCTGCAACCGGGACAGCGCTACTCCGCGCCGATGCAACAGCAGGCGCTCGTCCCGGGCGCCAATCCCGCACCCCCGGTTCCGGCTCCGCCTGCTGCGGGGCAGCAGCCTGCGGCCGACCAGCTGGCCCCGGCGCCGGAGGCGGCCGTTCCACCACCGGCTCCGGCGCCGGCACCGCCGGCCGGGTCACCGGACGCCGACGGCGCCCTCGGCGGCTCCAACACCTCGCTGGTCGAATGGGTGACCGGACCGGACGGCCCGAACAAGACCCTCGAGCGGTTCGGCATCTCCGGGACCGATCTCGGAATCCTCTGGGACAACGGCGATCCCGCCAACCACCAGGTGCTGATGGCCTTCGGTGACACGTTCGGCTACTGCGCAGTCAAGGGTGACCAGTGGCGCTACAACGTGTTGTTCCGCAGCAACGACCAAGACCTGTCCCACGGACTGCACGTGGCCGCCGGCGACCCCAGCAACAGGTACGCCGGTTCGCCGACCCAGCAGCCCGGCTTCTCCCGGCAGGTCATCAACAGCATCAAGTACGCCAGGGAAGAGACCGGAATCATCCCAACAGCTGCTATCTCCGTCGGCAAGACGCAGTACATCAACTTCATGTCCATCAAGGACTGGGGTCGCGACGGCGAATGGTGGACGAACTACTCCGGTGTCGCAATGTCGACCGACAACGGGCAGACCTGGTCGGTGTACCCGGGCACCATCCGCGCCAACGGTCCCGACGCTGCGCGGGTTCCGTACGTCGAGGGCAACGAGAATTTCCAGATGGGGGCCTATCTCAAGGGCAGCGACGGTTACCTGTACTCCTTCGGCACCCCGAACGGGCGCGGCGGTGCGGCGCACCTGTCACGTGTGCAGCCGCGGTTCATTCCGGACCTCACGAAATACGAGTACTGGAACGGCGATTCGAACTCCTGGGTGCCGAACAAGCCGTCGGCGGCGACTCCGGTCATCCCCGGCCCGGTCGCTGAGATGTCGGCCCAGTACAACACCTACCTCAAGCAGTACCTGGTGATGTACACCAACGGCGCCAACGACGTGGTGGCCCGGACCGCGCCCACCCCGCAGGGGCCCTACGGCCCGGAGCACCTGCTGGTGTCGAATTTCCAGATGCCGGGCGGCGTTTATGCACCGATGATGCATCCCTGGACGACGGGCAAGGACGTGTACTTCAACCTGTCGCTGTGGTCGGCATACGACGTGATGTTGATGCACACTTCGCTGGGTTAGGGACTCGGTTAGGGGTCGAACGGGCGATTGGTCCAGTCCCGCCCGGAGCGTCGCGACGAACGGAACCATCCGCCCGCCGCACCCGTCCCGCCATCCGTCGGAATCGTGTGGCCGGTGACGAATGACGACAGGTCCGAGGCCAGGAACAGAATGACCCGGGCCTGGTCCTCGGGCAGCCCCATGCGTCCGACCGGCACCCAGTGCGGCCACCGGCTCTGCTCGTCGGGGGAGAGCCACTGTGAGTAGGGCACCTGCAGCGATTCGGTGACATCGGGACCGATCGCATTGACCCGCACACCGTCACCGCCGACCTGCACCGCCAAGCTGCGAGTGAATTGGATGACGGCCGCCTTGAACGCTGCGTAGACCGGATCCTCCGGGTAGCCGCGCAGTCCCTCGACGGAGGAGACGTTCACGATCGCGCCGGCTCGCTGAGCGATCATCATCGGCAGGAAAGCCCGGGTGACCAGGAGGACATGGTGGAGGTTCACCCGGTACAGCTCGTCCCACAGATCCGGGTCGGTACCGGCGAAGCTGCCGGGATGCCGGACCCAGTGCCCGACGTTGTTCACCAGCACGTCGATACCGCCGTAGCGGTCGCGCACCGTAGCCGCGAGCGCGGCGACCTGTTCCTCGTCTCGAACATCGGTGGCGACTGCCCGCGCCGTCCCACCGGAGGAGGCGATCTCGTCGGCGGTGCGCTGCGCGCGCTCGTCGTCGATGTCGGCGATGACGACTCGGGCGCCGTGCTCGGCGAACAGCCGCGACGTGGCCGCGCCGATGCCGCCGGCTCCGCCGGTGACTACCGCGACACGACCCGTCAACAACCCATAAGCCTGTGCCATGGTCATATCTTGTGCCGAAGCTGACAGGATGCTCCAGGTGACGCGACCCAACTTTCTGGTGATTGTGGCCGACGATCTCGGCTTCTCCGATCTCGGCGCCTTCGGCGGTGAGATCAAGACCCCAAATCTGGACCGGCTGGCCTATCAGGGGATCCGGTTCACCGATTTCCACTCGGCGCCGGCCTGCTCGCCCACGCGGGCGATGCTGCTGACCGGAACCGATCATCATGTCGCCGGCATCGGCACCATGCTGGAGGTGGCCGTCCCCGGCTTTCAGGGTGCACCGGGCTACGAAGGGTATCTGAACGACCGGGTGGTTGCGTTGCCGGAGTTGTTGCGCGACGCGGGCTATCTGACGCTGATGTCGGGCAAGTGGCATCTGGGCGCCACCATCGAAAGGTCGCCGTGGGCGCGCGGTTTCGAGCGTTCGTTCGCGCTCTTGCCGGCAGGCGCCAGCCACTACGGAGGTGGCGGAGCCGGATTCCTCTCGGTGCCGACGCTTTACACCGAAGACGACCAATTCGTCACCGTCGGTGAGGACTTCTACTCCTCGGATTACTACACCGACACACTCCTGCGCTATCTGCGCGAACGTTCCGCCGATGACGAGCGACCGTTCTTCGCGTACCTGCCGTTCCAGGCCCCGCACTGGCCGTTGCAGGCACCTGACGAATCCATCGCGGCCTACCGCGGCCGCTACGATGCCGGTCCGGACGTGCTGCGCGAAGAGCGGCTGGCCGCAATGAAGCGGCTGGGGCTGTGCCCACCCGATGTCGAGGCGCATCCTGTGGTGGCCGACGGCGCCCCGGAGTGGGACGACATGACCGACGATGAGCGGGCCCGCTCGGCGCGCAGCATGGAGGTCTATGCCGGGATGGTGGACCGGATGGACTGGAACATCGGCCGGGTCGTCGACTATCTGGCCGAGACGGGCGAATTGGACAACACGGTGGTGATCTTCCTGTCCGACAATGGCGCTGAGGGCGCGATCGTCGAGGCGATGCCGCTGCGTGGTCCCCAGATCGCCGCGCAGATCGAAAAGTACTGCGACAACAGCCCGGATAACCTCGGCCGCCCCACCTCCTACATCTGGTACGGGCCGCGATGGGCCCAGGCCGCCACCGCTCCGTCGCGGCTGCACAAGGCCTTCACCACCGAGGGCGGTATCCGGGTGGTCGGCTTCGCCACCTGGCCGGGCTTCGGGCGCCAGGGTGAAATCGGCACGGCATTCGCGACCGCCATGGACATCGCGCCTACCGTGCTGGAACTTGCCGGCGTCGAGCATCCGGGAGCCAGCTACCGCGGCCGCCAGGTGGAACCGATGCAAGGCCGCTCCATGATGGGGTATCTCTCGGGTGCGGCGGGCAGCGTGCACGACGAGCAGACCGGCACCGGCTGGGAGTTGTTCGGCCGCCGCGCGATTCGCCAGGGTGACTGGAAGGCGTTGCACCTACCCGCGCCGTACGGTCCCGGCGCCTGGCAGCTTTATGACCTGTCGGCGGATCCGGGCGAGATCCATGATCTGGCCGCCGCGCATCCTGACAAACTTTCCGAACTCGTCGCGTTGTGGGACCGCTACGTCGAGGACAACGGTGTGATCGTGGAGCCGATATCGGTATTCGACGCCGACCCCACACTGTTCGCGTGAGGCCGGCGTCCTTGCCGGTTCAGTGCTTGCCGGTTCAGTCCTTGCCGCGTGGCGGCGGCTGCACTTCGACCCCGCCTGATTCGTGCTCGGGGCCGGCGTCGGGGTGCTCGGCGGGCACTCGCTCGCGGTACCGGCTCGCCTCACTGGATCTCTGGTCGGGGGTGGACCGGTCGGCACTGCGGTAGGGTCCGGGCTTCGGCCGGGGTTTGCCGCCCGGGAACGCCAACCGAAAGATGGTGCGATGCACCATGAACCACTGCTTCGAAAAACGCCCGGTGTTATAGGGCAGCTCGTAGCGCTCGCAGATCTCCTTGATCTTCGGTGCGATCTCCGAATACCGACTGCTGGGCATATCCGGGTACAGGTGATGCTCCACCTGGTATCCGAGGTTGCCGCTGATCACATGGAACAGCGGGCTGCCTTCGATGTTGGCCGCGCCGACCAACTGACGGAGATACCATTCCCCGCGCGATTCGTCCTGGACTTCTTCCGGGCTGAATGTGTAGGTCTGGTCGGGGAAGTGGCCACAGAAGATGATGGCGTGCGCCCACACATTACGAATGACGTTGGCCAGCGCGTCAGCGGCCAGAGTACGCAGGTAGGTGCTTTCGGCACCGGGCAGTGTCTTGTCGAAAAATGTTGCCGTGGCACCGAGTCGGCCTCCGCGCGATATCTTCCGTAGTCGGCGCGCGAGGCGGGACTCCGCCGGCTGGTCGAGTCGACCGCCAGAAGCCAGTTGTACCAAGGCAAATGCACCGGCACTGATCAACGGCCAGCCGATGTAGTCCTTGATGACCTGCGAGCGGGCCTTGACGCCGATGCCCTTGAGATCCTTCCGCACCTCAGACCAGGGCTTCTCACCGGAGCGGATGGCGTCGATGTCCATGTCGTGCACCGCCACGCCCCACTCGAACAACACGGTGAGCAGTGCGTTGTAAAAGAATTGACCCAGATACGCCGGGCGCCATTTCTGGTTCGGGTCAATCCGCATGATCTCGTAGCCGAGATCCTTATCCTTGCCACGAATATTGGTATAGGTGTGGTGAATGAAGTTGTGCGAATGCCGCCACGACTCCGCCGTCGAGGCGGTGTCCCAGTCCCACACGGAGGAGTGGATATCGGGATCGTTCATCCAATCCCATTGGCCGTGCATCACATTGTGGCCGATCTCCATGTTCTCCAAGATCTTGGCCATGCCTAGACACGCAGTGCCGAGGATCCACGAGGTCCGCGATCGCGAGGCCAGTAGGAGCACGCGGCCGACCACCACGATCTGCCGCTGCACCGAAATCACCGTTTTGATGTACTGGCGGTCGCGTGCGCCGAGATCAGCGAACACCTCATCATGAATGGCGTCGAGTTCTTTTCCGATTTTCTCCCGTTCCTGCTCTCCCAGATGGGCGAACGGGTTTTCGATACGTTGCAGAGTTGAGGTCACTGCGCTTCCTTTCGATCAAAGTTCGAGTTCGACATCGCCTTCGGCGGCGTTGATGCAGATCCGGACGTCCTGCCCGGTGGGTTCGGTGACATCACCCGAGCGCAGGTCACGCAGCTTGCCCGATTTGAGCGTCCCCGTGCAGGTGTGGCAGATGCCGATTCGGCATCCGAATGCGAGTTCCAGACCGGCCTTCTCGCCGGCCTCCAGAATTGATGTGCCGCCGTCACATTCGGCACTCTTGTCGCTCTCTAGGAAGCGGACTTCGCCACCCTCACCGGCTGCGGCGTCACCGCCGATCTTGGGCTGAAACCGTTCGTAGTGCAGACGATCCGGATCACCGTTGTTCTCCCAGTGTTCGATCAGCGCATCAAGCATTTCCTCCGGCCCCGAGCAGAACGACTCGCGATCTCGCCAGTCCCGACATATCTCATCCAGGTCGCCCGGCTTGAGCCGACCCCGGTCGGAGGTGAGGCGCAGGTCCAGGCGCATTCCCTGATGGCGGCTGTCGAGATCTTCTAGTACCGAGAGAAACATGACCTGCTCGCGGGTCCGGGCCGAGTGGATTACCAGCACGTCACGTACCTCGTCGCGACGATCGAGGCTGCGCAGCATGCTCATGATCGGCGTGATGCCGCTGCCGGCGCTGATGAACAGCATTTTGGCGGGCAACGGCTCGGGGAGGGTGAACACACCTTCGATCTCGCCGAGCCGGACCAACTCTCCGGGCTGAATCTTCTCGACCAGATACGGCGAGACGACACCGCCGTCGACATTCTTGGGCGTCACGCTGATCAAGCCGTCTGCGGGTTCCGGATCCGAGGTCAACGAGTACGCGCGCCAGTGGTACACGCCGTCGATCACCAGTCCGAGCCGTACGTACTGCCCGGGCTTGTGGCCCGGCCACTCGTAACCCGGCCGAATGAGAACGCTCGCCGCTTCGGACCCCTGCGGTTCGACCCGCTCGACTTTGCCGCGCAGCTCCTTCGTCGTCCACAGGGGGTTGATCATCTCGATGTAATCGTCGGGCTGCAGCGGCTTGAACAATTGCCGCACCGCCCGCAGGAACCATCTGCGGCCTCGAGGTACCTGAGGCTGTGCGCCGCGCTCTGCCATGTCTAAATGGTACACAACTGTTCACTCAAACTTCTACATACAAGCAAACAAGTTGTATTACTTCGTATTTACGCATCAGCACGTCAGCACTTACGAAAACTAATGTTCACTGAAGCATGAACGCGCGACAAACCGGCCCGCGCTGCGCTACCCGGGTCTGGCCACGAAGTGCCCGGCCTCGAGCATTTCAAACCTGGCGGCCAAGATTTTCTCGGCGTCGCGCTCGGATCGCTCGTGTTCGCCGTAGCCGGCGTTGCGTACACCCGGGGGAAGTTGGCCAGGCATATGTTGGGGCTGCCGCAAGCGCCGAGCAGGTGAGTGATGGGAGGCTGAAGACGATGATCGTCAGCGATGTCCGCCGGGTGGTAGATCGCGTGCGTGACGATCCGCGGACGACCCACCTGGTCGCCGAACTTGCATACGGATCCTGACGATGCCGCCGATCCGGCTCAGCGGTGCTGCCGTGGCCATCACCGGCGGCGCGCGCGGCATCGGACTGGCCACCGCAAGAGCCTTTGCGGCCAAAGGATCTCGCGTTTTCATCGGTGATCTCGACGCCGACCTGGCCGACGCTGCCGCCGCTGAGATCGGCGGGCACGGACTGGGTCTGGACGTACGGTCCAGGGAATCATTCGCCGCATTTCTGGATGCCGTCGATGCGGCCGGGAGCCCGCTGGCGATATTGGTGAACAACGCAGGCATCATGCCGGCCGGCGCCTTCGTCGGTGAAGACGACGCGGTCACCGACGCGATACTCGACATCAATACCAGAGGCGTGCTGACCGGCACCAAGCTTGCCCTGCCAGGCATGCTGGCGCGTGGCCGCGGCCACGTCGTCAATGTCAGCTCCTACTTGGGCAAGGTGCCCGCGGCCGGACTGGCTACCTATTGTGCAAGCAAGCACGCGGTCGTTGGGTTCAGCGAAGCCCTGCGTGATGAGCTCGCCGGTTCGGGTGTCACGGTCTCCGTTGTATTGCCGTGCGCCGTGCGCACCGAGTTGACGGCCGGCGTGAAGCTCGGTGGCATGCTGCCCACCGTCAACCCGGAAGACATCGCTCGCGCGGTCGTTGCGGCATGCGCCCACCGACGCGCGGTCGTCGCGGTTCCGGGCTGGATGCGGGTCTATGAGACCGCTGCCGCCACTGTCCCGGACCGGTTGGTTGCCGCGGTACGTGGTCGCCTCACCCGCAAGCGTGTCCTGCGGACGCTGGACGCTGACGCGCGCTCGGGCTACGAATCGCGGGTACGCAAAGCGGCCGAAGGCGCGTAACCTATTGATGCGTAACAAGATACAGCCGATGTCCGATAGTCATCGATGCTGTGCGAATCGGCGGAATCGGCGATTCACCGGCCGTGGTAGTCCGGTAGCGTTCGTCATATCTCCGAATTAGTGACAGGGTGGGGGCATGACGTTGTCGCCGCGGGTTCCGTTCGGCTAGATGTGGAAATCTACGAGGAACTCCTCGCGGCCGTCGACGGCCGGCACGGAGTCGAAGCCGCTGACCGCCTGTGCGAGGCGTGCGTAGTTCTCCTAGACGTTGATGCAGCGGCGATTTCGCTTGTCTTCGACGGTGTGAACAGTGCGACCCTGGGATCCAGTGGCAGGAGCGCGCGCATCTACGACGAGTTGCAGTTCACCCTCGGCGAGGGGCCATGCCTGGAATCGGTGGCGCGGCGTTCGCCGGTCCTGGTCTGCGACCTCGCCGATCCAGAAGAGTCGCGCTGGCCTGCGTACGGGCCAGCCATGCTGGCTCATGAAATCAGGGGCGTATATGCGCTACCCGTCCTTGTAGCAGGCGAATATATCGGCGCCCTGGACCTGTTCCGCATGCGGCCAGGTCAACTGCTGCAAAACGACTTGACCGGCGCAACCGTCGCCGCCGAACTCGCGGCCGTCCCCGTTCTGGATCTCCTGGACGACGACATCCAGGCCGGCATGGCCGATCCAGGCAGCAACGCGTGGGCCGAACTGAACAACCTGAGCCGGGCAGAGGTGAGCCAGGCCACGGGAATGCTCGTCGCCCAGTTGGGAGTTGAGCCCGCCGAGGCGCTGGTTCGGCTGCGCGCCCACGCTTACGCCACGGGCCGCAGCGCTACCGACGTCGCGCGCGACATCCTCGACCGCCGGTTGCGGCTGGAGGCCGACTGATGCGCGACGTGCACTCTGGGAAGAACTCAGGAAGAAGGCAAACGTGACCGATATTCCCCGGGAAACACGCGTGCTGGACGCCGTCGTTTCGCTGGTTGACAGTCTGCTTGATGACTTTGACGTCGTGGATCTACTAACGGACCTCACCGAACACTGCGCCGACTTGCTCGATATCGACGCGGCGGGCATCCTGCTCGTGGACCCCCTGCACCAGCTCCGCCTGCTGGCCGCCACCTCGGAGCAGGCCCGCGAACTCGAACTCTTCCAGCTACTGGCCGACGATGGCCCCTGCCTGGATTGCTACGCCACCGGTGAACGAGTGTCAGTGGCCGACCTTCGGCAGGAAGCCGACCGGTGGCCGCAATTCGTTCCGGCCGCGATCCGGGTTGGCTTCGCCTCCGTTCACGCGGTCCCCATGCGCGCGGCTGGAACCGTTCTGGGGGCGCTCAATCTGTTCGGTACCCGTCCCGGCGAGCTCACCGAAGCCGACTTGCTCGTCGGGCAGACCCTCACCCACATCGCCTGTGTCGCCATACTCCAAGAACACCCACCCACCCCCGTCACTGTGCTACCGCAGTTACGCTCCGCGCTGACCAACCGGGTCGTTATCGAGCAGGCGAAAGGCTTACTCCGGGAGATGCTGGATATTTCTGTCGAGGAGGCGTTTCAGCTTATGCGGACGTACGCGCGGGCCAACGGCGAGCACCTGAGCAACCTGGCGCGCAGGTTGATGACCGATCGGGATGCCCGGCCGCTGATCATCGTGGGATTAGCCGAAATACTCTCGGCCCCAACGGAGTAACGAGTTCAGGTCCGCCGTGCGCGGGCGCGCCGCGCGGCTTCTTCGACCAGTCGCTCGGCCAGGGTGTGCAGCTTGACGTTCTGGGCTTGGCTCATTTCGGTGAGGCGGTCGAACGCCTCACCCGCGCTGCCGCCCGACCGGCTGCGAAGGATGCCGATCGCCTGATCGATCACAGAGCGGCTGTCCAGCGCCCGCTTCAACCGCATCGTCCGCTCCTGCGCGCTGGCCAACAACTGCGCGTTGTACACCGATACCGCGGCAGGTCTACCGAACTGCGAACCCAACTGAACGGCGTGTTCCCCGAAAGCGTCCCGGCGTTTGGCATAGGCATTGATCGAGCCGATCACGTGATCGCCGACGATCAACGGCAACGCCAGGGCAGAGTGGACTCCCATCCGGGCTACCCGGCCACCGAAGTGCGGCCATCGACTGTCGCTGCCCAGTGACCCACTCACTACGGGCCGCCGCGATTGCATACAGGTCAGGCACGGCCCCTCGTTGAGCTCTTCGTATTGAACGGTGTCGATGTCGTGAACCAGCATCTCGGTGGCCGCCCAGGTCCGGATGCTGGATAACGCATGCTGATTATCGACCAGGGCGACACCCACGCCGTCGGCACCCGGAATTGCCTGCGCAGCGAACTGCGCGACGTCTCCGAGCAGTTCGATCACGCCGTGGCCGCCGGCCACCAACCCGGCCACTCCGCGAAGCCCGGCATAGAGTTCGGCCTCGTCTGCTTCCAGCTGGGCAGGGGAGAGTTCGGGCTGCGGCGCTGTTTCGCGACCGGGCTGGGCGTCGAACTCTGCCAACGATCTCTCCTTGCTTGCACCGTCGATCAAGCGACAAATCTACTCCGCGGTCACGTCCGCAAGCTCAGGCCAGGAGCACCGACGCAGTGGCCCGCCGCAGCTTGCCCGAGGGAGTCTTCGGGATCATCCCTGGCTCGAGCACGACGACGTTGCGTGGCCGGACATCGACCTCGGCAACGACTTCGTGGGCCACCTGCTGTTCGATCCGTCGCACCTCGACCGGGTTCTGCCAGCAGCGGGATTCCACAGCGACAGCAAATGTCTCGCGTGCGTGGCCTCTATTCAGGCGCACGGCCACCGCACCCCCGGGCCGGACGACCGAGACACGACCGGCGGCACGTTCGATGTCGGTCGGGTAGATGTTTCGGCCGGCCATGATGATCACGTCCTTTACTCGGCCACACACCACGACGCGCCCCGCCTCGGTGAGATAACCCAAATCGCCGGTGTCGTACCAGCCCTGGTCGTCCTGGGCCGACACGAAACCGGCGATCGTTGAGTAGCCCAACGTCACCGGCTCTCCGCGTAACTGGAATACCCCGACGCCCCGGTCGGGAAGCAGGTTGCCGAATTCATCGACGACGCGCGCCTCCATTCCGTCCAGCAGACGCCCCAGCGTGGCGAACCGACGAGTGTTACCGCTCTTGGCCGGAATGGCGCGGTTCAGTACCGCGAAAAGGTCCGCGTCTACCTCGTCGACCAGAAGTCCCGTGTCGCATTCGGTGAACGACACCGCGAGGGTCGTTTCGGCCATCCCGTACGCGGGCAGCATCGCCTCCGGCCGCAATCCGAATGGCCGTCCCGCCTTACAGAAGTCTTCGACATCGGCCGGCTCGACCTGTTCGGCGCCCGACAGTGCCCAGCGCAGGCTGGAGAGGTCGAACTGGCCGGCGGCGGCCTGCGTGCGAAGCTGTCTGGCGAACATCTTGTATGCGAAGTTCGGCGCGGCCGTCATGGTGCCCCGGTATTTGTCGATGAGCCTGGCCCAGAGCAGGTTGTCGCGAAGGAAGTCCAGTGGCGTGAACTTCACCAGCTCGGCGCCGAAGAACATTGGTACGGTGAGGAATCCGACCATGCCCATGTCGTGAAACAGGGGCAACCAGCTCACGATCACGTCAGTGTCGATATTCATTCGCGCACCGGTGAACATCGCCTGCGCGTTGGACACGACGTTGCGATGACTGATCTGGACGGCCTTGGGTGAGCCGGTGGAGCCCGACGTCAGCTGCAGTAGCGCTAGGTCGTCATCGCCGGTCTCCACCGGATCAATCGGGCGGCTGTCGAGAAGCTCGGAAATCACCAGCACCGTCAGCCCCAGCTCGGACAGCAACGGCACGGCGGCCATGAACGGGTCCGAGATCGCGATCGCCGCCGCACCGATCACCTCGATGACGGAGGTGGTTTCGGCGGCCCAGCGTCGCAGATCAGTGCGCGGGGTGGGCTGGTGCAACATGGTCAGGGAGGCGCCGCGCATCCAGATGGCCTGCGCCGTCGGAGCGATCTCGGCCGGGGCGCCGGCCAGGACCGCGACCGCATCACCAGGCCCGACGCCGACGGCGGCCAAGCCGCCCGCGATCTGGCGGGCCCGCTCGTGCACCTCGCCCCACATATGCCGGACAGGACAGTCCGGCTCTCCGGTGATGAGGCCATTCGAACTCGATTGAGCGGTGGCGTACATGGTTTCGGTGAATCTGCTCATGGTCGTTCCTTCAGCCTCGACGTGACCGCGCCTCGATCGTGCTCCGACCGTGCAGCGCTGAGCGCGACAGCGGGAGCACCGTTGATTGTGAATTGCTTGATCGCCGCACGCGGACAACCGGTGCTGACGCGAAAATCCCTTTGGGAAAGCATATTTGGTGTCGTTGCGACAATCGTGTCGAATACCGAAGCCGCGATGGGGGCAGGCATTCACGTGCCACACGGCATGGAAACGGGCCAATTTCGACAAAAATTGCGGCAATCACCCTGACGCCCTGAGCATGGGACTCCGTCCGAGTCGGTCCGAGATCCGACTGCACACGCCGACAATCGTCGGCAAACCGGGGAGGGCGGAGGCGGGACGGCAGGGACCAAAAGTCGCCGCCGGACACCTCCGGGAGGCTGGGGAGTCAACCGGGACAAAGGATAGCGTAAGCGGGCCCGCGCTCGGATGATTTGCCGGACTTCACTGGCGTGCAGCACACTGCTCGGCGATGGGCGAGTTGACCGATAGCGATATGTCCGGAGCGCCAATCGAATCCGAAAAGCGGCAGTGCCGGAGTCCGCGGCAAGCCAACTGCAACGGCGTGTTGTCGCACAAACGCGGGCGCTCGCGGGGCAGCCTGAATTCACGAACGCGAGGACGGGGTGGCTTGGCCAGATGTGACTTGGGATCGTCGGTAGCGACCGCTGATGAGGTCGTGGTACCAGATTTTCTTCCCCGGCCTGGGCAGTCCGGCCCGGCGCAGAACGGTTGACAATGGGCGGTATGAGGGCGTCAGTGTTAGCCGGTCGACAATGTGGACGATGGCGGGACGCTCATTCCGGGGGAGGCCGCTTAACGCGGAGGTCAGCAGCTCCGCGGTGAGGATGCCGCCCTTGCCAAGGGTCACCGCAGCGACGGCGAGGTCGTGGGTATCACCGGCAACGGGGTAGACCACGGCGAGTTCGATCGCGGCGATGTTGCCGAGCGCGTCGCAAATCGGCTGGCAAAAGACGGGTCCGCGCACCGAATGGATCACGGTATTCCGGTTGTCGACAAACCAGTAGTCGCCATCGCCGTCGCGGCGGAACAAATGCTCTGTGCTGATCCAGGTGTCACCCTGAGCAAAGACCGAGCGCATCGACACATGTGCGGCATCGAGCCCGGAGCGCGGCTTCGCCATCAGCACGCCGATCTCATCCTGGGCACAAGCGCGTACGAACCCGTCGTCATCCTGGATGAACAGGCTCGTGGCCGGATCGTAGGCCGCGAGCCGAATCTGGGCACTGCCGGGCAGCGGCCTCCCCTTGGCCCCGATCTTCGTGCCAGTGACATTGGCCAGCACGGCATCCCCCTCGCTCGAGGCGTAGAACTCCAGCACCCGAGCCGGCGCGAATCGCTTGGTGACTTTTCGCCACAGACCAACTGGCATGCCGGAACCGATGAAAAGGCGGATCGGGTGATGTTCAGCGAGTTCAGGCGACGCGGCCTCTACCAGTTCCAGCAGCATGGACCAGGTGTAGCTCACCACCGTGACGCCATATCGGTGGACTTCGTCGGCGAACCGTGTCGGGTGAACGCCGCGTGTCAAGGCGATGCGCGACCCGCCGGCGATCGCGCCGCCGAGGCCGACCATCAGGCATGAGGGATGGTGCAACGGCGTCAGGCAATAGATTGTGTCGCCGCGGTCGAGGGCGGCGGCGGTGGCTGTGCCATAGGCAGACAGTGCCCATCGATGATTGGTGACCTCCTTGACCATTGCGCGCCCCGCGGTCGTACTGAAGAACACGAAGGCGAGATCGCTCGCCTTGCCAGGGTTGGGTCGATACCACTTTGGCGGCCGTGCGCGAGGCTGGTCGGGGCGGCCCAGTTCGACGACGCGCCCCGGCACCGTTCGCCCGACGTCTGTGGCACGACTACCGAGGACCAGGACCCTGGCACCGGTCGCGGCGGCAGCCACCAGATGACCTGTGTCCGTGACAATGTCGACCACCTCGCACAGTCGCACGGCAGTGGCCAGGTCGGCATCCGGGGGTAGCAGCACCGCCACGGCGCCCAACCGCGAGAGCGCCGCGATCGCGGTTACCGCGTCGGGACTGGTGTCCATCAACACACCGACGTGGGTGCCCTGGCGGATTCCGGCTTCTATGAGTCCGCGCACCGCCTCGTCGATGCGTCGATCAACGGCCTTGTTGGTGAGGACCCGATCTTCGAAGAGGAAGCATTCTTCCTCGGGTGCTCTGGTCACCTGTTCGGCCATCAAGGCGCCCAAGGACACCCGGGTATGGGGCTGCAGCCTTCCGAGTCGTGCCAGTTGGGGCAGTGTTCGCACGGCCGCACCCGCGATCTCCCGGCTGCTGCGCGCTGCTCCGGTCACAGCGTCGGCCAACCCCAGGCCCACTCCGACGCCAAGATCGGCCAGCACACCCGCCGAGTGAGCCACCCGCGAGGAAAGCCCGGGCGCGCCATCGATCTCGCCGCCCGGGGTGGCGTCCATCCGATGCACGCTTGCGGGCCTGGGTCCTCGGCCCTCCTGCCAGAGAATCCATTCGCCGACGGTGGGCCAGGTCTGTTTGGCTGCGGTAGATCCCACGACGAGCCCGAAATGACCCGCGCGCAAAACTATCTCGGAAACCTCGGCACGAGGTGCGGCGCGCCGGATTCCTCGCACCGACGCGAGCTGGCCTATGTCGTCGATCTCACCAATGAAAGCAAGTACCGGACAGGTGATTTCGGCGAGTGTGATCAACCTGCCATCAATCACCGCGCCACCGGCCATCATGCGGTTATGAACCACGAATTGCCGCAACAGTTCAGCGACCGCCGGCCCCGACCACGCCACCCAGCCTTCCACCTGAAGGAACCGACGTTGCTGCTCTCTGGGCAGTAACGCCTCTCTGTCATGGAGTTGTCGCAGAAAGTCCCATCGTGCCCGAACCGTCTTGACGGGGTCCAGAAGCTGAAACCCGGTGCGGGCCATCCATCCGGATACGGACAGACGGTTGAAGACATGATCGGCAATCAATTGTGCGCCACGGCCCGCCAAGGCTACGGGAATCCCGAACGGCAGGCCGCTGAGCGAATCGACCGAGCTTCCTAACGTGATCACACTGGCCAAGCCTTCGGAACGGCGGTAGGCCGCGGTTTGATAGCAGAACATGCCACCCTGGGAGTAGCCCGCCAAATGCACCGTCCGCCCGGTGCGTTCGCATACCGAATCGACGACCCGGCTTAACGCGACGACATGATCGCTCAACGTGCGTTCGAGGCCACCGGTCTCACGATCTGGAGAGCCGAAATCCACCACCCACGGATCCAGGCCCAGGGCGTGCAATATCCCAACGGCGCCTTGGTCGGTGGTGACGTCGAAGACGTTGGCCGACATCATCATCGGCGGAACAAGTATTACCGGCGGCCGCGCGGATTGGTTGACGGTGTCGGGGAAGTACCTTCTCAGCCGGTACATTTCACACCGCTGGACGATCTGGAACGGTGACGGAAGAGATCCAGTCTTCAGACCTCCGTAGCGCAGCACCTCGACGCTATTGTGGATGGTCGCGATCACCCGGTTCGTGGGAGCGGTTATCAGGCCGCTACCCCACGTCACCAGTACCACATGTCACACCGATACCTTGTCACGGTTGCCGATGTGCGGCATCGGAACCAGATGCCGGATGAGGATCAGGGCCGCATCGACGGTATCGGCGGCCGGCAGCGAGCCTTTCGGATCGCAGATGTCTAGCACCCTTGCGACGGTGGCGTTAGGTACCAATGCCCACCGTATTCCAGCCTCCGTACAGCTATCCGCTGTCGCCTTCAACGTGGAAAATCCTGCGGCACCGAAGAATTCCAGGCGGCTAATATCGAGGATGAGCGAGCGGCACTGTGGCATCTCGGCGAGTAGGTACTTGGTGAGTGCCTTTGCGTTCGAACCGTCGATTTCGCCTCGGGCCGTGACGATGGTGACCGACGACTTCGCCCGGTGGGTGTCCCATCGCGCCAGTTGGGTATCGTGCCGCCCGCTGTTCGGTACGGCGAAAGTCGCGCGACCGGGCTGGGCCGCAGTGTCAAAAAGCTTTTCTATCATAGTGATCCAGTCATATGGACGATCACCGACGTGTCAGGGCGCGGGGTCCAACTACCCCTGAGGTTCCGCAGCGTACGGCTGAAACCTATCCCGAACCAGCTGAGATTCTCAGCAGCTTTGACACTACACCGTTTGGCGGGTTCCGCACAGGTGAAGAGCCTGGCGCGGTCGACGGCAGGAGCATCGGCCGAGCTTGCCGTTGGCATGGCCGCTCATGTTCCTTCTAAGATGGGAATCAGCTCGCGGCGGGTGTGTCCCGAAATATGCCTGGGGTCACCGAGAGTGCGGGTTCCAAGAGATTATGGAGCAGGTACCGGCGTAGTGGAGTTCACCGACAGCCCTCATGGAGCCCCGCTGAGGTCGGAGCAACTCAGTCCCGACGACACCGATCTGCGCGAGGCGATCGCCAGCCTCGCGAGCCTGGTCACCAACCATCGCCGATTGCCTGAGTTGCTGGCGGAGGTCGCGGCGTTCGCGGTGCGCGCGATCCCGGGGGCCGACGGCGCCGGAGTCACGTTGCTGAACGTGGACAAAGCGGACAACATGGTTGCCGCGTTGGCGGCCAGCGCTCCCTTCGTTGCCGAAATCGATGAAATTCAATACGTGACCGTCAACGAGGGGCCCTGCATCACCGCAGCGCTGGAACGTCGCACCGTCCGTTCCGGTTCGTTGGGCGGGGAGAAAATGTGGCCGCGATTCGGTCCGCGGGTGGGCAGACTGGGGGTGCACAGCGCGCTGTCGCTGCCGCTGTTGCTCCCTGATCGGGTCGTCGGGGCGATCAATGTATATGCTTACGGCAGAGACGTTTTCGATGAACATGCCGCTGAGTTCGGTGAGTTGTTCGCCAAACCCGCGGCCGTCGCCGTGTACAACGCGCAGATCCTCTCGGACGCCCTTGCGCTCTCCGTTCAGTTGCAGACGGCGCTGTCCACCCGTCCCGTGATCGATCAGGCGATCGGAATCATCCGCGGACGTACGGGACGCACCGCTGACGAGGCTTTCGCACAATTGCGGGTGATGAGCCAATCCGAGCACCGGAAGTTGGCTGACGTGGCGCGGCAGCTTGTTGACCAAGCCGTGCGCCGCGCGCACGCTCATTCACGCGCTGATCCCGATAACCCGGTGTAACGAGTCGGAAAGCGGTGCTGCCGCCAGAAAGTTTGCGTTATGAGGGGTCCTAGGTCTGTCTGCGGCGTGCGTTCATCCGGTCTTTGCTCAATCCGCGGTAAGCGGTGACCGGGTGTAACGTCAAAGGTGGTTGGGAATCCAGCCAGTCCGGACTGACGTCAGCCGTCCGCCGCTGATTTCACAGAGCAGTCGCTCGCGCCGGACATGCCGGTGACAGCCTGCTCCAGGAATAACTTTGACAGATTCCGACCCCTCGATCGCCCCGCTTCTTGCGGCAGCGCCCACTACTAACCGAACGGCCAGCGCTGCAATGATCATGTCCCCACCGGAGCCGAGATTCGACCACCTGTCGCGTCTGACCGACCGGCGCGGCGCGGTCCACCGTGCCTGTCTGGCCGTACCCTGCACCCAACATGGTTACCGCACCGACGATATGGCCCGGATGCTCGTCGTGGCTTCTCGAGAGGCCGACTCTGGTGGGGCGGTCAATGGCCTTGCGCGCGTTGCCATGCAGTTCCTCAACGATGCGCAGTCCTACGCCGGACCCTGCCGCAACCGGATGGATAGTAAGGGCCGTTGGGAGGATGAGCCCTCGGTGGGGGACGCCTGGGGGCACTGCATCTGGGGACTGGGAACTGCCGCGGCGCACAGTGACGTCGGGCTGATCCGCCGATTGGCTGTCATTCAATTCGAACGTGCGGCAAAGGTGCGAGCACCCCGGCCTCGGTCGATGGCGTTCGCGGCGTTGGGCGCCGCCGAACTCCTGTCCGTCGACCCCGGGCACCGCCCCGCTCGTGAACTTCTCACCGACTACGCCGCCGCGGCAGCCGCGCCGAAGCGAAATGCGGCCTGGCCGTGGCCTGAGCCGCGACTTACTTTCGCGAACGCGGTGATCCCGGAGGCGATCATCGCGGCGGCTGTCACGTTCGGCGATTCGACCCTGCTGAACCAGGGCTTGGATCTGCTGGGTTGGCTGCTTGGACACGAGACAGCAGGGGGGCATCTATCGCCCACCCCGGCGGCCGGCCGAGGCCCCGCCGACCTTCGGCCCGCGTTTGATCAGCGCCCGATCGAAGTGTCCACGCTGGCCGACGCGTGTGCGCGTGCCTGCGCTGTTGACAAGGGTTCGATCTGGCGCGACGGGATCCTGGCCGCCGCGGCCTGGTTCTCCGGTGCCAATGACGCGCAACAGCTCATGTGGGACCCGGAGACCGGCGGCGGGTTCGACGCACTGCTCGCCGACGGCGTGGACCAGAACCAAGGCGCGGAGGCGACGCTGGCAGTGCTCTCGACGATGCAGCACACCCGGCGCTTGTCGATTGTGCGGCAATGATTTCCGTCCAAGATCAGCTCCCAGGCGCACCGGCCGCGAACGCCGTTGGTCAACAGTGTTGACATAACGCGGATAAGGGCGTTGACTGAAGCCATACGGAATTCGGCCGTTGGCGGAGTTCATCTGCAAACCCCTGTGAGATCGACATTCCGCCTATTCCTCCGAAGTGGGATCCGATCGGCGCCCGCCGACTCTGGCACGGGGACCACCCCAAGGAGACACACCATGAACACACCTGCCGACGAACCACAAGCCGACGAACAGCAAGCCGACGAACAGCAAAATGTCTTCGCGCAGAATGTCCTCCACGTCGGCGCTGGATTCAAGGCGCGCGAAGGCCAGCACATTGTGCAGACACTGTCGACGCTCGCGCCGCATCTGTTGGGACGATGGGATGCTCGGGACATCGATGTGGACGTCTCATTGCAGAATCGCGGCGGCAAGGAGCAGCGTGTCACGCTACGCACGTGTCTGCCCGGCCATCCGCCACTGGTCGCCGTCGCGGAGAATCCGGATATCACCCACGCGTTGGGCGAAGTCAAACGCGAGCTGATCCGACAGCTGGAACATCAGAAGTCAGGGAACGACCCCATGAGCGGCCGTCGGCGCAACAGCAAGACAATCCGCCACTAGGCGGGCCCGTTCGACAGTGCCCGTCGGACTACACACAACAATCACCAGCCCGCTTCAGCGGGCAGAGGGAAGACTCTATGACGCACACAGAACAGCCTGCTGGCGCGGATCAAGCCGCCATCGGCGGATCGACGCCAACGGCTACCGACCGCCCGTACTTGACCTGTCGCCAGGTAATTCTTGCCGGCATGCGCCGCGCGGCGGGAGTTCGCCGGGACGCCGGCCGCAAAGCTAAGGACGCGGCACACTCGAGGTGGGATTCCGAAGGTGGGGCAATCAGCACGGGGGAGTAGCGAGGGGACCATGCAGTAGTGCGGCCGCCCGGCTCAGCTGATCACCGCGGCCAATTGCCAACGCCTCCTGGCGACGCGGCGTTGATGAGGTTTGCGCTTGCCTATTGTGCTCGCGAGTCCGCGTAATGCTTCGTTTCGGTTGTCGCGCAGACCTGGTCGCTGCGCGGAGTTGACGAATTTCTTCTCGGACGAGGTTTCTGGGGCGTCATCACACGTGGCGTGCAGGAATCGATCCGGCAGGGCGAGTTTGACGATCGTGCGTACGGTGAGCAGGTACTGGCGGGCCAGCGATCCAGTGGTATACGGCAGGTCGTACTTCGTGCAGATCGTCTCTACCCGCCGGGCGATCTGCGCATAGCGGTTACTGGGCAGGTCGGGATACAGGTGGTGCTCGATCTGATAGCAAAGGTTCCCGCTCATGAATGCCATCACCCGGCCGGCGCGAAAGTTAGCACTACCCAACATTTGTCGCAGATACCATTGCGGCTTGGTCTCACCCTCAAGTGCATGAGGCGTGAATTTCTCGGCGCCATCGGCGAAATGGCCGCAACAGATCACGGTGTAGGCCCATAGATTACGGAACAGGTTGGCCAACGCGTTGGCGAAAAGGACTTGCTTCCAGTGCCGCCCACAGAGCGCGGGCCAGAGCAGGTAATCCTTGCCCGCTTGGCGCACGATCTTGCGAAGCAGGCGCCGAGTCTGCGCGGACTTCTGAGCGTCGGTCTCGGAGCGGTCTTGCTCGGAGTAGAGATCGTGGAGCGCGATACCCCATTCGAAAGTGACCGCCAGCAACAGATGTCGTAGCGGCTGCAGCAGATTGCTGGGCTTCCATTGCTGGTCGCGGGCAACCCGGAGTACCCCGTACCCGAGGTCGTCGTCGACGCCGACCACGTTGGTGAAGACGTGATGCCGGTAGTTGTGGGAATACCGCCACTGGGAGGACGGCCCGACCATGTCCCACTCCCATGTGGTGGAGTGGATTTCAGGGTCATTCATCCAATCCCATTGCCCGTGGCCGATATTGTGGGCCAGTTCCATGTTCTCGATGCTTTTTGCCGCGGCCAGTGCCAGCGTGCCGACAGCCAGCCCTGCCCTGCTGCGACTGCCGCCGATCAGCGCTCGGGCGACGAGATCGAGGCAGCGTTGAAACACGATCGCGCGCTGGATGTAAGCTGCGTCGTCGGCGCCGCGCGAATTCTCGACGTCACGGCGGATCGCGTCCAACTCGGTGGCGAGCGCCTCGAGATCCGCAGCGCTCAAATGGGCGTACTCGGCTACGTTGGTGATGGCCATCAGGTCGTCACCAGTTCGTCGGATGCGGGCGCTTTTCGGAGCGGTTCGGGGCCGACGCCAATCGGCTCGGCGCAGACGAGTCGTCGAACCCAGTGATCTTCGACGTAGCGGAAAGGCTGGGTCGCGGCCAAGAACGTCTGGAGCGCCGAGAGCACCTGGGCCGGTGCGGTTTCGTGTGGGTAGTGCCCCGCGTCGGCAATCTCAACGGTGATCGCATGGCGGACGCGGCGGGCGAAGGCGCGATGGTGTATCGGGAGCACGGCCTTGTCATCGGCACCCCAGGCGAACAGCATCGGGACCTCACTGAGCAGACCCAGTTGGCAATGTGCGCCCATCGACTGCCGGTGCCAGTCGGTGATTGTGCGTGCCGTCTGCAGGAACGCCTGCCGTTGGTAATCGTCGGTCAATCGGCGCAACGTGCCGGCGAGCACGTTGCCATCGGAGTGTCCGATAAGTATCGGCAGGATGGCGAACAGTCGCTGAGTCAAACCCGCTGGAACGGCGCTGAGTGCGGCGACGACCTTGTCGGCACCCGGGAGGGCGGCCGCCCGCAGGATGGGAGCGACGTCGGCGCCGAGACCGCCACCACTGATCAAGGCGACACGCTCGATACGCTCCGGGAACTGATACGCGCTCTGCAGCGCGACACCGCCGCCGAGTCCGTGACCGATGATACTTACCCGGGAAAAGCCCAGCGTGAGGAGCAGATCACGCATCGTGCACGCGTGAGCTCCCAGCGAAAACCCACCGGCCGGGGGACCTGACCGGCCATGGCCAGGAAGATCGGGGGCAATAACCGTATGCGTGCGTGCCAGTCCCGGGAGGAGGTGCCGCCAGGTTTGACTCGTGCTGCCCAGACCGTGGATGAGTAGCACGGCGGGTCCGCTTCCGGCCTTCGTAAAAGAGACGGTGCCCGAGTTCAGCCGCATCCGGGACCGCTTGGGCACCGTCGGCGTCCTTCCGGCAAAGACAGGCCCTGCTTTGATGTGCTGCGTGACAGTCCGATCGGCACTATGCATATTGGGGGAACTTCCTAGGCGGAGATCACCGAAGTGCCCGGCTGCGAGCGAATGACTCTCACCCTGTCGCCGGAGGGACAGGGTGTTCCGGGCCGGCTGGACTATCAACCAATCACCGATTTTACCTGGATTCGTCGCGGCTCCGCGGCTTCTGAGAAATTGCTCTCACCCTGATTGGGCTGGCCGTGGGCGGGTAGTCGGCGACGCCGGTGCTCGGACGTAGGCGGCGGCTAGCCGGTGCGGCGTCGCGTGCGCTCGACGCACCGGAGCAGACCCGTTGTCGCGCAACGCGTTAGAACAACATTGCTGGCGCGGCAGCGAGTGCCGGCCAGGATGAAGTGCCGGTCAGTAGTAGTGACGACGGCCGCCGACGGCGCGGCCCATCCGTCCCAGCGCCATCAGTATCAGCCCTACAACCAGGAGGATGACGCCGACAACCACAACGAGATGGGCGAAGGCGAAGGTGGGGGCGACACTGGGGAGTAGGAGCCCAAGGACGATAAGGACGATTCCCAAAACGATCATGGCATTACCTGAATTCTTTTGCGTTGGCGAAGGATTGCGGACACCCTAACGGCGTCCGCCCCCAGCTTGTGGGGCCGCCTGCTCTCGGTCTGACGACCGGCGACCGAGGAGGGCACCCCTCATCCTCCCCGGTCGGGTCGTGTCCAACTCCGAGTCCATCGTCGAGTCAGCGGCCGCGGCGGACCGGTTCTGAAAATCGCGGTCTCGGTTCACAAATTCCACTTCGCGCTGCGATCTTTTGAGTTCGCGGCGAGCGTCGCGCCCGCGGCCCGCGGTGCGATGGGCGCCGGCCAGCAACACGCTCATACCCAACATCGCCAGCGCGCCGATCACTATCCCGAAGAGGAACAAAGTGCCCGTTGACCCGGTGACGTGGTAGCCCAACACCGAGAAGCTCTCGTTCAACGGGTGTGCGGGTCCTGCGTTGTTCAGCACGCCGAGTAACCCGACGATCACGGCGGCGAGAAATACCACCAACCCAATAATGACAATCATGTCGAAGTCTCCGATTGCAGTGCTTAAGTCCATTAGAAGCGCAGCGGAGGACGGTGTCAACACTGTTGACCAAAAATGATGACTGCTGGTGTTAGTTGTCAGTGTTGACTTAGGATCGGGTGCCGCTATATCGAGCCAGACAGGGAGCGCCGAGGTATGACAAGACGGTCGATCGAGCCTGACACCGGAGCTGACGGTGCGGACGCGGCGGCTGCCGGCCGAGGCAACGGCCAGCTGAACCGGTCCTCGATCCTGCACGCTGCGCTGCAGATCGTGGACCGAGACGGTGTCGACGGACTGTCGATGCGCCGCCTGAGTCAAGCGGTAGGCCGAGATCCGGTGATGCTCTACCGGCATGTTCCTAACAAAGCTTCGGTGCTTGACGGCGTCGTCGAAACAGTGCTCGCCGAGCTGTCCGTGGACACTGCCGACCCGGACTGGGCCGGCCAACTGCGCGCCGTGGCCCGTGACTTCCGCCAATTGGCCCTGGCGCATCCCAACGTGGTGCCGCTACTGGTGACTCGGCCTCTGGTCACGCCACTCGGTCAGCGACCACCGGGAATGTTGCGGCCACTGGAGGATGTCCTCGCGCTACTCACCTCTGCCGGCTTCACCGGCGAGGATGCACTGCACATCTACCGAGTGCTGTTCGGCTACCTTTACGGCCACATTCTCAACGAGTTGCAAGAGGTGGTTGAGCGACCGGAGGAAAACGACGATGTACTGCGGCTCGGGCTGCACCGACTCACTATCGGCGAATTCCCGCAATTGCGTGCGCTGGCACCTGTGCTGGCGTCCTACGACGGCGCCGCTGAGCTAGACCGCTTCCTCGATCTGTTGCTTCCCGGCATAACCGCGACTCTCACCGGCCCCGATGGACCTGGCTCGCGGTGATGCGCGCCACTGTCAATCAATTACTCACTGCACCAGAGGATTTAGTGCGTATCCAGCCCCCGACGGACTGTAGGAGCACCAACGCCGCAATGCAGCCGCCGACAGCTCCTGAGAGGAGCAGCGGAACTCGGCCATTGGCCCCCCAGAGCAGACCGGCCCAAAGGCCGGCCGACAAAATCGCGAATCCGGTCATGCCCTGAAAGATGCCCTGGGCGCTCGACTGCAGGTCGGCCGGGACGAGTCCAGAGATCCACGCCTTTCCGACACCGTCGGTGCATGCCGTGAATAGCCCATACAGCCCCAATATCAGCCACGCGGCGACCTTGTCGGTGGTGAGTCCGAGCCCGAGGTAGCCGCCGGCGAAGAACGCCACGCCGATCCCGAACACCGCAGGCCTGGGGATGCGGTCAGCGAGTGCGCCGGCCGGGTAGCTGGCCAAGGCATACACCATGTTGTACCCCACGTAGGCCAGTATCACTTCAGCGACCGAGAATCCGATTTCTTTGAGGCGCAACAGGATTAGGGCATCGGGAAAGTTGACGACGCCGAAAGCTGTCAGGAAGACAACCGTGCGCCAATACCGACCCGGCAGTTCACGCAGGCGAGCCGCCCGCGACTGGCTGTCCGAACGCTCAACCGGTGCTGGACGTTCCCGCACCAACGCGACCAGGGCCACGCTCAGGACGGCGGGAATGATCGCGATATAGAGCAACGGCGAGATGCTGTGGTCGAAGAACTCATATCCGGCAAGCCCGATGAGGGGTCCGAGGACGGCGCCGAGGGTGTCCATGGTGCGGTGGAAGCCAAAGACGCGACCGCGGCTGGACTCGTCGATTCCGGCCACCAGGAGTGCGTCGCGCGGCGCGCCCCGAACACCTTTACCGATTCGATCGACCACGCGTCCCGCCAGCACCCCGGGCCATGCACCGGCGACCGCGACGATGGCTTTACCGAGCGCAGCCATGCCGTAACCCGCCGCGATCAGAGGCCGCCGCGCAAAGCGGTCGCCGAGTGGACCCGCCGTCAGTTTCGACAACGACGCCGCCCCCTCGGCAGCGCCTTCGACGGCTCCTACGACGGCCGGCGGGGCACCGAGAACGGCGGTGAGGTAGATCGGCAGCAGCGGGTACAGGAGTTCGCTTGCGGTGTCTTGGAGAAACGAAACCGCTGACAACACCCACACATTGCGCGTCAACCAGGTGCTGGGGCCGACCGCCGGAGCGTTCACGATAGACGGGGCCGTTTATCGCCGATGGGCAGCATCACCGTCGATGCGCCCTCTGCAGCATCCGGTATTGCATGGGTTGCGAGACTACCGGGGCCGGTACATCGCTGGCGTACGGACCACGAGGCGCCGGCAGCGTAGGTTGGACGTTGGGGTGATGATCGACGCGACGGGTCCTGGCTTGCATCGCGGATTCCCCACCGCGCACGCGACTTGCTTGCGTTGGCACCGGTAGGTTTGACCAGCGCTCGGGAGCGCCCGGCGGAGCACCCGTCATGAAGATCGTTTCGGCTCTGGCCGCCGATTTGGACATCCTCACCGCCGCTCTCGATGAGCCCGGGTCCGACGTGCTGTGCAATGTCCTCCGATTGGCCACTGAGGTCGAAGCGGCCGTTTCCAGCTACCTCGGTCTGGGCTTGACTGTCGATGCCGCGGAGCCACCTTTCACATTCACCACTTTGGCCGACGGTGCAGCCGGAGGCGTCCGCGCCTCGCTGACGATGACAATGCCTGGTGGGGGTGGCGGCCGGGCATCGCCGTCGGTCGACCTCGTCCTATACGCGGGTACGCCGGGATCATTTGTCGACCTCGCTGCGGATCTGGCGTGGCTGACCGGGCGGCCGGCCAGCGCCTTCGCGCTCGATCGTGACGTCAGGGTGGTGGAGGAGTCGCATGCCGGGATAGGGCTGCGCGCGGCTTCCGCCTTCAACCAAGCCATCGGAGTGCTGATAAGTCGCGGCCACACGCCGGCGCACGCTCATCGCGAATTCGATGCTTTGACTGATGCCGCGGGCACCGACCGCAACACCGCCGCCATGCTCATCCTGGACGCAGCTAGCAGTGACAGCATTCGAAATCCCCTCGGGTAACGATCTGGGCCGGCGGGCGGTCGTCAACGAGTTCGGCGCGCTCCCGGCGTGTAGCGTGGTAGTTGCTGAGTACGTCAGCCAGTGCGGAGAAAGTTCAGCTGTACGCCGCCGAACTTGATGAGCAGTTGCTAACGCCGCACACTCCTTTCACGCCGTTCCGGGCAGGCAGGATGCATCATTCCGCCCGCCCTTCGTGCACCGGCCCGGTACACCGCAATGAAGCAGTAGTGCACCGACCGTCCCTGTCCTGCAGTCGTTACAGCCACGAGTTCGTGGATCCTGTTCGCCGATGCGGTTAGTGGGTGCGATCACGGCCGGGCGACCTGGATCTGAACCCCACCGAAGAGGAAATCATGGCGATCACCGACATCGCGGCCTTCACTCACCTGACCGACACGGATATCGACAATCTGGGTGTTGAGCTGGACGCGATCCGGCTGGACATCGAGGATTCGCTTGGGGAACGCGACGCGCGCTACATCCGCCGCACGATTGCCGCACAACGCTTCCTCGACGTGGCGGGCCGACTCATGCTGGCCGGTAGCTCGAAGCGTCCGGCCTGGTGGGCGGGAACGGTGACACTAGGTCTGGCGAAGGTCATCGAGAACATGGAGATCGCTCACAACGTCATGCACGGCCAGTGGAACTGGATGAACGACCCTGAGATTCACTCCTCGACGTGGGAGTGGGACATGAGCGGTGCGTCGAAACATTGGCGATCCACCCACAACTTCCAGCATCACAAGTACACCAACATCCTCGATTTGGATGACGACGTGGGCTACAGCATTCTGCGAGTGACCCGCGACCAACCCTGGCAGCGGCGCAACATCGGCAACCTGCTGTTCAACGCCGTCCTCGCGCTCGGATTCGAATGGGGAATCGGTTTGCAGCCCATAGAACTCAGCAAGACGTTCAAAGGCGGCCCCGAGCGTGAGTTGACGGTCCGACTGATCCGCGAGTTCGCAGTGAAGGCCGGCAGGCAGGTTTTCAAAGACTATGTCGCGTTCCCGGCGCTGACCTCGCTCTCGCCCGCGGCGACGTACCGATCGACCCTCAAGGCCAACCTGGTCGCGAACCTCATTCGCAACGTGTGGGCGAATGCGGTGATCTTCTGTGGGCACTTCCCCGACGGCGCAGAGAAGTTCGCGGAGACCGACATGACCGCGGAAACGCAAGGTCAGTGGTATCTGCGGCAGATGCTGGGCAGCGCCAACTTTGCGGCAGGCCCGGTGCTTGGGTTCATGAGCGGCAACCTCTGCTACCAGATCGAGCATCATCTGTACCCGGACCTCGCGAGCAACCGGCTGCACGAGATCTCGGTGCCGGTCAGGCAGCTGTGCGACAAGTACGACCTTCCCTACACCACGGGTTCGTTCCTGATGCAGTACGCAAAGGTGTGGCGGACCATTGCCAAATTGTCTCTGCCTGACCACTTTTTGCGCGACACGGCCGACGACGCTCCGGAGACCCGCAGCGAGCAGATGTTCGCGCCACTGGGAGCCGGTTTCGCCGGACACGACCCAGCGACAGGGCGCCGTCGTGGCCTCAAAACAGCGATTGCCGCGATACACCGGTGGCGTCGCAGCTCGCGGACCACCTAGGCCGATTCTGCGACCCTGCCGAGTCGGCGCTGCTGGCGCGAAGCGTCAATCGGCGACATGCGCTGCTGGCTCAGCCGGCGCTTCACGTATGTCGGCACAGCTTCTTGCCGGCGAGAGCGTGCACCGGTTTTCTTGCCAATCAAGGCATTTCGCCATCCATCGAGGGGCCTGGCGGCCAGATCAGCGAATCGTCTCCGGGATCGAGTTCAGTGCACGAAGTACCTCGACGGCAAGCTTGTGCGCGGCGTCCTCGTCCAGCGACGAGTTCTTTTTGAGCGTTTCCTCGACAAGATTCACGCGGACGTCGTAGGGCGTGCGAAGTGTTGACTTAGATGGCATGTTTTTCCTGTTCCGTCGAGCGCAGTCGCTCACAGGAAATCGCCCGACAACAATTACTTTACTCTATCGGCGGCCCAGCGGATGTCGCGAGCGAGCGACCGCACCGATGCCGACTGCCATGGTGCTTGGTCCAATTAGCAGACGAGCTTTTTGCGATTACCAGAAGCGTTGCGCCACAAAAACTCCGGAAGCTGAAACGCGGGAAGATCTTCGTTCAGTCCGGAGGTTTCGTGGTCTGCCGCTAGATGGCGGTTACGCCGACCGCCTGTGGGCCCTTGTTCCCCTGGGTGATTTCGTCGAACTGAACTCGTTGATTTTCCTCAAGAGAACGGAAGCCACCCCCCTGAATTTCGGAATAGTGGACGAACACATCCTTTTCGCCGCTGTCAGGGGTGATAAAACCAAAGCCCTTCTCCGCATTGAACCACTTCACAGTGCCCTGTGTCATATAAACTTCTCTCTCTTCAAGCGGACGTAATGAGCTACACCCATAATTCAACGTAACAGATGGGAAAGTAGAGGGGGCGCCGGTAGCGCAACTGAATCTGCCACCCGGGCATCGACGCCGCGGCCTCTCCGCTGCACCGTGGCCTGCTCGGCCGATACTTCCGCTACCGCCCGTAGCGCAATAAGCTATGCGGATGACGAGCGTGGGTGACGGCAGGTATCTGCATACCTGCCCGTTGTGTGAAGCGATGTGCGGCTTGGATGTTCGGATTCAGGACGGGAAGGTCGCCAGCATTCGCGGCAATCGCGAAGACGTGTGGAGCCGCGGGCACATCTGCCCGAAGGGCGCTTCGCTGGCGGCTCTGCATGACGACCCCGACCGGATTCGCCAGCCGCTGGTCAAGGTCGGTGGGCAGTGGCAGGAGGTCGGCTGGGACGTCGCCTTTCGGCGCTGCACCGAATTGCTGACACCGGTGATCCGCGCACACGGGATCGGTGCCGTCACGGCCTACACCGGCAATCCGCTGGCACACTCGTTCTCGCTGGCCCGGTATGCCGGCGTGCTGCTGGGCATGTCGGGCATCCCGGTCACCTATTCGCCGGGCACGGTCGACCAGTGGCCGAAGAACCTGTCGTCACACCTGATGTACGGCGGCTGGTGGAACTTCCCGGTGCCCGACGTCGAACGCACCGACCTGCTGGTCATCATGGGCGCCAACCCCGCCGCATCACAGGGCTCACTGCTGGCGGCACCGAATGTGATGGGGCTGATCGACGCGATTCGTAAGCGCGGCAAGGTGATTGTGATCGATCCGGTACGGACCCGCACTGCCGATCACGCCGATGAGTGGTTACCGATCGTGCCCGGCACCGACGCGGCGCTGCTGCTTGCCGTCACTCACACACTGTTCGATGAGGATCTGGTCGCGCCCGGTCCCCACGTCGACGGCGTGGAGACCATGCGCAGGGTCGCCGCGGAGTGGCCGCCGCGCCGGGTCAGCGCCGTCACCGGCATCGACGAAGACCGCATTCGGGAGTTGGCCCGGGAACTGGCCGGTACCGGTAAGTCGGTCGTGTACGGCCGTATTGGTCTGTGCAATCAGGAATTCGGCAGTCTGGCCAGCTGGCTGGTCGACGTGGTCAATATCCTGATCGGACACTTCGACACTCCGGGCGGCGCGATGTTCCCGCGGCCGGCGGCCTGGTCCATCACCACCCAGTCACTGCCGGGCCTCGAAGACGGCGCGCCCGAGTTCGGCCGCTGGCACACTCGGGTGCGCGGCGCGAAGGAGGTGCTCGGGCAGGTCCCGGTGTCGTGCATGGTCGAAGAGATCGCGACGCCGGGGGAGGGACAGCTCAAGGCGCTGATCACAATCGCCGGTAACCCAGTGCTCTCCTCGCCCGGCGGCGACCGGCTCGACGAGGCGCTGCCGATGCTGGACGCCATGATCTCCGTTGATAATTGGCTGAACGAGACCACTCGTCATGCCGATGTGATCCTGCCTGGCCTGTCACCTCTCGAGCAGCCGCATCACGATGATCTGTTGCTGCAGTTCGCGATTCGCAGCTTCGCCAACTACTCCGCCCCGGTGTTCGATCCGGGTGAGCGGCCGCATGAGTGGGAGATCTTGATCCGCCTGACCGGACTGTGCACCGGCACTCCGGCAGAGGATGTCGACGTCGCCGCGATTGACGACGGCTTCTTCGACTATCTGGCGTTCACCAAGGGGCTGGACGGCGCGACCATCCGCCGGCTCTATGATCACGGCGGTCCGGAGCGGATGCTGGACCTGACCTTGCGCACGGGTCCCTTCGGCGACCGCTATGGCGATAACCCGGGCGGCCTCACCCTCGAGCGGCTCAAGGTCAACCCGAACGGGATCGACTTCGGCCCGATGGTGCCGCAACTGCCCGATATTCTCGGCACATCGGACAAGAAGATCAGGCTCGCACCGCAGTACCTGTTGGACGATCTGTCCAGGCTGGCCGAGCGGCTGCACCGCCCTGCCGATCCACTGGTGCTTGTCAATCGCCGGCACCTTCGGTCGAACAACTCATGGCTGCACAACGTGCCAGCGCTGATGAAGGGCAGAGATCGCTGCACGCTGCTGATGCACCCGCAGGATGCGGCGCGCTGCCACGTCACCGACGAGGACATCGTCACCGTCAAGTCGGAGTCCGGTGAGATCAAGGTGCCGGTCGAGATCACCGACGCGATCAAGCCGGGGGTGGTGTCGATGCCACACGGCTGGGGTCACGGTAAGCCGGGGACCCGGTTGTCGGTGGCCAACAGCTCACCAGGGGTCAACACCAACGTGCTCGCCCCGCCGACCTTGGTCGACGAGCCGTCGGGCAACGGCGTTCTCAATGGGATCCCGGTCACCGTCAGCTGATCGCGGTAGACCAGTTGCGCGGTACTCCCGCAACAGCTCGGCCGGACGGCCTGCGACCACGTCCGCGCAGCGCTAAGCGCGTTTGCTGATCACCTGATCTGCCGCGGCCCGCATCTGGTCGGACAGCCGAAGTAAATCGTGCTCGCCGACTCCGTTCGGCAGCGTGTAGGCCACTTGACGCAATTCGACGGCGTAGTTGCGCAACTGCTGGCGGAGTCGCGTCTCGATTGTCGGCATGACGCCTCCTAGTGGTGGGACTGGTCCGGGCACCCCTCTGATCACCGGCCTCCTCGAATCTATGCTCTCGTCGGCGTTGTCCGCGACGCGGGCGGCGCGGTGTTTACCAGACATTGACGGCTCATTTACAGCCCGGACTTGTTCGGCGCCACCCGACGACACCCGACGCGCCGCGGTCGCTCAGACGGTTGTTAGCTGAGGGTGCCTGCGGCGGCCCGACGCGGCAACTCAGTCGGATGCCTCCAACTCGTCATCGATCACCACCGTTTCCTGCTGCTCCTGCCAGTCCGCAGGACTCGCTTCCAGCGGCAACTCGCCGGGTTGGCCCGCATATTCGTCATCCTCGGGCGAATCCACCGTTGACCGCAGCTGTTCAGCTGCGTCGGCGATGGGCACGTCGTCGGGGAAGGTGTCGTCGCGCTCGGGCATGGACGCCAAACTACCCGTTGTCCGGCGGTGAAAACGCCAAGCATGTCCGTGCACAGGCCCATCGTCGGTTTCCGGGATCGTCGTGCGGGCTACTATGCGGCCATGGCGCTCGACGAAGGATCGACGTTTGCCGGGTACACCGTCATCAAGCGGCTGGGATCCGGCGGGATGGGTGAGGTCTATCTGGCCAAGCACCCCCGGCTGCCCCGCCAGGACGCGCTCAAGGTCCTCAAGGCGGAGGTGTCGGCCGACACGGAGTACCGCGACCGGTTTCACCGCGAAGCCGACACCGCGGCCACGCTGTGGCACCCGCACATCGTCGCGGTGCACGACCGCGGCGAGGCCGACGGTCAGCTGTGGATCGACATGGACTACGTCGACGGCACCGACGCGGGGGAGTTGCTTGAGGAGCGCTACCCGAACGGGATGCCCGGCCCGGAAGTGGTCGAGATCATCACCGCGGTCGCCGAGGCGCTCGATTATGCGCATTTGCACAAGCTGCTGCATCGCGACGTCAAGCCCGCGAACATCCTGATCGCCCAACCGGACTCACCGGACCGGCGGATCCTGTTGGCCGATTTCGGCATCGCGGGTCTGGTGGGGGAATCGACGGGATTGACCGCGACCAACATGACGGTGGGAACCGTGGCCTACGCGGCGCCCGAGCAGTTGATGGGCAACGACCTCGACGGGCGGGCCGATCAGTACGCGCTTGCCGCCTCGGCGTATCAGCTGCTCACCGGTTCGCCTCCGTTTCAGCACACCAATCCTGCGGTGGTGATCAGCCAACACCTCAGCGCCTCGCCCCCCGCCATCAGCGAGCGCAGTCCTGAACTGTCGAATCTCGACCCGGTCTTCGCCAAGGCGCTCGCCAAGGACCCCAAGGATCGTTACCTGCGCTGCATCGATTTTGCGCGTGCCCTCAGCCACAACCTGGGCGGAGCCGGAGATCCAGACGAGACGAGCCTGTCCCTGTCCGCCGCCGGAGCGCCCGCGTCCAAGCGCTCGCTGCTGCGTCCCGCTGTCATCGTGCCGGCGCTACTGGGGATCCTGCTGGTCGTTGCGGTCGTCTTCGCACTCCAGGAGTACCTGCGTGCGGATCAGGAAGAGCGTGCGACGCCCCGCTCGCAACCGCCGGCGAGCACCTCGGTGCCGGCTTCCACCACGGGGGCGGGGGTCGCCCCAACCGTGACGTCCGCTCCGGAGATCCCGGTCGTCGCAATCGGCGCCGACTGTTTCCCGCTCGGCAGCCTCGGCACCACGAAGACGGGCGCGACGGCTTACTGCTCGATGATCCAGGGCACGAACACCAGCATCTGGTCGCTGACCGAAGGCACCGCGGCCAGCCCGACTGTCAGCGCCACTCTCGAACCGAATGAGACGCCGGCGCCCAGTGAGCAGGAGACGCCGGTTCGCGTCTGCATGGAACAAACCGGGCAGACCCGGTTGCAGTGCCTGCAGGAAATCCGCCGCGGCAACGGCCGGCCCTGAAAGGGGAGCTAGACGCACCCGCTGACACTGATGCGCCGGCCTACGTTCGCGCACACGTTGATGTTCGGGGCCGGCGGCGGGGGCGGCGGGTAGTCCTCCGGCAATGGCGCGTAGTCCGTGGGCGGTGGGGCATAGGGGGCGACGGCGTCGGCGATGTTGGTGCATCCGCTGACCGAAATGCGCCGTCCGGCATTGACGCACACATCGGCCACCGCCGCTCCGGATGGCACCGTGATGGCGGCGAACACCTCTGGCGCAGCGGTGATGGCGAGCGCCGTGATGGCGATCGCACCGCCGGTTCGCCGCCAGGAACTCAGGTGCTGCGGGCGCATGCAGATCTCCTTCCGGTGGGCGTACAGCATATTCGCGTGCGGCGTGTCAGACCCGGCGAACCGGCGGCGCGGACCAGCGGCCGGTGATGACCTCCGGCCGGGGTGCGTACAGCCGCATTGTCACTCCAATGGGGCCGCGGGGAGCGGGTAGCCAGTTGTCCGCCCGCTCCGGTCCGGGGTTCTCGTGCTGGATATAGATGTCGAGCGAGCCGTCGTCATTGTGACGCAGTGGGTCGCGGTCGCCGATCGCGAACCGGTTCAGCTCGTTGGCCACCTGGAATCCGTCCGCGTCGTACATGGTGATCGACCAGAAAGCGTCCACGGGCGGTAGCTTGCCCGCGTCGAAGTGGATGACGTAGTCGTTGTCACCAGTGACCGGGCTCCCGTCGGCATCGGCGCCCAGTAGGGGATAGACCGCGTCTTCGGGCGGGTTGGCCCCCAGACCGATCAGGGCTACCACCGCTCGGCGGAAGTAGTTGTTGCCGTATACCCCCATGCCCTCGCCGAGGCTGATCCAGCCGTTCACGCTGGCCGCCAGCCGGGGGCCCGCCGCCAGCATGTCCGCCAGGGCGTCGTGTCGGCCCTGTTCGATCTGCACCAGCTGCTCGGCGCTGAATCGCTGGGCGTCGAACGGCTCGCCGCATCGGATGCCGAGCAGGGCGAGCCGGGCGAGGATGGAGAAGTCGGTCGGATGGGGTGGATTGACCCGCAGCAGTTCGGCGGCATAGGAGAAATAGTCGACGGCGCTCATGCCGTTGACTATTTTCAGCGGTTCGGTGTTGACGTCGTAGTTCGGATCGGGCTCGATCGCAGACTGCGGGCCGGTGATGCGGTAGCCGTCCTGAATCTTGTGCACCGCGGGGTAATCGTCCGGACCGTTGGTCTGGGTACGACCGATCAGCCAGACGTAGGGAGTCGGCGCAATTATGGCGGTTGCGCCCGCAGCCTGCTGCCCGGTGTAACCCGGCCCGATGATCACCAGATCGAGGGGTCCGGTGCCGGTGGTCCGCTTGCCGGGATTGGCGAACACATCGGACCACATGTCCAGCATCGGCAGCATGTAGAAGCGATCGTCGGTGTCGTCGGCGTGCAGGCTGACCGGGCCGTTGCTCAGATCGAGCCAGGCGATCGAGTAGAGCGTGTCGAAGTTCGGCCGCACCACCGAACGGAACTCCGCAGGCGGGAACGCCCGCAAGTGGGAGAACTGGTTGGGCGGGCCGAAACCGGGCCGCGAGCCGGGTGCCGAGTTGAACGCCTGCAACCGGGTGACGTCCATGGTGACCAGCGGGTAGAAATACACGAACGCTTCGTAGCTCAAGGTGCGCAGATCGTCGGATAAGGTGGTCAAGTTCTCTCCTTCGGCCGGATGCGCCAGCGGATTGAAGGATAGAACTCAGCAGATCGAAATGTCAGCGTTCGCAGCGGCTTCGGGGGCCACCGCGTGCGGCTGACGAGCCCCGCCCGGTTACCCGCCCGGCTACATACGACGTCCTGCTTCTTTAGTTGGCGTCCCTGCCGATAAAGTTGGTTGCGATGACTCAAACAGCCGCCCCGCCTGTGCTGACCGTGCGGTACGACGGAGCCGAACGCACCTTCGCAGCAGGCCACGACGTCGTCATTGGCCGTGATCTGCGCGCGGATGTCCGTGTTGCACACCCTTTGATTTCGCGCGTGCACCTCCTGCTTCGCTACGACCAGGGTCGATGGGTCGCTATCGACAACGGCAGCCTCAACGGCCTGTACGTCAACAACCGCCGCGTGCCGGTCGTCGACATCCAGGACGGTCAGCGCGTCAACATCGGCAACCCGGACGGACCGGCGCTCGACTTCGAAGTCGGCCGGCGCAACCAGGGCTCGGTCGGACGCCCCCCGGCGACGACTGCCATGGCGATCCCGTCGCGACCCAGCGGACCCATTCCAGCTCAAGGCGGGCCGCCGAGCGGCGCCAATTGGGGCGGCCCCCCGCAACAACATCCGTCCACCGCGCGGATGCCGGCAGCGACCCCGGGCCAGCCACCGTCGGGTCCGCAGCCCCGTTACCCGTCGGGCCCCCAGCCGATGCAGCAGCCGGCACCGCAGATCTACCGGTCCTCGGCGCAACAACAGCCGCCCCCGGTGATCGGTCGCACCGCCGAGGCGGGCAGCCGGACCTCGATGATGAAGATCCTGCGCCCGGGCAAGGCGGGCGACCTGCCACCCGGTGCGGTCAAGATCGGGCGCGCCGACGACAACGACATCGTCATCCCCGAGGTGCTGGCCTCCCGGCACCACGCCACGCTGATCCCGACCCCTGGCGGTACGGAGATCCGCGACAACCGCAGCATCAACGGCACGTTCGTCAACGGCACCCGGGTCGAATCGGCGATGCTGCGTGACGGCGACGTGGTCACCATCGGCAACATCGACCTCGTCTTCGCCAACGGCGCGCTGTCCCGCCGTGAAGAGAGCCTGCTGGAGACTCGCACCGGCGGTCTCGACGTCCGCGGCGTGACGTGGACGATCGAGGGCAACAAGACCCTGCTGGACAACATTTCGCTGACCGCGCGGCCGGGCATGCTCACGGCCGTCATCGGTCCCTCCGGTGCCGGCAAGTCGACCTTCGCCAAACTGGTCGCCGGATACACGCACCCGACCAGCGGCACCGTGTCGTTCGAGGGACACAACGTGCACGCCGAGTACGCCTCGTTGCGGAGCAGGATCGGTATGGTCCCGCAGGACGACGTGGTGCATGGGCAGTTGACGGTGAAGCAGGCGCTGATGTACGCCGCCGAGCTGCGGTTGCCACCCGACACCACCAAAGAGGACCGCGAACAGGTGGTTGCCCGGGTGCTCGAGGAACTCGAGATGACCAAGCACCTCGAGACGCGAGTCGACAAGCTCTCGGGCGGTCAGCGTAAGCGTGCCTCGGTGGCGCTGGAGCTGCTCACCGGGCCGTCACTGCTGATCCTCGACGAGCCGACCTCCGGCCTGGACCCGGCCCTGGACCGCCAGGTCATGACCATGCTGCGCCAGCTGGCCGACGCCGGTCGCGTGGTGCTGGTGGTCACGCACTCGCTGACCTACCTGGACGTCTGCGACCAGGTGCTATTGCTGGCGCCCGGGGGCAAGACGGCGTTCTGCGGGCCACCCAGCCAGATCGGTCCGTCGATGGGAACCACCAACTGGGCCGACATCTTCAGCTCGGTGGCCGAAGACCCGGATGGTGCCAAGGCCCGGTATCTGGCGCAGACGGGTCCGCCGCCCCCGGTACCACCGACGGAGAAACCCGCCGAGTTGGGCGAGGCGGCGCACACCAGCCTGGTCCGGCAGTTCTCCACGATTGCCCGACGGCAGTTACGGCTGATCATCTCCGACCGCGGCTACTTCATCTTCCTGGCGATACTGCCGTTCATCATGGGTTCGTTGTCCATGTCGGTGCCCGGCGACGTCGGATTCAACGCGCCGCCACTGACGAGTGACGCACCCACCGAGCCGGCGCAGATTCTGGTGCTGCTCAACGTCGGAGCGGTCTTCATGGGGACGGCGCTGACCATCCGCGACCTCATCGGTGAGCGGGCGATCTTCCTGCGCGAGCAGGCGGTCGGGCTGTCTACCACCGCCTACCTGCTGGCCAAGGTGTGCGTCTACACCATCCTGGCGCTCGTCCAGTCCGCGATCGTGACGGTGATCGCGCTACTCGGCAAGCCCGGTCCGAAGGCCAGCGCCGTGGTGCTGGGAAGTCCAGCTCTGGAATTGTATGTGGACATCGCGGCGACGACCGTCGCCTCGGCCATGCTCGGGCTGGTGCTGTCGTCGCTGGCCAAGACCAGTGAGCAGATCATGCCGCTGCTGGTGGTGGCGGTCATGTCCCAGCTGGTGTTCTCCGGCGGCATGATTCCCGTGACGAACCGCTTCGGGCTGGATCAGATGTCGTGGGTGACCCCGGCGAGGTGGGGTTTCGCCACATCGGCGTCGACCATCGACCTGACCAAACTCTGTCCGGTGCCGCAGGTCCCCAAGGATGCGCACTGGAAACACACGGCCGGGGCGTGGACGTTCGACATGGCGATGCTGGTGGTGCTCAGCATTTTCTACCTCAGCTTCGTGCGCTGGAAGATCCGCCTCAAGAGCGGCTGACCACCGCTGAGGGTCTTGGTCTCCCATTCTGACCCGACGTTCGCCAGCAGCAGCGCGAACAGCACTCCGGCCGCGGTGACCGGAAGGCCGAGGTAGAGCATCCAGCCTCCCGGAAGGCCGGCCCGGCTGAGCATCACGTAGTGCAGGAGCAGCACCACCGCGACGGCCCAGCCGGCCAGCAGCACGACGACTTTCGTCTTCATTGCCGGGCGCACCTACCTGGGCCAGGGGGAGTGGGCGGGTGCTGGCCACTGCGGTGCCGGCGCCGGTTGCCGGGGCCGGAAGAACAAGGCGCCCGCGACCGCGCGGTTGCGCAGGGCCGATGCGCGCCAGGTGTTCACCGGGTGTGACGCCAGCGCGTTGGACAGCCACACGAAGAAGCCGGTCTCCGAGCCGGCGCGGTCGGCCATGCCGTCGAAGTCGACCCAGCGCAATAGGTATTTGCCCGCGCTCAACACGCCGATGGCACGGCGGGCGCCTTCCGGGCGGAACGCATAGCCGTAGTTGTCGGCCGTGTACTCCATGGATCGGGACAGGGCCTGTCCGAGGAACGGAATTTTCATGGCCAGCTGACTGAGCTGGCGCCAATACGACGCGTGGCCGGCCGCGATGTGGCCCACCTCGTGGCCGATGACGAAGGCCAGCGCCTCGGGATCGCGAGCCTGACCGCCGACCTCGAAGAGGTCGCTGTAGACCACGACGTAGCGGCGGAAGCCGTGCCCGCTGGCGAAGGCGTTGATCTGGCCGTTGCCAAGCACGACGTAGGCATCCGGCACCTCGGGCAGGCCGAACCGCTGGGCCGCCTCGACGACCAGCCAATAGCCCTCGGGGAACTGGGTGGGCGACATCTTCACGCCGTTCGTCCGCTGCCGCCCATAGTTCAGCCCGCGGGCGAGGAACAGTACGAGCGGCGTGGCCAGCACAGACAGCCACAGCAGGCTGGCTTTGCCGGAGAGCACCACCGCGGACGCGATCAGATACAGCACGACGCTGGAAGCGATCACCAGGACGAGCAGTGCGATCTCCCACGGGTGGCGCCTCGGTTGGTCGCGGAAGCCGCTCGGCGGGTGCGGGTGGTAGTGGGTCGGTGAATCGACAATGGCCATGACGGTCGCTGGACTCCTGAAGTCGGTCTGCGCCCGGGCGGATGCTGGGCGATATCAGGATCGGCAGCAACCCTTGAAAGGTTCTCCAAGGATTCTTGGAATGCTGGTCAGCGCGGTGGCCCGGCAGCAGCCGGTGACCTGCGTCATCGCCGGCTTTCCTATCATTCCGTTATGACCGCCAGCGCACTGAGCATCTTGCGATCGCCGGCGTTCACGGGCGCGGATGCGGCGGCTTTCCGCGCGGCGGGCTGGTGGACGGATACGACGCTGTCGGACGCGGTTCGCGCCAACGCGCGGCGATCACCGGACCGGATGGCCTACATCGACCATCCCGTCGGCGCCCTGACCTGGTCCGAATTGGACGCAGCGGCCGACGCGCTGGCCGGTCAGCTGGCCGGGTGGGGTGTCACCAGCGGTGACCGGGTCGCGGTCTGGCATGGTGACACCGCCGCCATCCATGTCCTGTTCGTCGCCGTCGAACGCTGCGGTGCCGTCGTCGTCGGCATCGGCGCTCGCGCCGGCACGCGCGAGGTCGATCACCTGCTGCGCAGCACCGAACCGACACTGCTGATCACCGATCAGGATCGCAGCGCTGCCGCGGCGAAGGTGGCCGCGGCGCTGTCGACAGCGGTGCAGAAGCTCAGCGGTGTGGGTGCGGCGCTTCGCCTCGACGTCGACGCGGCGCCGGCGCCACCGAGCGCCGAGGTACAACTCGGTCCCGACGACGTCTTCCTGATCAACTCGACATCCGGCACGACCGGGCTGCCCAAGTGCGTCGTGCACACCCAGAACCGCTGGCATTATTTCCACCAGAAGGCGGTTGCCAACGGGCTGCTCACATCCGGGGACATCTTCCTGCCCGTCGTACCGATGCCGTTCGGCTTCGGAATCTGGACCAGCCACACCAGCCCGATATATCTAGGAGCCACCACGGTACTGCTGCAGCGATTCACCGCCAAGGCGGCGTGTGAGGCGATCGCACGGCACCGGATCACCGTATTATTCTGTGTCAGTTCGCAATTGACGATGCTGATGGCCGACCCGGTGGTCCGCGAGACGGACCTGAGCTCACTGCGGGTGGTGTTCACCGGTGGCGAATCGTTGCCGTACCGGTCGGCCTCGGCATTCGAGGAACTCACCGGAGCCACGATTTTGCAGTTCTACGGCTCCAACGAAACCGGCCTACTCAGTGGCACCACGCTGGACGACACCCTGGATCGCCGCCTGCGCACCGGCGGGCGGATCGTCCCGGAGATGCAGGTTCGCCTCTTCGACGGCGATCGCGACGTGACGGAGAGCGGGTGCGGCCAACCCGCCTGCCGGGGTCCGGCGACCAGCCTCGGTTACCTCACCGGGCTGGAAGGGGGGACCGACCACGACAGCTTGTTCACCCGCGACGGGTGGATGCGGATGGGCGACCTCTGCGAGATCGATGCGGACGGTTACCTCAGCGTCACCGGCCGCACGTCCGACTTCATCGTGCGGGGCGGCAAGAACATCAGTGCCGCCGAGGTCGAGGACACCGCCATGACGCACCCGGCGCTGGGGTTGGCCGCTGCGGTGCCGATGCCCGATCCGGTGTTCGGTGAACGAGTCTGTCTGTACGCCGAACTCGTCGATGCCCGCACCCTCGACCTGCCCGAACTCGTCGATCATCTACTGGCGCTGGGGGTCTCCAAGGAATTGCTGCCCGAGCGGCTCATCGTTGTCGACGAGCTGCCCCGGTCGTCGGGCGGCAAGGTCGCCAAAGGTGAACTGCGCAAGAATCTTCGAGCCGATATGGAGGCCGGCCTATGAACGCTCCCCGGGCGCGGCGCGGCGGGTTGGAGGTGTGGGCGCCGTCGGTAGTGCCGCCGATCGGGGCGGACCTGTCTGACGAGCAGGCGCTCGCCGTGGCGTTTCGTCACCTGGCCTCGATCGGTTTCGCCGAGAACCTGGCCGGGCACATCACGTGGCAGCGCGACGGCCAGACCGACATGCTGGTCAATCCCTGGGGCCTGTGGTGGCAGGAGCTGACCGCGTCGGACATCTGCGAGGTGGACGCCGATGCCCGCGTGGTGCGGGGCCGCTGGGATGTCACGCCGGCCATCCACATCCACACCGAACTGCACCGCGTCCGCGAGGACGCCCGGGTGGTCATCCATAACCACCCCTACTACGTCTGTGTGCTGGCTGCGCTCGGCCGGCTTCCCGAGTTGGTACATCAGACCGGATCACTGTTCCTGGACGACATGTGCCTGGTCGAGGCATACGACGGTGAGATCGATACGCCCTCTCGCGCAGCCGAATTGGCGGCCCGCATCGGTGGCGCGAATTTGACCTTGCTGGCCAATCACGGTGTCATTGCGACCGGCCGTACCCTGCCCGAAGCCGTATACCGGGCGGCATCAGTGGAGAGGGTGTGCCGGCTGGCCTACGACGTGATGCTGACCGGTGCCGAACCGTCGCGGATGAAGTGGTCGGACATGGTGGGCATGCGGGCCTCGCTGATCGAGCGCGCCGCCGACGTGTACTGGTCGGGCGCGGCGCGGATGACGATCAAGGCCGACCCCGATGTGCTCACCTAGCCCCCGCGAGCAGACGCAAAAGCCCGCCGGAGCGGACGCTCCGGCGGGCTTTTGCGTCTGCTCGTCAAAGTAAGGAGACCCGGCATGAAATCGATCGACGAATTGGCCGCCGACCTCAACTTCACCACCGCCAAGACCGGCGATCAACGCACGGTCACGTTGCTGCCGGACCCGCCCCGGGCCGCCCGCCGCTACACCTTGATCTCGGTTGACGACCACATCGTCGAACCGCCGGATACCTTCGCCGGGCGTCTCCCACGCAAATTCGCCGACCGCGCGCCCACCGTGGTGGACACCGCCGAAGGTGGCCAGACCTGGGTGTACGACGGGCAGGTGCTGCCCAACGTCGGCTTCAACGCGGTGGTGGGGCGGCCGGTGTCGGAGTACGGATTCGAACCCGTCCGGTTCGACGAAATGCGCAGGGGTGCTTGGGATATCCACGACCGGATCAGCGACATGAACCTCAACGGTGTCTATGCTTCGCTGAATTTCCCGTCGTTCCTGCCCGGATTCGCCGGCCAGCGACTGCAGCAGGTGACCAACGACCGGGAGCTCGCACTGGCCTCGGTCCGCGCCTGGAACGATTGGCACCTGGAAGCGTGGGCCGGGGCGTATCCAGGCCGGATCATTCCCTGTCAGTTGCCCTGGCTGCTGGATCCCGAGCTGGGCGCGAAGATGATCTATGAGAATGCCGAGCGCGGCTTCCACGCGATGACGTTCAGCGAAAACCCTGCGATGCTGGGATTTCCAAGCATTCATTCGGCTCACTGGGAGCCGATGATGGCGGCCTGTGCCGAGACCGGCACGGTGGTCAATCTGCACATCGGTTCCTCCGGCTCGTCGCCGTCGACCACGGCGGACGCGCCGCCCGATGTGCAGGGAGTGCTGTTCTTCGCCTACGCGATCTCGGCCGCGGTGGACTGGCTGTACTCGGGGTTGCCGAGCAGGTTCCCCGATCTCAAGATCTGCTTGTCCGAAGGCGGGATCGGCTGGGTCGCCGGCCTGTTGGACCGCCTGGATCACATGCTGAGCTATCACGAGATGTACGGCACCTGGCGCGCCTTGGGCGAAACACTCACGCCCGCGGAGGTATTCAAGCGCAATTTCTGGTTCTGCGCGGTCGAGGACAAGTCGTCATTCGTGCAGTACGAGCGCATCGGGGTGGACAACATCATGCTGGAAGCCGATTATCCGCACTGCGATTCGACGTGGCCGCACACCCAGCAGACCGTCCACGAGGAGATCGGCGCCCTGCCGGCCGACGTGATCCGGAAGTTAACCTGGGAGAACGCGTCTCGGCTCTACCGGCACCCGGTGCCAGCCGCGGTGCAGCGGGATCCCGACGCGTTCTAACTGTTGTCGAGTTCGGCTTCCGAGCAGTAGACGCCGAGCACATCGCGGGCAGAGACGATGCCCACCAGTTCGCCGTCGCGTTCCACGAGGATGTGGCGGATGTAGCGTTCCATCATCCGGTTCGCGACTTCGTCGATGGTCGCGTCGGCATCGCACCACACCAGTTTGGTACTGGCCACCTCGACGGCCCGGACGGCAGCAAGGTCCATTCCTGCCGCCACCGCGCGGACGATGTCGCGTTCACTCACCAGCGCGCCGGGCTTGTCGCCGTCGCCGATGACCATCGCGCCGACGTTGTCGGTCACCATTGCTCGCGCGGCGTCGGCGAGGCTCGCGTCGGCGGCAACGCGCGACACCGGATCGCCGGTCACAGTGGAAATCGGTAAGTTCCCAACAGCAGAGAAGGCAGTCACGTCACCATGTTCGTCACGGCACGCCCGCCGGCTCTAGTGACTTCAGTCCCTAAATCTGGTGGCCTTGGTTACCGGTGGCCCATTGCTCCCACGGACCGACGACTACCGGCGAATGTATGGTCGACGGCGATGAGCAATCAGTTTCCCGCCGACGCGTTCACCGCGCGGCAAGCGGTCGACCCCGGCCTGCGCCCGATTGCCCGAATCCTGCCCCGGGGATACGGGCTGCATCGTGGCCTGGGGGTTCCCCGCGCGCTGATGAGGCTGGCGGCCGTAACCGGACGGGAGCGCGACGTGCCGGTGGCCGCGGTCGACGCGGACGTGACCGTGCGGGTGCACCGGCCGGCCGCATTGCCCGGACCGGCGCCCGCGCTGCTGTGGATCCACGGCGGCGCAACCGTGATGGGCGGTGCCGCGCAGGAGGATCGGTACTGCCGCAAGCTCGCCCACCTGGCCGGGGTGGCGGTGGTCGCGGTGGAGCACCGCCTGGCGCCCGAGCATCCCTATCCGGTTCCGCTGGACGACTGCTACGCGGCCCTGCTGTGGCTACAGCGCCAACCGTGGGTCGACCCGGCCCGGATCGCGGTGGGGGGCGCGAGCGCCGGCGGCTACTTCGCGGCCGCGCTGGCCCAGCGCGCACACGACCGCGGAGACGTGCGGCCGGTGTTCCAGTTGCTGGTCTATCCGATGCTCGATGACCGCACCGGCGCGAAACCCGATGGCCGCAAACGCATTATGTGGAGCGAGCGGGACAATCAGCTGGCTTGGAAGTGGTATCTGGCCGGGGCGGACCCCGTGGAGGCGGTGCCGGCACGGCGTGCCGACTTATCGGGGCTGCCGCCCGCCTGGATCGGGGTCGGAACCCTCGACCTCTTCTATCAAGAATGCGTCTCTTATGCGCAGCGCCTGCGCGGTGCGGGCGTGGATGTGCACGAACACATCGCCGGCGGAGCGTTCCATGCCTTCGACCTGCTCGCGCCTAGCTCGCCGATTTCGTTGTCGTTCTTCGCCAGTCAGTGCCAGCATCTGCGCGACGCGCTCAGGTAACCCAATCCGGCTGCTCAGCGGTGTCGACCGCGGAGAAGTCTTTGTGGCCGAGACCGGCGACGCAGCCACCGTCGACGACGAACTCCGATCCGGTTGAGTAGCTGGATTCGTCGCTGGCGAGGTACACCACCAGGTTCGAGACTTCCTGCGGTTCGGCGATGCGGCCCAGCGCGGTCTGGAAGATATCCTCGGGCACCCATTCGGTCATCGGTGTCCTGATCAGCCCCGGGTGGACGGAATTGACGCGGATCCCGCTGGGACCGAGCTCCAGGGCGGCCGACTTGGTCAGACCCCGAACCGCGAATTTTGTTGCGGTGTAACCGTGACAGGCGATCGTACCGGCCAGTCCCTCGATGGAGGAGATGTTGATGATCGACCCCCGGCCCGCGGCCTTCATCGGCCTGACGACCGAACGGATACCGAGAAAGACGCCGGTGAGGTTGATGTCCAGGATCCGCTGCCATTCGGAAAGCTCGTATTCCTCGAGGATTCCGACATTGATGATGCCGGCGTTGTTCACCAGAATGTCGAGCCGGCCGAATTCGGTCAGGGCGGTCTGGACAGCTGCGTCCCACAGCGCGGGATCGGTGACATCAAGGTGCAGGTAACGCGCCGCATCGCCGACTTCGGCAGCAACGGCGGCGCCCTCGTCGTCGAGGATGTCGCCGAACACCACCTTGGCACCTTCAGCGACCAGTGCCCGAACGTGGGATGCGCCCATGCCCCGGGCCCCGCCACTGATGAGAGCGACTTTGTCGGCCAACCGGTTCGGCATTGAATCTCCTGACTGTTGCGCGCATCGTCCATGGTGGCACACCTCGTTGTCCGGAGGTCAGCTCGCATCACCATACATCGTCCACCTGTTCGTATGGCCCTGCGCACAACGCGCAAAACCTGCAGATCACCTCTTGCGTGGCTATTGCGCACAAGAGCGCGGCAACCACCGAAGGCCCGTAACTTCAACCGCGACAAGCAGCGGGCAACCATCTGCCCGACCAGGACATCCGTCAGGAGTACACCGTGCCCGATCCGAATGCTACTGTGGGACAGTCGAATTACACCGAACGATCGGTGCTGACGCGCGACGGGGTGCGGCTGGCGGTCCGTGATTACGGCCGGCGTCAGCCGCTGCACACCGTGGTTCTCATGCACGGCCTGTGCCTGACCCAGGACAGCTGGGCCATTCAGATCCGGCAGTTGACCAGCCGGTGGGGCAGTGCGTTGCGCATCGTGTCCTACGACCACCGTGGCCATGGCCGCTCGACCGGCGCCCCCACGGACACCTATCGTGTCGAGAGGCTGGCCGCCGATCTCGCCGATGTCCTTCAGGCATTGCGGGTTACCGGGCCGGTCACCCTGGCGGGCCATTCCCTGGGCGGGATGACCGCGCTGGCGTATCTGAGCCTGCCCGCCGCCGCACGGCCAGTGCAGCCGGAGAGCCTCGTCCTGGTCGCTGCCGCGGCCGGCCGGATATCGGAGCGGGGGCTGGGTCGCCTTTTGGCCAGTCCGACCGCGCGGGTGTTGTTCGATCTCGTCAACCGCATGCCGCGACGACCGACGGAGTCCACCATCCGGTGTGTGATACGCCCCCTGCGCGCGGCCCTGGCGAGGTATTGCGGCCGCGATATCGGCCATACCGGATTCGCCTCCCTGGCAACGGAATCGACCCGCGCCGTGGCACCCGCGACGGCAGCCGGTTTCCTGCTCAATCTCGGCGAATACGACGTTTACCATGCACTACCTTCCATCGACGCCGCGACCGTCGTCGTCAGTGGCGGCGCAGATATCACCACCCCGGATGCTCATGCCCGGGATCTGGTTGCGGCGATCCCCGGGGCGATGTACGTCCAGCAACCCGGCGCCGGGCACATGCTGCTGCTCGAGGCTCCACATTGCGTCACCACCGCGATCAACCGCGCCATGGGTTTGCACCGGAATCCCGCGTGGACGGCGGCAAGCTGGGCGATGCGCTATGGGCTGCCGGACGCCGCCGCCGCGTCATGACCCTCACGATTCGACTACCGTCTTGCCAATGAACTTAGCGGGTAAGACTGTTCTGCTCACCGGTGCGACCGGCGGTCTGGGAAGAGCGATGGCCAAGGCGCTCGCCGGGCGCGGAGCGCGGCTGATCGTGAGTTCCCGTAAACCCCGGGAACTCGACGAGTTGGTGGCCTCGCTGCCCGGCAGCGGGCACCGGACGATCGTCAGCGATCTCGCGCAGCCCGGGGAGGGCCCTGCGCTGCTGGCCGAGGCCGGTCCGATCGACGTGTTGGTCGCCAACGCGGCGTTGCCGGCCTCGGGCAAGCTCGACAGTTTCACCGCCGAGCAGGTCGACCGGGCGCTGCGGGTCAATCTCGAGGTGCCCGTGCAGATGACCCGGGAGCTCATCCCGGCATTCACCGCACGCGGATCGGGGCACTTCGTCTACATCTCGTCGATCTCCGGCAAGACCGCGACGGCGCGCGCGTCGCTCTATGCGGCGACGAAGTTCGGTCTGCGTGGTTTCGCCCTATGCCTGCGCGACGACCTGCGGCCCGTGGGGATCGGCGTCTCGGTCGTCAGCCCGGGAGCGATCGGTGGCGCCGGGATGTTCGCCGATTCCGGTGCTTCGGCACCCCCGCTGATCGGCACCGGGACACCCGAGCAGGTCGGGGCCGCGGTGGTGAGCGCGATCGAACGCAACCGAGGCGAGGTCACCGTGGCGCCGCTGCGACAGCGCGCGTTGGCGCGGTTCGCGGCCAACGTGCCTGAACTGGCCTCCCGCCTGGTCGGGGGCGTTGCGGCGAAGGCGGCCGATGAGATCGCCGCCGGCCAGATCGACAAGCGCTGAGAAATCAGTGGCATCCTGGCGTTCGTGGGTGTCCTGTTCCGGTTGGTCGAACTGCTGCTGTTGGCCTTGCCGCTGATCGGCTTGATCGCGGCCGGCATCAAGGCGATCTCGGCCATGAACCGGCGGACAGCGGGACCCGCTGATTCGCCGGACGGCATCTCCGGCGCGCCGGCGCGGCCGTCGGCACCCGGAAACCCCGCGGCCCACTGGCAGGCGATCAAGCGCGCCATAGACGCTCATGAAAAGACCGATGCCCGCTGGCTGGAGTACGAACTCGATGCCACCCGGCTGCTGGACTTCCCGGTCATGACCGATATGCGCGAGCCGCTGACCACCCGCTTCCACCGCGCCAAATTGCGAGCTGACCTGCACCGCCCGCTGCGGGCCGAAGACCTTTTCGATGATCGCGACGCGGCGCGCGAGTACCTCGAAGCGGTGGAAGATTACGTGACCGCATTCAACACCGCGGAAGCCGAGGCGATGCGCAGGCGCAACAGCGACTTCTCCAAAGAGGAAAGGCAGCGACTGGCGCGGGCACAGAATCTGCTGCGCATCGCCGCCGACACCGCCGCAACGACCCAGGAACGCCAGCACGCATATCAACTGGCGCGGGCCGAACTCGATGGCCTGATCGTGCTGCCCGACAACACCCGAACCAGCATCGAGCGCGGCATCCTCGGTGAGATCGGCCGTTAGTTCTTCAGGCGCACCATGCGCGTCGTGGTGCTCTCGTCGAGCTCGACGAGATCGTTGCGGGACCGCAGAAAGTCACTGAACGACTTGAATCCCAACGACTTCTCGCTGAACGACGGGTTCATCCGCTTCATCTGCGCTTTCACCACGGAATTGTGCAGCCACTCGACGTCGTCCTTTTCCTGCCCGATACGCAGCGCGCGCTCGAGCAGCCCGGTCGCGGCGACCTGCGGGTCGGGTCCCGGCGGCTCGTCGTCGGGTTCACCGGAATTCGCGCGACGCGCACGTTTCTTGGGCGGCGGGTTCGCCATGGTGGTCGAGATCCCGGGCAGCGCGTCGTAGGTGACGAACTCGTCGCAGGCGGCAGCCAAGGACTGGCTGCTCGCGCCCGCCACGCCGATACCGACGACATAGCGGCCCAGACGCTTGCACCGCTGCGCCAACGCGATGTAGTCGGAGTCGCCGCCCACGATCACGACATGTGTCAGGTCGGGTAGCCGGAACATGTCCTCGACCGCGTCGACGGCCAGCCGGATGTCCGCGCCGTTCTTCCCGTAGGCGGCTGCCGGGAACAGCTGCACGAGGTCGACGGCCCGGCCGACCAGTTGTCCGTGATAGGCGGCGTTGACCTCCGCCGACCAGTCCGCGTACGCCCTGGTCAGCACCAGTGTGCCGAACGAGGACGCGAAGTCCATGATCGCGCCCAGGTCTACGGTGGCTGCCCGGAGGCGGTCCTTGTCCAGGCCCTTGGCTTTGTCTCGCTGGAAGGAGTTGCGACCGTGTACCTGGTCGTAGCGCGAGATCACGATGTTGTCGAAGTCGAAGTAGACGGCCACTCGGGTCGCGCTGGAGTCGGTCATGCCGACATCGTCCGGCATCGCCTCGTCAACGGCCAGCCTGGGACCTGATGTGGTACGCCGTGCCGCGTTCGTCGCGCTCCCAGAGCGCATCGTCCGCATCGACGGCGGTTCCTTGGGCGATCAACTGGCGCTTGAGCACTTTGTGCGTGGCGGTGCTGGGCAGATCTGCTGAGATTCGGAAGTATCGGGGACGGGCCTTGGGGGAGAGGTCGGCTTGCGCGGCGAGGAAGGATTCCAACGATTCGGGGTCGAACGGGACTCCCTGTTGCAGCACCACAGCAGCCATGATCTGGTCGCCCACCCGTTCATCGGGCACGGCGTAGACCGCGACGCGATTGATCGCGCTGTGGCGCAGCAGGATTCGCTCAATCGGCGCTGCCGCGAGGTTCTCGCCGTCCACCCGCATCCAGTCGGCGGTGCGTCCGGCAAGATAGATCCACCCCTCGGCGTCTTTGAAGGCGAGATCTCCCGACCAGTACATGCCGTGGCGCATGCGTTCGGCGTTGGCCTGCGGATCGTTGTAGTAACCGGTGAACAGACCCGATCCGGTGGTGTTGACCAACTCACCCACCGCGGCATCGGCGTTGCTGAGCGCACCGTGCTCGTCGAATCGGGCAAGTTCGCACTCGGTGACGGTCTCGCTGTTGTAGATGGCGACCCCGACGGCCCCCTTGCCGATCGAGCCGCGGGGCGTGCCCGGTTCGCGCAACACCATGACGGCGTTCTCGGTGGACCCGAAGCCGTCCTCGACCTGTACTCCGAAGCGCTGCGCGAACTCCTCGATATCTTTCTCGTTGGCCTCGTTGCCGAAAGCCACCCGCAACGTGTTGTCCGCGTCGTCGTGGCGGCGCGGGGTGGCCAGAATGTAGGCCAGTGGTTTGCCGACGTAATTCATGTAGGTGACCTGGTAGCGGCGGACATCGGCGAGGAAATTGCTCGCCGAGAACTTCGCCGGCACCATCGATGCACCGGAGACCACCGCCGGCGCCCAGCCCGCGACCACCGCGTTGGAGTGAAACAGCGGCATCGAGACATAGCAGGTGTCCCGCTCGCTCAGGGCGAACCGCTCGGCCAAATTGATCCCGGCGAATGCCGGCATCAGGTGTGACACCAGCACGGCTTTGGGGTTCCCACTCGTCCCGGAGGTGAAGATCATCATGAACGGGTCCATCATTTCGGCCTGCCGATACGGGACCAGCGGACCGGCGCCCGCGACGAGTTCGGCCCACGGGGATGTCGACGTGTCGAAGATCTGCGTGTTGGGCAGGTCCAGCCCGTCCAGCAGCGCGCGGTGTTCGGCATCTGTCACGATGATCTGGCAATCCGCGCGGCGGATGTCAGCGGCCAGCGCTTCGCCTCGCCGGGTGGTGTTCAGTCCGCACAGGACATATCCGCCTAGACCGGCCGCCGCCATCTGGACGAGCATGTCGGGGGTGTTCCCCAGCAACGAGCCGATGTGCATCGGGCGGGCCTGGTCGGCGCTGCCCAGCAGCGCCGCCGCCTGCGCCGCTGCCCGTGTCAGGTATTCACGCCAAGTCCATTGCCGCCCATCACATTTCAGCGCGATCGCGGAATCCGACTGCCGGCGGCGAAGAAGCGCCTGGATCGTCTCGGTCATCAACCTGATGTCCCTGCTGTGTCGAGGTAGTTGCTGACGATGTCGACGAGCAGTCGACGTTCCCTGGTGGTGTCGACGGGCCGGTGGGTAAACAGCTGTCTGGCGATCATGCCGCGCAGCGTGGTGAGCATCAGCTCCGCGATGGCCGCGTTCTGTGTCGGGCCCAGATCGCGGTTGATGCCGGCAATCAGGGTGTTGAACGCCTTGCCGAGGCGCGTGACGTGCTCATCCGTGGACGCTCCGCGGGTGGCCCGGGTACCGATCAGGATCTCCGTCGCCGCACGCGCGGTGGGTGTCGACATGGCCTGCCAGGCAGCGGTCACGGCCGACTCGACCCGCTCTCGCGTCGTGGTTGTGTCCGTCGGGGCAGGCAGTGAGTTCAACGCGTCCAGCAACTCGTCGAAGCCCAGGTCCACCACCGCCATCAACAGGCCGTCGCGCTCACCGAAGTGGTATTGGATCACGCCCCAGGTGACGCCCGCGGTGTCGGCGATGTGGCGTCCGCTGGCCGCGGCGATGCCTTCGCTGAGCACGATCTGAACTGTCACGTCGATCACCTGGGCGCGTGTCCGCTCGGCCCGGAGCTGATTGCCGTGGGCGGGCCGCGTCGGAGCAACTCGTCCGGACATTGTCACGAGATCACCTACTTGTCATGCGGGATGGACTCCCCGTCGTACTAAAACATTGCGACCGCTAGGTTATGCCATCCCCGGCGGATGGCACGTGCACCCCGCCGGAACCGCGCGAATTGACTCGCCACCACGATCGTCTGACTAGCAATTGTCAACCGCATTTACAAGGACAATTGTTCGCGGATACCCGGCTGGCGGTGTCAATGAAATACACGTCCATGCGTCCAATTAATTTACTGCCGATCCGGTCGCACCGCTTTGTCTCTCACGGCGGTCTGAATTTGCGTAATGTTGCTGAATCATCTGGCATACGAAGTGATTTCAGTACATCTTCGCTGAGTCGTCCGCGACGTTTGCTAGTCCGATTGCGACTCTGAAACGCCATTGAACGATTGGTTGATCAAGTTTCTCCGAAGCCTTTTTATGGATGACGCGATATGGTTATCATCGTCACGCATTACTTCTCGAAACCCAACAAAGAATGGAACCATCGAATGAGGGGGATTGGGAACAAGCGTGTCGCCCGCGGGGTGGCTGCGGTAGCAGCGGCGCTGTTCGCTGCGGCGGCGCTGGCGGGATGCACCAAACAATATGAGGGGCCGGGAGCCCAAGCGGTGCCCGTCGGTCAGCCCGCCGTCGGCTGGTCCCACATCGGCGGCTAGCGTTCTGACACCGCGCTCCCGCCCGAAAGCCGGCCACACAGCTTTGGGCGGGAGCGCGGCCGTTTGTGTACCGTCCCGCTTCACGAAGGCCACAAGACGATGTTGCCGAACTTCTCGGCGCTCCCCCCGGAAGTCAATTCCGCGCGACTGTACAACGGCGCGGGCGCAGCTCCCATGCTCGCGGCGGCAACTGCCTGGGACGCACTCGGATCCGAAATGTCCTACGCGGCAGCCTCATTCGAGTCGACCATCACCGGATTAGCCACCAGCGCGTGACAGGGGCCGACAGCTGTGGCGATGGCTGCCGCCGCCATACCGTTCCGCTGCTGGTTGAGGACCGCTGCGGCGCATGCCGATGCGGCGGCGGCCATGGCGCGAACTGCTGCCGCAGAGTTCGAGACGGCGTTGGCCACGGCGGTGCATCCGACGATCGTGGCGGTGAACCGCTCGGCGGCAGTATCACTGGTGGCGTCGAATCTCTTCGGACAGAACGCTCCGGCGATTGCGGCCGTTGAATCCCTGTACGACGAGATGTGGGCTCGGGATGCGACCGCGATGGTGGCCTACCACGCCGGAATCAGCGAGTTGATAGCGGAATTGGGCCCGTGGCGGCAGCGACTGCAGACCTCACTTAATACCCTGACATCCGCGGGTTCCGGGTCGAGCGCTTCCCGCGGCGCCGCCGAAGCGCAGACTATCGCCGAGGTCATGGGGAGCAGCGGCGTTCCGGCCCCGTCGCCCTGGTACGTGCAGCGGTCCTTCGATCTCTTCATCCGAGACATTGCCCCCGATGCCAGCCTGCGGTCGCTTTTCACTCCACAAGGTCTCTACCCTGTCGTCGGAATCAAGAGCCTGACGTTCGATGCGTCGGTGACCCAAGGCGTGAAGATCCTGGACAGCGCAGTTCGGGCGCACGTCGCTGCGGGCGACAACGTCTCGATCTTCGGCTACTCCCAGAGCGCCACCGTTGCCGCAATCGAAATGAAGAAGCTCGCGACGTCGCTCAATCCACCTACGCCTCGACAGGTTTCGTTCACCCTCGTCGGTGATCCGGGTAATCCCAACGGCGGGCTTGCCGCTCGTTTTCCGGGGATTTCTGTGCCCAGCCTCGGAGTGACCAGCCCGGGCGCAACGCCTGACAATCTGTACCCGACCCGCGTCTACACCATCGAGTACGACGGCGTAGCCGACTTCCCGCGGTATCCGCTCAATATCGTGTCGACCTTGAATGCCCTTGCCGGCATGGGTTACCTGCACCAGAACTATCTGCTGCTCACCCCGGAGCAGATAGCCGGGGCAATACCGCTGACGGACACGAGGGGCCCGACGACGACTCAGTACTACATGATTCCGACGAAGAACCTGCCACTGCTGGAGCCGTTGCGCGCGTTGCCGGTCCTCGGCAACCCCCTTGCCGACCTCATTCAGCCGGATCTGCGGGTGATCGTCAATCTCGGCTACGGCGACCCGAATTACGGCTATTCGACTTCTCCGCCGAACGTGCCGACTCCGTTCGGTGTGTTCCCTGAGATCGATCCCGGCGCGGTGTTGCGGGCGCTTGCGGCCGGAACTCGGGAGGGCATCGACGACTTCGGCTATGGCATGACTCATCTTGAGGTTCCCGCGCTCGACATGTCGAGCCTGCTGAACAGGCCGGTGTCCTCCGGCGGCGATCGCATGCATCCCGCGATCTCCATCGACGGCGTCATCGATGGCATGCAGGACGCGAGTTCGGAGGTCGCCGTCGCTGTTTCGACGGCTTCCGGGGCCGGTTACCAGGTGCTGTTGCCGACTGCCGACCTGTTCAATGCCATGTTGACCGCCGCGCCGTCATACAGCTTCAACTTGTTCCTGCAGGGAATCAGGGAACTAGTTCACGGCGACCCGATGGGTTTGGTGAACGCGGTCGGATATCCCTTCGCGGCGAGCATCACGCTATCGACCATGGCGGTAGCCCTGGAGGTGCTGACCGTGGCGGTCGCCGCGCAGCAGATCGGTGACGCACTGTCGTTGTTGGTCGGCTGATCGCGCCGCGGGATCGCAGCACGATGAGTCAGAGCCAGGCCAAGGGCTCGAGCACCAGCAGCAGAGCGGCATTTGTCAAATACGTGGACATCAACGGGACGCCACATTCATTGACGAGGTGATGTTCATTATTCTCACACAAGTCTGCGAGTTGACAAATCGGATCGTTTGCCAAATAGTCCCTTTATAGACCGCCGCTCCGGCCGCGGTGCGGCGTCCGCCTCCCGACGCCCGACAATCTGTATCCAACCAGGATTTACACCCTCGAGTACGACGGCATCGCCGATTTCCGCGTTACCCGCTGAACGTCTTGTCGGTGCTGAACGCAGTGCTGGGAGCCAACTACGTGCATTCAAACTATTTATTCCTAACCCCGCAGCAAATCGACGCGGCCATCCCTTGACGAACACCGTCGGTCCCACGATGACCGAGTACTACCTCATCGCCACCGAGAACCTGCCGCTACTGGAACCGCTGCGGGCCGTACCCGTCCTCGGCGATCCGCTCGCCGACCTCGTCCAGCCGAATCTGCGGGTGATCGTCAACCTGGGCTATGGCGATCCAAGATTTGATTATTCGACGGCTCCGCCAAATGTCGCGCCCCCGTTCGGGCTGGTCCCCGACGTTGCGCCGCAGACCCTGCTCAACGCCTTCGCCGTCGCGACCCAACAGGGCATCGGTGACTTCGCCTATTACATCGCCCATCTCGGACTGCAGGCGCCGGATCTTCCGAGCCTGTTGGCGCCCAGCTCCTCCGCGCCATCCAGCAACGAGTCACGCCCGTCCACCCCCGCGATTTCCATCGACGGCTTTCAGGTTGCAGGCACCAAGGTAACCCACACGATCACCGAGGTCGCGGCGGTGAGCTATGGAACATTGCTGCCGACCGCAGATGTGGTCAATACCCTCCTTACCACTGCGCCGGTCTACAACATCAACCTCTATTTGGATGGCATCCAGCAAGCTCTCCACGGTGATCCGATCGGGCTCATCAACGCAATCGGATATCCGATCGCGGCCGACGTGGCGCTTCTCGCCGTCGCCGGCGGTGTCGAGATGCTGGTCTTCATCTCAGGGAGAACAGATCGGCACAGCGTTCTCCGAGCTCCTCACCTGACGGATCGACACTCGCGCGGTCCCGGCCACCGCCCGCTGAATGCGGCCCTATGCTTGCCCGAATGGCCGACAAGACGACGTGCGCAATCATCGGAGGTGGCCCGGCCGGCATGGTCCTGGGGCTGTTGCTGGCCCGGGCCGGCGTGGACGTCACACTGCTGGAAAAACACGGTGACTTTCTGCGCGATTTCCGTGGCGACACCGTGCACTGCTCCACCATGCAGCTACTCGATGAACTGGGCCTGTGGGAGCCGTTTTCGCGGCTGCCGTTCAACGAGGTCCGCAAGGCGGCCTTCGAATCGAACGGGCGCTCGATCACTTACATCGATTTTGAGCGACTGAACCAGCCCCACCCGTTCATCGCCATGGTGCCGCAGTGGGATCTGCTCAACTTGCTGGCCGAGGCCGCCACTGCCGAGCCGACTTTCACCCTGCGGATGAATACCGAGGTCACCGGCCTGCTCAGGGGAGGCGGTCGGGTCACCGGGGTTCGCTATCAGGGCACCGACGGCCCCGGGGAACTGCATGCCGAACTGACCGTCGCCTGCGACGGCCGCTGGTCGATCGCTCGGCAGGCCGCCGGTCTACGCGCCCACGACTATCCGGCCAAGTTCGACGTGTGGTGGTTCAAGTTGCCACGTCACGACGAGACGGAGTTCTCCTTCCTGCCGCGTACGGGTCCGGGCAAGGCATTGGCCGTCATCCCGCGGAAAGGTTATTTCCAGATCGCCTACATCGGGAGAAAAGGCACCGACGCGCAATTGCGGGCGCAGGGCATCGAGGCATTCCGCCGTGACGTCGCGGCGCTGGTGCCCGAGGCTGCCGAGTCGGTCGGGGCGCTGGCGTCCATGGACGACGTCAAGCACCTCGACGTGAAGGTGAATCGACTACGTCGGTGGCACTGCGACGGCCTGCTGTGCATCGGCGACGCCGCCCACGCGATGTCGCCGATGGGCGGCGTCGGCATCAACCTGGCGGTGCAGGATGCTGTGGCGGCGGCAACCATTCTGGCCGAACCGCTACGGCGCCACCACGTCACCGATCATGATCTGGCGGCTGTCCGCAGACGCCGCGTATTTCCGACCGCCGTAACTCAATTCGTGCAGCGGATGCTGCAACGAGGGTTGCTCAGGCCGCTGTTCCGCGGCCAGGACCCCGCTCCGCCCGCGGCCCTACTGCGGGTGCTGGAGCGGCTGCCGTGGCTCTCACTGGTGCCGGCGTACTTCATCGGGGTCGGGGTTCGACCAGAGCACGCCCCTGAATTCGCCCGGCGCTGCTAGCGTCGAGCGATGTCTGGCGAACGGCCACAGGTCCGGATCGGCATTCTGGGCGCTGCGCGCATCGCGCCATTGGCGCTTGTCAAACCCGCTAAGGAGAACGGCGAGGTCGTCGTCGCCGCGGTCGCGGCCCGCGACGTCTCTCGCGGACACGCGTTCGCGGCTGCACACGGCATCGCTCGTGTGCACCACAGCTACCAGGACTTGATCGACGACCCCGAGATCGACGCCGTCTACAACCCGTTGCCCAACGGCTTGCACGGTCGCTGGACGCGTGCCGCGCTGGCCGCGGGAAAGCATGTGCTGTGCGAGAAGCCGTTCACCGCCAATGCCGCGGAAGCGCGCGAAATCGCCGTCTTGGCAACGCAATCCGACCAGGTGGTGATGGAGGCATTCCACTACCGCTATCATCCGCTGGCCCTGCGCATCGAGCAGATCATCGCCTCGGGCGAACTGGGGCCGGTGCAACATGTCGAGGCGGCCATGTGTTTCCCGCTGCCCAAGTTCTCCGACATACGCTACGACTAGTCGCTGGCCGGTGGGGCGACGATGGATGCGGGTTGCTACGCGGTGCACATGGTGCGCATGTTCGGCGGTTGCACACCCGAGGTGGTATCGGCGCGGGCGAAGCTACGCGATCCCTGGGTCGACCGCGCGATGACGGCCGAGTTGCGGTTCGACGGTGGGCATACCGGACGTGTCCGCACCTCGATGTGGTCGTCGGACCTGTTGCGGATGAGCGCCACGGTGATCGGCGGTGAGGGAGAGCTGCGAGTTCTCAATCCGGTTGTGCCGCAGATCTTTCACCGCTTGGCTGTCAGATCCGCCGACGGCCACAGGGTGGAGCGCTTCGGGCGCCGGGCATCGTATGCATACCAACTGGACGCGTTCGTGGCCGCGGTGCTGCGCGGGCGGCCGGTCAAGACGACTGCGCAGGACGCCGTCGAGAACATGACCGTCATCGACGAAATCTACCGCGCGGCAGGACTTCCGCTGCGCGAGCCGACCCGATGATCAGCGGGCGGCGTCGGCCAGCATCCGGCGCGCCGCAGCCACGCACGGCCAAAGGCGGTCGATCGAGCTGTCACCGGCCAGCGCCAGCGATCGCCGCGGGACTTCGAGTTCGATCACCAGGTCCGACGGCAACGCACGGATCATGTCGCACAACGGAAGCTCACCTTCGCCAGGAGACAAACGTTCGTACATCGCCTCTTCCAAGTAGTCGGCGCTGCGCGGCCGGCGCGTGGTGTCGTTGAGTTGGACGTAGCCGATCTGCCCGGGATCGATCGCCGCGATGTGGGCCGGGGTGGAGCCGGATCGCGACACATGCTTGGTGTCCATGAGCAGCCGGAAGTCGGAGCGGCCCACGTGCCGTACCGCCGCCAGCGCGGTGGGGATGTCGGCCACGGCTAGGCCCGGTACGGGTTCCACACCGTGCTGATACCGCGTTGCGCGGCAAGCTCAGCCGATACCGCGAACTCATCGAAGGTGCGCCCGAGGTCGGTATCCAGGCTGACCACGTTGATCCGGGGAATCGCGAGTTCAGCGACGACGTCGAGATCGGCGGCACCCGCGCGACATGTCACCCGGGGATCACCAGGAAGTCGTCGCCCAGAGTGATGCTGACGTCGTGATGCCTCAGCGCCGCGACAAGATTGTGGCGCAGCGCATGACCCTTTATCAGCGAGAACGGGGGATAGCCTAACGGTGCCAGCGGAGCTCCCCGCGCAAACAGCTAGCTGAAACGGCACCGCAAGGCGGCGGCGACGTCCGCGAATTCCGCAGGTGGAAGCCCAAGAACGCTCAGGTAGCCGATGCCGAGTTGGTCCATGTTGTGTCGCAGGTTACAAGGAGCCCCTGATTGACGGCCGGTAAAATTGGGTATTCCCTCTCTCGCTGATATTCCTCAGTTCGCGGGTGAGGCGCTGAAGTGGCGCTGGCCGCGCTGAGAAGAGGAGGCAACGTAATGCACATCAAGAAGCTCATCGGAACGGCGCTGATGACGGGTGCCCTCGGCGTGGGTGCGCTGGGCGCCGCTGCCGGCCCCGCTGAGGCCAAGCCCGGGCCCAGCATCCCGGGTCCGCCCGGACCGCCGGTGCCCCGGATCAACGACAACACCTGGCGTCCCGCACCGGGGCAGATCAAGCAGTTCTGCCCGGGGCAATCCCCGCCGGGACAGTGGATCGGCGGCCCGCACGGCATTCCCTGCACCTGATCGGGCGACTGGGTCGCTCCGGCCACCGGCAGTAGTGTTGTGAATTACTGCCGCGACGGGCGGCCCAGATCACCGGAAAGTGACGAATGCCGATATCCGCCGCATTTCCCCGGCACATTCGCATGGGCGGTGGCGCGCTCAATGACTTGGGCGCTGTGATCGATGCGCTGCATGTGCAGCGGCCGCTGGTGGTCACGGACCCGTACCTCACCTCAAGTGGCGGTGCGCACCGGGTGATGGGCCTGTTGAGCGAGGCAGGCAAGGCAGCAGCGCTGTTCGACCGCACGGTCGCCGACCCCACCACCGCCTCGCTCGAGGCCGGTGTGCAAGCGCTGATCGAGCACCGCGCGGATTGCGTCGTCGGTTTCGGCGGAGGCAGCCCGATAGACACCGCCAAGGCGCTGGGGGTGCTGGCATTACAACCCGGGCCGATGCGCCGGTTCAAGGCCCCGAGCAGCTACGCCGGCCCCGCCCTACCGATCATCGCGATCCCTACTACGGCGGGAAGCGGTTCGGAGGCAACACAATTCGCAGTGATCAGCGACAGCGAAACGAACGAGAAGATGCTGTGCCCGGGGCCGTCGTTCCTGCCGATCGCCGCAATCGTCGACTTCGAACTGACGATGACGATGCCGGCACGACTGACCGCCGACACCGGGGTCGATGCTCTGACGCACGCGGTGGAGGCATACGTCAGCCGCCGTGCCAATTCGATCAGCGACGGGCTGGCACTTTCGGCGATCACGCTGATCGCGACGCACCTCAAGCGGGCGTACCGCGACGGCGCGGATGTCGAGGCGCGGGCGGGGATGATGGCGGCCGCCACCCAGGCCGGGATGGCGTTCTCCAATTCCAGCGTCGCGTTGGTGCACGGAATGAGCCGACCGATCGGGGCCCACTTTCACGTCGCACATGGATTGTCCAACGCCATGCTCTTCCCAGCGGTCACAGCCTTCTCGGTATCCGGCGCGCCGGGGCGCTACGCCGACTGCGCCCGGGCCTACGGGGTAGCGGACTCGTCGACGAGCGACCAGATTGCCGCCGGTTCGCTCGTCGACGCCCTCGGCGCGTTGTGCGCCGACCTCGACGTGCCCACCCCGAGGGCCTACGGCATCGACAGTGCCGCTTGGCAATCGCTGATCCCATTGATGGCTCGGCAAGCGGTGGCGTCCGGCTCTCCGGCCAACAATCCACTGATCCCCGAACCGGCTGATATCGAGGCGCTCTACGCACGGGTCTACGGCTGAACGCCGGCCCTCGTGGCTAGCCTGACACTACACATATAGAGTAATGTCGATGGCCAGACCCGAGAGGGGTTGACCGTGGACAAACGACGCAAGCCCAACCCGGCTGAACGCCGTCGTGACCTGTGCGACGCGGCAATTCAACTGCTGGCCGACGACGGCGCCAAGGGTTTGAGCCACCTCAAGGTCGACCGAAAGGCCGGTGTTCCGGACGGGACCACGTCGTTCTACTTCCGGACCCGATCGGCGCTGCTGTTCGCCGTGGCCGAACGGCTGGCCGAGCTGGATCTGGCGAACCTACAGTCGGTCGCCGACAACGCACGTCCCGCCAATACCGCCAAGGGCCGCCGTTCGCCATCGCTGTTGTCGCAAGTGGTGATTCAATCCGGTTGTGAGCCAGAGCTATCCCGAACCAGGGCCAGGTACGAGCTGACGATGCAGGCCGCCCGGGACCCGGCCCTGGCCGCTACCCTGGCGCACGGCACCGAGGCGTTCACCAAGTTGCACCGCGAGATTCTGGTTCAGCTGATGCCCCGAGGTGCCGAGCTGGAGTCCGCTGTGGTCGAAGACCTGAGCAACGTCACCCTGACCTTCATCAACGGCCTGCTGCTGCGGTTCGCCCACGGCGACCGGATCATCGACAGCCCAGAACAACTCGACAGGATCTTGGCGGCCATCGCCGGCGGAATACTGAAGAGCCCGAACAGAGGACACCTGACCGGCAACCCGGGATAGTGAATGGCTGGGCACCGATATCGGATCTCATTACCCGCTTCCGATCGTTGCGGGCAGCTAGCTCAACGAGGGAGAGAGTCACATGCCTGAATACGACTACGAAGAGCTGAAAAGGGATGCCGAGCAGTACATCAAGTTCGAGAAGGACGTCAAGAACCGAATCGCCTACATCACCTTCGACCGCCCCGACGCGCAGAATTCCACCACGCTGGGCATGCGGCAGAACTACGCCGACCTGATCCACAAATGCAACGTCGACGACGAGGTGAAGGTCGTGGTGATCCGGGGCGAGGGTGAAGATTTCGGTAGTGGGGGAGACCTGCCCGAACAGCGCGGAATGCTGGAGAACCCTGGGATGCCGCTGCTGCACGAACTGGCGATCAACGACGACGAGGTCAAGTATCCGCCGGGAGGTTCTTACCGCTATCTGTCCACCGTCACCGACTTCTACGCCAAGGCTCGTTCGGGAAACCGGCCACTGCAAGAACTTCGAAAGATCAGCATCATCGAGGCCAAGGGCTACTGCTACGGCTGGCACTTCTATCAGGCCGGCGACGCCGACCTGGTGATCTCCTCAGACGACGCGCTGTTCGGGCACCCCGCGTTTCGCTACGTGGGCTGGGGGCCGCGCCTGTGGTGGTGGGCCGAGACCATGGGCATACGAAAATTTTCCGAGATGCTTTTCACCGGGCGGCCTTTCAGTGCCAAGGAGATGTACGAATGCGGCTTCATCAACAGTGTCGTGCCGCGCGACAAACTCGAAGAGGAGACGGCGAAGTACGCGCTGGCATGCGCGCGGTGCCGGCCGACCGACACCGTCGCGGTACAGAAGACCTTCCTCGAGCTCTACAAGCAGCACAAGGGCGAGTACTTCGGCAGTCTGCTCACCGGGATGGTCGAGGGCATGTTGCCGCTCATCGCCAACGACCAGGACAACGACGTTGACCTCACCGAAGACACTTTCGGCAAGGGCCTCAACAATGTCGTCAAGGACAACGACCTCAACTTCCCGCCGGAGTGGCGTCTGAGCCGTTCGGGGCGCCTGAAACCCTGATGACCGGGATACTGGCCGACACCGTCGCGTTGGTGACCGGTGCCAGCAGCGGTATCGGCGCGGCAACCGCGGAAGCGCTTGCCGCGCAAGGTGCCGCGGTAGCGTTACTGGCCCGTCGGGCGGATCGCCTGCACGAACTGCGGAATGCGATCGAAGGTGCCGGGGGAACCGCGCTTGCCCTGGTGGCCGACGTCCGCGATGCCGACCAGGCGTCGGCGGCGGTGCAGCGCGCGGTCAACGAACTGGGCCGGCTGGACACCGTGGTGAACAATGCCGGACTGATCCGGACCGGGGCGGCAACCGAAGCGGTGCTGCATGATTGGGACGATCTGGTCGCGGTGAACATACACGGAGTTCTGTATGTCACGCGGGCCTCATTGCCGCATCTGGTCGCCGCTGCGGCTGACTCTCCGCGCGGTGTGGCTGATCTGGTGACCATTAGTTCCACCGCCGGCTGGGTGGCCCGGCCGGGCACCGCGGTCTACTCGCTGACCAAGTTCGGGGTGAACGCCTTCAGCGAATCGGTGCGCCAGGAACTTGTCGGCAAGAGGGTTCGGGTGGGCGTGGTGGCACCGGGCATCGTGGACACCGAGATCTTTTCCCATCTGGACGCACGGTCGATGAAGGCGGTGGAGCGGCAGACCGCCGAGATGGTCAAACTGCGACCGGATGACGTCGCGGACGCGGTCGTCTACATGGTCACTCGGGCTCGCCGTGTCGCGGTCAACCATGTGCTCATACGGGCGGCCGAGCAAACGTGGTGAAGAAGTTGGGCTCAGCCGAATGTCGTCAGCATGCCCGCCGCCGATCGTTGCCAGGTGAACACCTCGGCCCGGTGCCGCGCGCACACCCGACGGTGGCGCTCCGGCCGGCCGGCCAGGTCACGGACCGCGCCGGCGAAGGCAAGCGGATCGTTGTCGGCCAACGCTCCGCTATCGGCGGTGATGATCTCCGTCAGAGCCGAGGTGCGTGATACCACTGCCGGGGTGCCGCATGCCAGCGATTCAAGGGCGGCCAGCCCGAAGGTTTCGTGCGGGCCCGGAGCCAAAGCCACATCGGCGGTGGCAAGCAGTGCCGCCACCACATGTCGGTCGCCGACGAAGCCGGTGAATTCGATTGGCAGGCGGGCAGCTTGGCGTTGCAGCCGGGCCCGCAGCGGGCCTTCACCGACGATGACCAATCGGGCGTCGACGCCCTCGTCGCGCAATGCAGCGAGCGCGTCGATGCTGCGATCGGCGCGCTTCTCCACCGACAGGCGCCCGCAGTGCACCAGCAGGAGCTGACCCGGCGCGGCGAATCGACGCCGGAGGTCTGCGCTGTGTCGCCGCGGGTGAAAGGTCCGCAGGTCGACACCGAGCGGCACGGTCACGGTGTTGGTCGCGCCGATGCGGTCGAATTCTTCGCGGGCGAACTCGGTGGTGCACACCACGGTGTCGTAGTCGGCGGCGGTGCGCCGATTGGCGAAGTCGGCGAATTTCTGTGCGGTTCGCCGCGGAAGGATCTGGCCCGCAAGGCGATCCAGGCGCTCATGAGAGATCATCACGGTGGTGGCGCCGTGTGCACGCCCCCACCGTCCCAGGCAGCGCAGGGTGAGCCGGTCGGAAACCTCCAGCGCGTCCGGGTTCAGTCCAACCAACAACGCCCGCACCGGCGCGGGCATGATCGCGCGGTAGCCACCCGTGAACGGAAGCCGCATGGCCGGCAACATGATTCGCACAACACCGCTGTCAAGCCGACTGCGCTCGGCGCGCGGTCCCGGGACCACCAGGAAGACCTCGTGACCGGTGGCGCAGTATTCAGCACCCAGCCGGTCAACCGCCGTTCGCAGCCCCCCGGACCGGGGCCCGTAGAAATTGGCGACCTGAACCACCCGCATACCGTGAGAGAAACGGTCTGGGATGTGCGGTCGCCGAGCGCGGGCCCACCACCGCCTGAACAGTGCATGAATCTCGCGTTCAGCTCGGTTTCTTCAGGTGCGGCCCCAACATCTGCTGCCACGCCCTGGACATGTTCTGGAATTCCTCTTCGCAATTGCCGGCGCGGTCTTCGGGCAAGTCGCCGGAGGTGACCATGCCGGCGTTGGCCGTTGTGTCCGACCCGTAGATCCAGCACTCCCAGTTGTACATCCGGGTGATGTCCATCGAGTGCCCGTCCCAGAACGGTAGTTCGTTGGCGTCACCGGCATCCTTGGCGCTCAACTTCCAGTCCTGGGCGGTGTCCATGGCGATCCGGACGCCGTTGGGGTATGCCTTCCCGTCGGCGCCGGGGGCCAGCAGCTCGAACGCGGACAGCTGGTCGGCGACGTCCTCCTCGCGCCCGGTGAAGGCGAGCTCGTAGATGTTCAGCGTCGCGTGACCGAGTTCGTGGTAGAACCCCGAAATGGTCGCATCGACGGCGGCTTGCGCCGGATCGGGGTTGCCGGCATTGGCGAACCGCTGTTGGCTCTGCGCAATGTCCTCGTAGCACAGTTGGATTTCGTTGACGTTGGGATCCCAGTAGTCGTTGGCTTCTCCGCATTGCTTGCCGACGGCCCCCACCTCGTGCGGCAGGTTCAAGGTGTCGTTGACGTGGGCGGCGACACTCTCCAAAACCTTTGCACCCGACATCAATTGGCGACCACTCTGCGCCTCGGGGGTGGTGGCGTCCTCGTAGCGGAAGGTCATAGTTCCCGCCGGCGCCGGCTCGCTGGCCGGATCGGTACGCGAGGTTCCCGGCGGCCGCTCGGCCGCGCGCGCGCCTGCGCCGGAGTGTTGAGCTTTGGATCCGCTGCATCCCGCCGAGAACATCAACACCGAGCACGCCACGACAACAACGAGTCGCCTGCTCATCCTGCAGCCCCCTTCGACGGCGCCACCCCATGGTCTGCCCAGGACCTGTCAGAACGGTACGACATGCGAAGGCTCGCCGGTGGCCAGAACACGTAATCGACAACTCAGGGGCTGGAGAGCAGCAGCATGACCCGCCCGCTGGGCGGGGGCCCCGGGAACGCGTTGATGTCGAACCCGTAATAGGTGCGCTGGGTAGCGGTGATGTCGTCGATCACTTTTCCGGTGGCCTTGAGGGTGCCGTGCGAAACGTCGGCCATCACCCCTTTGAAATCGGGAACCGACAGCGATTCGGCCAGCAGCAGTGCCTCACCCCCGGAGCGCAGCGTCACCAGCACCCCCGCGCCTGCGTAGTTGTTTCCGCCGCGACCGGTGCCGTGCGGCGCCCAGTAGACCGGTTCGGATGCCACCGTCCCCTCCACGCGGCGATAACTACCGGCGGTGTCGGCGACGGTGACCAGCGGCAGGGCCGCGATGGTGCGCTGTTCCTTCAGCCACATGACACCGAGTGGGATACAGACGATCGCATACATCAGCACCACCAGCACCAACACCGGTTTCCACGCGATTTCCCAACCCAGCCGGCGTTGCGAGACCGGCGCGCCATGCAATTGCTCGTCGAGTTGGCGGCGCCCTAATCGCAAGACGTACCAGGACACGATGCGCGCCATCGCCATGCAGGCGAGGATGACCATACCGACGATGCCGCAGGCGCGGAAGTAGAACGTGCTGTAGCCCTGGTTGCGGGTTGCCGCGAACATCACCGCCGGGATCGGCGCCGTCAACAACAGCAACAGTGCATACGACGGGTGGCTGGTGAGGTAGGGATAGGTCACCGTCCAACCTCGGTTGGCGCCGTACACGGTCACCGGTCCCACATCGGCATGCACCACGGGCGTCCACGATCCCTGGACCACCCGCGGCCGGACCAGGGACCGCACGAACAAGAAACCGAAGATCAGTGACACCAGCAGTGCCCCCCAGAACACACCACTCAGCCGCTCGCCGGTGCCGGGTACGCCGAGCGCACCGTGGATGTCGATCACTTTTCCGATGAAGAACGTCAATGGCATGACGAAGAACAGCTCGAGCAGCCAGACTTGGATGAGTTGTGGGATGCGGGAGCCGATACGGTCGAATGCCAGTATGCGTCGCCAGAGGAACCGCAGAACACCCATGACGGGCGACCCTATCGAGTCAGGAACGCAGGTGAGCAGGGTTTGGCCAGACGGTCCCGCTGACCACGGCGCGCCGTCAAATCGCTGTCCGTCTGCGGGCTGAGGTGGTTGAATGAGCCGACTCGGTCGGGGGTTGCATGACGATGTCAATCGAGAAGGTGATACGCCAGGTGAATGGGAGCTGCTGCGTGATACCTGCCGCTTGGCGGGACTGAGGCCTACGCGTTGATTCCTCGCCTAATCTATCGTTTCGCGTTGCTGGTCGTCGGTGTCTGGGCCTTTGCCGCGGTCGCCGGCAACAGCCTTGCACCGCCGCTCGAGCGGGTCGTGGCGGACCTCGACCAGCCGTTCCTGCCGGTCGGCACCGCGACTTCTCTTGCGGTGCAACGCTCGGCGGCTGCTTTCTCGCAGGCGCCGACCGACAACGTCGCCTACCTGGTACTCGAACGCAACGGCCCGCTCAGTGATCAGGACCGGGCGTTCTACGAGCAACTGATCACCGCGTTGCGCGCTGACACGAAACATGTGTACGACGTGACGGACTGGTGGCGGATGCCGGCGGCGGGAGACACGGCGGTCAGCCGCGACGGCCACGTGGTGACGGCGACGCTGCGCCTGGACGGGGTGACGGGTTCAACCGAAGCCGTCGACTCGATCACCGCGGCGCGAACCATCGTGGCCGCGTTGCACCCTCCTGACGGTCTGCGGGTCTACATCACCGGGGCCGGCGCCACCATCATGGATGAGTTCGCCGCGATCGATCGGCAGACTCAGGTCATCACCGCTGTGACCCTGGGAGTCCTGTTCGTTTTCCTGGTGATCTTGTACCGGTCGGTGATTACGGCGATGGTGCCACTGGCCTCGGTGATGTCGGGATTGACCGTCGCCAAGCCCATCATCTCCGACCTCGCCTCCCGCCAGTGGATCAGCGTGTCGCTGTTCTCGCTGTCCATCGCCGTCGCGGTGGCTGTCGGAGCGGGTACCGGCTTCGCGATCTTCCTACTCGGCCGGTACCACGAACAGCGCCGGAAAGGTTTCGATCCCGCCGACGCGTTGGCCGACGCCTACCGCAGCGTGGCGCCCGCGATCGTGGGATCCACGCTTATCGTGGTGGCTCCGCTGGGCGCGGTCGGGTGGCTGAGTCTCGCCCGGATCAGCATGTTCGCCACGACGGGCATCCTGTGTGCGATCGGTGTGCTCGCCGTCGGTGTGGCCAGCCTGACGTTGACGCCGGCCCTCATCGCGCTCGCCAGTAGGGCCGGGCTGGTCAAGCCGCCGCAGCGGGAATGGCTGCGCCGGCGCTGGCGGCGCGTCGGCACCCACGTCGCGCGCTGGCCGGCACCCATTCTGGTGGCCACCAGCGTCTTCGTGCTGATCATGCTGCTCGGTCTGCCGGGCGTGCCGATCGGCTGGGACGAAACCGCGTCGACCTCACCCGACACCGAAGCCAACCGCGGCTACCGCGCTGTCAACCAGCACTTCGACGCTAATCACGTCCAGCCTGACGTCGTGACGATCGAGACCGACGAGGACTTGCGCAACCCCGCCGCGCTGGCCGCGATCGGGCGGGTCACCGGCGCCATCATGGGCATCTCCGGTGTGCGCATGGTGCAATCGGCGAGCCATCCCAGTGGAATGGTGTCCAAGCAGGCCTCCCTGTCGGCCACCGGCGGCAATGTCGGCGACCGGCTCGACCAGTTCTCCGACCAGCTCGCCGCCAAGGACAGCACGTTCACCGACCTCGACGCCGGGGTGCGTGAGCTGGGTTCCGGACTCGATCTGATCCAGTCCAGCACCCAAGCGGGCGCTTACGCCATCGGTGGTGTGAGTTTGGCGGTACGCCTGACGCAGCAGGCCACCGACAAGATCCGGGCCCGAGCCGCAGACGTCGCCGAGATCTTCGATCCACTGCGCAGTTTCGTCGGCTCGATCAGCGACTGCCGCACGACTCCGGTGTGTTCGTCGGCCCAAGAGGCGGTGCAGTGGGCCACCGCGGTGGTGGCGGGCTCGAACAAACTGGTGGAAGCGGCCGACACGCTGGCGAAGGCGGCAGTGGACGCGGCCGCGAAACCCGGCGTGCCCCTGCCCGAGGTGCTGGCCGAGGTGAGCACCGAGATGGCCCAGGTCCGGGGGATGGCAGCTCAGGTCAGAGATCTGTTGAGCAATCCCCGTCCGGTGCCCATTCAGGAGCTTCCGGACTACTTGCACCGGCTGGCCTCGGTCTCGCAGGGCAGCCCCGGTGCAAACCTCTACGCGTCCCGCCGCATCCTGACCGATCCGGCCATGCGACCCACGCTCGATCAGTTCTTCTCGCCGAACGGGCATGCCACTCGGTTGTTCGTCTACGGCCAGGGACTGGAATGGGGCGATGAAGGTGCCGCACGGGCTCGTGCGATCGCGGCCGCGGTGACCGACACGGTCAAAGACGGCGCGTTACCGGCGACCGCGGTCGAACTCATCGGTGTCGGACCGGCCACCCGTGACCTGCAGGACATCGTTGGTGGTGACCTGGCCCTGATGGTGGTCATCACCTTGGCCGTCATCCTCTTCATCGCCGCGCTGCTGCTACGCAGTCCGATCGCCGGATTCGTCGTCTTGGCGACGATCCTGGCCTCCTACGTCAGCGCGCTCGGGGCCAGCGTGCTGCTTTTCCACCGTCTGCTGCACCACGACCTGCACTGGTCGGTGCCACCTATCGCGTTCGTGTCGATGGTCGGCATAGCCTCCGGCGGCAACCTGCTGTTCGCGCTGCGCATTCGCGAGGAACTCTCCGCGGGGCTGCGTACCAGCATCATCCGGGCCTCCGCCGCGACCGGGTTGGTCGTCACCGCCGGCGGTGTCGTCGTCGGCCTGACCATGCTCGCCCTGGGGATCAGCAGCGTGCTGAGCGTGGCGCAGATCGGCGTCACCGTGGGACTCGGGCTGGTGGTGAACGCGCTGGTTGTCCGGGCGTTCGTGCTTCCGGCGATGATGGTGGTGCTGGACCGTTGGCTGTGGTGGCCCCGGCGTACGGCCGCCGACGATGAGGAACTCGAACCTGCGACCGCGACCAGATGAGCGTGGATGGCCTGCTCACCGACCGTGGTGTGGTGGTGGTCGGCGGCAGCCGCGGGATCGGGCGCGCAGTCAGCGAAGTGCTCTGCACGATGGGTGCGGCCGTCGTGGTCAACGGCCGTGACCCCGAGGCAGTAGGGCAGCTTGTCGACTCGCTCACCGCGTCGGGCGGCGCCGCGGTCGGCGTCGCCGGTACAGCCGGTGATGAAGACGTCGCCGCGGGCCTGATCGACGCGTGTGTTCAATCCTTCGGACGGCTCGACGTTCTGATCAATTGCGCCGGGATCGCCGAGCCACCGGGCTCTTCGATTCTGGGGATCTCACCGGTGGAGTTCGACAGCCTGATCGGTGCGCATCTCGGGACGGTGTTTCACACCTGTCGGGTCGCCGCACCGGTGATGGCCGCGCAGGGTCACGGCTCGATCATCAACACGGGTTCGGTCGCCTTCCTCGGCGACTACGGCGGTACCGGCTATCCGGCCGGCAAAGCTGCCGTCAATGGCCTGACCATGGCCATAGCGGCGGAGCTCAAAGGCGCCGGGGTGAGGGCCAATGTGGTGTGTCCTGGGGCCAGAACCCGATTGTCCACGGGTCCGGAGTACGAACGGCACATCATCGACCTGCATCGCCGTGGACTGCTCGACGAGATGACGATGCGTGCCTCACTGGACGCCGCCCCGCCCGCCTTCGTGGCTCCGCTCTACGCCTATCTCGCCGGTGATCTCGCGCGCGAAGTCACCGGTCAGATCTTCGTTGCCGCAGGCAATTTTGTGGGGCGCCTGCCTCGGCCCACATCCCAGGTGCTCGGCTATCGTGATCACTCGGACAATGCGCCCTGGTCAGTCGACCAGTTGCACACCATGATCGGCGGGTGATCAACCCACTAGGCCGAAAACCAGCAGCAGAAGCGCGTATCCGGCGGCCACCACCGTCGCCCCGGCCAGGCTGATGCGCGTGCCCGCGCCGTCGATGGGGTCGAGCCAGCGCCGGAACGGCCGCGACGCCGCGGGCACCAGAAGCCATTGCAGCGCTGCGACACTAATGACGTTGCCGACGAAAATGGCTGCCGCCTGGTCGATTCCGACGCGGTTCAGCTCCGGGGTCAGAGTTTTGGAGAGCAGGATTACGGTGGGGTAGAGGCACAGGATCACCAGCATCGCAGATTTCCATGCGGGTGTGATCTTGGCCTGACCGTCGGCGACACGAACCGTCGAACCGAACGGGGCACTGCGCGGAAGTTCCGCAAAGTCGTCCGTCAGTTCCTGACGCAAACTGGGCAGCGCCAACCTGCGCTCCCCGGACCGGATCCACGCGGCGAGTTGCCCGGCGGTACGGAAGCGCAGCACCGACATCCACTGCCCGCTCGGGTCGCCGGGAAACAGTGCCGTCCCCTCGTATCCGGCGAAGGTGGCCGTAATGAGCGTCAGATCGCGTTGCGCGCCAACAAAATCTGCGTCCTTGCCCGCGGCGACGCTGTGCAGGAAGACCCCGATATTGCCCGGTGGCAGTTCGCCCGGCGCCAGGATGAGATCGGCGGCCGATCGGCCGAATCCCTGTGCCGCGCCGTCGGCGAGCAGGGTGCGACGCGGCGCGCTGTCGAGCCATGCGTCGAGTGACTCGGAGCTGTCAAAAGACACCTCGACGGCCCAGTCCAACTGGCCGCCGCCGGGAACCGATGACCGCGCAGCGACATATCCCGGCGCCTGCCCGGCCGTGCCGAGGTAACCCTGCACCCAGCCGTCGAACCGATCCGGATTCCCCGGCGGATGAAAGATCGTGATCGCGGCCGCGCCAACAGTCATGCCAGTTGTCTACCACCCGACTCATCGACATCCGGATCAATTCGCAACGTTGGGGTCCCGATCACCCGGGCTGCCGCAGGAGTCGGCCTCGAACAGAACAGCGCCGGCGTCAACCCCACTCTCGCCGGCGACGCCCGCCTACGCGCGCATCGAACGGGTTTAGCGATTTGTGGGCCCGGGTACGCGATGCCCAACCTCGGTGCCCGGTCTCGAAGGGGAGGCTGATGGGGGAGCCGTGGGGTGATGACAGATGAATGTGCACGTGACTAGTCGGGTGGGCGGCTATGGAACGACTCAGTGGACTTGATGCTTTCTTCCTCTACATGGAGACACCGACGCAGCCGTTGAACGTCTGCTGCGTGCTGGAACTCGATACATCGACGATGCCTTGTGGCTATACCTACGCCCGGCTTCGTGCTCTGCTGGCGCAGCACGTGCGGGCGGTGCCCGAGTTCCGGATGAAACTCGCTGATACGCAACTGAATCCGGACCACCCGGTGTGGGTGGACGATGAGAGCTTTGCGCTGCGGCGCCACCTGCACCGGGTCGCGGTGCCCTCACCCGGAGGACGCCGCGAACTGGCCGAGATCTGCGGACACATCGCGGGTCTTCCCCTGGACCGGGACCGTCCGTTGTGGGAGATGTGGGTGATCGAGTGCGGTGCCCGCGAACACGGGCTGACGGTGGTGCTCAAGGTGCACCATGCCGTGGTCGACGGCGTCGCCGGGGCGAATCTGTTGGCCCAGCTGTGCAGCCTGGTCCCCGATGCTCCGGCACCGCAACCGGTTGTGGGTGCCGGAGGTGCCAGTGCGCTACAGATCGCGGCCAGTGGACTGCTCAATGTGGCCAAGCGACCGTTGCGGCTGGCCACGGTGGTGCCCGCGACGATGATCACCCTCGCGCAGACCGTCCTGCGAGCGCGCGAGGGCCGCACCATGGCCGCACCGTTCAGTGCGCCGGCGACCGCATTCAACGGGCCGTTGACGCATCACCGCAACGTGGCCTTCACCCAACTCGATATGCGGGATATCAAGCGTGTCAAGGACCGGTTCGGGGTGACCGTCAACGACGTCGTGGTGGCACTATGCGCCGGGGTGATGCGACGGTTCCTGCTCGAGCGTGACGAACTTCCCGACGTTCCGTTGGTCGCCACGGTGCCGGTCTCGGTGCGCGACAAGTCGCAGCGACCCGGCCGCAACCAGACCACGTGGATGTTTTGCCGCATGCAGACTCAGATCGCCGATCCCGCAGCTCGCCTCCGTGCCATCGCCGCGGGCAACAACGCGGCCAAGGAACACACCGCGGCCATGGGGCCTACCCTCTTGCACGACTGGACCGAGTTCGGCGGGCCGACGATGTTCGGTGCGGCGATGCGGATCCTGCCCCGAATCCCGTTGAGCACCAGCCCCGCCTACAACATGATCTTGTCGAATGTGCCCGGACCGCAGGATCAGTTGTACTTCCTGGGCTGCGGGATCGAGTCGATGTATCCCCTGGGGCCGCTCCTTGGTGGTGCGGGTCTCAACATCACCGTCATGTCCCTCGACGGGGCGCTGGGCATCGGCATCATCTCCTGCCCGGACCTGGTACCGGAGCTGTGGGCGATGGCCGACGCGTTCCCCGATGCACTCAAGGAGTTGCTGGTCTGCCGCAATCAATGAGCGCCGGCACAGCGACCGACGGAAGCTGAACCGGCGCACCATCGGGGTGGTCTATGGCAGGTTATAGCCCGTGGAACGCTCCCAGACCGACGACCACCGAACGCGACGCTGGTGAAACGCCGGCAGTTCCCGGTGCCGTGGACGACGCGCGCCCTGCTGGTCTTGGCCGCGCTGTTTCCGAATGTGCTGGGGGCGGCGGTGATCGGGGTGACGACGTTCTGGGCCCTGCCTACCGGCCATGCGCTCAGCGAGCGGCATGTGCTGCGGCTCAACGTCCTGGCGATGACGCTCTACGTCGCGGTCGCAGCGCTGACCGCCATCATCAGCGGACTCCTGGCGACCACCTACCGCAGTGACCACGACGAGGAGTCCGCGCGAAAACGGGTGTTGATGGCAATCCCGTCGCGCACCGCCGCTATCCACGGTGCGGTCTGGGTAGCCGCCGGTGTGATCCTGGTGGTGATCAATCTCGACGCGCCCTGGTTGGCGACGACGCTGGGTGTGTCGGTGTTGCTCGGCAGCTTCGTGACCACCGCGGTCGCCTACTGGTTGTGCACACGGATACTCCGGCCGTTCGTCGCCGAGGTGCTCACCCACAGCCCGCCGACCTCCGCACGCGGGCCTGGGCTGCGGCTGCGGGCGGTGTCGGCGTGGACGCTCGGTACCGGCGTCCCGCTGCTGCAGCTGCTGCTGGTCGGGGCCAGCGCGCTGGTCGTCGACTATTCCGGGCGCCGGTTGGCCTACGTGGTGCTGGCTATCGGTGGCTGCGCTGCCGTGAGCGGGCTGGCGATCACCGCCTTCACCGGCGCGGTGAGCGCTGATCCGATCGACGAGGTCCGGCGCGGGATGCGGCGCGTCGAACGTGGCGACTTCGACGCAACCGTGCCGGTGTTCGAGGCCTCCGAACTGGGCCTGCTACAGGCAGGTTTCAACACCATGGCGGCGGGACTGCGCGAACGCGAGCGGTTGCGGGACCTGTTCGGCCGTCACGTCGGGCGTGACGTCGCCCGCCTGGCCGAACAGGGCGCTTCCGAGAACGGCGTCCACGCCGCCCTGGGCGGAGTCAGTTGCGAGGCTGCCGCGCTGTTCGTCGACCTGGTCGGCTCGTCCCGGCTGGCCGAGCGGATGCCACCGGAAGCCCTCGTCGCGCTGCTCAATGAGTTCTTCGCGGTGGTGGTTGACGTGGTCGAGCGCCACCAGGGACTCATCAACAAATTCGAAGGCGACGCCGCGCTGGCGATCTTCGGCGCCCCGATCGAATTGCCCGATTACGCGGGCGCGGCTCTGGCGGCGGCGCGCGAACTCGGCCGTCGGCTCAATCGGTCGGAAATCAGAGCCGGCATCGGGGTGTCGGCGGGAACGGTGTTCGCGGGCAACATCGGCGAGTCCCGGCGGTACGAGTACACCGTCATCGGCGATCCGGTGAACGAGGCGGCCCGGCTCACCGAGGTGGCCAAGCAGCACGGCGGCGTGGCGGCGTCCGGCGCCGCGCGCCGATGCGCCGCGGACGACGAAGCACAGCACTGGCGCCTGCTCATGACCACCGTGCTGCGCGGCCGGGACAGCTCTACAGACATCGTCGTACCTAACGTGTGCGACGAATAACGTTGCGGTGCTCGATATTTCAGTATGGATAACCAGGGCTGGTACTCAGCACGTCGACCGCGGCGTTGATATTGGGGACCACGGTTGCTCCGTACCGGGCCACGATCTGATGCAACGACCGGGTGATGTGGGGCCCGACGGCGTCGGCCGGCAGGATGTCCTCGGCGATCACGATGGCGTTCACCACGTGCGCCGCGAGCAACCGTCCGTCGCGAGCGACCTCGTAGCGCCAGTCGCCGATCTGCACTCGCTCGGGGCTGGAGGAGAAAAATCCACGCCGGGCCGGCGTGTGAATCACCCCGGGCAGCCCGGCGAACACCTTCACGACCATCGCGATACCGCCGGGGCCGGCGAGCGCGCCCGCGATGGTGCGACTGACCCGCTCGGCGTCGAACTCGTACATCAGCTGTCCATCGGCAGCACGAACGTCGGCTTGATGGTTTCCCCGCTTCCGGTGCGGCGCACCGCGGTTCCCGCGGTGTAGAACTCCACCGTGTGGTGTCCCCACGCGTAGTTCGAGATGGCGAAGTGCACGCCCACCACCCCGTTGGCGCCGTCGCGCTCGGCCTCGGTCTGCATGCGCGACATCGCCAGCTCACGCGCCTGGTAGTTGCCCTGCGTCCACTGCGGCATCTCCATGTTGCGGCCGATCTGCTTGAGGGTCTGCATGAACCCCTGCACGGCGATGTGGAACACGCAATTGCCCATTACGAAGGCGACCGGTGTGTAGCCCGAGCGCAGCAGGGTCACCATGTCTTGCCCAGAGAGGTGGCTGGAGAACGCCTGTCCGTTCGGACGCCGGTACGCCCCGGGCTTCTCGGTGTAGCGGACCGCGGTGCCGACCGCCATGAACTCCAGATGTTCACCCCCTCGCCGTGATGCCGCCAGTTCAGGCGGACGCCGACGATACCGTCGGCGTGCAGCGCGTCGGCCTCAGCTTGCATGCGCGCCATGGCATTCCACCGGGCGCGATACGTCGCCTCGGTCAGCACTCCCAGTTCTTGCTGCTGCCGCAAACCGGTTCCGGAGAACTGGAAACCGACGTGATACACCGAGACGCCCATCACCAGCTCGATCGGTTCGAACCCGGCTCCGTGCAGCAGTGCGAACTCGTTGATCGACAAGTCGGACGTCCACGACTTGGCGGCGTGCGATAACCGTTCGCTGGCTACCGGATCGAGCGAGCCTGGTTCCATGCGCGGGCGTCCCTTCTGTCGTTTGCGACAGCGTACCTACCGACGGGCCGCGGAAGGAGTAAGCGTGATCGCCTCTTCCGGGCAGTTCTGCGCTCCGGTGAGCGCCTGCTGCTCTTGGTCTCCGGAGACGTCCTGAACAAGCACGACGCAGTGGCCGACGTCGTCGGAGTCATAGATGTGCGGCGCCAGCGAATAGCAACGACCGTGACCCACACAACGGTCGGCGTCTACGGCTACCCGCGTCATCGCGCCGGCGCCGGAAAGGTCAGTGGCAGCGCTTCGACCGAGCGCAAAGCAGCCGTGTACTTCAGCTCGGTGCCGGGCGGTATCTCGTAGTCGGGGATGCGCCGATGGAACTCGCGCAGTGCGACCCGAAGTTCCATGCGCGCCAGGTGGGACCCCAGGCAGCGGTGCGGGCCCCCGCCGAACGCGCGGTGCCGGTTCGGACTCCGGCTGAAGTCCACCCGCTCGGGGTCGGTGAACTCGGCCGGATCGGTGTTGGCCGCGCCGAGCAACGGGCTGACCCGCTCGCCTCTGCTGATGGGGCACCCACCGACCTCGACGTCCTGCATGGCGACTCGGGCGACTCCGGGCACGGGTGTCTCCCACCGCAGCAATTCCTCGATGGCGTGCGGCAGAATGTCAGGCTGCTCGACCAGCTGTCGACGATGGTCCGGATGTCGCCCCAGGTACACGAAGAAGCAGTCCAGCGAGTCCGTCACCGTGTCCAGGCCGGCGATCAGGAAGAGAAAGCAGATGTCGAGCAGCTCCTCGCGTGACAGCGCCGCACCGCCGTCCTCCTTGAAGTGCGTCGCGATCATCGCTGACAGCAGATCGTCGCGAGGGTGCGCGATGTGGTCGTCGATGGCGCGCTCGAAATATTCGTAGATCTGTTCGGCGACGTCGGCCGACGCCTCGTGGCGATCGTCGTAACCGGTGGATCCCGCCGGCCGGATGACGCCGTCTTTCCATTCCAGGAACTTGTCGAGGTCCTCCAGCGGCAGGCCGAGCAGCTGCAGAAACACCGTGCACGGCAGCGGCACGGCGAACTCTTCGTGGAAGTCACACGAGCCGCGGTCCGCGAAGCGGTCGATCATCTCGTTGACCAGCGCGGTGACCTGCGGTTCCCGCCGAGCCATCTCGCGCGGGGTGAACAGCGGATCCAGAATGCGGCGGTACTTGGCATGCTCGGGCGGATCGACCTGCAGCGGAATCAGCGGCCGCAGATTGCCCAGATCGACCGCGTCCATGTTCGACGAAAACAAGTCCGTGCGCTTGAGGGCCATCTCGATGTCCGAAAGCCGGCTGAGCACCACCGCTTGGGGTGACCGGAACACCGGGGCCGATTCCCGCAGCGCCTTGTACATGGGCTGAGGTTCGGCAAGACCCATCACAGCCTGGTCGACGAATGATTCCGCTTCTGTCATACAGCCAGCCTGACACCGCACCGAGCGGCGGGCAATCCTTGTCTTGTAAAAATACGTAAGTTAGATAACTTGGCGTCGCGACCGTCGTCCTTCGGCGCACATCACAAATATTGAAGGCCGACATCGGGAAGTTGGATTGCGTGTCAGAAATATGTGGCAGCGGCCCCGGGTTACCTCGAGGGCACCCGGGTTAACTTGAGGGCAGAGGTATCGATGAACCGCGCGGGGCAACGGGGGCCGGCGCGAAATCGCCAGCGAGCGACGGCAAGCGCGCCTGAACTGTCCCAATTCGTCACGACTACAAGAGGTTTGAATGACATCACCGCGCCGGATCCGGGTCGGGGCCCAACTGCGTCCGGGGGCACACCCAGCTATGCCGCGTCGCGTCAAGCGGTATGCGAGTCTGAGGCCATGGGCACCGACGTGATATTCGGTTGCGACCACTTCCATCAGCCGGTGCCCGGCCAGCACGGATGGCACCAACTTCGAAGGATGGACGGCCCTGGCTGCGTGGGGCGAGTTGATCTCACGAGCCGAGATCGGACTGCCGGTCACCGGTTCGGGATACCGCAACCCGGACCTGCTGGCCGATATGGCGCGGACCGTGGACCACATCAGCGGCGGTCGGCTCATTCTGGGGCTCGGCGCCGGCTGGTACGAAAAGGAAGACACCACATACGGATACGACTACCCGAGTGCGGGCGATCGGTTCCGGGAGCTGGTCGAGGGGCTGGCGCGGATCGAGTATCGACTGGCGCGGCTCATTCCGCCGCCGCTACGGGAGATTCCGATCCTCATCGATGGATCCGGCGACAACAAGACCCTGCCGCTGATCGCGGGCTTCGCCGACATCTGGCACAGCGCCGCGCCCCTCGATGAATTCCGCCGCGCTGACAACCTGCTCAAGTCCTATGCCGAAGCGGCGCAACGCGACGATTCGGCAATCGAGCGAGCGGTGTTGTGGCGCGGCCCCAGTGATGCCGATCTGTACCACAAAGAGGGTGCGACGCTGTTCACCGTGGAGCTCACGCCGAATGAAAACGGTTATGACTTGACCGCTCTCGCGGAGTTGATCGCCTGGCGCGACGGGGTGTAGGCGCTGGTGTCAGTCGCGGATCCCGTCGACCTCGACCGGCAGATGCAGGGGACCGCGGAAGATCTGGCTGCGTCGGTACGGCGGCGGATCGACCACCAGACGCGGATTGTCCGCTCGGCGCAGGAACGTTTCCAGTGCCAGATTCACCTCCAGCCGGGCTAGGGGACCGCCCATGCAGGTGTGGATGCCGCTGCCCCAGCCGAAGTGCTCGTTGTCCGGGCGTTGCGGGTCGAATCTGCCGGGGTCGGGGAAGCGCGCCGGGTCGCGGTTGGCGGCGCTGTACATCAGATGCACCGCGGCACCTTTGCGGATCACGGTGCCGGCGATCTCGATGTCATCGGTGGCGCTGCGACTGGGGAAGAACTGCACGGCAGACTGCAGGCGCTGTACTTCCTCGATCGCCCGCGGGATGAGCTCGGGACGTTGCCGCAGCAGGTCGAAGGATCCGGGATTGCGCAGCAGGGTCAGCACGCAGTTCGAGATGGTGTTCACCGTCGAGTCGTGGCCGGCGATCAGCAGCAGTTGCGCGTTGGACAGCGCCTCCTGCGGCGACATCGCACCGTCGGGCCCGTCGGTGTCGTTGACCAGATTGGACAGCAGGCAGTCGGCCGGATGGTGCAGGTAGCCGTCGATCAACTCGGCGAGATAGCGGCGCAGCGCCTCCCCGCTGGTGCGGCCTTTCTCAACGCGCGCCCTGCCTTCGTCGGTAGCCGCGTCCGGCCCGAGGTCCAGCCCGGACAGCATGTCGTAGATCCAGGCGTGAAAGGTGGGCTCATCCTGCAGCGGCACACCCAGGATCCGGCAGATCACCATGACGGGAACCGGGTACGCATAGTCGTTCACCACGTCAAAACGCGTACTGCCGTTGGCTTTCAACCCGTCGAGCAGTCTGTTGCACAGTGCCGAGATGCTCGGCTCGGTGGCAGGGATCACCCCCGGAGAGTGCGGAGGCCCGAAGTGCCGCATCACCTGTCGGCGGGCGCGGTCGTGATCGGGTGGATCGGAGACGATGATGCTCTGCTGGTGGCCGTAGTGCCCGAGGTCTTCGACCTCGGGATCCTGTCCGCCGCGTAGCGGGCTGCGCCGGATGTCGGAGCTGATCCGGGGATCATGAGCAAGTGCGAGCAGTTCCCGGTAGCCCGTGACGACGTAGAGATCGTCGGCTACCTGGACGACCGGTGTCTTGCGCAGTTCGTCGAAGAACGGGTAGGGGTCGGCGCGGTTGTCGTATGTCATCGCCGCGGCCCAGACTTCTCGTGCGGTCATGGCAGCTCCCGGGGTCGGAACTCGGCTCCCCGCGACGTCGGGTCGTGTCCGGTCAGCACCACATCCGGCAGCCCGGTCGGGACTCGCGGATCCGGGAAACGCGCGGGTATCGGCGTCATGTCGGGTGGCCGATCATATCCCGGTGGGGGAGGCGGAAACGGTGCCGATCGTTCGATCAGCGAGGTGTAGTACGGAAGCCATTTGCCGTGGTCGAAGGTGACGGCGCCGACGATGCGTCCCCGTCGTCCGTATGCGGCGGCGAACCGTCGCTGTCCGGGACTGCCCTGGGTGAAGACGATCTCGTCACCGAACGAACAGACCCCGGCGCCCTTGATGTTGACGCCGAACTGGCCCGACCAGAACGACGGCACCGGAAGGTGCGGACGACGCTCCGTCTCCAGGCTGATCATGTTGTTGGCGGCCACTTTCGCACCGAAGACCGCATTGTCCCAATGCTCCATCGAGATGAACTGGTATTCGTAGAGCACGTGCGGCATCCGGGCGATGTCGCCGGCAACGAATATGTTGTCGGTCACCACCCCGTTGATGTCGAACGCACGACAACCCGCATCACACCCCACGCCCCAGAAGCCGCTGGCCAGACCTGCGCCCTGCAACCATTCGACGTTGCGGACAGACCCCAATGACGCGATGACGACGTCGACGTCCAGCGTGACGCCGTCGGACAGCTGCGCCTGTCGAACGTGGCCGGCGGCGTCGCCCAGTAGCGCCTGCACCGAGACACCGGTGCGCAGATCGACACCGGCGTCGCGGTGCATACCCGCCGCGATATCGCCGATCACCCCGCCCAGCGCGCCGACCAACGGTCCGCCGGCGCGTTCGGCGACTGTGACCGGCAGCCCCAGCTCGCAACAGACCGAGGCGATCTCCGAGCCGATGAAACCCGAGCCGACGACCAGCACCCGCCGCGGCCGCTCGCGCAAGGCCGCCTGCAGGCGAGCCGCATCGTCACAGGTGCGCACGGTGAACACCCCGTCCAGCGCGCCTTCGGCCGGGTTGGGCCACGGCCTGGCCCGCACCCCGGTGGCAATCAGCAGCCGGTCGTATTCGACGGCGTGCCCGTCGGCCAGTAACACCCGGCGATTGATGCGGTCCAGGCCGACCGCCGCCACCCCCAATCGCCAGTCGGCGTCCAGCGCACGCAGCCGCGGCAGCTTCGTGTGGTCTGCGGGCACCCACCCTTTGAGGACCTGTTTGGACAGCGGCGGGCGATCGTACGGCTCATGCGGCTCATCACCGATTAGCGTCAAGTGACCACGAAAACCTCGCTCCCGCAACGCCTCCGCCGCCCGAAGGCCGGCCAGTGATGCCCCCACGATGACGATGCGGGCCTCGGCGCGGAAGGCTTTGACAAGCTCCGCGACGAGCGGATTCTTCACGGTTGCGCCTCGGGGGTGTAGGTCTCGACGATGATCGCCTGCACCGGACACGACGCGGCGGCGCGCAGTACCCGCTGTCGTTGCGCGTCCTCGGGATTGGGGTCATAGGACAGCGCCTCGTCACCGAGCAGCTTCAGAACGTCGGGCGCCAGTGGGACGCACTGCGCGTAACCCTGGCACTTGTTCAGATCCACGACGATGCGCATGCCACAGCTTTCTCACTCGGCGAGCGGCGAACGTCGCGATCGTACGCCAGCCGGTGCGTGCGGCCGGTGCAGACTTAACATTGTTATCATTACAGAGATAGCCAGTTGGCACCTGGAGGCGGCCATGACGTACGACCTGATCATTCGGGCCGGCACGGTGGTGGACGGCACCGGTGGCGCCCCGAAGACCGCCGATGTGGCGGTGCGCGACGGTGTCATCGTCGAGATCGGCCGGGTCGGTGGAAGCGCCAGGCGCACCATCGACGCCGACGGCCTCACCGTCACACCGGGTTTCGTCGATGTGCACACGCACTTCGACGGCCAGGCCACCTGGGACCCACACCTGACACCGTCCTGCTGGCACGGCGTCACCACCGCGATCATGGGTAACTGCGGCATCGGGTTCGCACCGGTGCGGCCGGATCGGCACGAGTGGCTGGTCGACCTGATGGAGGGTGTCGAAGACATTCCGGGCTCGGCACTCTCGGAAGGGATCGCCTGGGAATGGGAGTCGTTCGGTGAGTATCTGGACGCTCTGGGGAGAATGCCCAGGGCTGTCGACGTCGGCGCCCAGATTCCCCATGCGGCGGTTCGCGGGTTCGTGATGGGTGACCGCGCCCAGGATTCCGCGACCGCCGCGGACATCGACGCGATGAGCCGGATCGTCGATGACGGCCTGCGCGCGGGGGCGCTCGGCATGTCGTTCGGCCGCACGGCCGGCCATCGCAGCGCATCGGGGGAGCCCGTGCCCGGTACCTATTCCGAGGAAGCGGAGCTGGCTGCCCTGATGGCCGTCATGGCGCAGGTGCGTTCCGGCGTGCTGCAGGTGGTCCCGGCCGGAGTGGGCGGTGCGATGGGCGGCGATCACCGCCATTCGATCGACGCCGAGATCGATTGGATCACCCGGCTGGGGCGAAAGTACCGAATACCGCTGACGTTTCTGGCGATGGTCAACGAGCAGGACCCGCACGACTGGCGGAGCTGGTTCGCTGCGGTACACATGGCCAACGCCGAAGGTGCGGCTATCCGTCCACAGGTCGCCTGCCGGGCGTTCGGCATGCTGATGGGCCACCAGTCGCGGATGAATCCCTTCCGCCATCGGGCCACCTACCGTTCCTTGATAGACCTGCCGCTCGAGCAGCGGGTGCATCGCCTGCGGGATCCCGCGGTGCGCTCCCGGATCCTGGCAGAGCCACCCGACCCGACGTCGCAGCCGTCGGCAGACCAGCTCAACCGGCGCATCTTCGCGCGGCTGTATCCGCTTGGCGCCGCACTCAACTACGAACCCGCACCACAGGACAGCGTGGCGTCCATCGCCGAACGGGAGGGGCGCGACCCCTGGGAAGTCACTTACGACGTGCTGCTCGGGGCGGACGGTCGAGAGTTCCTGCTGCTGCCGCTGCTCAACTACGCCGGCAACAACTACGACCATCTGCACGACATGATGTCGGATCCGGTGAGTCTGCAGGGCCTCGGTGACGGCGGGGCGCATTGCGGCATCATCTGCGATGCCAGCATGACCACCTATCTGCTCTCGCACTGGGTCCGGGGCCGCAGCAGGGGACCGGGCCTGTCGCTGGAGACGGCCGTACACCGACTCACCGGTGACCCGGCCGGCTTCTACGGCCTCGGTGACCGTGGCGTGCTGGAACCGGGCCGACGCGCCGACATCAATCTGATCGATCTGGAGCGACTCGCGCTGCATTACCCGGAACAAGTAACGGATCTGCCCGGTGGCGCCGGCCGCTTGATTCAACGCTCTGACGGCTATGTCGAGACCCTGGTGCGGGGGCAGACGGTGGTCGCCGAGGGAGAGTTGACCGAGGCCAGACCCGGCGGCCTGGTCCGTGGGTGCCGTCCGGCGCCGGTCGGCTAACCAGGGTCGCCGGTGCTGCCTCGATGCAGTAGCGACGCACCCGCACGCACCATTCCGCGCAGCGCGTATGCCGCGGTGACCACCGCCAACACGATCAGCAACACAAAAGTCGGCAACCAGTTGGCCCGGCTGTGGTTGACGTCCCACCAGACGATTGCGAACAGCACCACACAGAGGAACAACACGATGTCGCGCCAGTTACCCCGATAGGACGTCGCGGCTTTGCGCAGCGCGTTGGTCCTGTCGGCCGCGGCGATGAGGTCGTCGATCCGGGTATCGATGCTGCGCTGGAGGTTGGCGCGCCGTTCAGCGGCCTCCGGCGGCAGGCGATCGAGCAGATCCATGTCCTGCTTGATCAGCGAACGGTAGTCCGGTCCGCGGAACTGTCCCGCGGTCAGAGCGAGCATCATGCCACCCAGGACGGGCGCACTGTTCATCGCGATCTGTCCTACACCGGCCACGTCCGGCCCTCCTTCGGCTCAGCCACGAGATCCCCCGATGAGGATTGCCGAAAGCGAGAAAGGGATCAACCTGCGGGTGGTCCCTGCGAGCCTGTCAGGGCGGCCACCATGTCGCCCAACTCGTGTCGGGGCAGCCGGGCATCGCTGGTGTGGCCGGACGGACAGCGTCCTCACGCAGCTTCGGTGGGTTCACGAAATGCCCTGAATGACAGGATGTTCGAGATCAGCCGGATGAAACCACCACCGTCTCTGCAGGGTACTTCACGCCGGAAGCCCTCGGTGACGATCGCCAGGAACTCACCCCGGCACCGCCGAACTCGAGGTCGCGGCGCACCTGGATGTTCGTCGTCGGAGCGCGGCCTGTGGTTGTCCGTCCGTCATGCGCATACATCGTGATGACCGTGCATGGTGACCGCCAGTGTGCGGCCGGGTCTGCGAGTAGGCCAACCTGAGATGGCCAGCCCGAGACTGGCGACACGCAACTGTTCGTCAACTCCGTCGAAACCGCATTGCTCCGTGGTCATCTCGGCAGGTTCCGGGGAATGCGTGAACCGCGCGGTCGATGTGCGCTATCGAAAGGCCGCTCTACCGGTTCGCGCGGCGGTCGCGATCGCCGGCGGTGCGCATTGACGCCGAATTGCCCACGGAGCGCAGGTTCGCGCGGCCGGCAACGCGCTCAGCTCATGGTGGGGGCCGTAGTTCGTGCTGGACATATGTCTAGAAGTGTTGCGGCTCGGTGGTCTTCAGTGGTGTGGCTGCTGCCGATAACGAGGTGGGGCAAACGGTGACGGTCGACTTCTCTTGCCTGTACCGCAGCGTTGTTGCCGATTGCCGATAGGGCCGCTAGAGTCAGAAGCGAAATCGGACACCTGTCCATTATTTGTGGACACGGGTGCGGCAGGCGAGGTGGGGACGGAGGACCGCTCGTGACCAGCAGGTACGCCGCCCTAACCCGCGAGCAGCTCAGCACGCTGGTACCGGAATTGCTGCTGATCGGCCAGATGATCGACCGGTCTGGAATGGCATGGTGCATACAGCAGTTCGGTCGCGGAGAGATGGTGCAGATCGCGATCGAAGAGTGGGCCGGCGCAAGCCCGCTCTACACCAAGCGCATGCAGCGCGCGCTGCGCTTCGAGGGCGACGACGTCATCACCATCTTCAAGGGCTTGCAACTCGACATCGGCGCTCCGCCACAGTTCATGGACTTCCGCTACACGGTGCATGACCGCTGGCACGGTGAATTCCACCTCGATCACTGCGGTGCGTTGCTGGATGTAGAGCCGATGGGCGAGGACTATGTGCGTGGGATGTGCCACGACATCGAAGACCCGACCTTCGATGCCACAGCGCTGGCCACCAACCGTCGGGCCCAGGTGAGGCCCATCCACCGGCCGCCGCGGATGCCAGCCGACCGTAACCCGCACTGCGCGTGGACGGTCATCATCGACGACTCCTATCCTGAAGTCGGCTTTATCCCGGAATTGGAGATTGTCGGTCGCACCCGCGCCGCGACCACCGAACTCGATCCAATAGACACGGCCGAGCCGGGCCAGGCCGACTATTCCGGCGCCCTGGTGTCCGATTTCGATTTTGCGGCTTTCTCCCACTCGACTCTGGTCCGCCTTGCCGATGAAGTTTGCCTGCAGATGCATCTGCTCTACCTGTCCTTTGCCCTCGCGGTGGGTAAGCGCGCCGGCGACGATGTCGCGTTGGCTAGTTCGATCGCCACCAAGCAACTCATTGGACTGGCGGGGGTGGCCGGTGAGCGGATTCATCGGGCGCTCGACCTCCCGGCAGGAGTTCAGGGTGCGCTGCGCGTGATGGAGCTGCACCCGCTGTTCAATCCAGCCGTCTACGTGGTGGCCGATTTCGAATCCGATCGAGTGCGCCTTCGCCGGTCACCGGCACATGAGGACAAGGCATGGCCGGCGCTGGTGTCTCCCGAGGCGGTGGCACCATTGCAGGCGATCGCGTCCGCGGTGGATCCGCACCTGCGCGTCGACGTGACCGGCACCGCGACCGAATGGACGGCGCTCATCACCGAAACAGACACGCCCGCAGAGGAATTCTCCGAGGTGGCGGTGGCCAAGTTCAGTCGTGGTTCGAGCTTTGTCTTCCAGCCACGAGTGTCGTTGCCGCTGACTCCGGTGTAATCGCGACGGGCTCGCGGTATTTCAGGCGACGGAGGCGCCCAGGATGAGGTTGACGGCCTCGTCGAGTTGGCCGGCGATCTCCCCGTAGGTCAGGAAGCGGGCGGTCATCAGAGCGCCGGCGAACGTCATCTGCAGGGTGGATTTCACCTGCCGCGGCCAGCCTGGGCCCAGGGCGGCGCCGATCCGGCGGGAGACCTCCTCGGCGATCTCCGCCCGTAATGGGACGACAGCGTGGTCGTCAGCCATCAGCGCGGCTCCGCACGCGGCGGTGAGCTCCGGCTCGTCGGCGACCACCAGGGCCATGTCCCGCATGGTGGCACTGACCCGGGTCTTGGTGGTGTCGTTCACGTCGGTGTGCAGTGGCAACTCGCGGAGGAACCGTAGATAAACCGCTGCAACCAACGCGCTTTTCGATGAGAAGTAGGTATAGGCACTGGCCGGCGACACTCCCGCGCGCTGGGCGACCGCGCGCATCGTCAGGTCGGCGTAGGACGATTCGCGCAGTTCCTCCAAGCCGGCATCGAGGACTTTTCGTATGGTCTGTCCCGGGCGCCGATCCGAGCGGCGCGGGGCGGTCACACCGGCCGTGGGAGAAACCATTTCTCTAGACACCCGTCCAGTGTAGGAAGGCGCACTAGCGGCGACAAGCACCGCCGGACATCGGCTCATGTGTTACCGAACGGCCAAATCACAATGATTCTGGCTTGGGCGTTGCCTTGCCCGATGGTGACATGAGCGATATCGTCGATAACAAAATATAGACAACTGTCCAGAAAATCGGTCGGACGGGCTTCGGTCCGTGCGCCGCGCCGCGGGCACAGCCGCCGCGAGCCTTCCGACGGTGTCTGGGAAGGTCCTGACGTGATTGCTGATCGTGTCTTGGTGACCGGGGCGTTCGGCCTGGTCGGGTCCGCCGTGGTAGCCGCGTTGTCCGATCAGGGCCGCACGGTGATCGCGACTGACCTTGATATCCGCCCGAATCGTGACCGTGCTCAACAGCTCACCGCCGGCCCCAGGGTCGAGGTGTGTTGGGCCGACTTGACATCACCACCTGACGTCAGAGCCATGCTGGATGCCGTTGAGCCCGCTGCGATCATCCATCTTGCCGCGATCATCCCGCCGTTCTGCTACGCCAAACGAGAGCTGGCCCGCTCGGTGAATGTGGATGCCACCGCGACGCTGGTGCGGCTCGCTGCCCAACTGCGGACGCCACCACGATTCATACAGGCATCCAGCATCGCCGTCTATGGCGCCCGCAATCCCTACCGTGACGATCCGAATCTCACCGCGTCGACGCCGCTGGCACCCAGCGAGTTGTACGGCCAGCACAAATCCCTGGCCGAGCAGTGCGTGACGACATCCGATCTGGAGTGGGTGGTGCTACGGCTCGGCGGGGTGCTCACCGCCGAACCACGGTTCAAGATCGACCGCGATCTCATATTTTTCGAGGCGGTACTGCCGTCCGATGGACGTATCCACACCGTGGACGTGCGCGACGTCGCGCACGCATTTTGTGCAGCAACCGTGACCGATCACGTCCGCGAGGTCTTTGTCATCGGCGGCGACCATACGCACCGCGTCACGCAGGCCACGATCGGGTCAGAATCCGCCGCGGCGATGGGACTCCCGGGTGCCATCCCACCAGGTCGACGTGGCGACCCCGACAACGACCTCAGCTGGTATCCCACTGACTGGATCGACACCGATCACGCCCAGAATGTTACCGCCTATCAACATCATTCGCTGCCCAGCATGCTTGCCGAGACCCGGGCGAAGGTGGGATGGCGGCGCTTGCTGTTGCGGATGGCCGCACCCGCGGTGCGCTGGTATCTGCTTCGACGCTCTCCGTATCGCGCGTTCCCCGGTGTCGCGGCGGACCCGATGCGGGCAATCCAGCGACGATGGGGCGATCCGAGCCCGCCACCGGCGCCGGACCCGCAAGACTTGAGGCGATAGCCTGGCGCCGTGACCGAGCAGGACCGGCGCCGCTGGGACGAGCGGTACGCGCAATCGGGGCCGGTGCGGGTTGACGACATCGCACCGCCGGATTTCCTCCGACCGTATGCCGATTTGGTGCCCACTCGGGGCCGGGCGCTTGACGTCGCCTGCGGGCAGGGACTCGGATCGGTGTGGCTGACACGGCGCGGGTTGGACGTGTGGGGTGTGGACATTTCCGACGTTGCCGTCACGCAGGCGCGAGATCTGGCGCGACGTCACGGATTTCAGGACCGCTGCCGCTTCGACACCGTCGACCTCGACGAGGGACTGCCGCCGGGACCGCAGGTGGATGCTCTGCTATGCAACAAGTTTCGCGACCGCCGCCTCGATCGCGCACTAATCGAGCGCCTGGCGCCGGGCGGGTTGCTGGCGATCTGCACTCTCAGTGAGGTCGGCGCCGCCCCGGGCCCGTTCCGGGCCGCTCGGGGGGAACTGCTTTCGGCGTTCGGCGAACTTGATCCGGTGGCGGCTGGTGAAGCCGACGGCTACGCGTGGCTGCTGGCGCATGCGTGAGAGTAGGCGACTTACTGCATCCAGCTTTTCGGTGGCGACGGCTACCTGGTGGAGTACCGGTCGGGCTTATGCGGCCGCAGGGGTGCACTAGATCTACCGCCGCACAAGCGAAATCATGAAAGAAAATCGTCAGCCGATCACTGTAGCCCGCACCCCCCGTCGGGTAGTGTCACGCTCATGGAGCGGCGCGTCCTGGAAGCGGTCGTCTACGAGCGCGAGCCACCGATCGCGCGCATCATCCTGAACCGAGTCGAGAAGGCCAACACCAAAGACGCGGAGCTGGTTACCGAAGTCGATACGTGCCTGCGAGAAGCCGACCGCGACAAAGAGATCAAGGTCGTGATTCTCAAAGCCAACGGCAAGGGCTTCTGTGGCGGACACGTAGCCCGCTGGGGACCCGACGAGAATCCCTACCCTGACTTCGGAAACACCTTTGAGGATCTCTACAAAGGCACCGCCGATCTGTTCTTGTGGCCGACCTTGTATCTGTGGGAGTTTCCGAAGCCGACCATCTCCCAGATCCACGGGTACTGCATGGGCGGCGGGATCTATCTCGGGCTGTTGACCGACTTCTGCGTGGCATCCGAGGACGCGTATTTCCAGATGCCGCTGGCCCAAAGCCTCGGCGAGCCAGGCGGTCACACCATGATCGAACCCTGGTTGCTGATGAACTGGCATCGCACCATGGACTGGCTGCTGTTGGCTCCAACGCTCTCGGCGCAGCAGGCACTCGAGTGGGGCCTGCTGAACAAGGTGGTTGCTCGAGAGGACCTCGAGGAGACGGTCGAGGAGATGGCGCGCAAGATCGCCCAGATTCCGCTGACCACGCTGATGGCGGTGAAGAACAATGTCAAGCGGGCCTGGGAATTGATGGGTATGCGGGTTCACCTGCAGGTCAGCCACATCCTGACGAACATGGTGGGTGCCGCTTCGGATGTGCAGGCCCGTCGCGCCGAGCTCATGCAATCCGGCATGAAGCCCCGCGATTTCATCGACGACCATTCCGGCGAGCAGAAGTAAGAGTTCATTCTTCGTGCCGAAATGGGGACTTTTGCGTCTGCTCGGCATCAGTGGTGGCCGGCCACTTTGCGGCCGGCGGCATGTCGCGCGGCGACGTATCCGAACACCATGGAACTAGCGATGCTCGCGCCGGCGCCCGGATACGTTCGGCCCATGACCGTGGCGGTGGTGTTGCCGGTCGCGTACAACCCTTCGATCACCCGGTCCTGCTGGTCGAGCACCTGCGCGTACTCGTTGGTGATCACGCCGCCGCACGTGCCCACGTCGGCCGGCAGCACCCGGGTCGCGTAGTAGGGCGCCCGGTCCAGCGGCCCCACCGCGGCGTTGGGCCGGTACCCGGGATCGCCGAGGCAGTCGTTGTAGGCGGATTGTCCGCGACCGAAATCGGGATCCAGCCCCTTGGCCGCGAATGTGTTGAACCGCTGCACAGTTCGCACCAATTCCTCGGCCGGTAAATCGATCTGGGCGGCAAGGTCGGTGAGCGTGTCGGCCCGCTTGACGGCTCCACTCTCGACCAGGTCCGGGGGCAGGTGCTCGCGTTTGACCGGGTTGCTGCCCGCGACATAGCGGCGTACGTACCCGTCGTCGAAGATCATCCAGCACGGCACCGCTTTGTTCGCGTACATCGCCTTGCCGACCTCCACATAGGAGTTCGACTCGTTGCAGAAGCGCCGGCCGGCGGAGTCCACGTAGATGGCCCCGGGTCGCTGGCGTCCCGAACCCAGTGAGGCAGCCGCGGCGCCGCCGTTGGCGATGAACACCGAAGGCAGCCACCAGGCTTCGTCGAGCAGATCGGTCTTGGCGCCCAGACGCATGGCGGTCTGCAGCACCTCGCCGGTGTCCCCGGCGTTGGCGATCGACCACCGTCCTTCGTTGGGCTGCTCACCGCTGTGCTGTCGGCGCATCTCGGGATTATGCCCAAAGCCCCCTGCCGCCAATACAACTCCCTTACGCGCCTCGACGTTCTGCGGTACACCGTCGCGGACGATCCGGGCACCGGCGACCCGGCCGTCTTCGACAATCAGGTCCTCCAGCGCGGCGTCGAGCCATAGCGGCGGCTGGCCGTCGCTGAGGTCGATGAGCACTTTCAGCATCTGGCCGATCAACGACGCCCCGTTGGTGAGCAGTTGCCGCTTGGTGATTCGGGCCGCCCTGGTACGCGCGAAGACTCTGGCGGCGACCGCGAATGCGCGCGGCGAGCGGTTGAAATACTGAACGGAGCGCAACTCGTTGGTCAGCACGACATAGCCGTAGTTTCTGGCCAGTGACGGCTGCACCTTGTCGTGCCAAGCGCCGAGTTCGGCTGCGTCGAAGGGGATACCTTCGACGGCACGGCCTGACTCGTTGCCCCCCTTGTGGTTCGGGTAGTAATCGCTCCATCCGGCACAGCGAATCATCCGGACACCCTTGCGGAGCAGGAAAGTGATCATCTCGTAGCCGGCGGTCAGAAACATCTCCCGGCGAGCGGGGGAGGAGGCCGCACCGATGTCGCCGACGACGTCGGCCAGGTAGGCCAGACCGTCCTCGTGTGAGTCGGCGATGCCGTCCGCCCGCATCAGCGGATTATTCGGCAGCCAGACGACCCCGCCGGAAAGCCCCGTCGAACCGCCCACCATAGGCTGCTTTTCGACGATCAGCGGTTGCAGGCCGGCGTCGAGTGCGGCCAGCCCCGCCGCCATGCCGCCGCCGCCGCTGCCCGCGATCACCAGGTCGACACTGCGATCCCATTCGGTGTTCACCGCGCCACCTTCTGAGCGAAGCCGAGGTCGGCGATCGGCACGTCGATGGTGGTGTTGGTCTTCTGCATCGCCGGCACCAACGCCTCGTAGGGCAGATCGGCCAGGAAACCGTCGATGACACGCTCGAAGTTCGAGATGAGCCCTTCAATCTGGCTGGACAGCCGCATGAACTCGAACCCCTTCGAGCGCAAACCCTTTTGCTGTCTGGGCAGATTTGAGAAGTCCTGAGCGGGGATCGGCGGCCAGCGCGGGTCGTCGGGCGCCATGGGTTCCGGTGGAACCGGCTTTGCGGTGACCTGATCCGGTGGAATGCGGGTGAGTGACCAGATCTCGAACAGAGTTTCCTCGGGGCCGAGCGGGCGGATCCGGTAGGACGAGGCGCTGCTGTACTGCGGCAGCAGGAAGTAATGCGGAAAGCAGAAACCGATGGCGTCGACGATGCCCCGGCGTTGCAGGTCGTTGAGATCTGGCATGTCACACCCGCGGGCCCGGTGCCAGGCCACGACGGCGTCGTTGAGGGTGCTCTTCCAGACCGCCATCGCCTCGGCAGGATCGCTCGGCAGTTCGATGTTCTGCAGGCCTTCGGCAACGCGGATGTCGTTCTCGTGGGTCATGCCGGCCATGCCCTCGCCGAGGGTGCGCATGAAATACAGACTGGTCTGGATCAGACCTGGTGGTGTGGACGTGGCGGGTTGTGACGACGGCAGCAACTGCGGATGGGTCTGCGGTACGTGATAACCCTCCATGAAGGCCGCGGTCGCCAGCTTCCAGTTCACCGGAAGACGGCACGACTGCCACCACTCGGTGCGCAGCGACTCCACCTTCCAGGCGTCGTAGATCGTGGCGAACGGCTCGAAGCAGTCACGCAACGGCGGCGCGTCGTCGTCCAGGTTGATCCACGCGCACCCACCCCACAGTTCGCACCGCACCGGCACCAGCGCCAGATCCGCAGGATCCAGATTGTGCCCGTCGAAAGCGTCGGTGCGCAGCACGAAGGTGTTGTGGCCGTCGAGGCCCCAGCACCAGCCATGGAATGGACAGACGAAGGTGCGACGGGATCCGTTGCCCTCCAACAGCTTCACCCCGCGGTGCCGGCACGCGTTATGGTAGGCACGCACGTTTTCGGCGTCGAGGCGCACCACGATGACGGACTGATCGAGAATCTCGTACTCGACGAAGTCACCGGCCTTGGGAATCTCTTCCAGCCGGCACGCCATCTGCCACACCCGTGGCCAGAACTTCTGATTCTCCAGTTCGTAGAACTGTGGATCGTAGTACCGCTGCTTGGGAATTCGGTCGGCGGACTGCACCGCCCACGGCACCGGAAGCGGCGTCCAGTTCACATCCATGGCTCTACTCCGTCGGTTCACCAGTTCATACGATCCGGGACATCCGTCCCTGCCAGTACCTGTCGCGGATGCGCCGCTTGTACAGCTTCCCGTTCGGGTCACGAGGCAGCTCAGCGTCGAATTCGATGGTGCGCGGGCACTTGTAGGTGGCCAGACGGCTCCGGCAGTACCCGATCAGCTCCGCCTCCAGCTCAGCGTCCGGCGCGATACCCGCCACTGGTTGCACAACCGCCTTGACCTCTTCACCGAATTCGTCGTTCGGCACCCCGAAGACCGCGGCGTCAACGAGTTTCGGGTGCATGATCAACAGGTTCTCCACCTCTTGCGGGTAGATGTTGACCCCACCGGAGACGATCATGAAGGTCGAGCGATCGGTGAGGTAGAGGTAGCCGTCCGCGTCCACGTACCCCATGTCGCCCAGGGTGCGCCAACCCCGATCGTTATACACCGAGGCGGTCTTGGCAGGATCCTTGAAGTACTCGAAGTCCGGGCCGCCCTCAAAAAAGAGTTCACCGGATTCGCCGACGGGCAGCTCGGCGCCGTCCGCACCGACGACGTGCACGGCGGTCGTCGGAACGCCGACCGACCCGGGATGCTGCAGCCACTCCTGGGGCCCGATCGTGGTGCCCGCGAATCCCTCGGTGCCGCCGTAATACTCGTGGATGATGGGGCCGAACCAGGCCAACATCTGATGCTTGACGTCCACCGGGCACGGTGCGGCGGCGTGAATCACGCACTGCAGACTGGACACGTCGTATCTGCCGCGCACCGCTTCGGGCAGTTTGAGCATTCGCACGAACATGGTCGGCACGAACTGGGCATGGGTGACCCGGTTCGTCTCGATCAGCCGCAGCACCGTTTCGGCGTCGAACTTAGCCATCATGATCGACGCAGCCCCCACACGACTGACTGCCATCGCGTAGTTGACGCCGGCCGCGTGGTACAGCGGGGCGGGGGACAGGTACACGCTGGACGGTTGCATCCCGTACTTGTGGGTCAGCGCCATCTCGAGCACCGCCTGAGCCCAGGATCCGTTGCCGTCCAACGGCAGTGGGCGGCGCACCGCCTTTGGTCTTCCGGTGGTGCCCGAGGAGTAGAGCATCTCCGACCCGTCGCTCGCGGGCGGGGCCGCACCCGCGGCGCCCAGCGCCTCTTCATACGGCCGCCAACCCGGCAGCCGGCCTCCGACCACCAAGTGCACGCGCACCGACGCGTTCACATCGCGGATACGTGCTGCCAAGACAGCCATCGACGCGTCGACGAACACCGCCTTGGCCTCGGAGTCATCGACCACATACGCGACCTCGTCCGGCGTGAAATGGATGTTCACGGCGGTGTAGTAGAGGCCGGAAAGCTGGCAGCCCCAGGTGATCTCGAAGAACTCCGGCCGGTTGGGCAGCACCAGCGCCACGCCGTCGCCGCGGCGCAGACCGGCCTCGCGCAACGCCGCAGCTACCCGTTGGCTGCGGTCGTAGAGCGCACCGAACGACACCGCGCCGCCCTCGGTGATCAGTGCCGGCGATTGTGCGGCGGTTCTCGCGTGGTCGGCGATGTTCACGGGCGGAATCTAGGTACCGGCGCCGTCGGTCGAGGCGGCCGCGGCGGCCTGTCGGCGGGCCTGCTCGGACGGCAGCACCTTGTCCCGGAACACCGTCTGAATCAGCTCCTGCACGTCCTTACTGACCGCGGCGAGCGCGACTAGGTCGTTGGAGCTCTGCCAGTGCACCCGCATCCCCATCAGCTCCCAGGCTCGTTTGAGGTTCGCCTTGGTCGCCAGCAGCGTCGTCAGCGGAGCCTGTGCGATGTGGCGGGCGATGGCCTCGACGCGGTCGTCGAGTTGTTCGCGAGGGACCACCTCGTTGACCAGCCCCACCTCCAGCGCCTTCTTGGCGTCGATGACCTCAGCAAGGTAGAGGTAGTACGCCGCTCGCCGCCAGTTCATGAAAATCCAAGGCTCGATCGAGCATTCACCGGACGGCATCCCGAATCCCTGCAGCGGCGGGTAGGAGAAGTACGCGTCCTCGGCCGCGATGACGATGTCGGTGGTCAGCCCGTAGTGCGTGCCGCCCCCCACGCAGTAGCCGTGTACCTGGGCGATGGTCGGTTTGGAGAACTCCCACAGATTCAGGATGGGCTTCACGAACATGTCGGTCTGGGGCTTCCACGGAGTGCCCATCACCTTCGCGGCCTCGACCATCGACGGGTAATCGACCGAATTGTTGCCGATCGCGTGGCCCGAGCAGAAGCCCTTGCCGTTGGCCTTGAGGATCAGCACCTTGATGTCGTAGTCGCGGTCGGCATCCAGCAGCGCGGCGTCCACCTCTTCTGCCAGTTTCTGGTCCTGGGCGTTGGCCTTCTCCGGCCAGTTCAGCGTGACACGGGCGATCGGGCCCTGTTTCTCGTAGATGATCCGTTCGCGAGTCTCGTTGAGATCCATGACTTTTCGATTACCTTTCAGGGTGAGGTGATGACGCCGATTTCGGTGCCGATGTCGTAGGTCGTTCCGGTCTGAGCCGCCCACCGCACGGTGCCCGATGCGCCGGCTTCGATTTCCTGTTCCACCTTTTCGGTGGCGATGACGTAGATCGGTGTGCCTTCTTCCACGTAATCGCCGCCGTTCACCAGCAACTCGGTGAGCTCGGCCTCCGAGATGGCGACCGATACCCGCGGAATGCGAATGATGAAGTCAGCCATGAGCTTTCGCCTTCTCCAAGGCGAGTTGCGCAGCGGCGACGATGCGGGCCGGTGACGGATAGACCTGTGCCTCGAGGCCGGCCGCTGCAGGATTGGGTACGAAGCGTGCACCGACACGCTGAACAGGCACAGCCAGTTCGCCGAACAATTCCATCGACAGGATGGCGGCGATCTCGGCTCCCGGACCGGCAAACTGGACCGCGTCGTGCACGATCACGACTCGCCGGGTGCGGCGGGCGGACTCGACGATGGTCTCGACGTCCAGCGGCAGCAGGGTGCGCAGGTCGACCACCTCGGCGCTGACGCCCTGTTCGGCCAGCGTGGCCGCCGCCGCCAGCGCGTCGTGCACGGCGCGTCCGTAACTGATCAGGCTGACATCGGTGCCGGGCCGCTTGATATCGGCTTTCCCCAGGGGAATCGCGAAGCCGGGATCAACCGGGACGGGACCTTTCCGGCCCTGCAGCCGGATGGTCTCGACGAACAGGCACGGGTCTTCATCGAAGATCGCCGAGGTGAGCAAACCTTTGCCGTCCCGCGGGGTGGACGGCACGATGACCTTCATCCCCGGAATGTGCATGAACCAGGCTTCCAGGGACTGCGAGTGCGTGGCGCCGGTGCCCAGGCCCGCGTACACCTGGGTCCGGATAGTGATCGGCGCCGTCGTCCGGCTCGCGGTCATGAACCGCAACTTGGCAGCGTTGTTGATCAACTGGTCGGCGGCGATACCGATGAAGTCCATGATCATGATCTCGGCTACCGGCCGCATCCCGTCGATCGCCGCGCCGATAGCCGCGCCGACGATCGCGGCCTCCGAGATGGGCGTGTCCAGCACCCGGTCGTGCCCGTACTTCGTCGACAAGCCGACGGTGGGGCCGGATGCACCGGGGTCGGCAATGTCTTCACCAAGCAGGAACACCCTGTCGTCGGCCTGCAGAGCCTGGTCCAGTGCGAGGTTCAATGCCTCGCGCATCGTCATCTGTTGGTCATCCATAGGCAGCGAATTCCTCACCCGGGGAACGTGATCGGGGTCGCGTACACGTCCCGGTCCAGTTCGTCGACAGACGGCGGATCGGCACTGAGTACCGTGCGCAGTGCGCTTTCGACGGCGTCTTGCGCCGCCGCGCCGATGCGGTCGAGTTCCTCCGCGCTGCAGATGCCCGCCGTCTCCAGGTGGATGCGGAACCGTGGCACCGGGTCGGCCGCCAGCGCCGCGGCGAGCTGATCTTTCGGGATGTAGGGCATCCGGTCGCCGAAGTAGTGGCCGCGGAACCGGAAGGTCACGCATTCGATGAGGGTGGGACCGCCGCCACTGCGTGCCCGGTCCAGCGCCTGGACCAGTACATGTTGGACGGCGAGCGGATCGTTGCCGTCGACGCGAATGCCGGGCATTCCATAACCGGCGGCCCGGTCGGCTACCTGGGCGATCTTCATGGTGTCCGCAGTTGGTGTCATCTCGGCGTAAAGGTTGTTCTGACAGACGAAGACCAGCGGCAGGTCCCACAGGGCGGCCATGTTCGCGGCCTCGTGGAACGAGCCGGTGTTGGTGGCGCCGTCGCCGAAGCTGACGACCGTAACCCGTTTGAGTCCTTTGCGTCTGGCGGCCATCGCCAGGCCGACAGCCACTGGGGGACCGGCTCCGACGATGCCGGTCGAGAGCATCACACCCTTGTCCGGGTTGGCGATGTGCATGGTGCCGCCCTTGCCGCGGCTGGCTCCGACCACCCGGCCCATCATCTCGCCGTAGATCTCCTCCAGCGGCACGCCTTTGCCGATCAGATCGTGCAATCCCCGGTAAGTGGTCACCAATTGGTCGTCTGGGCGCAGCGCGACACCCATCGCCGCCGCGATCGCTTCCTGTCCGCGCGACGGCCAGTACACGCACATGAACTCCCCGGTGCCGATGCCCTTGGACAGCCGGTCGTCGGCCGCCTGCATCAACACCATCAGTTCGTAGAGCCGCCGCTCGTTCACCTGATGCCTCCAGTTCCGTTGCGAGACAGCATCACGAGCCTGACCATGGTTTGACTTTGAGGAATCCGCCGGCGTCGACCCGCAGCTGCTGACCGGTGATGTAGCGGGCCGCGTCAGAAGCCAGGAACAGCACGGCCTCGCTGATGTCTTCGGGTTCCACGTAGGGCACCGGCATCGCCTGGACCAATGGGAAGATCGGTTCGGTGTCCGCGCGGGTCGGATTGGGCAGGTCGGGCCGAAACGCCCGGTACATGGGTGCGCTGTGCAGCATGTCGGTATTCACATTCGTTGGGTGCACCGCGTTCATCCGGATGGAAAACGGCGCCAGTGCCCGCGCGAAATCGTTGACGTAATGTGCCGCAGCGATTTTCGCGAAAGCGTAACCAGCGCCGCCGGGTCCGCCGTCGATTCCCGTGGTGTTCATCGACGACATGAACGCGGCGTTGGAGCCGATGACGATGATGGACGCGCCCGCGTGCAGGTGTTTGAGGCTGACGTGCACCAGGTTGAGCACGCCGCCGAGATCGACGTCGACGGCGTCGGCGAAGGCCTGCGGCGGCAGGCCAGCGGTCAGAGGGCAGATGCCGGCGTTCGCGACCACGATGTCGAGATGGCCGAACTCGGCTACGCCATCGTCGATGGCCGCCGACAGCGCGGCACGGTCGCGGACGTCGGCTACGGCCGTATAGACCCGTTGCCCTTCCTTCTCCACCAGGCGGGCGGTCTCGTCCAGATCCTCCGGCCGAGCCAGCGGATACTCGTTGGTTCCGATGTCTTCGCACAGGTCTACAGCGATAATGTCAGCACCCTCGGCGGCCAGCATTCGCGCATGGGATCGTCCCTGGCCCCGCGCGGCACCGCTGATCGCGGCCACCTTCCCGGTCACTCGGCCCACTTCAGCCCCCCAACCCCGGTGCCACCCTGCACGATCGGCACTGTGGCCCAACATCATTCGCCACGGAAAAGGTCCGGGGATCTGACCAGTGGCCGGCTTCCATCGCATCTCTTCCACGAGCGGCCGTGCTCCAACGGGCATGGCCGCAGTCGGGCTATCAATATGGCTTACAGTAGCTAGAATATCTAAAATAGCAAGGAATGAAGCGGCCGATCGAGAGGGTTGACGATGGCGGGCATGCTCAGCGGGGTTCGGGTTGTCGAGTTGGCATCCTGGACATACGTTCCGTCCGCCGGAGTCGCCCTGGCCGACTGGGGTGCCGACGTCATCAAAGTCGAAGGCGTCACTTCCGGTGATCCCGGGCGGGCGTTGGTCGTTGGCGGTTTCACCCGGCAGGCGGCGCGAGCCGATGTCGACTTCATTCTGGAGTTGAGCAATCGGGGCAAACGCAGCATCGCCATCGACATCAAGACCGAAACCGGACGCGAGCTGTTCGGGCGGCTGCTGGCGTCGGCGGACGTGTTCTTGACCAACTGGCTACCCGGTGCACTCGAGCGTGCCCGGCTGACCGTAGAAGACATCCGTTCCTTCAATCCCCGGATCATCATCGCCAGGGGCACCGGACTGGGCGTGCGTGGTCCGGATCGCGACCGTGGCGGCTTCGACGCGGCGACCTATCTGGCGCGCGGCGGGGTGGCTTACACCCTGACCCCCTTCGGCACCGAGAATCCGGCGGTACAGGGCCCCGCATTCGGCGACCTGCAAGGCGGGGCGACGCTGGCCGGCGGGGTGTGCGCCGCCCTGTTCCACCGCGAGCGCACCGGCGAAGCCAGCATCGTCGACTCGTCGTTGCTGGCGCAGGCGATGTGGGCTATCGCACCGTCGATCTCGGTCGCCGACTTGTTCGATATCGATGGGATCCCAGGAGCGCCACCGGGATTGGCTATCAACCCGTTGGTGGCCCGGTACAAGACCAAAGACGACAGGTGGATTCAGCTGGTCTTCCTGCAGCCGGACAAGTTCTGGGCGGGCTTCTGCCGCCGCGTGGGTCTGGCCGAGTTGGCCGACGACGAGAGGTTCGTCCCGTCGGCCAACCTGATCGCCAACGCCGCCGACGCCACCGCCATCTTCGCGAACGCGTTTGCCGCTCATGACCTCGCCCACTGGCGGCAGGCGCTTCGTGACGAACCGGGAGTATGGGGCGCGCTGGCGACACCGCGCGAGACCCTCGACGACCCGCAGGTGGAGCCCAACGGCTACGTCATCACCAACGTCGACGACCGCGGCGAGAACTACCGGATCGTCGCTGCGCCTGTGCAATTCGACGAAACCCCACCGGGCCCGAGTCGTGCGCCGGAACACGGTCAGCACACCGAGGAGATTCTTCTCGAACTGGATGTGGACTGGGACCAGATCGCGCAGGCAAAGGACGCCAAAGCCATCCTCTGACCGCGCGGGACCGCCGGAAATACACCGTCGCACGATCCGATCGCGCTACTCTTTGCCGGAAAATTCGATGACGGCTGGGCGGAGGCATTGTGTCGTATCTCATCGCGGTGCCGGACGTTCTGACCGCCGCGGCCTCGGATCTCGGGAACCTCGGCCGCTCGCTCACCGCCGCCAACGCGGCCGCGGCAGCCCCGACGACAGCGCTGACCGCCGCCGCTGCCGATGAGGTATCCACTGCGATCGCAGCATTATTCGGCGCGCACGCCCGGACTTATCGGTCGTTGAGCATCCATGCGGCGACGTACCATCAGCAATTCGTTCAGGCTCTCTACGCCGGCGCGAATAGCTATTCGCTGGCCGAGGCCGCCAACACCACGCCGCTGGCTGCGCAGTCGGTGGTCGAAGACCTGCTCAATGTCATCAACGCGCCCACCCAGTTTCTTCTCGGGCGACCGCTGATCGGCAATGGCGCCGATGGGATCAATGGGACCGGTCAGAGCGGGGGGAACGGCGGGTTGCTGTGGGGCAACGGTGGCAACGGTGCCTCCGGCGGCGCCAACCAGGGCGGGGGCAACGGCGGCAGCGCCGGGTTGTTCGGCAACGGCGGCCACGGCGGTGCGGCAGGCAACGCGACTCTCGCGGGCGGCGCCGGGCCGAGTGGCGGAGCCGGTGGTAACGGCGGATTGCTCTGGGGCAATGGCGGTTTCGGAGGCGCCGGCGGTAATGGGGGCCTGCCGGTCACCGGCAGCATCGTCGGCGCCGGCGGCGGCGCGGGCGGCAACGGCGGCGGCGCCGGCCTGGTATACGGATTCGGTGGCGCCGGCGGTGCCGGTGGGGTCGGCGGCGCGGCACCGCTGCCCGGCCCCGGTCAAACGATCCTCTCCGCCGGCGGCGTCGGGGGGGCCGGCGGGGCGGGCGGCGCCGGCGCGTCGCTGTTGGGGTACGGCGGCGCCGGTGGCGCCGGAGGTGGCGGGGGACAGGGTGATTCGACGTCGGCTCTGATCAACAGCGTGGGCGGGTACGGCGGTCGGGGCGGCACCGGCGGACAGAGCGGCTTGCTGTACGGAACTTCGGGGTTTGGCGGAGCCGGCGGCGCCGGGGGAGACGGCGCCGGTGCCGCGACCCTGGTGAGCGGAAACCCTGGCGGTCACGGCGGAGCCGCCGGAACTGGTGGCGCGATGGGGTTGTTCGGTAACGGCGCATCCGGCGGTATCGGCGGCGCCGGCGGGAACGGTGGGGCCGGCACCACCACCGGTGGCAACGGCGGTGTGGGCGCCCTGGGCGGTCAAGGCAGCTCGGGTGGGCTGATCTCCGGCACCGGCGGCAGCGGCGGGGCCGGCGGGATTGGCGGCAGCGGTGGGGCGGGAGTCACCACGGGCTTCGTCGGGTCGGGCGGCTTCGGAGGCGCCGGCGGTGACGCTTCATTGTTTGGGGTCGGCGGGTTTGGCGGCAATGGCGGTGACATCGGCCTGACGGGAGTGACGAAGGCACCGGTGATCACCCAGCAACCGGTGGGCGGCGCGGCCGGCAACGGCGGCCGTGGCGGTGTGCTGATCGGCATCGGGGGCAACGGCGGCAACGGCGGTGCCACCAGCGTCGGCGGTGTGCTGTACGCGAGCGGTGGCGCCGGTGGCCACGGTGGTTGGGTGGTGGGCAATGGCGGCAACGGCGGCAGTGGTGGCGCCGGCGGCCTGGGCAGCGTCGCCAACGGCGGTGCGGGCGGCAATGGCTCCTACCTCTTCGGCAGCGGCGGCGCGGGCGGGACGGCCGGGTCCGGCGCCGGAGCAGTTGGCGGCGGCGGCGGCGGTGGCGGCGGCGGGTTGCTGTTCGGTAACGGCGGTACCGGTGGCAACGGTGCACCGGGCGGCATCGGTGCCGGTGGTGCCGGCGGAAATGCCATCCTGATCGGTAACGGCGGCAACGGCGGAGCGGGAACCGGAGGCGCCCCCGGTGGTCCCGGCGGCAGGCGCGGCCTGCTCTTCGGCCAGGACGGGGCCAACGGTCCGTAGCAGGGCATTCTGCACAATCTCAGGTGGTATGGACGGCAAATTGCACAGTCTGCGGACTCGGTTGCGAACAGGTTGCGGTAATTGGGCGGATGTTCAGTATGGTGACGGCGTGAATGCCGGTCGCGAGCAACGTTCGGATGGGCAAGTCAGGCTGGATGTACCGGGCCGGCTGCAGCGTTACGAAGAAGCATTCGCCGATCTGGACGCGCCTTTTGCGTTTCTGGACCTCGACGCCTTGTGGAGCAACGCCACCCAGATGCTGGGCCGGGCGGGCGGCAAACCAATCAGAGTCGCGTCAAAGTCGTTGCGCTGCAGGCCGATACAGCGCCAGATCCTGGACTCCAACCAGCGTTTCGACGGCCTGATGACTTTTACCCTGCGCGAGACGTTGTGGCTGGCCGGCCACGGCTTCCGCAATCTGCTGCTGGCCTATCCGAGCACTGATCGTGATGCACTTCGCGAGCTCGGGGCGGTCACCGCCGCAGACCCCGACGGTGCCCCGATCGTGATGGTCGACAGTATCGAGCATTTGGACCTGATCGAGCATGCGACGAACCAGCCCGTCCGGCTGTGCCTGGATCTCGACGCCGGGTACTGGCCGGGCGGGGGGCGCGTGAAGATCGGACCCAAGCGCTCGCCGTTACACACCCCCGAGCAGGCACGTGGCCTCGCGGAGCAGATCGCGCGCCGGCCGCACCTGAAGCTGGTCGCGCTGATGTCCTACGAGGGCCACATCGCCGGGTTCGGTGATCAAGTCGCCGGCAAGCGTCTGCAGAATGCTCTGGTCGGGTTCATGCAGCGCCGATCGATTGCCGAGCTTCGGGAGCGCCGCGCCCGTGCCGTGGAACTGGTCCGGGAAGTGGCCGACCTCGAGATCGTCAACGCCGGCGGCACCGGCGACCTGGAGCTGGTGGCCCAGGAACCCGCCATGACCGAGGCGACCGCGGGATCCGGGTTCTACGCGCCGACGCTGTTCGATTCCTACTCCTCGTTCACGTTGGCGCCCGCGGCGATCTTCGCGCTGCCGGTGTGTCGCCGACCGGACGAGGCGACGGTGACCGCACTGGGCGGCGGCTACCTGGCCAGCGGCGTCGGCGCCAAAGATCGGATGCCGACGCCCTACCTGCCGGCGGGGCTTGCCCTGAATGCGATGGAGGGCACCGGCGAAGTCCAGACACCGTTGACCGGGGACGCCGCCCGCACCCTGCGGATCGGCGACAAGGTCTATTTCCGGCACACCAAGGCGGGTGAACTGTGTGAGCGGTTCGACCGGCTGCATCTGGTGCGCGGCGCTGAGATAGTCGACACGGTTCCGACCTACCGAGGTGAGGGGTGCACGTTCCTCTGATGCGCAAACAGGAGTTGTCATGACCGCGATCAGCGCTGGGGCCACTGAAACCGAGACGTTGCGCGAGGTGGTCGAAACGCTCGCGCCGATCGAACGGGGCGCCGGCAGCCCCGGCGAGCACCAGGCGGCTGTCTGGATCGTCGAACGCCTGCGCGCCGCCGGGGCGCGGGACGCCCGAATCGAAGAAGAACAGTTCTACGACGGCTACCCCCGGCTGCACGCCAAGCTCTCCGCGGTCGGCGTCGCGGCCGCCGCGGCGGGCCTGGTGAGCCGGCGTTTGCGGGCACCGGCGGCGCTGGCCGGGGTGGGTGCGGGGCTGGCCATCGCGGACGACTGCTCCAACGGAGCGCGGGTGGTGCGCAAGACCCTGCGCAATTCCCGGACCACGTGGAATGTGGTCGCCGAAGCAGGTGACCCGGCAGGGGAGCACACCGTGGTGGTATGCGCCCACCACGACGCCGCGCACAGTGGCAAATTCTTCGACTCCAAGCTGCAGGAGTACGCGGTCGCCTGGTTCCCCGGAATCGTCGAACGGGTCGACACTTCCCTGCCCAACTGGTGGCCGACGATCTTCGCGCCTGCACTGGCCGGTGTCGGAGCTTTGCGCGGCAGCCGGGCGATGATGCTTGTCGGAGCGGCGATCAGCGCAATCGGGGTGGCCGCATTCACCGACATCGCCCGCAGCCCGATAGTGCCCGGGGCGAACGACAACCTTTCGGCGGTCGCGCTGCTGGTGGCCCTGGCCGAGCGACTGCGTGACCGGCCGGTGTCAGGGGTGCGAGTGTTGTTGGTCTCGCTGGGCGCCGAAGAGCAGTTACAGGGCGGCATCTACGGTTTCATGGCACGGCACAAGCCGGAACTCGACCGCGATCGCACGTACTTCCTCAACTTCGACACCGTCGGCTCGCCGGAGCTCATCATGCTCGAGGGCGAGGGCACCACCGTCATGGAGGACTACTTCTACCGGCCGTTTCGCGACCTGGTGGTCCGCGCGGCCGAACGCGCCGGGGCGCCGCTGCGACGCGGCATGCGCTCGCGCAACAGCACCGACGCCGTGCTGATGAGCCGGGCGGGCTACCCCACCGCGTGCTTCTCCTCGATCGACCGCCACAAGGCGCTGTCCAACTATCACCAAATGTCGGATACGCCAGACAATCTGGTGTATGAGACCGTGATTCACGCAGTCACGGTCGCGGAATCGGTAGCACGGGAGCTGGTGCGATGAGTATGTGGAAGAACTGGGCCGGTGACCAAATCTGCGCACCTGCCCTTGTCGAACGGCCCGCTTCGGAGGCCGAGTTGTCGGACATCGTGGTCCGGGCGGCGGGCAGAGGTCAGCCGGTCCGTGCGGTGGGAAGCGGCCACTCGTTCACCGACTGCGCCTGTACCGACGGCGTCATGATCGACATGACCGGTCTGCAGCGGGTGATCAACGTCGACAAGGCCAATGGACTGGCGACGGTCGAGGGGGGCGCCAAGCTGAATCCGCTGTTTGCTGAACTGGCAGCCAACGGGTTCGGCATCGAGAATCAGGGCGATATCGACAAGCAGTCGATCACCGGGGCCACCGCGACCGCGACGCACGGAACCGGAGCGCGCTTCAAGAACGTTTCCGCACAGATTGTTTCGGCACGTGTAGTCACCGCCACCGGTGAGGTGCAGGAGGTCTCCGAAGGAGATGACTACCTGGCGGCGCGGGTCTCGCTCGGCGCGCTCGGCGTCATCTCGCAGGTCACCCTCAAGGTGGTGCCGCTGTTCACGCTGCACCGCGAGGACGAGTTGCGCCCGCTCACCACGACCCTCGAACGACTCGACGCCGATGTCGACGGCAACGACCACTTCGAGTTCTTCGTCTTCCCCTACGGAGAGACCGCGCTGACGCGCACCACCCGGCGCAGCAACGAACCACCCCGACCCGGGCCGGTGTGGAAGAAGAGGCTCGGTGAGGGGTTCGAAAACGCCGGGCTGAACGTCATCTGCCGCGCCGGACGCCAATTCCCAAGCGCCGCACCGCGCTTGAACCGGCTGATGACGAGTCTGATGTCGCCGTCGAGCGTCCAGGACCACGGGTGGAAGGTCTACGCCAGCGCGCGCAATGTCAAGTTCACCGAGATGGAATACGCGATACCGCGCGAGCATGCGCAAGTTGCGGTCCAGCGCGTCATCGACCTGGTGCGCCGCCGCAAGCTGCCGATCATGTACCCCTTGGAAGTGCGGTTCAGCGCCCCCGACGACGCGTTCCTGTCGACGGCGCACGGCCGGGACACCTGCTACATCGCGGTGCACCAGTTCAGTGGCATGGAATTCGAGACGTATTTTCGGGCCGTGGAAGAGATCATGGACGAATACCAGGGTCGCCCGCACTGGGGCAAGCGGCACTACCAGACCGCCGGCACCCTGCGTGAGCGCTACCCGGACTGGGATCGATTCATCGCGGTCCGCGACCGCCTCGACCCCGACCGCGTCTTTCGCAACGACTACACCCGGCGGGTGCTCGGCACCTGACACCGCGGGGATTGACGAACGGCCTCATCTGTGGGGACCAAAGTCATTGGCTGCCAATATGGTGCTGACGCGTGGACGTTGCCGGCCGTAGGTTTACGTCCGGGAGCGAACATGACTGAATTCTTGCGCAACAGCGATGCCTTCACGTGGGCGATGGAAAGCGATCCGCGGCTGCGGTCGACGGTGGTCAGCGTGGTGCTGCTGGATCGAAGTCCGGACTGGAGCGAGGTGCGGGATCGGTTCGACCTGATCAGCCGAAAGCTGCCGATGTTCCGTCAGCGCGTGGTGGAATCCCCGCCACCGGCCCCGCCTCGCTGGGAACACGACCCGGACTTCGACCTCGACTACCACATGCGGCGCACGGCGGTCTCCGGATCCGGATCGCTCGACGATGTCCTCGAAATGGCCCGTCTGGCCGAGATGCAGGACTTCGACCGGGCCCGGGCGCTGTGGGAGACGACGTTGGTCGAGGGGTTGGGCGACGGTGGCGCGGCTGTAATCTGCAAGTTCCACCACGCCCTTACCGACGGGGTGGGCGGCATTCAGATCGCGATGAATCTGTTCGACCTCTCCGCAGAGTTGTATCCGCACGAGCCGCTACCTGATGAGCCGCAGGTCGCCGCCTCCTCGTGGCTGGACGCATATCGGGATACGTTGCGCTACAACAGTTCTCTGTTCGGAAAGGCATTGATGGGCACGGCCAGGCGGGCGCCGCGCCTGATATATGACGGCATCCGGCGGCCCATCGCTACGGCGCGGTCGGCAGCGGCCAACGCCGCGTCGGTCTACCGCACGGTGCGGCCGCTGAGCCGGACCGGCTCGCCGTTGATCACCCAGCGCAGTCTGATCCGCCGTCTCGCCGTGCACGAAGTGTCGCGGACCGAATTGCGGAAGGCTGCGCACCGCTGCGGCGGCGCCCTGAACGACGCGTTCGTTGCCGGTGTCGCGGGTGGGTTGCGGATCTACCACGAGAAGCACGGCGTCGCGGTGGGCGATCTGCACCTGACGATGCCGATCAGCTTGCGCACCGAGACCGATGACATGGGCGGCAACAAGATCACACTGATGCGCTTCGACGTGCCGGTTGGTGAGGCCGATCCGGCGCGCCGGATCAAGGAGATCCACGGCCGGGTCGGCGCGGTTCGCAACGAAAGGTCGCTGCCGCACACCCAATTGATTGCCGGCGTGCTCAACCTGATGCCGCGGTGGTACATCGGATCGGTGCTGCGCCATGTCGATTTCCTCACCAGCGACGTGCCCGGCATTCCGGTACCGGTGTTTCTCGGGGGTGCGGCGGTGCGTGCTCAGTACGCTTTCGGCCCGACCATCGGCTCATCGGTGAACGTCACGCTGTTGTCCTATGTGGATGTCTGCGCGCTGGGCGTCAACGTCGACACGGCGGCGATCCCCGACCACGACGTTTTCCACGCAGCCCTGGTCGCCGGCTTCGACGAAGTGCTGGCGCTGGCCGACTGACCGGTCTCAGCACCCTTACAGGTGGATATCGAAATAGGCGGCACTCTGGCGTAATCGCGCCGACCCGCAAATCATGGCACGGTGTGCCGAATGTGGCGCGCCTCCGGCGAGATCTTTTAACCTGCAAGCCTTTCGCCGGTGGATGTACCGGTAGGAGGTAGGAAAGGTATGACGGCAAGCTGGGCTCCTACCCAGATTCCCTCTGATTCGAACTCAGGGCGCCTTCTCGACACCGCACGTGGCATTCTCATCGGCCTGCGCCGATGCCGGTCCGGAATGGCCTTCGATGAGTTGCACGGCGCCGCGCAACGTCACCGCGTCCCGGTGTATGCGATGGCCTGGGCACTGGTGCACCTGGCTGGTGAAGGGGAGGAGACGCCCAGTTTCATCGAAGCGCAGTCAGCGGCGCGGCATGAATGGGGCGAGCTCTTCGCCGATTCCACCGCATCCTCGCGCTGATCGGCATCGTCGGACCACCGGGGCGCCGCGGTAAAGGGAAGTACCGCGGCCGATCGCGAGTCAGGTGTAGGGTCAGCGCGTCCAGGCCGTCGACTCGGCCGCATCGCGCAGGGCGGCGACGATCTGGTCCTGCTTTTCGGCGAACCGTTCGGTCGGGGTGGGCACCGAGATGGCGATCACGTTGTCTCCCACCGATCGTCGCGCGATGGCAGCGGCCGAAATTCCGGGGGTGTGTTCGTCGCGGTCGAAAGCGATACCGGTAGAACGGATTTCGGCAATCTCGGGGCGCAGTGCATCTGCCAATTGCGGAGGCATCCGGGCCAACGCGGCCTGTGTGTCGGCATCGTCGAGTGCGGCGAGCGCCGCCTTGCCGTTCGCGGTCCCGGCCAGCGGGAAGCGAACTCCGACCGCCGACACCGCGCGCAAGCGGTGCGACGACTCGATCTGGTCGACGAACCACATTCGCTGCCCCCGTAACACCGACAGGTCCACGGTCTCGCCATCGGTGGCGGCCGACACCTTCTCGATGGTTGGCCGGAATATAGCAGCGATGTGCGCACCAGTCGCGCTGCCGAAGCCGAGTAACCGATCACCCAGGGAGAACCGGCCGTTCGAGTCCACACTGACCAGTCCGACCTCGACCAGGCCGACAAGTAGCCGCCGGACGGTCGACTTTGCCAGCCCGAGTCGCTCACCGAGATCGACGAGACGTAGATGACCCGGCTCGGCGGCGATCTCGTCCAAGGCTGCTGCTGCACGCCGTAGCACCTGGATTCCCTCGTCGCGATTTGTCGTCGAAGTCCGTTCCGTTTGCCCCACACTTCCACTATAGTGTGCCGCATAGCGGACTGTGAAGAACCGAAATAGGGATCAAGGGAGTTCCAGATGAGCGCGCTACCTGCCGGGCGACACTACTTCCGTGGCGAGGACGGGTACGAACCCGCCCGCCGCGACAGCGTATGGCATCAGGGGGTGCCAGACCGCTATCCCGAGGTGATCGTTCAGGCCGTCGACGCCGACGACATCAAGGCCGCCCTGGCCTACGCGCGGTCGAACGGCCACAAGGTGAACATCAAATCCGGTGGGCACAGCTTCGCGGCCAGCCATCTCCGCGACGGTGCCGTGTTGCTCGACGTCAGTCGCCTTGACCACGCATCCATCGATGCCGACAACATGACCGCGGTCGTAGGCCCAGGTAAGGGCGGCAGCCTGCTGATGGCCGACCTGGAGGCGCAGAACCTTTTCTTCCCGGGCGGGCACTGCAAGGGCGTCTGCCTCGGCGGTTACCTCCTGCAGGGCGGGTACGGCTGGAACAGCCGGATATATGGGCCGGCCTGCGAAAGCGTCACCGCATTGGATGTCATCACCGCCGATGGCGAGGAAGTCCACTGCGACGCAGAGAATCATCCCGAACTCTATTGGGCGGCGCGCGGTGCCGGTCCCGGCTTCTTCGGGGTCGTCACTTCGTTCTATCTCAAGCTGTATCCGCGCCCGGCGGTCTGTGGCACCAGCGCTTACCTCTACCCGTTCGAGCTGGCCGACGAGGTCTTCTCGTGGGCCCGCTCGGTCAGCGCCGAAGTCGACCCTCGAGTCGAGCTGCAGGCGGTGGCGTCGCGCGGTGAGCCGGCAATGGGAATCGACCAACCCGTCATCTCGTTCGCCTCGCCCGCATTCGCCGACTCCGAAGAGGAGGCCCAACAGGCTCTGGCCCTGTTCGCCACCTGCCCTGTTGCCGATCAAGCCCTGGTCAAAATCCCTTATATGCCGACCGATTTGCCGAGCTGGTACGACATCGCAATGAGCCACTATCTGGCCGACCACCATTACGCGGTGGACAACATGTGGACATCGGCACCGGCCGAGGACCTGCTGCCCGGCATCCGTACCATCCTCGAGACGCTGCCACCGCATCCATCGCACTTTCTGTGGTTGAATTGGGGCCCGTGCCCTCCGCGTCAGGACATGGCCTACAGCATTGAGGCCGACATCTACCTGGCTCTCTACGGCTCCTGGAAAGACCCTGCCGACAACGCGAAGTACGGCGATTGGGCACGTTCCAACATGGCGGCGATGTCGCACCTGGCCACCGGCATCCAACTGGCAGACGAGAACCTGGGCCAGCGCCCCGCCCGATTCGCCACCGACGAGGCCATGGCGCGGCTGGACAAGGCTCGCGCCGCCTATGACCCCGATGGTCTGTTCAACAGCTGGATGGGACGAATCTGATGACCGGTGACCTCTACCTCGGCTACCGGGGAAACGACGCGGAAACCCCGTTCGGTAAATTCTTCCAGCCCGAAATGGCCCCGCTGCCAAAGCATGTCGTACACGCACTGGAACACGGGCCGCAGGGCGGAATGGCACTGCTGGCCTTGGAGGACGCCGCTAGCGTGGCCGATGACGGCTACCAGCAGACCGAGAATGGTTACGGGGTTCTCGAAGACGGCAGCTATCAGGTGTCGGTGCGCACCGACATGCCCGGTGTCACCCCGGGCATGTGGTCGTGGTGGTTCGGTTGGCACGGGTGTGACAGCCGCCGCTACAAGCTGTGGCATCCGCGGGCGCACCTGTCGGCCGCCTGGAAGGACGGCGATGACGCCGGTCGGCAAGGCTACATCGGCCGCTGGTCGATGATCAACGAGTACATCGGGTCGAGCATGCTCAGCGGCGCAATACAATTTATTGCGCCGGGGGAGATGGGTCTGCCTGCCGATACCGACGATGCGGTGGCGGTCTGTGCGCGGTTGGGCTCTGGTGACGCGCCGGTGGATGTGGGCTGGTTCATTCACCACATCCGCTCCACACAGGCCGGATCGGAGATGCGGTCCCGCTTCTGGATGGGTGGCCCGCACATCGCCGTGCGCAACGCACCCGGCGTGGCGTCGAAAGCGGTGCGTCCCATCGCATCCCGGATACTGGGCAACGCCGAAACCAGCGGGCGGAATTTGTTGGTGCATTGTGCGCAGGAGATGAATCACCTGGCCGGTTTCCTGCCTGAGCTTTACGAGAGCTTCGGAGACGAGTAAGGCGAGTGATCGCGTCTGGTGAAGGCCGGTGCGACGAACTTCGCCACCAGCTGCCGTTCGGCCTCGTCGCTTTCGGCGGGCCAGTACATCAGCGACAGTACGACACGAACCGCCCACTCGGCGGGCGCAGGATTGCCGCGAGGCAGCCCGGCGAGCTCGGCGGCAGACTCCTCCAGGAATGGCAGCTGGGCGAGCCAGGCAACCTCGCGGGTGCCCCCGCGGATCGAGGCGATCATCAGTCGGCACAGGGGCTCTGACCGGATCGCTCGCACTGTCGCCAGGATCGCGGTGGTGACTCGCTCTGCTCCGACCATTGACTCGACTTGAGAGCGCACCGAAGTGGTGATGCGAGTCGCAACCCGGGCAACGACAGCGTCGCGGATCTGAGTTTTGCCACCCACGTAGCGATAAATGGTCGATCGGGAACAGTGAACTCGCCTGGCCAACTCGTCGAGGTCGAGTTCGTTGATGCCGCTGCGCGCCATCATGTCGATGGCAGCTTCGTAGATGCGCTCGGCGGCGGCCGCGCGTCGATCTCCACCGACGAGCCAGTCGTCACTGGGCATCGGTCACGTCCCATTTTCCGGTAGAGATGTACGAGGACTTTCGTCGAATGCCGGCCCGACGAACATCTCAACGAGTTGTCGTTCGGCCTCATCGCTTTCTGCAGGCCAATACAGCAGGGTTAGGACAACGCGAATCACCCACCTTGGCGCTTGAGGATCCCCATCGGTGAGACCGGCTAGCTCGGTGGCGAACTTGGCGGTCAGGGACGAGTCGGCGAGCCAGGCCACCTGGCGAGTACCTCCACGGATCGAGCTGATCATCAGCTGGCACAACGGGTCTGACCGGATCTGTTTCAGGGTCAACAGGATCGACTCGACTAGTCGCTCCGAGCCGCCGAGCGTGGCGACCGCCGAGCGCACCGACTCGACGATGCGTTCGGCTGTTCGCTGGACGACGGCGTTGCGAATCTCGGTCTTGCCGCCTACGTAGCGGTAGATCGTCGCGCGCGAACAGTGGACTTCGTCGCAAAGTTTATCGATGTCGAGTCCGTTAAGGCCGTCGTGGGCGATGAGCCTGGCCGCGGCGTCGTAGATACGTCCGGCGGCGGCTGCGCGGCGCTCGCCGCCAATCAGCCAGTCGTCAGCAACCACTGTTGAAGTGTCCTTTCCACCGAGCCAGGCAGAAGACATTTTCTGAAGTTGAGACAAAATAACAGATATTCAGACGATCGTTGCAGGTCCGAGCTTCGCTGTGAGACACGGATTGTTACTTGGTCCGGTGCTGCAGTTCAAGTTTTCCGGTGGCATTGACCCGCTGCTCGATGCTCGTCATGGTAGTGCCATCACCACACTTGATCGGGTTGCTGATTTGCGGATTCACCTTTGGGTGTGGCAGATCCGCTGGGCGGGCGTCGGTTTCGGCGCTCGTGTTTGTGGACCTGTCACGGCGAGTCACGAGCCGAACACAGCTGACGGAAGGCTAGCGATGAGTTTCTTGGTATTGCCACCGGAGATCACTTCAGTGCTCATACTTGGCGGAGCCGGTTCCGAGCCGTTGAGGGCGGCAGCGGCCGCTTGGGCCAGTCTCGCGGAAAGACTGGATTTGGCCGCGGCATCTTTCCGCGCCACCACCGCAGGACTGCTCGGCGGATCATGGCAGGGACCTTCGGCCGTAGCAATGGTGGAAGCCGCGGCGCCCTATACCGGACTGCTTTCGGCCACCGCGAGCCAGGCACAGCAGCTAGCCGGACAAGCCCAGGCTATGACGGCCGAATTCGAGGCGGTCCGGGCGGCCATCGTGCCACCGATTGCGTTGGCGTCCAACCGTTCTGACTTGGTGTCGCTGGTCATGTCCAACCTGTTCGGGCAAAACGCTCCCGCCATCGCCGCCGCCGAGGCGGCATACGAGGAAATGTGGGCCCAGGACGTATCTGCAATGGTCGCCTATCACGCGGGCGCTTCCGCCGCGGCGGCGGCGGTGACGCCATTCATCAGCCTTCCGCAGATTACGATTCCGCCGATAGCTCTTCCAGCTGTCAATTTGCCGAGCATATTTACGCCGAATATCAACATTCCCGCGTTTGAACTGCCCAAGATAGTCACGCCCGCGATCAATATTCCACCTCTTGACCTCCCCAAAATCGTCACCCCTAACATCAATGTGCCGGCCTTTGGGTTGCCGGCATTAACAGTACCAAATATCGTATTGCCCGCGACGCAACTCACGGGCGGCTTTAGCACCGGCAGCATCGTGATCCCGGCGATAACCGTTCCGGAGCTGAAGATCCCGGCTTTCGACCTCCCTACGATCACCACGCCCAACATTAATGTGCCGGCCTTCGGGTTGCCGGCGCTGACGGTGCCAAATATCGTATTGCCCGCGACACAACTCACGGGCGGCTTTAGCACCGGCAGCATCGTGATCCCGGCGATAACCGTTCCGGAGCTGAAGATCCCGGCTTTCGACCTCCCTACGATCACCACGCCCAACATTAATGTGCCGGCCTTCGGGTTGCCGGCGTTGACGGTGCCAAACATGGTATTGCCCGCGACGCAACTCACGAGCGGCTTTAGCACCGGCAGCATCGTGATCCCGGCGATAACCGTTCCGGAGCTGAAGATCCCGGCTTTCGACCTCCCTACGATCACCACGCCCAACATTAATGTGCCGGCCTTCGGGTTGCCGGCGCTGACGGTGCCAAGCATCGCATTGCCCGCGACACAACTCACGGGCGGCTTTACCACCGGCAGCATCGTAATCCCGGCGATAACCGTTCCGGAGCTGACGATCCCGGCTTTCGACCTCCCTAAGATCACCACGCCCGACATCAATGTGCCCGGTTTCACTCTGCCGGATATCAGGATTCCCGGCTTCAAGATCAACAGTGCAGTATTAGGCGGCTTTACCCTAACTCCGTTAAGCGTGCCAGAAATTACGGCGCCTGCGATTTCTGTGCCTGGCTTTAGGCTGCCCGACATAACTGTGCCCGACATCAGCATTCCTGCGTTTTCCACTGGCGGCTTTACGACACCCGCAATCACTACGCCTGACTTCACGATAAAAGGACCAACGATACCAAGCGGATATGTCCTTGAAGGAAATCCTTTGCTCAGAATTCGCTGGGACACGAATGTCACTTTCTTATCTGGATCCAGCGACGGTGGTCGTGCCACCTTCAACCTTCGGGAGATAACCATCTTCCAGGACCTGAAGCTGCCAGACGTAAAGATCCCCAGTATGTCCATTGGTGGAATTGGGGTCAACCCGGCCAACCTGCCCGGAATAAATCTCAAAGGGTTCACCATCTCTGGAACCACTCTGGGCGCCTTCACCATCCCCGCAACCACGATCGCCAAGTTCACGATTGGCGGCATCGGTTTCGATCCGTTCGGCCTTCCGCCCATCACACTGCCAGACATCGATATCAAGGGCGTAACTGTGGGCAACTTCACCCTCCCTGGGCTCAATATCGACCCCATCAAGCTTGGCGACCTCACCATCCCCAAGTTCACGACTGCGCCCATCGTTATCGGCGGGCCGAACAGCGGGATCGGCTTTGACCCGTTCGATCTGCCGGGCATCCGAACCGGCGAATTCACCATTCCGCCCCTGCAACTGGGCAACTTCACCCTCCCTGGGCTCAATATCGATCCCATCAAGCTTGGCGACCTCACCATCCCCAAGTTCACGACTGCGCCCATCGTTATCGGCGGGCCGAACAGCGGGATCGGCTTTGACCCGTTCAATTTGCCGGGCATCCGGACCGGCGAATTCACCATTCCGCCCCTGCAACTGGGCAATTTCACTCTCCCTGGGCTCAATATCGATCCCATCAAGCTTGGCGACCTCACCATCCCCAAGTTCACGACTGCGCCCATCGTTATCGGCGGGCCGAACAGCGGGATCGGCTTTGACCCGTTCAATTTGCCGGGCATCCGAACCGGCGAATTCACCATTCCGCCCCTGCAACTGGGCAACTTCACCCTCCCTGGGCTCAATATCGATCCCATCAAGCTTGGCGACCTCACCATCCCCAAGTTCACGACTGCGCCCATCGTTATCGGCGGGCCGAACAGCGGGATCGGCTTTGACCCGTTCAATTTGCCGGGCATCCGAACCGGCGAATTCACCATTCCGCCCCTGCAACTGGGCAACTTCACCCTCCCTGGGCTCAATATCGATCCGATCAAGTTGGCCAGCTTCACCGTGCCAGGGCTCAATATCGATCCGATCAAGTTGGCCAGCTTCACCGTGCCAGGGCTCAATATCGATCCGATCAAGTTAGGCAGCTTCACGGTCCCTCCCCTTACCATCGGTTCGGTCAGGCTTACCGGCCCCTTAATTCCCGGGCTCGACGTGAATCTGGGAGGTCTTATCGGAGACTTGAGCTTCCAAAACATCGGGACCAACATCTCCAGGCTCGGCCAGTCCTTGTTGAACTTAGTATCGACGGCAAACCTACCCTTTTCTGTGCCTAACCTGCTTGCCGGCTTCGGTGGCCTAAGGAGATAGTTCCACTCGTTGAAGACTTCGGCCCGTCTATAAATGTATTGACAATGGAAGCACTGCTAGACCCCCCCGGTAATCACAGCGTTCACTGGGGACACTGCGTTCGAAAAATTCGGTTTGGGATTTACGATCCCGAGCCAGCCTGATGAAAAGGAAGGTGACATGTCGTATGTAATCGCAGGGCCGGAGTTCTTAACGTCGGCCGCTCATGACTTGGCCGGCATCGGCTCGGAATTGAGGGAAGCCAATGCCGCCGCGGCGGCCAACATCATGCGGGTAGTAGCTCCGGGCGTGGATGAAGTGTCGGTGGCGGTGGCGACGCTCCTCAGCTCGCAGGGCCAGTCTTACCGGAAGATCAGCGGCGAGCTGCTCGCGTTTCAGAGCCGATTTGTGCGCACCTTGACTTCGTCGGCGGACTTGTATCAGGGCGCCGAGGCCGCCAACGCGGCCGCGACGCGAAGCGCCCTGGGGGCAGTGGGTGCGGTGGCGGCAGATCCGTTGAGCGGGCCGCGTGCGGTGAACGCCGCAGTGCGAAACCTGCTGGGTTCGGTCGAAACAGCTCCTCGCAGTTCGCAATTGCATTGGTGCCGGCCGGGTCTTACGCCGTAGGGCGGGTGCGGGTCCACCATGCGCGGCGACGCTGGTTGTCGGGGTTGCGGAAGCCCAGGGCAATACGCCCGACGTGATTTGATGATCCGGTTGTAGCCTACGGAGTGGGCGCTGGGCAGTTCGCTCTACTCGTGCGGCGATCATTGGTGGCTGCTAGGTCTGGATGGTGCGGGCGATGTTTAGAGCTCCGGCGTTGTTGACTCGCGGGTCTGGGAACTGCGCTGATGGTTTAGGTGACAAGCCGTTCAGGCCCGAGGGAAGGCACGGGCAGCTCGTGAACGATGGAGTTGCTTGCGCTCATCGATCACCTGGAGGGGCCCGTGCCTGCCAATTCAGTATCACCCGCGTCGTCGGTTCCGAAGGTGTTCGATCGCAGGAGACCTGGCGAGCACAGCGAGGTCATGCGGTCGGAGTTTCTCGAAGTGTTGGCCTCGGTGCCCGGCCCAAGGGATCCGCGCCGGGCGAAGGTACTCGTTGATGGCACTGCTGGCGATCGCGATCCTGGCCACCGCCGCGGGGATGCGCGGCTACCCCGGGTTCGCCACCCGGGCGGCCACCGCGCCGGAAGATATGTTGGTGCAGTTGGGGGTCCGGTTCCGGCGACCCAGTGAGAAGACCTTCCGCACCGTGTTGTCCCGGCTGGACCTGCCGACCTGAACCGCAGGATGGGTACCTACTTCAGCGCACACGCGGCCCCAGCGACCCCGGCGGGTTGATGCCGATCACGTCGGACGGCAAGTCACTGCACGGTACCCTGCGCGCGAAAGCTGCGGCCTCACACCTGGTTTCGGTGTTCGCCCATCGCGCCCGACTTGTGCTCGGCCAACTCGCCGTCGCCGAGATGAGCAACGAAATCCCCTCCGTGCGTGCGGTTCTCAAGCTACTGCCGCGCCGGATTCGGTGGCTGGTCACCGTGGATGCGATGCACACCCAGACTGCCACCGCCACACTGATCTGCGCCACCTTGGAGTCGCACTACCTGATGATCGTTAAGTCGAACCAGGCGAAATTGCTCGCCCGCATCACCGCGCTGCCCTGGGCCGACGTGTCCACGACCGCCACCGACAACTCCCGCGGCCACGGCCGCGTCGAGATACGCACTCTGCAGCTCCTTACCGCTGCAGGAGGAATCGGGTGCCCCTACGCCAAACAGATCGTCCGGATCACCCGCGAACGCTTGATCACCGCCACCGGCCAGCGCAGTGCCGAGGTGGTCTATGCGATCTGCAGCCTGCCGTTCGAGCACGCCCCACCGACCGCAATCGCGACCTGGTTGCGTCGGCACGGGGCATCGAGAACAGCGTGCACTGGGTGCGCTATTTGCCATGCTGCGACGCTGCCGATCACGAAACTCGGCAGCTCCGGCACCGATCGAATCTGTCTAGCCAAAGGATAGTGACATGTCGTATGTGATCGCCGAGCCGGAGTTGCTCACTCTGGCCGCCAATAACCTCGCCGGCATCGGCTCGGCGTTGGAGGAGGCGAATCTCGCCGCGGCGGCCTCCACCACGCGCGTACTGGCCCCGGCCCTGGACGAGGTTTCCAGAATCGCAACAGCGCTGTTCAGCCGGCACGCACAGACCTATCAGACGTTCAGCGCGCAAGCCTCGGAGTTCCACGCCCAGTTCGTGCGCACATTAGCTACCAGCGCGGGCCAATATAAAAGTACTGAGACGATCAACGCGCTGGGCGCCGCCGCTGCTACAAACTCGGCCAGCGCCATGAACGCGGCGGTCCAGACGCTCTTAAGCGCGTCTGAGCAGTAAACGCCACCGCCAAAGCCCCGTCCGTGGCGCTCGCCGGCCTACCGCTGATGGCCATCGGGGCCAACGGGGCGGTCGGTCAGCCCGGCAATCTTGGCGGGTGGCTGAAGCGGCAATGGACGGTGGCAACGGCACTAGTGGCAGTATCGGCCCAACGGGCCTGTTCTAGGGGTCAGGAGTCTCGGGATCAGACAGAGCACGGAGACAGCGCAAGCCCCAGGCGCTGGATTTGGGGCGGCGACACCGGGCGACGCGTTCGTGCTGCGAGTCAGCAAATCAGTCGGACGTGAAAGATGTTGCAGCACAGCATGAGCGTGCGGCGGAAGGCTTGAACAGGAAGTGCGTAAAGTTTCTCGGTGTGGCCTCATGAGACCAATTTCCGACGAACGTTCGCAGGGACGGGTCCGGCGTCGCCAGTAGGGAGGCCGCAACGGCGCCCACACGAGGCGGCGGCACGAGCAGATGCCCTGCCGGTCATTACTCGGCGGCGGGACACAGCTGATAGGCAGAGACGCCAGGTCAGGCACTCGGCGGCGGCAGCGGCAGCGGCAGCCATCGTCGCAAACGCTCAGCGGTTGACGGCAATCCGCGTGGCCAACCTCATAGGCGTACTCGACTGTGCCGCCATGCTCGGGGCGAAAGATGCATCCACTCATGACCCGGTAGGCCGCGGGACGCTCGGGCATCGCAACTCACGCAAGCATGCGTCTCAGGCGTGAGACTGAAATACCGCTGCGTTCCCGCGTTTCCGCATGTCCGTCCGCAGCGTTGAGACGCCGAAGGGCCAACCCCGTCGCGTACACATTCTCGACTTGCCGTATGCCGTTGATTTGTTGACCCGTACCCGCAAGGCTGGCGTAGTGACAGTAGCTACCGATGCGATCACCTTCTTCAGCCCCGAGTGCCTGCAGGATCCGTACCCCGTTTACGAGCGGATGCGAATTGCCGGTCCGGTGCACCGCATCGCCGACTCGGATTTCTTCGCTGTGTGCCGCTGGGACGCGGTCAACGAAGCCGTGCGGCGTACCGACGAGTTCTCCTCAAACCTCACCGCAACGCTGACTTATACGGCCGAAGGGTTCGTTCGACCATTCTTCATGGACCCGCTAGGCGGACCGACCCACGTACTGGCCACCGCGGATGATCCTGTACATGCCATTCACCGCAAGCAGCTGGTGAAATACTTGGCCGCCAAGCGAATTCGGCTTATGGAACAGTTCGCTGCCGAGACCGCAGACCGGCTGTGGGCTGCGGGCGTGCAGGACGGTGGTATCGAATGGATGGGCGCTTTCGCGAACCGGCTGCCGATGATGGTGGTAGCCCGGCTCATCGGCGTGCCCGATCGCGACGTCGCGCAGCTGGTGAAGTGGGGTTACGCGGCCACCCAACTGCTCGAAGGGCTGGTCGATCAAGCCCAGCTCGCCACCGCCGGAGCCGCCGTGATGGAACTGACCGGATACATCAACGAGCAATTCGACAGAGCCGCAGCCGATCCCCAAGATAACTTGCTTGGCGAGCTGGCTAGTGCCTGCGCCGCAGGCGAACTCGACACATTGACCGCCCAGATCATGATGGTCACGCTGTTCGCCGCCGGCGGAGAGTCCACAGCGTCATTGCTGGGAAGTGCGGCGATGATCCTGGCAACACGTCCTGATATCCAGCAACAACTGCGGGAGAACCCGGAGCTTCTCGGTGCCTTCATCGAGGAGACGTTGCGCTATGAAGCTCCCTTCCGAGGGCACTACCGCCACGTACGGAACGACACAATGCTGAAAGACGTGGAACTGCCGGCCGACTCGCATCTGCTGCTGCTGTGGGGCGCAGCCAACCGCGATCCGGCGCAGTTTGAAAAGCCCGACGAGTTCCGCCTGAACCGCTCCGCTGGGAAAGGTCACATCAGTTTCGGCAAGGGCGCACACTTCTGCGTCGGTGCCGCGCTGGCCCGACTCGAAGCCCAGATTGCGTTGCGGCTGATGCTAAGCCGGACATCCCTCATCGAGGCAGCCGACATCGGGCCGTGGTTGCCCAGCATCTTGGTACGCCGGCTGCAACGGCTCGACCTCGACGTGAAATAGCTGCGACTGACGGTCTTCGCGCTCTCTGCGGCCGCACACCGAGTTTGCGCGACCGTTCATCCCGGTGGCGTCGCGGACGGGATAGCGCCCATCGACACGATGAACGCCTCGACTGCGGTGGCTTGTTCGTAACCGTCCACCTCGACGCGCCACTCGTAGATTCCCGGGTCCAACGGAATCCCGGCCGGGATGTTGAGGGTGAGCGGCATGCGGACCGCGGTGCCGTGGATCGCCCCGGGCAGGCGGCCTGCCTCGGCGGCAGCCTCGAACAGGATCCGCTGCGGGCCCTGCGGCCCCTGCACCACCACCGGTTGACCGTCGGTGTCGAGCAACTGGCAGGTGAGCTTGTGCTGCTTGTTGGTTTCGTCCCAGTCGATATCCAGAAACATCACCAAAGCAAATGGGGGCGTGGGCGTTTGACACTGACGCCAGCCCAATCCGAGGGTGTGGACCTTGCCCGATTGAACATCGGCCTGGGCCGCGTCCGCCAAGAAGAGGCTGACTTTCATGCGAGTTGCGGCCTTACGAATGCTGGCGTCACGAGATCCATAGACCCACGTCCTGTTCTCAATCCGTATGCAATTACCCGTCGCTGCCGACGTCGAAAGATACTACGCTGCGCCGGACTCGCACGTTTTAGCGCTATGCCGTCTACTTGGCCGGCGGTAGTTGGCGGGGACCTTCTGGCCCACGAAGCTCACGCGGCCCTTCCCGCTCGACCAGCTCGCGCCGACCCTCCGAACCCGAGGTCCCGACCGACAGCCCGGCCATGTCCGGTGTGGATACCTGATCGAGCGAAGGCTGTTGATGGCGGCCGCGGACCTGAGCGTAGTCGTCGTCGTAACCCGGGTGAGCCGCCCGACCACGCGATGAATCGATCCGGTGGATGCCGGGGCCGGTAGCCGTGGGTGCCGGGGCCTGCAGGGGCTGCTGCGGCGGCTGCGGCGGTTGCTGCTGGCCTCCGCCGTCGGAGCTCTCGGTGTTCATCGTCACTTTGCGGGTCCGCTTGAGCGAGAACGCAATCTCCTCGACCTCCTCGAACACCTGCCGGGCGGTCCGCAGCGGCTGGGTCGTGTTGTCGATGACCCGCGCCACGAACGGGGGCACCAGCGGCCGGATCCACCGGGCGGCCGCCTTGGTCGCGTCCGGGATCGACGGAATCAGCGGCGCGCGGTGCTCGTCGTTCACCTCGGTGGTGGCCGGCGCTTCGTAGTGCTCGACGGCTGCCACAACGGGTTCGGCCGGTGCCGGCAGATACTCGATGACCGGCGGCTGCACGTCCCGGTCTGCGGCGGGCAACTGGGCCACCGCCCGGCTTGCGGCCTCGGCTTCGGCGGCGATCGGTAGGTACATGTCTTCCTCCACTGGTTCGAAGGTACGTTCCGACGACGCGTGCACCGGGGCATCGAGCGCCTCGACCACCCGACGGCGGTGGTGTTCGCGATCGATCTCGGCCTGGGCCTCGATGGCAAGGCGCGTCTGAGTGAGTTGGTGCTCGGCCCACATGATTTCGGCTGCCTGGCGCACCTCGGCCCGTTTGATCGCGATCGCGGTCTCGGCCTCCAGCTCGGCGCGTTCACGTTCTGCGCGTGCGCTGGCGTGGCGATCGTGGGTGGTCTCGCCGCGCCACGTTCGCAAGATCAAGGGCAGCAGATACAGCAGCGCAAAGAACGCGACCGTCAGCATGCGCAAAACCAGCGCCCCGGCGCTGTCCAGGGTCAGGTCATTCATCGCGACCCAGCGCGCGCCCAGGCCGCGACCGGCATCGGCTATCACGGCACCCCGCGCATCGGCAAGGGCCTGCTCGTTGCGGGAAACCGCGGCGTCCAGCGTTGGTGCCTGGCGTTCGCGGGCGGCCAGCGCGCTGTCCAACTCGCGCTGCGCATCGCCGAGCAGCTCGTTTGCCGTCCGGGTCTCAGGTCCACGACCGGGAACGCCGGTGATTCGGGTTTGCGGGCACGCAGGAGTCGGGTTGTACTCGCAGCGCGCGATCACCAGAGCGTTGTCCAGGTGTCCGCGAGCCTGGTCGACGGTGCCGTCCAGGGCGCTGCGCGCCGCGCGCGCCTGCTGCAGAGACGCCGCTGCCTGGGCGACGGCCGGGGCCGAGTCAGCCGTGCGCAGCGCACGCTCGTCGAGGCGGCGATCGATGGACCCCGAGAACAGTACGAGGGCGGCGAGCTCGCCGACGACCACACCGACGGCGACCGCCACCGCCGCACGACCTGCCGTGCCGGACCAACCGCGAGCCGGACCACCGGCGACGCCACGGGTGACCGCTCCGATCAGCAGGCCGAAAACGAGGGTCGCCGAAACAACGACCCAGATCGGGGCCGTGGCAACCGCGGACGTGACCGCCAGGGCGGCGACCAGCCACGCGAGCACGGCGCCGAGCACCACCACCGCTCCCGCGACGGCGTGGGTGGACCGCTCGTGGCGTTCCCCGAGCTCGCCTGCGTGTCCGCCACCCAGCCAGGTCAGCAGCGCCGCGATCCGCGTGACGACCGAGCGCTGCTCAGAGTTTTCGTGCGCGCGCATGAGAACTAACACCTCCAATGACGTCAAGCCTGGCAGGCCGCCGCCCGACACACCGAATCGAAGCGCCCGCTTGTGGCGTTCTTCACAACCCACGCCACGGTGGCGCAGATCACACTTCAGGGGGGCGGGGCGGGCCGAATTTCTGGCGACTCGGGGGGATCAGCGGCCCATCCGGCGGGCGGCATGAGACCGTATAAACCTTATGGAAAACCACGAGTTCCTCAGCTACGAAGAGTTCGGCCGCAGATTTTTCGAGGTTGCCGTAACACCGGACCGGGTGGCCGCCGCATTGAGCGATATCGCCGGCAGCGAGTTTGCCATGGAACCCATTGCCCAGGGTCCCGGCGGGATTGCCAAGGTCAGCGCGAAGGTCAAGATTCAAGAGCCCCGAGTTACCCGCAAGCTCGGCGACCTCATCACCTTCGTCATCCACATCCCGCTGTCCATCGACCTGTTGCTGGATCTGCGGCTGGACAAGCAGCGGTTCATGGTGACCGGCGACATAGCATTGCGAGCTACCGCCCGGGCGGCCGAGCCGCTGTTACTCATCGTGGACGTCTCCAAACCGCGGCCTTCGGACATCACCGTCAACGTGTCGTCCAAGTCGATCCGCGGCGAGGTACTGCGAATCCTTGCGGGTGTGGACGGGGAGATCCGTCGCTTCATCGCGCAGTACGTCCGCGAGGAGATCGACTCGCCACAATCCCAGTCGGCGCAGGTTATCGATGTCGCCACTCAGGTGGCGGCCGCCTGGGGTGGTTAGCAGCGTCCGCGCGTCACAGCGTCTGGTGGCGCCCGAAGAACTTGTGGTCTTCGCTGTAGCCCCCGTATCCACTGCCAATTTCGGAGTAGTGGGCGACGAACTCGATGCCTTTGATCCACTTGACCTGCTTGAACCCGTGCTGCAGCTCGTTACGCAGCCGTAGCGGCCGGCCGTGCAGGTAGGGCAGCGGCTCGCCGTTCATGTCGTAGGCGAGCATGCTCATGTGGTGCGTCATCTGCTCGATCGGATGCGCGTTGTAATAAATGCCGCCAGTCGCGCCCAATCCCATCGAGTAGAAGACCACCCACTTCGCCTCCGGTCGCGGCTTGACGATGTCCATGATGGTCTGCATCGACACGCCACCCCACTTGGCCACCCCCGACCAGGCCTGGATGCAGAAGTGCTGCGTGATCTGGTCGTGGTAGGGCAGTGCGCGCAGATCGTCGAGGGAGAACGCGGTCGGGTTCTCGACCAGGCCGTAGACCCGCAGCCGCCAATCCGCGAAGTCGTTCTTTTCCAGCTCTTTATACTCGACCGTCTCCGGCAGCCGCCCGTTTCGCCAGTGATACGGCGAGATGTCCTTCTCGGTGAAGGCGCCGGGCTTGGGATTGAGGCGCTCCAGCGCGCGCTGGAACGGACCGACCAGCGCATACCCGACGCGCTGCACTACGCGCGGGTGGCGAATGGTGAACGGAGTGGCGGCAACCCATCCGATCGCCACGATGACCATCGCGACGCAGAAGACGGCGAAACCGGCCCAGCCGTTGTCGTCTCGCGCCGCGAACATGTGGTTGAGGTTGCGTAGGGCTTCGGTGGCGAAAACCATCGTCACGTGGGTGAGGATGAAGAACAGGAAGTACACCAGCACCAAGAAGTGCAGAGAGCGGGCGTGCTGGATACTCACTCTCTTGCTGAGCCAGTGCACCCGTTGCGAGAGTGCCGGAGACATGCCGAGTCCGGTGATCACAGCGGCGGGTGCAGCAATGAATACGGTGGTGAAGTAGGCGAGCAATTGCAGCCCGTTGTACGCGACCCAGCCGTTGTCGGTAGGCCACTGCAGGGACGCGTATTGAATGGCCACGGATGCGGCGTGGGGAAACACATCCCAGCTGGTCGGCACGAGGTGGCGCCATTGTCCGGTGGTGAACAGCAGCACGTAGAAGACCGCACCGTTGATCAACCACAACACGTCGACACCGAGATGCCACCACCGGGCCAAGCCGATCGAATGGCGGAATCCCGGCAGCCCGAATTGCGGTGGGAGAGCAACGGTATCGGCGTTGGCGGTCCACAACGGATCGTCTGGCACCGGCGGTCCCACCCGCAGCCACTCGTCCTTGCCCGGCGTGGCGTTGCGGCTGAAGTAGAGCCGCGGGTGATCGCAGAGGATCTGAATGCCGGAACGGATGATGAACGTCATCATGAAGAGATTGAAGAAGTGGGTCCACCCGATCCACGCCGGCCGTCCGACGGCGCCCGAACTCGGATCGGTGCCAGGATAGCGTTCGATGAACGACTGCACCGCCGGCATGTGGTGCAGGCCCTTGCCGATCGCGACGCCGGCCAGCATCACGAAGAAGCCGATCGGTATCAGCCACAGCAGGTTGAACCACTTGTCCCGGCCGACCCGTAATCGGGGCGCGGTCGCGCGGCGGGTGAGATCGAAGCCGCCACCGTAGGACTCGACGTCGACGACATCGTCGGCAGAGTGCACCTCGCGTGCGTAGTCCACCCCCAGTTGTCCATCCGACATTGCCAATCCGGTGCGGGGGTCTGAACCCGTGTCAATGGATCTACTCACAGTCAGCAAATTTACACTATGGCGACTGTATAAATTAGAAACATTGGCAACCACGGAGCCCGCGAACCGGCAACAGGGTTTACCCGCCCGGGACACCCGGGTACCCCACCGCACCGACCCCCAGTGCAGAGGAGCAGATTCGTTGGCAAAGGTTGAGGTTTCGACCACCTCGGAGGTGGGCCCGGAAGCCGCGTGGAAGCTGGCATCGGACCTACCGCGATTCGACGAATGGATGACGATCTTCGGTGGCTGGCGCAGCGAGGTTCCCGCCACGATCGAAGAGGGCACCTGTGTCGCATCGCTGATCAAGGTGAAGGGTTTTCGCAACGTCATCTACTGGGAAGTGACGCACTACGACGAGCCGAAATCGATCGAACTGAGGGGCCGTGGCCGTGGCGGAGTCCGCATCACGGTCGCGATGGCTGTGACACCGACCGACCGGGGGTCGGACTTCCGGCTCAGTGCCGAGCTGTCGGGCGGAGTGCTGGGCGGGCCGGTGGGACGTCTGGTCGCCCGGATTCTGCGATCCGACGTCAAGAAGTCCGTCGAGAACCTGGCCGAATTGCGCTGACCCTCAACTCCGCTACCTCAGTTCTGCGAATTATGCAGTAGGGCTTCACGTTCCACGTCCCGAACGCGCCGGCGCTCCATGCTCAGCCACGACAGACCGGCGCCGAAAACCAGCATTCCACCGCTGGCTATCGAGACACCCACACCCACCTGCCCAAAGGCGAACGCCGCCAACGAAACCACGAACGCAAGGACAACTCCGGCCATCACCACAATGACGGGTCCACGCTCGGCTGCGTCTTCGAAGTCCTCAAGCTCGCGCGTGGCGCGAGGCAGGTGCCTGGTCTGGGTCATCAGCCTCTTCCTCTGCGGTTCATTGCATAGCCGGCGCTCCCGAACGGCCAAAATCAAGTCTTTAACGCCTACCCGAAATGCCCTATAAACAAACGGGTTCGGGTTATCCGGGCGGTCGCATCCGGCGGACCGGCCGCGCTTCGATCGCATTGACGGTGAGTTCGCGGCGGCTGATTCGCCAACCTGCGTCGGTCAGCTGGTACTTGTCGTCGTAGCGCAGATGCCAGACAACATCGACGATTTCGGTCCCGTCGTCGCCGATCGAGCGGCGACTCCAGTGGTGGGCGATGCCGGTGATGCGTCCACGGGCGAGATCCGGTCGCGGTCCATCGTCATACACCTCGCCGACGATGGCATGCTCGGTGCGGGCGACCCGGGCTACCGCGGCCACCGCCGCCGCGATGGCGTCGCGGCCCCGGTGCGCGTGCACCGGCTCCATCGTGGCCGGGGGGTCAGCCACCACCAGCTCCGCGGTGTCGGTGAACAACATTGCCACCGAATCGAACTGGCGATCATCGACGAAAGCCGCATACCGGTGCACCAGATCGCTGAGGGCATCCCGATCGATCAGCATGAGTGTGCCGGCGTGGTCACCTCGCGCACCGCGTCGAGCAGCCTGGCGACGCGGGGATCGCTAAATACCGCTTCCAGCAGCATCGGGCGCCCATCCGGCCCGGTCAGCGGAACCCGCCAGTTCGGGTGCTCGTCGGTGGTTCCCGGCTGATTCTGGGTGCGCCGGTCACCGACTGCGTCGGTCAGCGCCACGCCCAACAGCCGCGACGGCGTCCGCCCGAGGTATCGGTGGAACGCCAGAATCAGTTGCTCGGGGCTTTCCTCGCCGTCGCCGAGCATGCCTACCCTCCGCAACTCCGCCAGCCAGGCAGCCCGTTCGCAGGCGGCCGCCTCCTGCTCGGCCTCGGCAGGCCGGGTCAACAAACCCAGAGATTCCCGCAACTGGACGTGATCGCCGGCCAGGTAACCGGCCGTCGGCGGCAGGTCGTGGGTGGTGACCGAGGACAGGCAGTATTCCCGCCAGCGCTCGGCGGGCAGCGGCGCGCCCGTTGCGTCATCCTTCTCAAACCACAGAATCGAGGTGCCCAACAGGCCACGCAAGAGTAGGTAGTCCCGCACCCACGGTTCGACGGTGCCCAGATCCTCACCGACCACCACGGCTCCCGCTCGTCGGGCTTCCAGGGCAACGATCCCGATCATCGCCTCATGGTCGTACCTGACGTAGGTGCCCTCGGTCGGCGGCCGGCCCTCGGGGATCCACCACAACCGGAACAGCCCGATGATGTGGTCGATCCGAACCCCGCCGGCATGCCGCAGCACCGCCTGGATCAGCGCGCGAAACGGGCTGTACTCCAGCTCGTCGAGCCGGTCTGGCCGCCACGGCGGCTGCGACCAGTCCTGGCCCAGCTGGTTGAACTCGTCCGGGGGCGCCCCGGCGGTCACTCCGAGCGCCAGCGCGTCCTGCAACGACCACGCGTCGGCGCCGGTCGGATGCACGCCGACGGCCAGGTCATGCATGATGCCCAGCGCCATACCGGCGCGGGTGGCCTGCGATTGCGCCGCGGCGAGCTGCTCATCCAGCTGCCACTGCAGCCAGCGGTGGAAGTCGACGGCCGTCGCGTTCTTGGCGGCAAAGGCGGCGACACCCGGTGCGTCGGGATGTCGCACCGATTTCGGCCACCGATACCAATCGCTGCCGTGCTTGTCGGCCAGGGCGCACCAGGTGGCGAAGTCGTCCAGGGCGCGGCCCTCCCGTGCGCGGAAGGCGGCGTAGGCCAACTCCCGTCCGGCCGATCGCGGCACCGCGTAGACGAGCTTGAGAGCCGCGCATTTGGCGGCCCAGGCGCCGTCGCGATCGATGACGTCCGATCGTGCGGCTCGCCGCTGCACGCGGTCGCGCAACTCCCGGACCCGGCCGCGCTTGGGTAGGTCCGCGTACTCCGCAATAGCCTCCACCCGCAAATAGAGCGGGTTGACGAAGCGCCGCGAGGTCGGCAGGTACGGCGACGGTTCAATCCGCCCGCCGCCGGCCCCGGGGCCCGGCAGGCACGCCGCGTGCAGCGGGTTGACCAGCAGGTAGTCGGCGCCGTGCGCCCATGCCGACCAGAGGGCGAGATCACCGAGGTCGGTCAGGTCGCCGATGCCCCAGGATTGCCGTGACTGCATGCTGTAGAGCTGAGTGGCCAATCCCCAGCCGCGGCGCGTTCCGAGCCGCTCCGGCAACCCGAGCCAGTCCGGCGTGACGATCAGCGCGGCGGTGGCTCGATCCTCGCCGGATCGTAGCTGTATGCGGTGGTAACCAAGCGGCAGGTCGGCCGGCAGCAGAAAGCTGGCCTCGCCGATCTGGCGTCCGTCCAGATCGAACGGCGGGGTGAAGTTGTCCACTTGCACAATGCCGCTTTCCGGGCCGCTGAGTTCCGTTCCGTCCTCGAGCTGCAGCCACACCTCGGCCGGAGCGCCGTGTGTCACGTGCACCCAGAACCGCGGTTGGGTCCCGGCGCGCACGACGATGGTCGGCGGCAGCGATCGGGCCCAGTAAGAGCGCAGATGTGCGAGCAGGGCCGCGTTTCGGTCCTGTTCGGTAGTTGCGGAGACGCCGAGCGCGCCGAGAACGGCGACCAGGGTGGATTCCGGGACGGACACCTGCCGCCCGCTCCAGTCCTGATAGCTGGTGGCGATTCCGAGCCGGCGGGCGAGTTCGACAAGCGACGGCGCAAGCTCGGTCATGGAGAAACATTCTTACGTCCCGCTCCCGGAGCCGCAGCTCAGCGGGCTACCCGAATGCGGATGTAAACAGTGAGCGACTTAGCGCGCTTAGTCGGTGATTCGCAGCTAACATGCCCAGTGAAGTCACGACGACTCCACGGGGGATGGAGCGCGCTGATCCAGGCGGTTCTTGTCGCCTGGCGATGTTTGCGCAGGTGCCCTACGGTTGTCGATGTGATTTAGTGCTTCCCGATCAGCGGGCGTTTCATATCCGGGCGTTATGACCGAAAGGTGATCAAGCGTGGCTGAACATAGCCGCGGGCAACGGGGGTCCGGCTACGGCCTCGGGTTGTCGACGCGCACCCAGGTGACGGGCTATCAGTTCCTGGCCCGCCGTACCGCGATGGCGTTGACCCGGTGGCGGGTCCGGATGGAGATCGAGCCGGGCCGTCGCCAGACCTTGGCCGTCATCGCGTCGGTTTCCGCTTCTCTGGTCATCTGCCTGGGCGCCCTGCTGTACTCCTTCCTGAGCCCGGCCGGTCAGATCAACGAATCCCCGATCATCGCCGACCGTGACTCCGGTGCGCTGTACGTCAAGGTGGGGGACCGCCTCTACCCGGCGCTGAACCTCGCGTCCGCCCGGCTGATCACTGGGCGGCCCGACAATCCGCACCTGGTCAAGGGAAGCCAGATCGCCAACATGCCGCACGGGCCGCTGGTCGGCATCCCCGGGGCTCCCACCGAGTTCGCGCCGAAGAGTCCGTCCACCTCGTCGTGGCTGGTGTGTGACACCGTCGGCGGCACGTCGGGCCCGTCGGGCATGCCGTCGCCCGCGGGAGTCACGGTGACCGTCATCGACGGCACCCCGGACATGAGCGGCCACCGCCGGATCCTCAACGGATCGGACGCCGTGGTGCTGAGCTACGGCGGCAACACCTGGGTCATCCGCGAGGGGCGCCGGTCGAAGATCGACGGCACCGACCGCGCTGTGTTGTTGCCGCTGGGCCTGACGCCGGAGCAGGTCAGCCAGGCGCGCCCGATGAGCCACGCGCTGTACGACGCGTTGCCCGTCGGACCTGAGCTGCTGGTTCCAGAAGTGCCCAAAGCGGGCGCCCCGGCGACCTTTCAGGGCGCACCTGGCCCGGTCGGCACCATCCTGGTGACGCCGCAGATCAGTGGGCCGCAACAGTATTCGCTGGTGTTGGAGGACGGCGTCCAGACCCTGCCGCCGCTGGTCGCCCAGATCCTGCAGAACGCGGGGCGCCCCGGCAACACCAAACCGGTGACCGTGGAACCGTCCGCGTTGGCCAAGATGCCGGTGGTCAACCGGTTGGACCTGTCGGCGTATCCGAACGACCCGTTGAACGTGCTGGACATCAGGGAGAACCCCTCGACCTGCTGGTGGTGGGAGCGGACCAACGGAGAGAACCGGGCCCGCGTCCAGGTGGTCTCCGGTCCGACCATCCCGATCAAATCCAGCGAAATGAAGAATGTGGTCAGCCTGGTCAAAGCAGACGTCACCGGTCGCGAGGCCGACCAGGTCTACTTCGGCCCCAACTACGCGAATTTCGTGGCAGTCACGGGCAACAACCCGGGCGCCCAAACCGCAGAGTCACTGTGGTGGCTGACCAACGCCGGCGCGCGCTTCGGAGTCGATGACACCAAGGAAGCCCGCGACGCGCTCGGTTTGACGCTGCAACCCAGCATGGCGCCGTGGGTGGCGCTGCGGTTGTTGCCGCAAGGTCCGACCTTGTCTCGTGCCGACGCCCTCGTCGAGCACGACACGCTCCCGATGGACATGACCCCTGCAGAGTTGGTGGTACCGAAGTGAAACGTGGATTCGCGCGGCCTACACCGGAGAAGCCTCCGGTAATCAAGCCGGAGAACATCGTCCTGCCGACTCCGTTGAGCATTCCGCCGCCAGAGGGCAAGCCCTGGTGGCTGATCGTGGTCGGCGTCGTGGTGATCGGTCTGCTGGGCGGCATGGTCGCCATGACGTTCGCCAGCGGTTCACACGTCTTCGGCGGCGTCGGCTCGATCTTCCCGATTTTCATGGTCGGCGGCATGATGCTGATGATGTTCCGCGGCGTCGGCGGCGGTCAGCAGCAGATGAGCCGGCCGAAACTGGACGCTATGCGCGCCCAGTTCATGCTGATGCTGGACATGCTGCGCGAGACCGCGCAGGAGTCGGCCGACAGCATGGACGCCAACTACCGGTGGTTCCACCCGGCGCCGAACACCCTTGCGGCCGCCGTGGGTTCACAGCGGATGTGGGAACGCAAGCCGGACGGCAAGGATCTCAACTTCGGTGTCGTCCGGGTCGGCGTCGGCATGACGCGACCCGAGGTGACCTGGGGCGAGCCGCAGAACATGCCCACCGACATCGAGTTGGAGCCGGTGACCGGCAAGGCGCTGCAGGAGTTCGGCCGCTACCAGAGCGTCGTCTACAACTTGCCGAAGATGATCTCGGTACTGGTGGAGCCCTGGTATGCACTCATGGGCGATCGCACGCAGGTGCTGGGACTGATGCGGGCCATCATCTGTCAGCTGGCCTTCTCCCACGGTCCCGACCACATCCGGATGATCGTCGTCAGTTCCGACCTCGACGAGTGGGACTGGGTGAAGTGGTTGCCACACTTCGGTGACTCCCGGCGCACCGACGCCGCGGGCAGCGCCCGCATGGTCTACAGCTCGGTGCGCGAGTTCGCGGCGGAGCAGGCCGAACTGTTCGCCGGCCGCGGGTCGTTCACGCCCCGGCACGCCAGCTCGTCGGCGCAGACCCCCACGCCGCACCACGTGATCATCGCCGACGTCGACGACCCGCAGTGGGAGTACGTGATCAGCGCCGAAGGCGTCGACGGCGTGACGTTCTTCGACCTGACCGGGTCCGAGATGTGGACGAATGTCCCCGAACGCAAGCTGACCTTCGACAACATCGGTGTGATCGAGGCGCTGCCCCGCGACCGCGACACCTGGATGGTCATCGACGACAAGGCGTGGTTCTTCGCGCTGACCGACCAGATGACCACCGCTGAAGCCGAAGAGTTCGCGCAGAAGCTGGCGCAGTGGCGCCTCGCGGAGGCCTACGAGGAGATCGGCCAGCGGGTCGCGCACATCGGTGCCCGCGACATCCTGTCCTACTACGGGATCAGCGACCCGGCGGACATCGACTTCGAAGACCTGTGGGGGAGCCGCACCGACACGATGGGCCGTTCGCGGCTGCGCGTGCCGTTCGGTAACCGCTCCGACAACGGCGAATTGCTGTTCCTGGACATGAAGTCCCTGGACGAAGGCGGGGACGGCCCGCACGGCGTCATGTCGGGCACCACCGGTTCCGGTAAGTCGACGCTGGTGCGGACCGTGATCGAGTCGCTGATGCTCGGCCACCCGCCGGAGGAGCTGCAGTTCGTCCTGGCCGACCTCAAGGGTGGGTCCGCGGTCAAGCCGTTCGCCGGGGTCCCGCACGTCTCGCGCATCATCACCGACCTCGAAGAAGACCAGGCGCTGATGGAGCGCTTCCTGGACGCGCTGTGGGGTGAGATCGCGCGCCGCAAAGCGATTTGCGACAGCGCCGGTGTGGACGATGCCAAGGAGTACAACTCGGTCCGGGCCAGGATGCGGGCACGCGGGCAGGACATGGCACCGTTGCCGATGCTGGTGGTCGTCATCGACGAGTTCTACGAGTGGTTCCGCATCATGCCGACCGCCGTCGACGTGCTCGACTCGATCGGCCGCCAGGGTCGTGCCTACTGGATTCACCTGATGATGGCGTCGCAGACCATCGAGAGCCGCGCCGAGAAGCTCATGGAGAACATGGGTTACCGGCTGGTGCTCAAGGCTCGCACCGCCGGCGCCGCGCAGGCGGCCGGTGTGCCTAACGCGGTGAACCTGCCGGCCCAGGCCGGTCTGGGCTACTTCCGCAAGAGCCTTGAGGACATCATCCGGTTCCAGGCCGAGTTCCTGTGGCGAGACTATCTGCGTATCTCCTCTGTCGACGGGGAGGAAGCGCCGGTGCTGGTGAACACCATCGACTACGTTCGCCCGCAACTGTTCACCAACTCCTTCACGCCGATGGAAGTGAGCGTCGGAGGCCCGAGCGTCGATGCGATCGCGAGTTACGCAAACGGCGAAGTGGTCGACGTCGGCGGCGGCGAGGTTGAGGAGGAAGAGGAAGCGATCCGGACGCCGAAGGTCGGTACCGTGATCATCGACCAGCTCCGCCGGATCAATTTCGAGCCATACCGCTTGTGGCAGCCGCCGCTGACCGAGCCGGTCGCGATCGACGAGCTGGTCAACCGTTTCCTCGGCCACCCCTGGAACAAGGACTACGGCTCAGCCCGCAACCTGGTGTTCCCGATCGGGATCATCGACCGTCCGTTCAAGCACGACCAGCCGCCGTGGACGGTGGACACCTCCGGTCCCGGTGCCAACGTGCTGATCCTGGGTGCCGGTGGGTCCGGCAAGACCACCGCGTTGCAGACCTTAATCTGCTCCGCGGCGCTCACCCACACGCCCGAACAGGTGCAGTTCTACTGCCTGGCGTACAGCAGCACCGCGTTGACGACGGTGGCGCAGCTGCCGCACGTCGGCGAGGTTGCCGGTCCCACCGATCCCTACGGTGTACGCCGCACGGTGGCCGAACTGCTGGCGCTGGTGCGCGAGCGCAAGCGCAGCTTCCTCGAATACGGCATCGCGTCGATGGAGATGTTCCGCCGGCGCAAGTTCGGCGGAGAAGCCGGGCCGGTGCCCAACGACGGCTTCGGTGACGTGTTCCTGGTGATCGACAACTACCGGGCGCTGGCCGAGGAGAACGAGGTGTTGATCGACCAGGTCAACCTGATCATCAACCAGGGTCCCTCGTTCGGTGTGCACGTCATCGTCACCGCCGACCGTGAATCGGAGCTGCGGCCGCCGGTGCGAAGCGGGTTCGGTTCGCGCGTCGAACTGCGTTTGGCCGCAGTGGAAGACGCCAAACTGGTGCGCAGCCGTTTCGCCAAGGACGTCCCGGTCAAGCCCGGGCGTGGCATGGTGGCGGTCAACTACGTGCGGTTGGACAGCGACCCGCAGGCCGGCCTGCACACCCTGGTGGCACGGCCGGCATTGGCCAGCACGCCCAACAACGTCTTCGAGTGCGACAGCGTTGTCGCCGCGGTCAGCCGGCTCACCACCGCGGCGGCGCCTCCGGTGCGGCGCCTGCCGGCGCGGTTCGGCGTCGAGCAGGTGCGCGAACTGGCGGCGCGCGACACTCGTCAGGGTGTCGGCGCCGGCGGAATCGCCTGGGCGATCTCGGAATTGGACCTGCAGCCGGTTTACCTCAATTTCGCCGAGAACTCGCACCTGATGGTCACCGGCCGGCGCGAATGTGGGCGTACCACGACGCTGGCCACGATCATGTCCGAAATCGGACGGCTGTATGCGCCTGGCTCCACCAGCGCGCCGCCGCCTCCGCCAGGACGGCCGTCGGCGCAGGTGTGGCTCATCGACCCGCGCCGTCAGCTGCTCACCGCGATGGGTTCCGACTACATGGAGAAGTTCGCCTACAACCTCGACGGTGTGGTCGCCATGATGGGCGAGCTGTCGGCTGCCCTGGCGGGGCGCGAGCCGCCGCCCGGACTGTCCGCCGAGGAGCTGTTGTCGCGGTCATGGTGGAGTGGTCCGGAGATCTTCCTGATCGTGGACGACATCCAGCAGCTTCCGCCGGGCTTCGATTCGCCGCTGCACAAGGTGGTTCCGTTCGTGAACCGGGCCGCCGATGTGGGGCTGCACGTGATCGTCACCCGCACATTCGGTGGCTGGTCATCGGCAGGCAGCGACCCGATGTTACGTGCCCTGCACCAGGCGAACGCTCCGCTGTTGGTCATGGACGCCGACCCGGACGAGGGCTTCATCCGCGGCAAGATGAAGGGCGGTCCGCTGCCCCGTGGTCGAGGCCTGCTGATGGCCGAGGACACGGGCGTGTTCGTCCAGGTTGCGGCCACCGAGGTGCGCAAGTAGGTCAAGTCAGGTCGTAGCCGCAACAACGCCTGCCGCGTCGGTGTCGAGCTCCAGTCCGCTGGGATCGCTCCGACGCGGCGGCGTTTCGCCGGCAGCGGACACATCGCGTTTGAGTGCGCCGCTCGGTGGCCGATCCCGCGGGAAACATCGCTCTTTTGCGGCGGCTTCGTCGGCGACGGGTCTAGGACAAGCCGCCGCGGTCGGCAAACCCTCGGTGCCGCCCGAGATCGCGACGCCCGGTCCGGCCCGTCAATCACGCGGCGCCGATTCCGATCGACACCATCAGCGCCTCGCCGGAGGCCACCGGAAAGCTGTTGGGCGTATGCCGCCGTTCGGCGGTTAGCCCAGGCGCAGCGGCAGCGCCGTCAGGGCGAACGTCTTTGACGGAAAGGCGATTTCGGGCCGGTATCCATCCGGAAGCTCGAAATCGGGAATCTGCCTGAGCCACTCAGCGACGATCACGGTCAGTTCCATTCTGGCCAGATGAGACCCTAGGCAGCGGTGCGGCCCGCCGCCGAAACCCCAGTGGCGGTGCACTTTTCCGTCCAGTACCGGGTCATCGGTGGAGGTCGCGTCACTGCCGTCGCGGTTGATGGCCGCCAGACACAGCCGCACCTGTGACCCCGGCGGCAGCGTCATCCCCCCGACGTTGACAAAGTCGGTCGTGATGCGGGGGGCCACCGGCGCTGAGGGCTCCAGCCGCACGATTTCCTCGATGAAGACCCGGGTCTGCCGGAGATCGTCGACGAGTTCCGCGCGCAGTTGCGGTGTGCGCGCCAGCTCCAGCAAGGCGAACCCGATGGCCGCGGTGACCGTGTCGAGCCCCGCCAGAATCAGCAGGTGGCTCATGCCGAGCAGTTCGAGATCCGAGAAATCTCCCGGCCCGGTCATGATCCGGGACAACATGTCCGATCCCGGCCGACGGCGGCGCTGCCCGATCGCATCGGTCAGGTACTCGAGTAGTTCGAGCTGGCCCTGCTGCGCTTCGGCCATGGTGAGGAAGGCCTTGTCGCCGACGATCGAGTCCTTCCACCCGATGAGCAGATCTCGATCGGCCAGCGGTAGCCCGTAGAGGTCCAGGAACACCTGGAAGGGGTACAGGCGCGCGAAGTCGGTCATCGCCTCGCACTGACCCCGGCCGGCCAACTCGGCGATCATCTCGGCGGCATGACGCTGAAGTACCGGACGCGACTCGCTGAGTCCGTGCGGACTGAAGTACGGCTGCAGGATTCTGCGGTAACGGGTGTGTTCGGGTGGATCGAATGAAAGCGGTAGCACCGGAAGGGGATTGGTCGGTGGTTGCAGCAGGCGTGAGGAGAAGATCTCAGGATTGCGCAACGCCGCGAGCACGTCCTCGCGTCGCGTCAGATAGTAGGAGCCGTTCATGAACACCACCGGGCCGGCGTCGCGCAGGGTCCGCCATCCAGCCCCCCGGTCTTCGGTCAGCGGCAGCGACGAGTATTCGAGCCTCGGTAAGTGAAACTCGGCTGTTCGGCTTCCACCCAGAGCGCTCATGAAACGAGATCGTAGCCTCCCGGCGCAGCCGCCTGCGCGTTGAAAGTTCTGATTGCCGTTGCCCCGAACGCGCGACCAAGCGAGATCCGACCACCCGGGCAATCACGTCGGATTCTGCCGGTTGATCTCGGAAATTACTGTCGCGCTGGGCTATTGATGATATTCGCGGGGCTGCGGTGCCACATGCTTTGGAGAAACCTGCACAGTAAGCCAACGAGGCAGGCGCCGGTGGGCAGGACCTGGAAGGCCAGACGGCATTTCGGGATCTGCAGACCGAGATAAATTTGCACAAATCGCAAGTATTTATTCGTAAACTTGTGCTGGACGGATCGCTGTGTAGATCCATAACGTCGAACTATGACCATCGCCGCTTTCCGTCGACCGGACCTGTGGTTCGGCGAGCGTCGGTTACGGCGTCGTCGCGGGAGGTAGGTCGATGGCGGTTGGCAGCGGGCCGCTCGCGTCGTCGGCAATAGCGGCATCGGAGTTGAACCGGACCCGGACCAGCCACCGGGCGCGCGAACGCGGTTGCGGCATCACTCATTCCATTCGAACCAGCGTGGTTTCAGCCCGAGGGTGGGGCGTTTCGGCGAGGCCGTTGGCAACGGCACCGCAGGGCGTACGGTCCGTCATGCCAATGTCGACGCCGATGCCGACGACACCCGAGGGGGCCCACACCAGCGGCGGACCCAAATCAAGGGAAGTGGCGGTGTTCCTCGTCGCCGGTTGGCTGCGGCACCAAGGGCACGACACGAGTCATAGTCAGGTCAGGTGTCGGATTGTTCGACTTCGGGATGCTGCCGCCTGAGATCAACTCGGGCCGCATCTACAGCGGCCCGGGTCCGGGCCCGATGCTCGCGGCTGCTGCGGCCTGGGATCAGCTTGCAGCTGAATTATCTTTGACTGCAACAGGTTACGCGTCCATCATTTCCGAGTTGACCAGCTCTCAATGGCTAGGCGTGTCCGCGTGCGCGATGCTCTGCGCGGTGTCTCCATACATCGACTGGCTCAACACCACCGCCGCCGAGGCCGAGATCACGGCGAGCCAGGCGGCCGCCGCGGTGGCCGCGTACGAGATGGTGTTCACCCTCGTGGTGCCCCCGCCGGTGATCGCGGCCAACCGGGTCCTCCTGATGACATTGATCGCGACCAACTTCTTCGGCCAGAACGCCCCGGCGCTGGCGGCCACGGAGGCGGATTACCTCGAGATGTGGGCCCAGGACGCAGCCGCGATGTATGGCTACGCAGCCTCCTGTGCACGGGCAACGGAGTTGGCGGGGTTTTCTCCACCCCCGCAGATCACCGATGCGGCTGCAGCTCCTGCCGCGTCAGTGCGCAGTTCGGCGCAGAGCATGCAGGCCACGATTCCCCAGCTGCTCGCCACGGCGGCCCGACCGCAGGCAGCCCGGCTGTTCGCGGCGCCACCAGCCGACGCAGCACCCCCGGACGTGCTTTTCGCCGTCGACACGCCGATCGGCGATCTGCCGGTGCTCGGGTGGTTGCCGACGCCGGAAAACAATTGGGCAGGACTGTATCCCGGGATGTACTCGGTGCTCAAACAAGCGCTGCAGGCCTATTACTCGGTAGGCATCGCCTATTTCGGTTCGGCAATAGGACAGCAGCTGTTCCCCGGTCTGGGCACCACAGCGGGTTCGGGCGGGGCGTGGTACCCGACACCGCAATACGCGGCGTTGGGTGCCGGCGGTTGGCAACACCACTGGCAAGCGGGCGTATCGGCGGGTATGGGGTCGTCGGCCAAGATCGGCGGGATGTCCGTGCCCCCGAGTTGGGTGGAAGCCCCCGAAGTCCACCACCACAGCATCGCCAAAGACATCATCGCTCCCAACGGCCACACCGATTCCGCTCGCGGGATGGACGCTGCAGTGCGTGGATTCCCGGTCGAAACGAGCGGGGCTAGACGCGCGGACAACACCGGTGTCCGGTACGGACTGCGGTACACGGTGCTCAGTCGCCCTCCGTCGGCAGGATGACGCCATGTCGCAGCAACAAGGTCCTGAGAAGCGTTGAACAGGCTGCTCACCGAGGAGGAAAACGAATGTCGTCTGGGACCGCGCACATCGACACGCCGGGTCTGCGTAACCGCCGGCCGAGGAGCCCGGCGTGATTGATCTTGGGGCACTTCCACCCGAAATCACCTCAGCGATGATGTATTCCGGCCCGGGAGCGACGTCGTTTGTGGCCGCGGCTGCGGCGTGGAGCACACTGGCCGATGAACTCACATCGACCGCGCGCAGCTACGACCTGGTGCTTACCCAACTGGTGGGGGAGGAGTGGCTGGGCCTGTCGTCAGCGGCGATGGCGGCTACCGTGCAGCCGTACGTGGCCTGGATGACGGCGACCGCCGCGCTCGCCGAGCACGCCGGCACCCAAGCGCGTTCGGCCGCAGCGGCTTTCGAGACGGCGTTTGCAGCGATCGTCCCGCCGCCATTGGTCGGGGCCAATCGCGTCGCACTGGCGCAAGCGCTGGCGAGCAACGTTCTCGGCCTCAATAGCGGCGTGATCGCACAGTTGGAAACGCAGTATGCAGAGATGTGGGCGCAGAACGCCGCGGCGATGTACCGCTACGCGGCGGCGTCGGCGGCGGCGAGCACATTCGAACCCTTCGCGGCGGCTCCTTCGGTCACCAACCCGGCAGGCGCCACCAGCCAGGCCGCGGCGGTCACCTCAGCCCAGGTCAACCCCGCGGCCTCGATTCAGGACTCGCTGGCACGGTTCTTCGATCAGATCACCAGCCAACTGCGACTTCTCGCCGCACCCGGCGGTACGCAGCGGCTGATCGAGCAATGGGAGGCCGGCTTGCCCCTCCTGTCCCAGAGCTGGTTCTTGTTGACCGGGCAGACCACACTGCCCAGCAATCTGGGCACCTTCATGCAGGGTTACGGCAGCTATGCGAGTGTCTTCTATACCACTGAAGGGCTGCCCTACTTCAGCGTCGGCATGAGCAATTTCGCTGTCCAGATCGCAAAGTCGGCCGGCTGGCTGAATACCCCGGCTTCGACTGCGGCACATGCACTTCCGGCGGCCCCGGCTGCCGGGGCGCTCGGTGCCGCCGGCGGCCAGTTAGCGGCCGGTATGGGCGAGGGAGCGCATATCGGAAACCTGGCAGTTCCGTCTTCGTGGCCCGGGGCCTCGACAGCGGCAATGACGGTGCGCCCAGCCGTGGAGATGATCAGTGAGCCCTACAGCGCAGGGGAGCCGGCCGTGAACGAAAGTCTGCTCAGCGGCCTACCGGTGACCGCGGGCGGCACCAGCAGAGGAGCGGGCTCGGTACCCAGGTACGGAATCAAACCCACCGTCATGCCGCGTCGACTGCCGGTCGGCTGACTAGGCGGTGAGGCACTTGTGTGGCCATTACGGACCATCCCCGTCGCTCTGTCGGCTCCAAAGCACCAGACGCAGTGGGATCGGAGAGTGACAGCGGTGGCGGATTGGTCCGGGATCTGCCTGCTGCATCGGTCGCAGCAGCCGTCGCAGACGGGGATCGCACGGCAGCACGGCCGGCTATGCCTGGGTGTGCCAAGGTACTGCACTCAGGTCTTCGACCGTGCCACGGGCGGGTGCGGGTGATGACCGTGGCGTGGGCCCGGACTGATCTGTGGCGCCGGGGTCCTTGGGTGCTCGACCGCCCCGGGGCGCCGCGGTCGTTTCCGAAATCGGCTCCGGCGGTGGTCTGCTCGCGATTCATCGTGGCGATGATGACTACGTCGCAAGTCATCGGGGTTCTGCTGGTCTGCACCTGGCCGCTACTCGGCCAAAAGCTCGGTGGCATCTCCCGAACAATATTGTGGGACAGAGATTCTGGTATGGGACAGGGTGGCCCGGCGGCTCCGGAGGTGGCCTCCTGGTGCGGAAAGCCGGCCGTTCGTTTCGTCCGAATTCGGATGAAACAGTGATCGCGCGCGCCTTGGTGACCATTGTGTTGTCCGCCGTGATGAACCTGGTGGGAGCCGCGACCGGCCACGCCGACACGACCGACGACAGATTCCTGGCCGAGTTGAGGTCCCAGGGCATCATGGACCATGTCTCGAGTAATCACGCGATCGAAGCCGGTCGTCTTGTCTGTTTCGAACTCGACAACGGCAGGTCACCCACCGATGTGGCGAGCGAGGTGTTGAACAGCAGCAGCATGCCGGCGTTTCATGCGGGCTTCTTCGTCGGCGCCAGTATTGACGCTTATTGCCCGCGCCACAAGCTGGAGATCGCCCCATCGTGAGACTGGGAGCCGAAGTCGGAGATCTCGACCGGTGCCTATCCGCGTCGATAGTGGGCGACTTGTGCGGCTCGGCTTTCCGCGAGCAAGTCAGCCCGACGCGAAACACCATTCCGCGCTGAACGCTCGATCAGAACGTTGCCCGGCGGAGCGGAAGGCAATCTAGCTACTCTTGAACCCTGCTGCGCACCTGCGCAGGTGTGCTTTCAGAAAGGACACCACGGTGAAGGTCCGGCTCGATCGGTCGAAATGTGTTGGGCATGCCCAGTGTTATGCGGTCGACCCGGATCTGTTTCCGATCGACGAATCCGGCTACTCGATGGTCGAAGAACACCAGGTGGCACCCGAAGACGAGGCGCTGGTGCGCGACGGTGTCGCCTCCTGCCCAGAAATGGCGCTCACTGTTTCTGAGAACTGAACCCTGAACTCTGAGTTAACGGATGATGGCGAGTAGTGAATAGTTGGCATCGATCAACCCAGAACCCCAACCATCCCTTTAGATTTCAACTGTGTGCGGAAGCCCGACGACGCGAGCTCGCGCTCGCGGAGTTGGAACATTTTTCGCGCGCAGCAGCATTGCGGCTGCTCCGCTTGACAGCGACGCCAATCGCCAGGAGGGGTGTTGTTCGACTTCGGGGCATTGCCGCCTGAGATCAATTCCAGTCGCATGTACAGCGGCCCTGGACCGGGCCCCATGCTGGCCGCGGCTTCGGCCTGGGACGGCATCGCCGGCGAGTTGAGCTCGGCTGCAACAGACTACGCCTCGATCATCACCGAGCTGACCAGCTCACCGTGGATAGGTCCGGCGTCCCAGTCGATGCTCGCCGCGGTGGCACCCTATGTGAACTGGCTCAGCGCGACCGCCGTGCAGGCAGAGAGCGCGGGCGTCCAGGCCCGTGCGGCGGCGGCGGCCTACGAAACCGCGTTCACCCTGACGGTGCCACCGCCGGTGATCGCGGCCAATCGAGTCCTGTTGATGACTCTGATCGCGACCAACTTCTTCGGGCAGAACACCCCGGCGATCGCGGCGACCGAAGCCGACTACCTCGAAATGTGGGCTCAGGACGCGGCCGCGATGTACGGATATGCTGCAGCGTCGGCGCTGGCCACCGACTTGGGTCGGTTTTCCGAACCGCCGAGGACCACCGACCCCGCATCGGCGGAATCGTCCCGCAGAGCACCACGCCAACGATTCCACAACTGCTCTCGGCGGCGGCACTGCAGCAGTTCGGACACCAGTTCATGGCAGCACCGGCGGCGGCGACGTCCGACGTGGTCATCATCACCGACACCCCGGTTGCCACCGTTCCGATGCTCGGGTGGTTGCCGACGCCCGCTAACAACTGGGCGGGCCTCTATCCCGGTATGTACACCGCGATCAGGCAAACGCTGCAGGCGTACTTCGGGGTCGGCCTCGCCAACTTCGGCTGGTCGATCGGACAACAGCTGCAGGACGGACTCGGCACGACGGCGGGTTCCGGTGGCGCCTGGTATCCGACGCCGCAATTCGCCGCCCTGGGCGCCGGCGGCTGGAATTACCATAGCGGGGCAGGACTGTCAGCCAGTATCGCCTCGTCCGCGAAGGTCGGCGGGCTTTCCGTTCCGGTGGGCTGGACCGGTGTGCCCGGTGCCACCGAACCCGCCCCGGCAGTCACGGTGGCCACCCACCTCTCGCCCTCGCCCGGCGACCCCGGCACCGTCAACGGAGTCAACGCCGCACTGCGCGGATTCTCGTCCGGAACGCGCGACGGCCAGCGTGCGGGCAACCTGGGCGTGCGCTATGGACTGCGTTACACCGTGCTCACCCGACCACCATCGGCCGGTTGAATTATGTTTAATTACAACATTATTGAGGAGTCGCGACATGGCAACCGATTTCGCCGCGCTACCGCCCGAGGCCACCTCGGCGATGATGTATTCCGGTCCAGGAGCGGCATCTTTCATGGCAGCGGCGTCGGCCTGGAACGCGTTGGCCGCCGACCTCACCTCGACAGCGCAAGGCTATGAAACGGTGCTCGGCCAGCTGGCCGGCGAAGAGTGGCTGGGTCCGGCTTCGGCAACGATGGCGCAAGCCGCGCAGCCGTACGTGGATTGGCTGACGGCCACCGCCGAGCAGGCCGAACGCGCCGCCATCCAGTCTCGGTCCGCCGCGGCCGCCTTCGAGACCGCATTTGCCTCGGTTGTGCCTCCGCCACTGGTGGCGGCCAACCGCGCCAATCTGGCCGAAGCGTTGCAGACCAACCTGTTCGGGTTGAACAATGGCGTGATCGCGCAGCTGGAAGCCCAGTACGCGGAGATGTGGGCGCAGAACTCCGTGACGATGTACAGGTATGCGTCGTCCTCTGCGCTGGCGTCGAAGCTGGAATCGTTCACCGCCGCCCCGAGTATCGCCAACTCGGCCGGCACGACTACCCAGAGCGCGGCGGTAGCCGCGGCCCAGGCTGCCCCGGCGGCGTCCATCCAGGAGTCGCTGCAGAGTTTTTTCAATCAGGTCACCGGTCAGCTGGGACTGCTGGCCACGCCGGCCGGGACACAGCAACTTCTGACCCAGACCGCAACCCAGTTCCCGATACTCACCGAGATCTGGTTCCTGCTGACCGGGCAGACCACGCTGCCCAACAACCTCGGCACGTTCATGCAGGGTTACTCGAACTATGCCAGCTTCTTCTACAACACCGAGGGTCTGCCGTACTTCAGCGTCGGTATGGGCAACTTCGCCGTTCAGATGGCCAAGTCGGCGGGTCTTTTGAACACCGTGGCGCCGGCCGCGGCGGCCGCCGTCCCGGTGCCCCCGGTCAGCGCGGCTCTCGGTGCCGGCGGACAGGTGGCCGCCGGCCTGGGCAACGGTGCCCACATCGGCCACCTCGCCGTGCCATCGTCGTGGCCCGGTGCGACGACGGTGCCGACCGTTCGCCCCGCGGTGCAGATGATCAGTGAGCCGATCACCGCCGGCGAGTCCGCCGGAACCGGCAATGTGTTGGGCGGCATGCCGGTGGGTGGCGCGGGAAACGGTCGCGGGGCGGGCGCGGCTCCGCGTTACGGGTTCAAACCCACCGTCATGCCTCGCCAGCTGCCGGTCGGCTGAGGCGACTTCGCTTTCACGAGATGGCGTTCACCGCGGTGGACAATCGCGCGCGGAACGCGTCCGGAATCGGGATGTAGCCGTGGTCCGCCAAGCCGGTCTGCCCCGATCCGATGGTGCTCTGCAGAAATGCCCGGACAGCGGTGCCCTGCTGGGCATCGGGATATTTCGAGCAGACGACCTCATATGTCGCCAACACGATCGGATATGAACCGGGCTGGCTTGGCCTATAGAAGGAGATCGTGTCGAGTACCAGGTCGTTGCCCTCGTTCACGATTCCGGCCGAGGCGATGGTTCTGGCAACCGAGTCGGAGCTGATCGCCACCGGATCCCCACCCGCCGAAGTGATGATTCGGGCCATGTCCAGATGTTGCGTCTGAGCGAACGACCACTCGTTGTAACTGATCGTCCCTTCGGTACGCCCCACCGCCGCGGCGGTGCCGTCGTTGCCCTCGGCGCCTTCGCCGACACCACCCTTGAATTGCCTGGCGGCCCCTTTGCCCCAGGCACCGCCCGAAGCGGTGTCCAGATAACGCTGGAAGTTGTCCGACGTTCCGGAATCGTCGCTGCGGTACACCACTCGGATGGGTTCGGCGGGCAGCCTGGCCGAGCTGTTCAACGCCGCGATCGCCGGATCGTTCCAATTGGTGATGGTGCCGTTGAAGATCTTGGCTGCGGTCGGCCCATCGAGCGTCAACGTCGAAACCCCGTCGACGTGATAAGTGACGGCTATCGGTCCGAACACCACCGGCAGGTTCCACGCCGGCGAACCACACCGTTGCTCGGCGCCGGCGTACTCGCTCGGGTTCAACGGTGAATCGGAGCCGCCGAAATCGGTCTGTCGTCCGATGAATTCACGGATCCCGGCACCGGACCCGTTGGCCGTGTAGTCGATCCGCTGCCCCGGGCAAGCGCGCTCGAATATGCTCACGAACCGGCTCATAGCGTTCGCCTGGGCGGTCGACCCACTGGCTGTCAGGGTGCTTTTTCCTCCACAATCCACCTTGGCGGGCGAGCTCCCGGCCGCTGAGTTCGGCGCGCTCACGTTGTCTGCACCGCCACATCCGGACAGCGTTAGGACCATCGCGGCAGCGATGGAAATGGCGCCAGGTCGGTCGAGTCGCAATTCAGTTCCTCTGATTCGGACAATCGAATTGGATTCCAGTTACCATCGATCGAGCATTCTTCCCGAGGATGTCACCGCAACGAAAGACACTACTGGAATTGCTGTCCGCCGAAAATTAACGGTCGGTGGCATCCGTCCGTCCTGATCGTGAACGGCGATGTGGTCCCGATACTTCGGGAATTCGGAAGGCAATCAACGCCGATGCGCACCGGCCGCCAGGGGCGCGAACGGCCGCCTGTCCGACCGCCAAGTGGCCAGTGGGTAAATAGCATGTGTATAACTGCGCGCTCAACTGGAATTGCGGATCCACACTCGCGAAAATTGCTTACCGAAAGCCGCCCTTCGCCGATCGAGTTCGGCTGGGTCGGCACATCACCACATCCGGGAGCAGGGGAATGAAAGCGCATATTCGCGCGGCTCGTCTTGTCACGGCTGGGGCGCTGGGCGCGGTGTTGGGCGCTCTGACGTTGCCGCCGGCCCACGCCGACACGATCGACGACAAGTTCCTGGCCGCGCTGCGCTCCGAAGGCATCATCGACCACATATCCAGCGCCCACGCGATCGAGGCCGGACACTTCGTCTGCGTCAAACTCGACAACGGCATGTCACCCAACGACGTTGCCAACGACGTACTGAACAGCAGCAATATGCCCGCGTACCACTCCGGCTTCTTCGTCGGCGCGGCCATCGACGCCTACTGCCCGCGCCACAAAGCGGAGTTGCGCGCCTCCTGAGAACAGGATCCCGAGAAACGCCAGGCCAGCGTCTCTCGCGCGGTGACCGCGGGAGAGTTGCCGCAGACTGCCGCGACTGCCCTCCGAAGCAGGTCAGGCGCTGTTACTGTGTCGTTACGAGAGGTCAGTCCGTATTGCCGTCTAGTGAACAAATCTCAACCAGGCGGCGTCGCGGGCTACCTGACGCCGCGCAGTCATCTACTCTCGTCCAGGGAGCGGTTGCTGGCATTGAAATTAGGGAGGAACAGCATGTCGTTCGTGACCACACAGCCGGAGGCTTTGGCGGCTGCCGCCGGAAACCTGCAGGGTATCGGCACCACGATGAGCGCTCAGAACGCAGCAGCCGCGGCACCGACCACAGGGGTGGTTCCTGCCGCAGCGGACGAGGTCTCGGCACTGACCGCGGCGCAGTTCGCCGCGCACGCCCAGATGTACCAGGCCGTCAGTGCTCAAGCCGCGGCGATTCACGAGATGTTCGTCAACACCCTGTCGACCAGTTCCGGTTCGTACGCTGCCACCGAGGCGGCGAACGCGGCCGCCGCCGGCTGAACGACAATTTGACACACTGAGATTTCGGGACGGACAGCGGCGGACGTGAGTTCCACCGCGACGTCCCATCAGGCGGTGATTTCGGGGTGCGACGGCCGGTCGGGGCCATCGCTCACTGATCACCTGCATTCGCCGTCAACCTGGACGCCGTTGTCCGGGTTCGACACCTTTCCGACCGTGAAGCACCCGGTGGCCGCCGGCTGACCGAAAGGAGACATTCGCAGTACTACCGGTCGGCGGATACGTCCGCGTGTAGCCGATCGGCCATCGCGTCCTGACAAAGCAGATTCGAGCAGTAACTAGCTAAGGAGAAATCAGGTGACTTCACGTTTCATGACCGACCCGCACGCAATGCGGGACATGGCGGGCCGTTTCGAGACGCACGCCCAGACCGTTGAGGACGAGGCCCGTCGTATGTGGGCGTCCGCGCAGAACATCTCCGGCGCCGGCTGGAGCGGTCTGGCCTCGGCCACCTCGCTGGACACCATGGGTCAGATGAACACGGCGTTCCGCAACATCGTGAACATGCTGCACGGCGTGCGCGACGGACTCGTCCGCGACGCGAACAACTACGAGCAGCAAGAGCAGGCTTCCCAGCAGATCCTCAGCAGCTAGCCACCACAGCTTTCGAAGCACTGGCTGCGTACGCTTTCGCACGATAGGAGAACACCGATATGACCATTAATTACCAATTCGGGGATGTGGATGCCCACGGCGCTCTCATCCGCGCGCAGGCCGCCAACTTGGAGGCCGAGCACCAGGCCATCGTTCGCGATGTGCTGGCTGCCGGTGACTTCTGGGGCGGCGCCGGTTCGGTGGCTTGCCAGGAGTTCATCGCCCAGTTGGGCCGCAACTTCCAGGTGATCTACGAGCAGGCCAACGCCCACGGCCAAAAGGTTCAGTCAGCCGGCAGCAACATGGCGCAGACCGACAGCGCCGTCGGCTCCAGCTGGGCCTAAAACCGAACTTCAGGCGCGGCAGCACACCAATTACTGGTGTGCTGCCGTGTCCTGCAGTTAACTGGAAGTTCGAATGGAATAACGACCGTTGAGGTAGGGATGGATCAACAGAGCACCCGCACCGACATCACCGTCAACGTTGACGGCTTTTGGATGCTTCAGGCGTTGCTGGATATCCGGCACGTCGCGCCGGAGTTGAGGTGCCGGCCGTACGTATCCACCGACAACAATGACTGGCTCAACGAGCATCCGGGCATGGCGGTGATGCGCGAACAGGGCATTGTCGTCGGCGACGAGGTCAACGAGCAGGTAGCCGCCCGGATGAAGGTGCTCGCCGCGCCGGACATCGAGGTCGTTGCGCTGTTGTCCCGCGGCAAGCTGCTCTACGGCGTGGTCGACGACGAGAACCAGCCTCCCGGTTCACGCGACATCCCCGACAACGAGTTCCGCGTGGTATTGGCCCGCCGCGCCAACCACTGGGTCTCGGCCGTGCGGGTCGGCAACGACATCACCGTCGACGACGTCGTCGTCTCGGACAGCGCCTCGATCGCCGCACTGGTGATCGACGGCCTCGAGTCGATTCATCACGCGGATCCGGCGGCCATCAACGCCGTCAACGTGCCCCTGGAAGAGATGCTCGAGGCCACCAAGTCGTGGCAGGAGTCGGGCTTCAACGTCTTTTCCGGTGGAGACCTGCGACGCATGGGCATCAGCGCCTCCACGGTCGCCGCGCTGGGTCAGGCATTGTCCGACCCCGCGGCCGAGGTTGCGGTGTACGCGCGCCAGTACCGAGACGACGCCAAAGGCCCCAGCGCCTCCGTCCTGTCTCTCAAGGACGGGTCCGGCGGTCGCATCGCGCTCTACCAACAGGCCAGGACGGCCGGTTCCGGCGAAGCGTGGCTGGCTATCTGCCCAGCCACCCCACAGCTGGTGCAGGTCGGGGTCAAGACGGTTTTGGACACTTTGCCCTACGGCGAGTGGAAATCACACAGCAGGGTTTAACAGCGCCGTTACCAAACGCGCAGTGTAACAACATTTTTGAACATAAAATGCGAGCAAGATGTCAACACGGCATACTGCTCTGGAACGGGCTGCAAACTAAATCGCACTACGTCAACCACAACCAATAACCGCGAGGCGAGGCAAATGAAATCGGAGTCAGTCCAGCCGCAGCGCTATCCGGGCTGCAAAGTCGCAGCCGCCCCGGTCAGCGCACCGGCAAAGCCGCCCACGCGATCGACAACCTATTCATTCGTTAGGGCAGGGGGTGCAGGACGATGACCGCAGTAGCTGATGCGCCACAGACTGACATTGAGGGCGTTTCCTCGCCCCGGGCTGTGGTCGTCGGGATCATGGCCGGCGAGGGTGTCCAGATCGGCGTTCTGCTGGACGCCAACGCCCCCGTCTCGGTGATGACCGACCCACTTCTGAAGGTGATCAACGGGCGGCTCCGGGAACTGGGGGAGACCCCTCTGGAGTCCAGCGGGCGTGGGCGGTGGGCGCTGTGCCTGGTCGACGGCACGCCGCTGCGTGCCACCCAGTCGCTGACCGAACAGGACGTCTACGACGGCGACCGGCTGTGGATCCGGTTCATCGCCGACACCGAGCACCGATCGCAGGTCATCGAGCACATCTCGACCGCGGTTTCGGCCAACCTCAGCAAGAGGTTCGCCTCGATCGACCCGATCGTCGCCCTGCAGGTCGGCGCGACGATGGTGGCGTCGGGCGTGGTGCTGGCCTCCGGTGTGCTCGGCTGGTGGCGTTGGCACCACAACACCTGGCTGACCACGATCTTCACCGCGATCGTCGGTGCCCTCGTGTTGACCGTGTCGGTGATGCTGCTGATGCGCGCCAAGACCGACGCGGACCGCCGGGTCGCCGACATCATGCTGATGAGCGGACTGGTTCCGGTCACGGTGGCGGCCGCCTCGGCGCCGCCCGGCCCGGTCGGGTCGCCACAAGCCGTGTTGGGCTTCGGCGTACTGGCCGTGGCGGCGGCGTTGGCGCTGCGCTTCACCGGTCGCCGGCTCGCGGTGTACACCGCGATCGTGACCATTGCCGGACTCGCGACCATCGCCAGCCTGGCCAGGATGGTGGCCGCCACCAGTGCCGTGACCTTGCTTTCCTGCCTGGTGCTGGCCAGCGTGATCCTCTACCACGCCGCCCCGGCGCTGTCCCGGCGGCTCGCCGGCATCCGGCTGCCGGTCTTCCCGTCCGCGACCAGCCGTTGGGTGTTCGAGGCCCGGCCGGACCTGCCGACCACCGTGGTGCGCTCCGAGGGCGGCCCGCCGACCCTCGAGGGCCCGGCGTCAGTGCGCGACGTGCTGCTGCAGGCCGAACGGGCACGTTCGTTCCTGAGTGGTCTGCTGGTGGGGCTCGGCGTGTTGATGGTCATCTGCCTGACCGCGCTGTCCAACCCGCACACCCACGAGCGGTGGTTGCCACTGCTCCTGGTGGGCTTCACCGCCGGGTTCCTGCTGCTGCGCGGCCGGTCGTACGTGGACCGCTGGCAGTCGATCACCCTGGCCGCCACCGCGGTGCTGATCGTCGCGGCGGTGCTGGTGCGTTACGCGCTGGTGCTGTCCTCACCGCTGTCGGTGTCGATCGCCGCAGCCATCCTGGTGGCGCTGCCGGCCGCGGGTCTGACCGCTGCGGCCGTCGTGCCCAACACCGTGTACAGCCCGCTGTTCCGCAAGTTCGTGGAATGGCTCGAGTACCTATGCCTCATGCCGATCTTCCCGCTGGCATTGTGGTTGATGAATGTCTATGCAGCGATCCGATACCGGTAGCAGCCGCTCGCGGCGCGGTCGTGCGATAAGCACGACCGTTGCCGCGATGCTGCTGACCTCCGGCGCGCTCGCCGGAATGCCACCTGCATATGCGATTGCGCCTCCGCAGATTGATCCGGGGGCGCTTCCTCCTGACAGCCCGCCCGGGCCGATCGCGCCCATGAAGCAGAACTCCTACTGCACGGAGGTCGGGGTGCTGCCCGGCACCGACTTCAAGGTGCCACCGAAATACATGGAGATGCTGAACCTCAACGAGGCATGGCAGTTCGGCCGCGGCGAAGGCGTCAAGGTCGCCGTCATCGACACGGGCGTGACCCCGCACCCGAGGTTGCCGCGCCTGATTCCGGGTGGCGACTATGTGATGGCCGGGGGCGACGGCCTGTCTGACTGTGACGCCCATGGCACCTTGGTGGCCTCGATGATCGCCGGAGCGCCCGCCAACGGTGCGTCGCCTCCGCCAGCGTCACCGCGCCGGCCGGTCACCATTCCGACCACCGAGAAGCCGCCACCACCACAGACGGTCACCCTCTCGCCGGTACCCGGCCCGACCATCACAGTGATTCCGGCGCCGCCCTCGCAGTCGGAAGGGGCTGGGCCCGGCCCGGCGCCCGGCCCCGGTCAGGCCCCGTCGGCCAACCGCGGCGGCGGAACCGTGACGATCCCCGGCTACGCGGGGGGCGGCAAGGTGCATCCGGTCGACCACCCGCGCGTCCCGTACCCGCTTGCTCCGTCGACCACCTCGACGTCACCCAGCCCGACTTCCTCAACGTCGGCCACGTCTTCGTCGTCGACCCCGCCACCGCCTCCGCCGCCGAGTCCCAATGCGGCACCGCCGGACGCGTTCAGCGGGATCGCGCCCGACGTCGAGGTGATCTCGATCCGGCAGTCCAGCCAGGCGTTCGGTCTCAAAGACGCCTATACCGGCGACGAGGACCCCCAGACGGTGGCCAAGATCGACAGCGTCGAGACGATGGCGCGCGCGATCGTGCATGCGGCCAACATGGGAGCCTCGGTAATCAACATCTCCGACGTGACCTGCATGAGCGCGCGCAACGTAGTCGACCAACGGACCCTGGGCGCCGCGGTGCACTATGCCGCGGTCGACAAGAACGCGCTGATCGTGGCCGCGGCTGGGGACAGCAGCAAGAAGGACTGCAAGCAGAACACCATCTTCGACCCGTTGTCGCCCAACGACCCACGCGCCTGGAACGCCGTCAGCACTGTGGTGACACCGTCGTGGTTCAGTGACTACGTGCTCACGGTCGGGGCCGTCGACACCAGCGGCCAGCCGTTGTCACAGATGAGCATCGCCGGGCCGTGGGTGTCGATCTCCGCACCTGGTACCGACGTCATGGGGCTCTCGCCCCGCGACGACGGCTTGGTCAACGCGATCGACGGTCCGGACAACACGCTGCTGGTTCCCGCGGGCACCAGTTTCGCGACCGCGATCGTCTCGGGGTGGCCGCACTCGTGCGTGCCAAGTTCCCGGAACTGTCTGCATACCAGGTCATGCACCGGTTGATTCACACGGCCAGGCCGCCCGCACGTGGCGTCGACAACCAGGTCGGTTACGGTGTGGTCGACCCGGTGGCGGCATTGACATGGGATGTCCCGCAAGGGCCCGCCCAGGCACCTAAACAACTTTCGGCGCCGCTGTCGCTGCCGAAGCCGCCCGCCCCGCGCAACATGGCGCCGGTGTGGGTGGCCACCGGGGGCCTGGCTGCGGCATTACTGATAGGCGGAGCAGTGTTCGGTACAGCGTCATTGATGCGACGATCGCGGAAACAACGATGAAGGCCCAGCGCAAGTTCGGGTTGGCGTTGTCCTGGCCGCGGCTGACTGCGGTGTTCCTGGTGGACGTGCTCATCCTGATATTGGCCAGCCACGCACCCGATTCCTGGCAGGGCGAGGGCAGAGTGGCGTGGTGGATCGGCGTCGGCATCGCGGTGCTGGTGACACTGTTGTCGATCGTCAGTTACCACGGCATCACAGTGGCCTCGGGAGTGGCGGCCTGGCTGTGGGATTGGTCCGCCGACCCCGGTACCGCCCTGGGAGCCGGCTGCACCCCGGCCATCGACTTCAAGCGTCGGTTCGGCCGTGACACGGTGGGGGTACGCGAGTACCGCGGTCAACTGGTCGCCGTGGTGGAGGTGGACGGGGGCGACAGCGACCCGTCGGGCCGTCATCGTCACCGCACCGTTGGCGGCGCATCGGCGCCGTATCTGCCGGTGGCGGCTGTGGCTGACGGGTTGCGCCAGTTCGATATTCACCTGGACTGCATTGACATCGTGTCGGTGCAGGTGCGTGGTGGCGCCGCAGCCGCCCGCGCCTCCGCGTCGCTGGAAGAGTGGCAGCCGGAGGGCTGGGAGGCGAACGAGGGCGCCGGCGATCGTCCCGCCGGCAACCGGCGCCGCACCTGGCTGGTGCTGCGGATGAACCCGCAACGAAACGTGGCCGCCGTGGTGTGTCGTGATTCGTTGGCGGCGACGCTGGTCGCCGCCACCGAGCGGCTGGTCCAAGACTTGGACGGGCAGACGTGCGCGGCCCGTCCGTTGACGGCCGACGAGCTGGCGGAGGTGGATTCCGCCGTGCTGGCCGATCTGGAACCGACTTGGAGCCGGCCCGGGTGGCGCCACCTGAAGCACTTCAATGGATTCGTCACCAGTTTCTGGGTGACGCCCACCGACATCGACACAGAATCCCTGGAAAGCCTGTGGCTGTCGGACGCCCCAGAGGTGGGCGCTACTGTTCTCACCATGCGATTGAAGACGCGGGCCGGCCGGCCGCAATTGTCGGCCTTCGTGCGCTACCACAGTGAGTCTCGGCTGCCCAAGGATCTGACGTCAGGGCTCAATCGCCTCACCGGACGCCAGCTGGCGGCAGTGCGGGCCAGCCTGCCTGCGCCCTCGTCGCGTCCACCGCTGGTCGTACCGAGCCGCGACCTGCGTGATCACGACGAGCTGGAGTTGCCGGTGACGCACGAGCCGGAGCGGGCAACCAGCTCAGCAGCACAATGACCCGCGGGCAGTCAGCCGCGGAAGATGCCAGAAACGCCATGGTCGCCGGACTCCTGGCCTCGGGCATCTCGGTCAATGGACTGCAGCCGAGCCATAACCCGCAGGTCGCGGCGCAGATGTTCACCACTGCCACCAAGCTCGACCCCGGCATGTGCGACGCCTGGCTGGCGCGAATCCTGGCCGGTGACCAGAGCATCGAGGTCCTTGCCGGCGCCTGGGCGGCGGTAAGGACGTTCGGGTGGGAGACCCGCCGGCTCGGCGTCACCGACCTGCAGTTCCGGCCCGAGGTGTCCGACGGCCTGTTCCTGCGTCTGGCCGTCACCAGCGTCGATTCGCTGGCCTGCGCGTACGCCGCGGTGCTCGCCGAGAACAAGCGCTACCGGGAGGCCGCCGAGCTGCTGGACTCGGCCGAACCCAGACACCCGTTTGACGCCGAACTGGTGACCTATGTGCGCGGAGTGCTCTACTTCCGCACCAAGCGCTGGCCGGACGTGCTCGCGCAGTTCCCCGAGGCGACCCCGTGGCGGCATCCCGAGCTCAAGGCGGCGGGGGCCGCGATGGCCACCACCGCGCTGGCGTCGCTGGGAGTGTTCGAGGAGGCCTTCCGACGTGGCCAGGACGCCATCGAGGGCGACCGGGTGCCGGGTGCGGCCAACATCGCCTTGTACACCCAGGGCATGTGCCTGCGGCATGTCGGGCGTGAGGAGGAAGCCGTCGAACTATTGCGCCGCGTGTACTCACGCGACGCCAAGTTCACCCCGGCCCGCGAGGCTCTGGACAACCCTAACTTCCGGCTTGTGCTGACCGACCCGGAGACGATCGAGGCGCGCACGGACCCTTGGGATCCGGACAGCGCGCCATCGCGGGCGCAGACCGAGGCTGCCCGCCATGCCGTGGAAGCCGCGAAATATCTGGCCGAAGGCGACGCCGAGCTCAATGCGATGCTCGGCATGGAGCAGGCCAAGCGCGAAATCAAGCTGATCAAGTCGACGACCAAGGTGAACCTGGCGCGCGCCAAAATGGGTCTTCCCGTGCCGTTGACATCCCGTCACACCTTGTTGCTGGGGCCGCCCGGGACCGGCAAGACCTCTGTCGCGCGGGCGTTCGCTAAGCAGTTGTGCGGCCTGACCGTGCTGCGCAAGCCCCTGGTGGTGGAAACCAGCCGCACCAAGCTACTCGGCCGCTACATGGCCGATGCCGAGAAGAACGCCGAGGAGATGCTCGAAGGCGCACTCGGTGGCGCGGTGTTCTTCGATGAGATGCACACCCTGCATGAAAAGGGCTACCAGCAGGGCGACCCGTACGGCAACGCGATCATCAATACCCTGCTGCTCTACATGGAGAACCATCGCGACGAGTTGGTGGTGTTCGGCGCCGGATACGCCAAGGCGATGGAAAAGATGCTCGAAGTGAATCAGGGTCTGCGACGGCGCTTTTCGACCGTGATCGAGTTCTTCAGCTATACGCCCGAGGAACTGGTCGCGTTGACCGTGCTGATGGGCAGGGAGAACGAGGACGTCATCACCGAGAATGAGGCCACGGTGCTATTGCCCTCCTACACCAAGTTCTACAACGACGAGACCTACTCCGAGGACGGCGACCTGATCCGCGGCATCGACATGCTCGGCAACGCCGGCTTCGTCCGCAATGTCGTGGAGAAGGCCCGCGACCACCGTAGCTTCCGCCTCGACGACGAGGACCTGGACGCGGTGCTCAACAGCGACTTCACCGAATTCAGCGAGACCCAGCTGCGCCGCTTCCGTGAGCTCACCCGCGAGGACCTTGCCGAAGGACTCAGCGCCGCGGTAGCGGAGGAGCGCAAGAACAAGTAACGCCTCGGTCGGACCGCATCCCACCGGCCGGCCGGCGCGACCCGGCGCGGCACGCCGAATGGGTTGTGTCCATTGCCCTGCCACCGCGGCTTCGGCCCGATACGCTGTGTGCAACTTGAGCTAGGCGAGAGGGCAGGCGCACCTGGCACGGTCGCGCTCCCGTGTGCCCGACGGTGACGGGAGGTGGGGCCGCACTTATTCAATTGGCAACGTCTGTACGAATTCGATGACCATTCTTCCCGATCCGGTCACGGCGCTTTCCCGTCGTCGAAATCGGCTGGCGCAACGATCCGGACGCGCGGTGCCACGGCACCCGTGTTGACGGCAGCACCCCGACACCACCGCAGCGGCCAAGCCCCGTAGCTGGGTCGGACTGTCTCACTAGGAGAAGTCCGATGTCTTTATCTCAACCAGCCTGTGCTGCAATGCATTCCGCTATTCATCTGATCATCGTGATCGGTTGAGGAGATGGTGGCGATGGATTTTGGCGCATTACCTCCGGAAGTCAACTCGCTGCGCATGTACTCCGGTCCCGGGTCGGCACCGATGCTGGCCGCGGTTTCGGCATGGGAGCGGTTGGCCACAGAACTGCAGTCGACGGCCGCCGCCTACGACACCGTGGTCGCGATACTGACTGACGAAGGTTGGCGCGGACCGGCGTCGGAGGCTATGTTGACGGCCATCACGCCCTACCTGACGTGGATGACCCTGACCGGGGTGAAGGCTGAAGAGGCCGCTACGCAGGCGGCAGCCGCGGCCGGAGCATTCGAATCGGCATACGCCATGACGGTGCCGCCACCGGTCGTCGCCGCCAACCGGGCCGAGTTGCAAACTCTGGTGGCCACTAATCTGATCGGGCAGAACACGGCAGCCATCGCGGCGAATGAGGCCGCCTACGGCGAGATGTGGGCCCAGGACGCGGCGGCGATGTACGGCTATGCCACCAATTCGGCGGCCGCCTCGACGCTGACGCCCTTCAGCGCCCCACCACAGGTCACCGATCCGGCTGGGCAGGCCGGACAGGCGACCGCGGTGACGCAGGCGGCCGGTGCCGCGGCGGGCACCGCTCAATCGCAGCTCCCGCAGCTGATGTCCTCGGTTCCGTCGACCCTGCAAGGCCTTTCGGCGCCGGCGGCCGGGATCGAGGACATCCCGGGCGCCGGACTGCTCGCTGACCTGCTGAATTTCTTGGACGGCAACGACGGAAACCCTTACGGGATCTTCCTGAATTCATCGTTGGTGAACGGATTCGTGTCGGCCGGATACACCAGCCCCGCCATCGTGGCCCCCGCGGCGTTCGCAGGTTTGGCGGATATCAACGCGGTGGCCCTCGGGGCGCAGCAGCAGGCGATACCGCCGATGGGTTCCGGCGAGGGGAACGCTTCCTGGATACCGGCGAATTCTCCGGCCAATCCCACCAACCTCCCCCCGTTGATGGATGTCGCCGAGGCCTCGTTCGCTACCCGCGGCGGGGTTACGGCTGGAACGAATCAAGCGGCACTGGTGGGACGGATGTCGGTTCCGCAGAGCTGGATAGCGGCGACGTCGGTGGTGAACCACGCCGGGACGGCTGACCCGGGCGGCGGGTGGACCAGTACCGCCGTTGCTCCGCAGGCTGCCGCCGCGGGTATGCCCGGCGTCCCGGGTATGCCGGCTATGTACGGGGGCAACAACTTCGGCAATCCACCACGTTACGGATTCCGGCCGACGATCATGGGGCGCCCGCCAGCCGCTGGATGACAGGAGGGAGACCACCGCGGGTGATCGGTTCCGCTTGCATGCGGCTGCCGCCGCCGACAACGCGACCACGGTTGGTGAAAGGAGGTGCCGATATTGGATTTTGGAGTACTCCCACCTGAGATCAATTCGCTGCGCATGTATTCCGGGCCCGGCTCGGCTCCGCTGCTTGCCGCCATGGCGGCCTGGGACGGAGTCGCTTCCGAATTGCGTTTGACCGCAACGGCATACGACTCGGTGATCTCGACGTTAATCAGCGACGGCTGGCTCGGGCCGGCGTCGGCGGCCATGACCGCTGCCGTCGTTCCGTATGTGACGTGGCTGAGCGCGACGGGTCTGCAGGCCGAGCAGACTGCCGGTCAGGCCGCAGCCGCAGCCGCGGCATTCGACGTGGCGTTCGCGATGACGGTGCCTCCGGCCGTCGTCGCCGCCAACCGGGCACGATTGCTGGTGCTGGTGGCCACCAACTTCCTGGGCGTCAATACACCCGCCATCGCTGCCACCGAGGCCGAATACGCCGAGATGTGGGCTCAGGACGCGACGGCGATGTACGTCTACGCCGCCAGTGCCGCGGAAGCCGCGACGTTGACGCCGTTCAGCGAACCGGACCAGACCACGAATCCGTCCGGTGCTGCGGACCAGGCCGCGACGGTCGCCCAAGCGACCGGTTCCGCGACGGGCAGCGCGTCGCAGTCCGAACTGCCCCAATTGATGTCCGCCGTGCCGGCCAGTCTGCAGCAACTGGCATCCCCGGCCGCGGCTTCGCCCTTCGACAACATCCCGCAGACCGGGCTGCTCGCCGACCTGCTGAATTTCCTCGACGGCAACGACGGCAACCCCTACGGAATCTTTTTGAATTCCAACATCGTGAACGCGTTGGTGTCGGCCCAGTACGTGTCGCCCGCGTTGATCGTCCCGGCCTCGACGGACGCGATGGCCAACCTCGAGGCGGTGGCCGACGGCGCGGCCGATGCCGCGCCCGCCGCCGCCGATGCCGCGTCTGCCGAGGCCGGTCTCACCGCGGCTCAATCAGGCGTTGGCGTGAGCGCCACCACCAGTCAAGCGTCCTTCGTCGGGCGGCTGTCGGTGCCGCCGAGTTGGACCGCGGCCGCGGAGGTCGCCGGCGACGGTGCGGTTACACTCCCCGGCACCGGTCCGACCATTACCGCAGCGGTCCCCGCCGCAAGCGGAACCCCGGGAATGCCCGGCATGCCCGCTGTCAACGCTTACTCCCGCAACTGGGGGAACGGCCCCCGGTACGGGTTCAAGCTGACCGTCATGCCGCGTCCGGTGGCCGCGGGATAGCGACGAATCGGCAAACGCAGCAATTGTCATCGTGGCGAACAACAAATTTCGCCCTCCCTGATTTTTACGAAATCCGACCAAAAGCGGGCCGGTGAGTTGACTCTTTTCGCGGCGAGTGCCACGATGACTTTGCATGCACCTCGCTAGGTGAGGCGTCTGCACGGACACAGGCCACTGACCTCGAACGTCGAAAGACGCCCAGGGTCAGGACAGCTCTTCCCGGCTTAAGGGTTGAGCCCAAGTGGCTTCCGGCGCTGGCCGGATACGCCGTGTGGTGCCGAAGCTCTGTCGAGAGGGGTGCTGGCCCAGCGGTTTTCCCGCTGGTCTCATCTCCATGGCATGCGCCCGGCACCCCCGTGTGCCCCGGCCCGAAGGAGGTGAGAGCGGAGTGAGTCCCGACGACAGTCCCTATCCGAGATCGACGACCATTTCGCTTCGATCCGGCCCGGGCACCATGTCCACAAATTGAGTCGGAAATTCTGACAATCACACGGGTGCGCCGAGTTCGCCGCCCTGCGTAATTCATGCGTGCGAAATAGCCGCACGTCAATTGCGATGAAAGCTGCCCGAATTCGGACTCGTGCTGCCGGAAAACTCAGTCAGTAAAGGAGGCGAGCGATGACTGCCGCCCTGGACTTTGCAGCGTTGCCGCCCGAGATCAACTCCGCCCGTATGTACACCGGCCCGGGCTCTGGTCCGATGCTGGCCGCGGCCTCGGCCTGGAAAGGTCTGGCCGCCGAGCTGCGCGCCACCGCGTTGTCTTTCGATGCCGTACTCGCAACGTTGACCGGCCAGGAGTGGCTCGGCCCCGCATCGGCGGCCATGGCCGCGGCCGCTGTGCCGCAGCTGGGCTGGATGAGTGCGACCGCGGCGCAGGCCGAGCAGACCGCCGCGCAAGCCGAGGCCGCCGCGGTCGCCTTCGAAGCAGCTTTCGCGGCCACGGTGCCGCCGCCGCTGATCGCGGCCAACCGGGTTCAGCTGGCGATGCTGGTCGCCACCAACCTCCTGGGCCAGAACACCCCCGCAATCGCAGCGACCGAGGCGCAGTACTTCCAGATGTGGGCGCAGGATGCGGCGGCCATGTACGGTTACGCCGGATCATCGGCGACCGCCACAGAACTGCACCCGTTCGCGGCGCCGCAGGAAGCCACGGATCCCGGCGGGTTGGCCGCACAGGCGGTCGCGGTCACCCAGGCAGCCGGCGCCTCGGGAGAGCAAAGCACGCTCTCCCAACTGATTTCGGCGGTACCGGCCGCACTGAAGGGACTCGCCGGAACCAATGGGCTAGCAGGACAGGGTTTTTGGGCTGACTGGGGACCCAACGCCAATGTATGGAACACGCTTGCTTCAAGCGGACTGATGGTGCCCGGCAGCACCTTCGGGTCATTCCTGGGCATGCTCAACGGCGCTGCCGCGGCCGATGCGGCGGACGGCGCCGCAGCAGCGGTGGGTAACGCGGTTGCCGGCTCGATGGGATCGACAAGGGTTCCGGGCGGCATCGTTTCGGCAGGCGCCGGAAATTCGGGCGCTGTTGGCAAACTGTCGGTGCCACCGGCCTGGACAGCGGCCACTCCGTTGACCAGTCCGCTGCACTCCGCGTTGGGTGGCACTCCCATGGTGGCCCCACCGCCGTCAGGGTCACCCGGAATGCCCGGCCTCCCAATGGGTAACACCAACGGGCAGCACTACGGCCGGGCTGTGCCACAGTACGGTTTTCGCTCCACGGTGATCGCGCGATCACCCGCCGCCGGCTGACGGCGCTCCAATAGAGGTGCGCACGATGCCCTTTTCGGACACCACAAGGAAAGGTGCAGTCACGTTACAGGTGTTATGCCCTACCGCTCCCACGCCTGACGTGGTTATTCCTGAAGGTCAGGGAGAACAGGCCATGCCGGTCGGTCGCGCACCAGGCGACGTCGTCTCCGGCGGCTGGGGAGGTGGCGACGAGGTGGACCCGGCCCATAGATCACCACGCACCCGGCCCACCATACTCGTCGCAGACGAAAATGGTTCGGGATGACAATCTCGGCTTGATCACGTCCTATGCACGTTGGGCTTACAGCTACGGCCACCATTTTTAGCAACCGATTTGGTGGAAATCGGCGCGGGATCGCGCTTTCGTTGCCGCGATTGGCGATAGCGCTATTTGTCGTATGTCAACGTTTGCCACCCAGCCCTTAACACGGTCATGAACATGGCTCGAAAAGTTTTCAGATATAGCTGTAGCGCAATATCACGTCACGCTGCGTCCGGCGAGATTTCTTGTTTACCTTACGATCACGTAGCGGGAATGCGGCGAAAATAAACGCGGTCAAACATGGCATTGCAATGGGACACGGGGTCGGTGAGAGCGAAGAATTCGACACCGGTCGAGCCTTTTCGTCAGGATGCAAATGATCGCCCGATGTGGGGAAACCGGGCGACCATCGAGGGGTACAAGGGGGAACACCCATGGATTACGGGGCACTGCCACCCGAAATCAATTCCGGCCGCATGTATATCGGACCCGGTCCGGGCCCGATGCTGGCCGCCGCTGCCGCCTGGCATCAGCTTGGAGTCGAATTACATTTCAGTGCAGCATCTTACGCGTCGGCAGTTGAGAATCTCACCGCTGGAACCTGGTTGGGCCCGTCGGCGACCGCGATGGCGGCCGCGGTCGGTCCGTACGTGTCCTGGATGTCCGCCACTGCCGCCCGCGCCGACCAGGCGGCGGCGCAGGCCAAGATCGCCGTGGGTGCTTATGAAACCGCTTTTGCGGCAACGGTTCCCCCGCCGGTGATCGCGGCAAACCGCGCACTGTTGTTGTCGTTGACCGCCACCAATATCCTCGGCCAGAACACGCCGGCGATCGCCGCCACGGAGGCCCAGTATCAGGAGATGTGGGCCCAGGACGCCGCCGCCATGTACGGCTACGCCGGGTCCTCCTCGGCCGCAACACAATTGACACCATTCATCGAGCCACCGCAAACCACCGGCGCCGCAGGATCCAGCCTGCAGGGTGCCACGGTCGCCCAGGACACCGGATCAGACGTGGCTTCGCAGCTGTCCCACCTGGTCACTTCGGTGCCCACCGCACTACAGAACCTCGCGACAACCCTCGGCGCGGCGCCGACGACGGGGTCCACGTCACTCGTGCAATGCCTCGCCGTGCCTCAGTTGGCCACCGCCTCGCTGCCGCCGTGGCTGTCGACGAAACTCTCGAACTGGAACACCGTCACAGGAACGCTCCGGCGGCCCGTTCGTGTCGTTCGGTCAGGTTTACGCCTACGGTCAGAACGGCCAGAGTCTGGCGTCTTTCTTCGCGCCGCCACAGCCGATCACCGGTGCGCTCGCACCTATCGCTCAGTCGATTCCGCCGCACCTGACCAGCGTCGATGGTGCAGCCTCCGGCGCCATGGGACGGGCGGCCCTGGTGGGCAGCTTGTCGGTGCCGCAGGGGTGGACCACCGCCGCTCCGGCCATCAGGACGGTCGCGGCGACGCTCTCCACAACTTTGGCGGCGGCTCCCGCGGCCACCCTGACGGGGGAATCGGGAGTCTTCGGACAGCTGGCCGCGTCCAGCCTGGCGGAACGCGCGCTGGCCGCCAGCACGGCAACGTCGGGGAGCGACGGCGCGGCCGCCGCGTCACTGGGCGGCCTCGTGGCCGAAGTCGATCACGCCGCGGCCATGATCTTCGTCCTCCCGGCAATGGAGGAATGAGCCCGTCACCGTGGTGACCACGAATGATGTTCCGGCACAACTAATTCAGACGTGTCATCGGAGCAGGGGGTAGACCGGGATGTTCTTTGCAGCGTTTGCGCCGGAGATCAATTCGGGCCGGATGTACAGCGGTCCGGGCGCGGGACCCATGTTGGCGGCCGCGGAGTGCGTGGAACGGGCTCGCCGCTGAGCTGCAGTCAACCGCCGCGGCCTTGACGGGGGTAATCTCCGGCCTGATCAGCGGACCCTGGGTCGGTCCGTCGTCGGCGGCCACGGCCGGGGCGGCAACACCCTACGTGACCTGGGTGAGCGCCACCGCCGCACAAGCCACGCAGACGGCCGGCCAGGCCGCGGCGGCGGCCTCCGCGTACGAGACCGCGTTCGCCGCACATGTGCCGCCAGAGGAGATCGCGGCCAACCGGGCGCAATTGGCATCGCTGATGGCCAGCAACCTGTTCGGGCAGAACACCGCGGCTATTGCCGCCACCGAGGCCCAGTATGGCGCGTTCTGGGCGCAGGACGCGCTCGCTATGGACACGTATGCCGGTGCGTCGGCCGCCGCGAGCAAGGTGACGCTCTTCACCGAGCCTCCCCAGATCGTCAACGCGGGCGGGCTGGCCAAACAGGCCGCGGCGGCCGCGCAATCCGCCGCCACATCGAGCGGCACCCTCGTGCAATCCGTGCTGGCCACCGGGGACCCCGTTTTCGGGCTTGCTGCAGGTTTCGGCGAACCTGAGCACCGATTACACGGCCACCATCAACGCTCTCCTGAACGGCATGTTCGGGCCTGCCGGGGCGTCGACGTACACGACCCTGTACTCGGCGCTCAAGGTGCCACTGGGCTTCACCACCCAGTTCAACGACATCGGCCTGCTGATCAACTTCCCGGCATCGCAGTTCCTCAAGTTCGGCCCGCACTCGGCAGCGGGGCTCGCCGAGCTACCGAAAGACGCGCTCGGCGGCGGGCTGGCGGCCCCGCATTGGGGGCGGGGCTGGCTGACCGGCGCCGAGTCGGCGCCTTCCGCCAACTTCGGACACGGAACCTCGGTCGGAGCCCTCACGGTTCCGCCGAGCTGGGCCGCCAACACCCCGGCCATCCGGACCATCGCTGCCGCGCTGTCGGCGGCCGGCCCGGAAGCCGTCCCCGCCGCCGAGCTCGGCCAGGGCGGGCTGCTCAGTTCGATGTCGCTGGCGGGTATGACCGGAGCGGCCCTAGGCGCCGCAGCGCCCGGCCCGTCCGGACGAGCCGGAACGCGCAGCCACGTCACACCCGTCAAGGACCTCAAAGACCTCAAGTCGCCGGAAATGCTTAGACGCATGGTGGCTCAGATATCGGAAAGGCCGGACAGCGTCCAGCACCACACGGTCGATCAGGACGGTCTGGACAGCCTGCTCGAACAATTGGCCAAGAAGCCCGGTATCCACGCGGTGCACCTGTCGAAGCGCGGCAAGTCATCAGTCGTACCGCCGGATGCGCAATTGGGCTGACGGGCGCCTGCGGACGCCGGAAACCACGAAAGGTATCGACATGAGGATGCTTCTCGCGACGATCGGGCTGGGCGCCACCATCGGCTTCGGCGCCCCGGCGCACGCCGACCCGTCAGACACCAATGGCGGGGACGATGCCGCGTTTCTCGCCGCTCTCCACACGGCCGATATCGGCTACAACTCACCGGCTCAAGCGGTTCGGTCCGCTCGGGCGGTGTGCACCTGCCTGAACAACGGCGAGTCGGGTCTGGAGCTCGTTCACGACGTGCAGGTCCACAACCCGGCCTTCAATCTCGACGCCGCTGCCGAATTCGCCGTGCTCTCGTCTCAGTTCTACTGCCCGCAACACCTCTCGAAGAGCTGACGAAACTTCTTCCGCCTAACTGAATTTCGGTTCCCACGCCGCTACCACGATGCGCAAATACGTGGAATTGCGCGGAGTGTCATTGGGACATCTGGTGGACTTCATATGAGATCCGCCGGACCTGCCCGCATAACGTGACAGCGGCGATTACCATGGCGGCCACAATGGGGACCGGAGGAAATAGATGGACTTCGGGGCGTTGCCGCCGGAAATCAACTCGGGACGCATGTACATGGGGGCAGGACCTGGGTCGATGCTGGCTGCCGCAGCGGCATGGGATGCCCTGGCCGCCGAGATGCACTCCACGGCGGCGTCCTACCGTTCGACGATCCAGGGGTTGACGGTCGGGTCATGGCAGGGTCCGGCGGCGGCCTCGATGCTGTCTGCAGCCGCGCCGTTCGTGGCATGGCTTACCGCGACGGGCACCCAGGCGGAGCAGACGGCGGCGCAGGCCAAGCTCGCGGTGGGCGCCTACGAAGCCGCATTCGGGGCCACCGTGCCCCCGCCCATCATCGAGGCCAACCGCAACCTGCTGATGGCGTTGGTCGCCACCAACCTGCTGGGCCAGAACACGGCGGCGATCGCTGCCACCGAAGCGCAGTACGTGGAGATGTGGGCCCAGGATGCCGCGGCTATGTACGGGTATGCGGCATCCTCGGCGGCCGCGACACAGTTGACGCCCTTCACCGAGCCCCCGGAGACCACCGACCCCTCGGCTGCGGGACGACAGGCCGCGGCGGTCAGCGAGGCAGTCGGCGCCGCCGAGGCGCAATCGGGGCTGTCGCAACTGATGACCGCAGTGCCTAACGCGCTGCAGGCGGTAGGTCCGGCAGCGGCCGCACCGGCGGCTTCGACGCCCATCGGCTCGGTCATCGACGCGATAAATCCGTATGTGGTGGCGATCCGACCCTTGTTCGCTGCTATCACCGGTGCCTACAGTCCGATCATCGGATTCGTTCTCGCCGGCGGCTGGTGGCTCTTCGCGTTGCAGATCCTCGGCTTGTCGCAAAATGCGCCGGGGGTTGCCGCGCTACTGAATACCGGAGGCAAGCCGATTGCCGGCCTGTCGCCGCTACGCGGGGGCTACGTGGCCGCAGTCACTCCCGGAGTCGCCGGGTCGATGGGTCAGTCCACCCTGGTTGGATCCCTGTCGGTGCCACAAGGCTGGGTGACCGCAGCTCCGGTCATGAGAACGATGGCGTCCGTACTGCCCGCCGCCAGCCCCGCCGCTCTGGCCGCAGCCCCGGCGGCTGCCGAGGGCGGCCTGTTCGGCGAGATGGCCATGGCGAGTCTGGCCGGACGCGCGCTCGCCGGCGCCAGCATCCGCACCGTGGGTAACGGTGGTGCGGGCAGCAGCGGTGGCGTCGCAGCGGCCGACGACGTCGCCACCACGGCGACCATCATCGTGATACCGGCGGACTGACTCATGACATCCGCAGCAGAAAGGCCGGGCTTATGAGCTTTGCGGTGCGACCACCGGAGATCACTTCCGCCCTCATGTACGCCGGGCCAGGCGCGGCGCCGATGATTGCGGCCGCTGTTGCATGGGACAGCTTGGCGGCTGAATTACAGTCCACGGCATCCTCGTACGGCTTGATCGTCGACGGGTTGGCCAACGAATCGTGGACCGGTACGTCGGCGGCCGCCATGGCAGCGGCTGCCGCACCCTATGTGGCGTGGATGTCAGCGACCGCGGCGCAGGCCAAGGCGGCCGCCGACCAGGCGAACGCGGCCGTGACCGCGTACGAGACCGCGTTCGCGGCCGTGGTACCGCCGACGGAGATTGCGATCAACCGCAGCCAGTTGGCTCTGCTGGTGGCAACCAACCTCTTTGGGCAGAACACGGCCGCCATCGCGGCGCTAGAGGCGCAGTACGGGGAGATGTGGGCCCAGGACACCGCCGCAATGCTGGGTTACACCACGTCGTCGGCGGCGGCCGTGCGGCTGACGCCCTACACCGAACCACCGCAGATCACCAACGAATCAGGCCTGGCCGCCCAACAAGCTGCGGTCGGACAATCCAGCGGGTTGGCGGCGGGTACCGCGGCGGCGACTGCCGCCGCGGCCGCACCCACCGCGGCGCCGGTGTTTCCGTTCGACATCGTCCTGCAGGTCTTTCAGGCACTGGGCAGCGGGGGCACCGCGTACATCCAAGCTATGGGTCAGCTTCTCAACGCCCTGACTGGTACGCCGTTAGCGGCCTCAACCTGGGAAAACACCTTCGGAATTCTGGCAGACATCGGGCGCTTCAGTGTGGTTGCCAACGACAGCATGAGCGTGCCCAACCTCGGCATGACCGAGTTCAAGCTCTTCTGGAAGCCTCCTCTGGAAGACATCCCGAAATCCGCGCTGGGAGCCGGGCTCGGGATGGCACCGTCGGCGGGCCTGACCAGCGCGACATCGGCGAACGTGGGTGCGGCCAACGTGGTGGGCAAGTTGTCGGTGCCGCCGAGTTGGGCTTCAGCGACTCCGGCGATCAGGATGGCCTCGACGGCGCTACCTGCCACCAGCCTGGCGGCGGCGCCCATGGCGGGTATGCCGGCAAACCTGGTCAACCAGATGGCTCTGGGGAGTATGACTGGTGGCGCACTCGGCGCCGCCGGCGCTGAAGTCCTCAGCGGCAGTGGTGCCCGTGCCCGCGCCAACGGTGGAAAAGGCCATGTCGAACCGGTCAAGCTGGACAGCGTCATCGCAAAATTGCAAAAGGAGCCGGACTCGGTGAAACACTGGAATGTCGACAAGGCCGGCCTTGACGCGCTGCTCGACAAGCTGTCGAAAGAGCCGGGAATCCACGCGGTACACGTCTCGAATAAGGACAAGCCCAAGGTGACACTGCCGGATGCGCAATTGGGTGGCACATGAGGCCGGCGATCGCAGCGGCCGCAGTCGTCGCCACGATCGCTTTCGCCGCCCCGGCGCATGCGGACCCCGATGGCGATGACGCGACGTTTCTCTCCGCTCTGGCCGATGCGGGCATCACGGTGCCCGACCCGGCTCAGGCAGTCGTATCCGCCCAAGCCGTGTGCGGGTTGATGCGCAACGGTGAAACCGGGCTGCAGGTGCTGACCGACGTGCGAAACCAAAATCCCGGACTGACCCTCGACGGCGCGGCCATGTTCACGGCCATCGCGTCGAACACGTATTGCCCCGAGCATCTGGGCCAACCGGAGGGCGGCTACTTCTAGCCGGAGCTTCTGGCGGAATGCGGTTGCCCGGCGGCCACCTCGTGTTAACCCGATTCTGATTGGCTGCCGTAGCGGGCCCAGGAGAGGAGTAGCGCCGTGCACACGCTGACTATCGCCGATTTCGCGCTGCGCCTGGCCGTCGGTGTGGGATGCGGCGCCCTGATCGGACTGGAGCGTCAGTGGCGGGCCCGCATGGCGGGTCTGCGCACCAATGCCCTGGTGGCAGCGGGCGCCACGCTGTTCGTGTTGTACGCCGCGGCCACCGAGGACAGCAGCCCCACGCGGGTCGCGTCCTATGTGGTGTCCGGCATTGGATTCCTGGGCGGTGGCGTCATCCTTCGTGAGGGCGCCAATGTCCGCGGACTCAACACGGCCGCCACTCTGTGGTGCTCAGCCGCCGTAGGCGTACTGGCCGCCTCCGGTCACCTGGTGTTCGCCCTGATCGCGACCGGCACCGTTGTCGCCATCCACCTGTTGGGGCGCCCGCTGGGCCGGCTCATCGATCACGACAACTCCGGCGACGAGGACGAGGGGCTCGAGCCCTACCAGGTCCAGGTGGTCTGTCGCCCCAAGTCGGCGAAGTATGCGCGCGCCCAGATCGTGCAGCACACCCGCAGTAACGACATCATTCTGCGCGGTATCCATACCGGACAAGCCGTGGACAACGTCGCGTTGACCGCGCATGTGCTGCTGGGCGGCCACTCGGCGGCGAAGCTGGAACGGCTGGTGGCGGAGTTGTCGCTGCAACCCGGCATCTATGCGGTGCACTGGTACGCCGGCGACCCGGTCAGCCCGATGCTGCAAACTGGCCAGTCGGACTGATCAAGGCCGTGCCTGCAGCTCCGGCGCGGCCGCAGCCAGCAAGTCGGCGCGGCTGGCGGTCAGCGGCGGATAGATGCGCTTGGTGTTGATGGTCTGCTTGGTCCGCTTGGCCTGCTCGCCCTGTGCCACCACGATGCGGTCCCACCCCTCGGTATACACCGCCCCCGCCGGACCGAGGTCCAAAACCGTTACATACCAAGGGATTCGAAGCGCAATCAGCGGCTTTCCAAGCAAATCGCTGACGACGTTGTACCCCGCGTACCGTCCCATCGGCCGACCATGCTGACACGACATGACCGACAGGTGCTTGTCGTCCATCTGGGCGGCGGCCACATCGCCGGCGGCGAAGATCGCCGGCACCCCGATCACCCTTAAATAGTCATCGACCGCAACGCGCCCCAACCGGTCAAGGGGCACCGGCAACTGCTCGGTCAGCGCATTGGCCCGCATCCCGGCGCACCACACCACCGTTGCGGTGTCGAGTCGCTCACCCGAACTCAGCGTGACGCCGGCCGGGTCCACGGAGGTCACGCTCACCGCGGTGCGACACTCGACACCGTTGCCAGACAACGCCTTCTCGATAACCGGCCGGGCCGATGCGCCCATGTCGGAGCCAACCAGAGGGTTGTGGTCGACCAGCACCACCCGTGGCGTCATACCCAGTTCGCGGAGCCGGTGCGGCAGCTCGCAGGCCGTTTCGATCCCCGTCAACCCGGCGCCGACCACCACCACGGTGGCCTCCGCCGGCGCGCCCGCCAGCGCTTCCAGATGGTGGCGGAGGCGCATAGCGCCGTCGTAGGTGTCGACGTCAAATCCGAACTCGCGCAGCCCCGGAAGGTCGGGCTTGTTAACCCGGCTGCCGGCCGCGAGGACCAGGCGGTCATATTCGTATGTCGCTCCGGCTGACGTGGTGACCGTGCGGGCGGCGGAGTCGATGTGCGTCACCTCGGCGGTGATATGTGCGACGCCAACGGGGTCGAGCAACTCGGCCAGGGGGATGCGGCAGCCGCTCAGGTCGTCCTCGTAGTTGCGCACCCGGATGTCATGGAATGGTTGCGTGCTCAAGACCGTGATGGCGACACTGCCCGGCGGGGCCGCGAGCTCGTCGAGTCGCCGGGCAGCCCCGAGCGCGGTCCACAACCCCGCGAATCCGGAGCCGATAATCAGGACCCGGTTCGCTCCGACAGCACGTCGCGGATCTGGCCCAGTGTCAGTTTGGCCTTGTGCCCGGGAAGCAACATCCACGTGTGCATGCCTCCTTCGAGTTCGAACCAGCCGATGTCCATACCTTCGGACGTCGCACGCCTGCGGAAGGCGCGCGCGTCGGGATTGAGTACATCATGGGTTCCGGTGAACACTGTCAGGCGCGGCAACCCGTCCAGCGGCCCAACGCTCGGACTGAGCAGGGGACTGTCGAGCGGATCGCCGCCTGCGTAGCGAATGCCGGCGGCCCGCAGATCGTCGAGGTTGAGAAACGGGTCGATCTTGGCGACGTTCGGCACGTCCGGGTCGGGCAGCCCGAGATGCATCCAGGGAGACAGCAGCAATGCGTCCGTCGGTTGTGGCAGCCCGGCGTCGCGCACCGCGTGGCACAACGCAAAGGCCATCCCGCCGCCGGCCGAATCTCCCATGAACGCAACTGACTTCGGGTCATGCGTGTCCAGGATGCGGCGGTAGAGCTGTAGCAGGAAGGGGAACACCTGTCGGTAGTTGTGTTCGGGCGCGATCGGGTAGATCGGCACCGTGATCGTGCGCCGCAGCATGGTGGCCAGGCGCGCGATGGCCGGCCAGTGGAAGTGCGGCAGCAGATCCAGCACGTAGGCGCCGCCGTGCAGGTAGATCAGGTGGCCGGTGTGTTCACGGGCATCGAGGTGACGCGGGCTGACCTCGTAGACCGGGCGGCCGTTGAGGTCGTCGCGGACGACGTCGATCTTCTTCAGCACCAACTTGGAGGGCAGGCCGCAGTAGGGCGGGCGGGGGTTGGCGGCCCAGCTGGCCAGCTTTGCCGGCGGGAACATCCGGTTCCGCACACCGGACGCACGCAGCAGCCGCTGGGTCACGTGAGGTTTGCGCACCGGGCGCGTCAGAGTCCTCACCAGCGCCTGCCGTGGTGGCATAACCCGGCACGGGTGGGCGGCGCTGTCAGTAATCTGTCAGCTGTGAGTGCTATTACGGGCTTCTTCGCGGGGCTGCCCCCCGAGATGCGGGATCCGGTGCTGTTCGCCATCCCTTTCTTCCTCTTGCTGTTGACGCTGGAGTGGACCGCGGCACGCAAGCTGGAGAAGCTTGACGCCGCTGCTGCCAAGAACCCGGCGCCGGACAGGCCTTCTTCTGGTGCGTACCTCACCCGCGATTCGATGGCGAGCATCTCGATGGGTCTGGTGTCGATAGCCACGACTGCCGCGTGGAAGACCTTGGCGCTGTTCGGGTATGCCGCAATCTATGCCTACCTCGCTCCCTGGCACCTCCCTGCGACGCAGTGGTACACGTGGGTCGCCGCGATCGTAGGCGTAGACCTGCTCTACTACGCCTATCACCGCGTCGCCCACCGTATCCGGCTTATTTGGGCTACCCACCAGGCCCATCACTCAAGCAAGTACTTCAACTTCGCCACCGCGCTGCGCCAGAAGTGGAACAACAGCGGCGAAATCCTGATGTGGGCGCCGCTGCCGCTGCTGGGGCTCCCGCCATGGATGATCTTCTTCAGCTGGTCGCTGAACCTGATCTACCAGTTCTGGGTGCACACCGAGCGCATCGACAAGCTGCCGCGCTGGTTCGAGTTCATCTTCAACACCCCGTCGCATCACCGCGTGCACCACGGCAGGGACCCGGTGTACCTGGACAAGAACTACGGCGGGATCTTCATCGTCTTCGACCGCATGTTCGGCAGCTTCCAGAAGGAGCTGTTCCGGCCGCACTACGGGCTGACCAAGCAAGTTGACACGTTCAACATCTGGAAACTCCAGACGCACGAATACGTCGCGATCGCCCGCGACGTGCGCTCGGCGAGCCGGCTGCGCGACTGCTTCGGCTACGTGTTCGGCCCCCCGGGCTGGACGCCACGCAAGGCCGGCCACACCAGGGGAGCCCCGCCCCTGGCTGCGTCACGGTAACGAAGCGGTCTCCTTGTGCGAATTCCTCTACGGGGTTATCAATCCGTAACCTCGTTAGGGGAGGTCGGCGCCGTGTCGGCCTGAGATGGATCGGAGTCCGATGGTGCGCCGCACGGTGTTGCATTCACTAACCGCATCCCTGATGCTCGTCGCGCCGGTGTCGGCGCTCGCGCCGGCAACTGCCAGCGCGGACCCCACCGTGGTCTATCCGGGAATGGAGATCCACCAGGAGAATCGCGTGTGCACGCTGGGCTTCGTGGACGTCCGCATGCACACGGCGTACACGGCCGGGCACTGTCGCGGGGGCGGCGCGGTGACCGACCAGGCCAACAACGTCATCGGGCACATGACGACCTTCCGCGACAACACCCCGACCGGGTCGACGGTGGCCACCGACCAGGTCATCGCCGACTACGAAGCGATCGCCCTGGCCGACAACGTGGCGGTGAGCAACGCTCTACCGGGTGGACGTCAGTTACGGTCGGGGCCCGGCACGGTAAGTCCCGGCCAGGCGGTCTGCCACTTCGGCATCATCACCGGCGAGACCTGCGGGACGGTGGAAAGCGTCAACAACGGTTGGTTCACTATGACCAACGGGGTACAGACCCAGCAAGGCGACTCGGGCGGGCCGATCTATCTCGCAGGGGACGGGTCCGGCCAGATCGTCGGGATCTTCAACAGCGTGTGGGGCACTCTGCCCGCCGCGGTCTCGTGGGCATCGGTCACCCAGCAGGTGCGCGAAGACACCGGCTTCAACCCGTAATGTTCCGACACCGCTTTCCGCCACATTATTAGAACCGGTTTCTAATTCGTGGCTTCAGCGTCGGATCCATATGCTATCCACAGAATTCTCAGCGCCCCACGATCCAAAGCCGAGTCATCAATGCTGACAATGACTTTGGTGCAGCACTAGCCCATTCGAGCCGTGCCGTCGCCAATGACGGCGAGCTGGCTATATACCAATTAGCCAGACAAATCAATGGCGGCATTAATTGGCTCTGATTCCCGAAAGTGAGCCACTTTCTCGGCTGCTGAAGATACGATCCGGATCTGGGTTACTCGCTACTCCGCATGCACGCTTAGCGGCCGCTGTCGATGACCCTGCCCCAGTCGGGGCACTCGCCGGGATCGGGCCCCGGGAACCGTCAAATTCGTTCCTCACACGGAAAGACAGGCCCGTTTCATGTCCCATGTGCTCGTTTTGCCGACAGCGATGACGTCCGTGGCCGCAGACCTCGCCGGAATCGGATCGGTGGTCCGCACGGCCAATCAGATAACGGCCGGAGCCACCACCGGCCTACTCGCCGCTGCCGAGGATGAGGTGTCGGCGGCCGTCGCGGCCCTGTTCTCGACCCATGGCCAGGCCTATCAGCAACTCAGCATCCAGGCGGCGGCAGTTCACGAGCAATTCGTGCGCACGCTGATGGCAAGTGCGGATGCCTATGCCTCCGCCGAGGCCACTGGTGCCGAGCAGCTGTTGCTGGAGGTTGTCAACGCCCCGACCCGAATGCTGCTGGGACGACCCCTGATCGGTAACGGCACCGACGGAGCGGCGGGAACGGGAGCCAACGGCGGGGCAGGTGGGCTCCTGTGGGGTGATGGGGGCAACGGCGGGTCGGGAGCGCCCGGACAGTCTGGCGGCCGGGGCGGGGATGCGGGCTTCTTCGGCAATGGCGGCCGGGGCGGGGCGGGCGGCATCGGCCGGACGGGCACCGCCGGATCATCCGGCGCCCAAGGCGGTACGGGCGGAGCCGGCGGCACGGGCGGCGCGGGCGGCAATGGCGGAATGTTCTGGGGTGCCGGTGGGGCGGGCGGTGGCGGCGGTACGGGCGGCGTCGGAGGCACTGGCGGAGCCGGCGTCGCAGGGTCGACCGGCATAGACGGCGTCGCCGCCGGGGCCGGCGGCGCTGGCCAGGCCGGTGGCCAGGGCGGTATGGGCGGCGTCGGTGGCGCCGGAGGAGCCGGCGGCGCCTCTGGGTTCTTCGGCGGCGGCTCGGGAACCACTGGCGGTAGCGGCGACGGCGGCATGGGCGGCACCGGCGGATTAGGCGGTCACGGCGGGACCGGTGCCGCGGACACCGGTGCCGGCGCGGGCACCGGCGGCGCGGGTGGCGCCGGCGGCGCCGCGGGCCTGGGCGGCAGCGGAGCGATCGCGGGCAGCGCCGGAACCGGCGGCAACGGTGGGACCGGCGGCACCGGTGGCACCGGGCTGGAGGGCGCAACCGGCACGGGTTCGAACGGCAGCGGCGGCGACGGCGCCCGAGGCGGCGCGGGCGGGGTCGGCGGTGTAGGCGGATCGGGCAATGGCGGGGTCAACGGTGATGGCGGTGCCGGCGGCAACGGCGGCACTGGCGGCAAAGGCGGCTCCGACACTGGCGCCGCCTCCGGCGGTGAGGGCGGAACCGGTGGAGAGGCAGGGCGTGGCGGCGCCGCCGGTACCGGCGGCACCGGTGGACGGACCGGCGATTCCGGCGTGGGTGGCACCGGCGGAGCCGGCGGTACCGGCGCCAGCGGCGGCTCTGGCGGCGAAGGCGGGGTGTCGCGAGGCTACGGGGCCGGGAACGCCACCGGCGGAACTGGCGGCGCCGGAGGCACGGCGACGGCGGGCGCCGGCGGAGATGGTGGCCGCGGCGGCGATGTGTTCCACGAGGGGAGCGGAAACGCGTTAGGCGGGGCGGGCGGGACTGCCGGAGTGGGACCTGGTGGCAGCGGTGCGGGGGGCGCCGGTGGCGATGCGACGCAGACCGGAACCGGAAACGCGACCGGCGGAGCCGGCGCCGCCGGCACCGACGGCGGCACGACCGCGGTAGGTGGTGACGGCGGGGATGGCGGCTTCGGCATCGTCGATAGCGCCACGTCAGCGGCGACCGCCACTGGCGGTGCCGCCGGCGCGGGCGGCACCGGCACCGCCGGCGGCCATGGCGGTAGCGGCGGGAGCGCTCTTACCAGCGGCATTGGCAATGCAGCCGCCGCCGCGGGCGGGGCCGGCGGCTACGGGATCGATGGCAGCGGAGGCGACGGGGGAGCGGGCGGCCTTGCTTACACTGCCAACACCTCGTCGGCCGCGACCGCCACCGGAGGTGTGGGCGGGGCCGGGGGCGCCGGGGTCACGGGGGGACAGGGCGGCGCGGGAGGCGCCGCGGGAACCGAAGGCACGACGAGCCCTGTTGCCGGTAAGGGCGGCGCCGGTGGCTCCGGCACTTCTGGAAACGGGGGCAACGGCGGAGAAGGGGGACTTGCCTATGCCGGCCCATCGTCGTCGGTCGATGCCGTCGGCGGCGCGGGCGGTGCAGGTGGGGACAGTCTGACGGGAGCCGGCGGAGCCGGCGGAGCCGGCGGTGGCGCCAGGAACCTGGGCAGCGGCGACGCCCGTGGAGCAGACGGAGCGCTCGGGGGCTCGGGTGCCGCCGGCGGCGGCGCTGGTGGCAGCGGCGGCGACGCGGAGAACGGTGGAACGGGCAATGCCACCGGCGGCGACGGCGCAGCCGGGACCAGCGGCGGCTTCAGCGGCGCCGGTGGTGCCGGCGGAAACGGCGGTGTCGCTTCGATCTACAACGACGTCTCGGCCGCCGCGGCCATCGGGGGTGCCGGCGGCAACGGCGCCGACGGCGGGGCGAGCGGCGGCGCGGGCGGTCGCGGCGGGAATGCCGTGGCGTGGATGGACAACGGCAGCGCTTCCGCCCAGGGTGGAGACGGCGGTAACGGCGGGGCCGGGACCCAGCCTGGCGGTAACGGCGGAAATGGCGGCGACGGCGGAAACGCGTTGGGCTTCGCCACGCTCAGCCCAGGTGTTGGCGGCAGCGGTGGGCAGGGCGGTGCGTTGGGCATGGACGGCGTGGGAGGCGCGTCCGGAAAAGCCGGCACCCCTAACGCGTGAGCGCGAATGCCGGAATCCGGGCAGCGACGGCACGCAGCTCGCCGTCGTGCGATTCCGGCGTGACTCCGCCGACGTAGTCCTTCACCTGCCAATACCACCGTTGCAGATAAGTGCGCAAAATCTCTGGCTTGTCGTCGTCGGCGAGTTCGGTGACCCGTGCCGGTCGCCGCCGCCAGCGTGGCCCCGTCTCGACGAAACCGGCCGCCCTGACATTGCGGGCCCACTGGGTATTGCCGCGCGGCGAGACGAGATACTCGACGCCGTCGACGGTAAGCAGGTTGACGACCACGCTGTGTGGTTGACCGGTCTTGCGCCCCCGCACCTTCAGGGCACGGGTGCCGGCGATGCTGATGCCCGATTCGGCGAGCCAGCGAATGGCGGCTGTAGCGACGCGGGCGGCTGTGTTCGGCTGTTGATACTGGGTGGGCATCGCGGACCTCCCTAAAGCAAATAGAGAGCACTGCTCTCGCTTGAGGAACAACGTGTCACAATCGAGACCGAAAAGCAAGAGCAGTGATCTCGTTCCTGTCAAACTTGCTCACGTGGGCAAACGTCGGGAATCGCGCGAGCAGATCGAGGCGAGGATCATCGAGCTCGGGCGCCGCCACCTGGTGGACCACGGAGCGGCCGGGCTGTCGCTGCGCGCCATCGCTCGCGAGCTGGGCATGGTGTCCTCAGCCGTCTACCGCTACGTGGCCAACCGGGACGAGCTGCTGACGTTGCTGCTTGTCGACGCCTATTCCGACCTGGCCGAAGCCGTCCGACAAGCCCGCGACAGCACCGAAAGCGACTCGTGGAGCGAGGACGTACTGGGCATTACGCACGCGGTGCGCGCCTGGGCGGTAGCACACCCGGCCCATTGGGCGTTGCTCTACGGCAGCCCGGTGCCCGGGTACCACGCGCCGCCGGAGCGCACCGCGGGAGTCGGCACCCGCGTGGTGGCAGAATTGTTCGACGCCATCGCTGCGGGCATCACCACCGGCGACATCATGCTCACCAGTGACGCTGCGCCACAACCGATGTCATCGGACTTCGGGCGCATTCGGCGAGAATTCGGGTTTCCCGGCGACGACCGCGTGATGGCCAGATGCTTCCTGCTGTGGGCCGGCGTGCTGGGCGCCATCGGCATGGAAGTGTTCGGGCAGTACGGAGCCGACACCGTAACCGATCCCAAGAGCGTGTTCGACACCCAGGTGCGGCTGCTGATCGGCTTGTTCGGCCAGCAGAACTAGAACATGTTCACCCCCGGTGGCGGACCGTGACAGCGGCGCAGACGGCAAAGTTTTTCCCGGTTCTTTCTGCCGACCGCCCGCTGAGATAGTCTGCGAGACGATGAACTTTCTTGGAACGTCACCGATCCAGATCGCCTGGGTGACGCCGGACTTGGACGCCACAGAAACCGCTCTCACCGGGCTTTTAGGTGTTCGCAAGTGGGTGCGGATACCCGATGTGCACTTCGGTCCGGACACCTGCCGCCTGCGCGGCGAGCCCGCCGACTTCATCGCGAGCATCTCCCTGAGCTACCTCGGCGACATGCAGCTGGAGCTGATCGCACCGGTTCAGGGGGAGAATATCTATAGTGAATTTCTGCGGGACGGCGGCCCGGGCCTGCACCACATCTGCATGGAGGCCGAAACGCGCGAGGCGTTCGACGCCGCACTGGCCGATGCGGCACTGCACGACGCCGAGGTGGTGCAACAGGGCGTGATGCCCGGCGGCATCCACTTCGCGTACGTCAGCGCGCCACAGGCGGGTGTCCCGTTCGTGGAGATCGCCTACCTCTCACCCGAGATCAAAGCGTTCTACGACTACATCAAACAGGAGCAGCGGTGAGCACCGACATCCCCACCACCGTGAACGCGGACTCGGTCGAGTCCTGGTCCGACGAGGTCGACGTGCTCGTGATCGGCTTCGGCATCGCCGGCGGCTGTGCCGCGGTCAGCGCCGCAGCCGCGGGCGCCCGTGTGCTGGTGCTCGAGCGGGCCGCTGCCGCGGGGGGCACCACCTCCATGGCAGGCGGCCACTTCTACCTCGGTGGGGGTACCGCCGTCCAGGAAGCGACTGGCCATTCCGACTCGCCGGAGGAGATGTACAAGTACCTGGTCGCGGTGTCCCGCGAACCAGAGTTCGACAAGATCCGCCGCTACTGCGACGACAGTGTCGAGCACTTCAATTGGCTTGAGGCGCTTGGGTTTCAGTTCGAGCGCAGTTTCTACCCCGGTAAGGTGGTGGTGCCGCCGGGCACCGAGGGCCTGAGTTACACGGGCAACGAAAAGGTCTGGCCGTACTGCGAGCAGGCCAAGCCGGCGCCGCGTGGGCACTCCGTGCCCGTCCCCGGCGAATTGGGCGGCGCCGCAATGGTGATCGAACTACTGGTCAAGCGCGCCGCCGAACTCGGCGTCCAGGTCCACTACGAAACCGGGGTCACCCACCTCGTCGTCGACGACGACGCGGTTGTCGGTGCGAGTTGGAAGCGTTTCTCCGAAAGCGGCGCCGTGCGGGCGAAGTCCGTCGTCATCGCGGCCGGCGGTTTCGCGATGAACCCCGACATGGTCGCTGAGCACACTCCGGCACTGGGTCAGCCACGGCGCACCAAACATCACGGCCTGGTGGCTCCCTACATCCTGGGCAATCCCCACGACGACGGACTCGGCATCCGATTGGGGATGTCGGCCGGCGGCGCCACCAAGAACATGGACGAGCTGTTCATCACCGCGGCTGCCTATCCGCCGGAGATCCTGCTGACCGGTCTGATCGTCAACCAGCAGGGCAAGCGATTCGTCGCCGAGGACTCCTACCATTCGCGCACTTCGGCGTTCGTGCTGGAGCAGCCGGAGCAGACCGCGTATCTGATCGTCGACGAAGCGCACATGAAGATGCCCGAGATGCCACTGATCAAGTTCCTCGACGGCTACGAGACCATCGCCGAGATGGCGACCGCGCTCGGCATCCCTGCGGGAAACCTCGAGAAAACGCTGCAGCGCTACAACGAATATGCCGCCGGGGGTGACGACCCGGACTTCCACAAGCAACCCGAATACGTTGCACCGCAGGACAAAAGCCCCTGGGCGGTATTCGATCTGTCGCTCGGGCGGGCGATGTACTCCGGATTCACCATGGGCGGCCTGACGGTGACCGTCGACGGAGAGGTGCAGCGCACGGACGGCAGTGTCATTCCCGGGCTTTATGCGGCCGGTGCGTGCGCCTCAAACATCGCCCAGGACGGCAAAGGGTATGCCAGCGGGACGCAGCTAGGTGAGGGATCATTCTTCGGGCGCCGTGCCGGAGCGCACGCGGCCCGACACGCCGGGGGCGGGTAGGCGCAGTCGCCGCCGAGTTTGCCGCCATGGTGGTGGTCGCGGGCCGAACCACAGCCCTCATGGCAATTTCGGCGCCGCCGACACCACCCTGGCGACCCGTCCAGCCCGCTCAGGAACTGCCGGAAGCGACCGCCTGCTTGTCGACCGGACCCAGCCGCCACTGCGCCTCACCGAGCAGTTCCAGGTGGCGCCCGTGGTGTTGTTCGACGGTGGGCCGGTGACTGACGCTGACCACGATGGTGTCCGGCAGCTCGGTTCGCACCAGCTTATACAGCGCGTACTCCAGACCGGGATCGAGCGCCGAGGTGGACTCGTCGAGGAAGACGGCCTTGGGTTTGGTGAGCAGGATCCGTGCGAACGCGACGCGCTGCTGCTCGCCGGGTGACAGCACCTTGGCCCAGTCCTGATCCTCGTCGAGACGGTCGATCAGCGGCGCCAGAGCGACTTTGGTCAAGACGTCGTGCAACTCAGCATCGGAGACGTCCTCCGTCGACAGTGGGTAGCAGACCACCGAACGCAGATCCCCCAGCGGCACATAGGGCAGCTGGGACAGAAACATCGTTTCGTTGTCGCCGCCGGGGCGGTGCAGGGTGCCGGAAGCGAACGGCCACAACTCCGCGAGACTGCGCAGCAGGGTGGTCTTGCCGGATCCGGAGCGTCCGGTGATCACCAGCGAGTCGCCGGTCTCAAGTCGCACGTCCAGCGGATCGATCAACCGGTCGCCGTCCGGCCGGCGAACCTCGACGTTGTCGATCTCCACCGACCCGTCGTCGCTCGGCAGTGCAAGCACCGACGGCAACGCCCGCCCTTGCTCGTTGGCTTCGACCAGCCCGTGCAGCCGGATGATGGCCGCCCGGTACGACGCGAACGAGTCGTAGGCATTCCGGAAGAACGACAACGAATCCGAGATGTTGCCGAACGAGGATGCCGTCTGGCTGACGTCACCGAAATCGATTGCACCGGCGAACAATCGAGGCGCCTGGATCAACCACGGCAACGGCACGATCGCCTGACTGACCGCCAGGTTCCAGCCGTAGAAGCCGACACTGCGGTTGACGTACTTGAGGTAGTTGTCGATGACGGGGGTGAAACGCTTACGCAACTGGATGCGTTCGGCCCGCTCACCGCGGTAGAAGCCGACCGCCTCCGCGGCATCGCGCACCCGCACCAACGCGTATCGGAAAGCGGCGTTGAGCTTTTCGTTGCGGAAGCTCAGCCAGATCAGCGGACGACCGATCATGAACGAGATGATCGTGGCGATCAACACATAGACGATGACCGTCCAGAACATCACGCGGGGGAAGGAAACCCCGAAGAAGGTGAGCGTGCCGGACAGGTTCCACAGGATCGCGGTGAAGGACACCACCGAAATAACCGACTGCACCGCACCGAACAACAAGATGCTTCCCGTTCCGGTGCCCGGCTGATTCGGTCCGTTTCCGGTTCCGGCGGTGAAGATGTCGATGTCCTGCTGGATGCGCTGGTCGGGGTTGTCGATCGTCTCGTCGATGAACAGGTCCCGGTAGTAGGCCCGGCCGGCCAGCCAGTCCCCGGTGAGGTGGTCCGTCAGCCATACCCGCCAGGCGACGATGAAACGCTGCGTCAGGTAGATGTCGGCCATCACCCGGGCCACGTGAATCACGGCCATGATGCTGAAGATTCCGATCGACATCCAAAAGCCGTGCACACCAGAGTTTTTGACGACATCGTTATCGCTGGCCGCACCCTGGAATGCCTTCTGCAAGGCGGTGTACATGTCGTTGCCCTGGTAACTGAACAACACATTGAGCCGTACCGCCAGCACCACCGACAGCAGCAGCACACCGAACATCAGCCACACCCGCACACTGTGGCGACCGGTGAAGTATCCGCCCGTGATCCGCCAGAACTGACGACCCCACGGGGTGAGATACCGGAAAGCCACCAAGGCGAGCAGGACGGCGGCCGCACTGATCGTCCACGCGATGGCGGTCCACCGCAGCGAGTCGACCAGCGCATGGGCCCAATCAATCGAGAACGTGAACGGCTTCGGACCCACGGTCTTGTCTCCTCACAGTCGAGGTGTTCTGCGCGGCTGAGCAACAGAAATCCTCCGGCGAAGGTACCCGACGGCGGATGGATAGGCTGCGATGATGACTACCGACGCCGCGCCCGCCCAAGCCCTGCACGCCGGCCGACTCGTCGCCCGCCGGCTCAAGGCCAGCGGCATCGACACGCTTTTCACCCTGTCCGGCGGCCACCTGTTCTCGATCTACGACGGCTGCCGCGACGAGGGCGTCCGGCTCATAGACACCCGCCATGAGCAGACCGCGACGTTCGCCGCCGAGGGCTGGTCCAAGGTGACCCGGGTGCCTGGGGTGGCCGCCCTCACCGCCGGGCCCGGCATCACCAACGGCATGAGCGCGATGGCTGCCGCTCAACAGAATCAGTCGCCGCTGCTGGTGCTCGGCGGCCGGGCGCCGGCGTTGCGCTGGGGGATGGGCTCGCTGCAGGAGATCGACCATGTGCCGTTCGTGGCGCCACTGGCCCGCTTTGCCGCCACCGCACAGTCGGCGCAGGACGCCGGCGCACTCGTCGACCAGGCGTTGCGGGCGTCGGTCGGTGCCCCCTCCGGGGTCGGATTCGTCGACTTTCCGATGGACCACGTGTTCTCGATGGCCGAGGATGACCGCAGCCCGGGCGCGCTGAGCACCTTGCCGAGCCCGCCCAGCGTCGACGCCGACGCGCTGGATCGGGCCGTCGACCTGCTGTCGCGGGCGCAACGGCCGGTGATCATGGCGGGCACCAACGTCTGGTGGGGGCACGGGGAAACCGCCCTGCTACGCCTCGCCGAACGATTGCGCGTCGCCGTGCTGATGAACGGGATGGCCCGCGGCATGGTGCCCGCCGACCACCCGCTGGCGTTCTCGCGGGCCCGTTCGAAGGCGTTGGGCGGAGCCGACGTTGCGCTGATCGTCGGAGTACCGATGGATTTCCGGCTCGGCTTCGGGGGAGTGTTCGGTGCCGACACGCAACTCATCGCCGTAGACCGCGCCCGGCCGGAGCGCGGACATCCGCGGCCGGTGGCCGCCGAACTGTATGGCGACCTGACCGAAATCCTTTCCGCGCTGGCGGGATCGGGCACCTCTGACCACCAGCAGTGGACCGACGGACTCCGGGCCGCCGAAACCTCCGCGCGCGAATCCGAGCTGGCCGAACTCGCCGACGACCGTATTCCGCTGCACCCGATGCGGGTGTACGCCGAATTGGCTCCGCTGCTGGACCGCGACGCCATCGTCGTCATCGATGCCGGTGACTTCGGGTCCTACGCCGGCCGGGTCATCGACAGCTACCAGCCGGGCTGCTGGTTGGACAGCGGCCCCTTCGGCTGTCTGGGCTCGGGTCCCGGCTATGCGCTGGCAGCCAAACTGGCCCGACCCGAACGGCAGGTCGTGCTGCTGCAGGGCGACGGCGCGTTCGGGTTCAGCGGCATGGAATGGGACACCCTGGTCCGGCACAACGTGCCGGTGGTGTCGGTGGTGGGCAACAACGGCATCTGGGGACTGGAGAAGCACCCGATGGAGGCGCTGTACGGCTATTCGGTGGTGGCCGAGCTGCGGCCCGGGACCCGGTACGACGAGCTGGCACGCGCGTTGGGCGGTCACGGCGAGTTGGTGTCGGCACCCGCTGAGCTTCGCCCGGCGCTGGAACGTGCCTTCGCCAGCGGGCTACCGGCGGTCGTCAACGTCCTCACCGACCCGAGCGTCGCCTACCCGCGCCGTTCGAACCTGGCCTGATCGGGCCTGACCGCAGTTCGCGTACCGTTTAGCTGTGCCGAAGACCACCCGCTCCCAGCCCGGACGGCTGAGCAGCCGCTTCTGGCGCCTGCTCGGCGCCACAACGGAAAAGAACCGCAGCCGCTCGATGGCCGTGGTGACCGATGCCGAGGAGTACGAGAAGGAAGCCGCCGATCTCAGCGACGAGAAGCTGCGCAAGGCTGCGGGGCTGCTCAACCTGGACGATCTTGCGGACTCCTCGGACATTCCGCAGTTTCTCGCTATCGCGCGCGAGGCGGCCGAGCGTGCGACGGGGCTGCGGCCGTTCGATGTCCAGTTGCTCGGGGCGCTGCGGATGCTGGCCGGCGACGTGATCGAAATGGCGACCGGTGAGGGCAAGACGTTGGCCGGGGCGATCGCGGCGGCGGGCTACGCGCTGGCCGGTCGCCACGTGCACGTCGTGACCATCAACGACTACCTGGCGCGCCGCGACGCGGAATGGATGGGACCGTTGATCGAGGCGATGGGACTGACCGTCGGCTGGATCACCGCCGAGTCGACCAGTGCCGACCGCAGGGCGGCCTACGACTGCGACGTCACCTACGCCTCGGTCAACGAGATCGGCTTCGACGTGCTGCGCGACCAGCTGGTCACCGACGTCGACGACCTGGTGTCGCCCAATCCCGATGTCGCGTTGATCGACGAGGCGGACTCGGTGCTGGTCGACGAGGCGCTGGTGCCGCTGGTGCTCGCCGGCACCACCCACCGGGAGACTCCGCGGCTGGAGATCATCAAGCTGGTCGGCCAGCTCGTCCACCACAAGAACGCCGAGGACTACTACGCCACCGACGCCGACAGCCGCAACGTCCACCTGACCGAAATGGGCGCCCGCAAGCTAGAGAAGGCGCTCGGCGGCATCGATCTGTACTCCGAGGAGCACGTCGGCACCACGCTCACCGAGGTCAACGTCGCCCTGCACGCACACGTACTGCTGCAGCGCGACGTCCACTACATCGTGCGCGACGACGCGGTGCACCTGATCAACGCCTCCCGTGGCCGCATCGCCCAGCTGCAGCGCTGGCCGGACGGCCTGCAGGCCGCCGTCGAGGCGAAGGAGGGCATCGAGACCACCGAGACCGGCGAGGTCCTCGACACCATCACCGTCCAGGCACTGATCAACCGCTACACCACCGTTTGCGGCATGACCGGCACCGCGCTGGCCGCCGGTGAGCAGCTGCGCCAGTTCTACAAGCTCGGCGTGTCGCCGATTCCGCCGAACACCCCGAACATCCGTGAGGACGAGTCGGACCGCGTCTACATCACCGCCGCCGCCAAGAACGACGCGATCGTCGAGCACATCGCCGACGTGCACGAGACCGGCCAGCCGGTCCTGGTCGGGACCCGCGACGTCGCAGAGTCCGAGGATCTCTACGAGCGGCTGACCCGCCGCAGCGTGCCCGCAGTACTGCTCAACGCCAAGAACGACGCCGAAGAGGCCCAGGTGATCGCCGAAGCCGGGACCTATGGCTCGGTCACGGTATCCACCCAGATGGCCGGGCGCGGCACCGACATCCGCCTGGGCGGGTCCGACGAATCCGACCACGACCGCGTTGCCGAGCTGGGTGGGTTGCATGTGGTCGGCACCGGCCGACACCACACCGAGCGTCTGGACAATCAGCTGCGCGGCCGAGCGGGACGCCAGGGCGACCCAGGTTCGTCGGTGTTCTTTTCAAGTTGGGAAGACGACGTGGTGGCGGCCAATCTTGACAGCAACAAGCTGCCCACCGAAACCGACGAGGACGGCCGCATCCTCAGCCCGAAGACCAATACTCTGCTCGACCATGCGCAACGGGTCGCCGAGGGCCGGCTGCTCGACGTGCACGCGAACACCTGGCGTTACAACCAGCTCATCGCCCAGCAGCGCGCCATCATCGTCGATCGGCGAAACACTCTGCTGCGCACGCCAACTGCGCGTGAGGAGCTGGAGGAACTGGCGCCCAAGCGGTACAAGGAGCTGCGCGAAGAGGTCTCCGAGGAACGGTTGGAGAAGATCTGCCGCCTGATCATGCTCTACCACCTCGACCGCGGCTGGGCCGACCACCTGGCCTACCTGGCCGACATCCGCGAGAGCATCCATTTGCGCGCCCTAGGGCGGCAGAATCCGCTCGACGAGTTCCACCGGATGGCGGTGGACGCGTTCGCATCGCTGGCTGCCGACGCCATCGAGGCCGCTCAACAGACCTTCGAGACGGCGAACATCCTCGAGGACGAGCAGGGCCTGGATCTGTCCAAGCTGGCCCGCCCCACGTCCACGTGGACGTACATGGTCAACGACAACCCGTTGTCCGACGACACGCTTTCCACCCTGAGCCTGCCCGGCGTCTTCCGCTGAGTCCTCGGTCCGCCGTGCGGACCGCATCGTCACCGGGCTAATGTCACGGCACATGGAGCCAGTGCTCGCGCAGAACCGGGTACTGACGGTGCCCAATGTGCTGAGCGTCGTCCGACTCGTGCTCATCCCCGTCTTCGTCTATCTGATGCTGGTCACGCACACCCACAGCTGGGCGGTGGCGATCCTGATGTTCAGTGGGGTTTCGGACTGGGCGGACGGCAAGATCGCCCGGCTGCTCGACCAGCAGTCGCGGCTGGGCATGCTGCTCGATCCGGCCGTCGACCGGCTCTACATGGTGACCGTGCCGATCGTGTTCGCGATCAGCGGCATCGCCCCATGGTGGTTTGTGCTGACCCTGCTGGCTCGCGACGCGGCGCTGGCCGGGACGCTGCCGCTGTTGTGGAGCCGCGGCCTGTCGGCGCTGCCTGTCACATATGTGGGTAAGGCCGCGACGTTCGCGCTGATGTCCGGGTTCCCGTTGGTCCTGCTGGGACAGTGGCACGCGCTGTGGAGCCGCGTCGTGCTGGCGTGCGGCTGGGCGTTTCTGGGCTGGGGCCTGTACATGTACCTCTGGGCATTCGTGCTCTACATCGTCCAGATGGCCTTGGTGATGCGCCGGATGCCGAAGGTCAAGCATGCCTGACCCGGATCGGCTGCTCGGAGGTTACGACCCCAACGCCGGCTACGGCACTCATGCCGCGCGGCCCCAACGGATTCCGCTGCCCTCGCTGTTGCGCGCGCTGCTGTCCGAGCATCTCGACCCCGGCTACGCCGCGGCGGCCGCCGAACGCCGCCGCCGCGGCGAACCCGACAGCCGTCGCGACCGCGCGTTCGGCTGGCTGTGGCAGGCGCTGGCCGCGACCCTGGTGGCAGCCGTGTTCGCAGCCGCGGTCGCCCAGGCCCGCTCAGTCGCGCCCGGAGTGCGCTCGGCGCAGCAGCTGCTGGCCACCAATGTTCGCCTGACGCAGGCAACGGCCACCCGGTTGGCCAAGCAGCGCAGTGCGCTGGCGGCGGAGGTCAACCAGGTGCAGCGCCTCGCCCTGGCCGACGACGCCGAGGGCCAACGGCTGCTCAACGGTTTGGACGCGCTGAGTCTGGCGGCGGCCAGCACGCCGGTGACAGGCCCCGGCTTGACCGTGACCGTGACCGACCCCGGTGCCGGGCCCAACCTTTCCGATGCGTCCAAGCAGCGGGTCAGCGGCAGCCAGCAGATCATCCTCGACCGCGACCTGCAACTGGTCGTGAATTCGCTGTGGGCCAGTGGGGCGGAGGCCATTTCGGTCGACGGCGCCCGGATCGGCCCCAACGTCACGATCCGGCAGGCGGGTGGCGCGATTCTGGTCGACAACAACCCGACCACCAGTCCCTACACCATCCTGGCGGTCGGTCCGCCGAACGCAATGCGAGACACCTTTGACCGCAGTCCCGGCTTGCGTCGGCTTAGGCTGCTGGAAAGCTCCTACGGGGTAGGGGTCAACGTGGACCTCGGCGACGGTCTGGCTCTGCCCGCCGGAGCGATCCGGGACATCAAGTTCGCCAAAGAGATTGGGCCCAAGTGATCGGTATCGCCGCGCTCGTCATCGGCATCGTGCTGGGGCTGGTGTTCCATCCGAGCGTGCCGGAGGTCATCCAGCCGTATCTGCCGATCGCGGTGGTCGCCGCGCTGGACGCGGTATTCGGCGGGCTGCGCGCCTATCTGGAACGCATCTTCGACCCGAAGGTGTTCGTCGTGTCGTTTGTCTTCAACGTTCTGGTAGCGGCTTTGATCGTCTACGTCGGCGACCAACTGGGCGTCGGGACCCAGCTGTCGACGGCGATCATCGTCGTACTCGGTATCCGGATCTTCGGCAATGCGGCCGCACTGCGACGCCGGCTGTTCGGAGCGTGACGGACATGTCCGAGACGCCGAACGGCCCCAACGACAAGCCCACCCAGCACGGCCGTCATGAGCTGCCGGGCGACCGTCCGCGCGCCGAGATCGTGCGCCGAACCGGGCTGCGGGCCATGGTGACCGGCGGGAGATCCCGGTTGGTGTTCGGCACTCTGGCGGTGCTGTTGTGCCTGGTCTTGGGTATCGCGATCGTTACTCAGGTCCGGCAGAACGAGTCCGGCGATTCGCTGGATAACGCCCGTCCCGCGGACTTGCTGGTCTTGCTGGACTCGTTGCGTCAGCGTGAGGCGACGCTGAGCACCGAGGTGGCCGACCTGCAGAACACCCTCAACACATTGCAGGCCTCGGGAAACACCGATCAGGCCGCCATCGAAAGCGCGCAGGCAAGATTGGCCGCGTTGTCCATCTTGGCCGGCGCCGTGGGCGCGACCGGCCCGGGTGTCACGGTGAAGATCGACGACCCCGGGCCCGGAGTGGCACCCGAAGTGATGCTCGACATCATCAACGAGTTGCGGGCGGCGGGCGCCGAAGCGATCCAGATCAACGACACCCGCCAGTCCGTGCGAGTCGGCGTCGACACCTGGGTCACCGGTTCGGCGGGTGCCCTCACCATCGACAGTAAGGCGTTCTCCCCGCCGTATTCCCTTCTGGCGATTGGCGATCCGCCCACCCTGGCGGCGGCCATGAACATTCCAGGTGGGGCAGAGGACAGCGTCAAGCGAGTGGGCGGACGCATGTCGGTGCAGCAGGCCGACCGCGTTGAAGTGGCCACCTTGCGACAACCAAAACCGCACCAATACGCTCAGCCCGGCAAGTGAACCACCCGACCAGAACAGGATCACCGTGACCGATATCCCGTCCGATCTGCACTACACCACCGAGCACGAATGGGTTCGCCGCAGCGCAGAAGACACCATCCGGGTAGGGATCACCGATTTCGCTCAGTCGGCGCTTGGTGACGTCGTCTTCGTCCAGTTGCCCGACGTGGGCGCCGAGCTCAGGGCCGGCGATTCGTTCGGCGAGGTGGAATCGACGAAATCGGTCTCGGACCTCTACGCGCCGATATCGGGCAAGGTGTCGGCGGTCAACGGCGACCTGGAGAGCACGCCGCAGTTGTTGAATTCCGACCCCTACGGCGAAGGCTGGCTGGTGGAACTCCAGGTCGACGGCGCCGACGTCGGCGCACTCGATGCCGCGATCGCCGAACTGCTCGACGCGGAGGCGTACCGCGGCACGCTCACCGAATGACAGTTGCTAAGGTCCCGAAAGCGTTGCGTGGCAGGATGCGGGACCGGTCGGGGGATTCGGTACAGATCTAGGAGAAGCCGGGATGTCGGGCTTAGGATCCTGCAGGGGTCGGCACACTGCCGACTCGTGCGCGGTACGGTCAAGACATCGGTTATTTCAAGCAGTGAACAGCAGCGCAGTGCAGGCGGTAGATCCGAGTGGGCGACCGGCCAAACGGCCCGGTCAGATAACGCCACAGCGGCCAGTGAGGAGCAGCGGGTGACGGACATGGATAACGACCAGAGTGACGAAGTCACCGTGGAGACGACCTCGGTCTTCCGCGCCGACTTCCTCAACGAACTGGACGCGCCCGCGCAGTCGGGTAGCGAGAGTTCGGTGTCCGGGGTGGAGGGACTCCCGGCGGGCTCGGCGTTGCTGGTCGTCAAACGCGGACCCAACGCCGGTTCACGCTTCTTGCTGGACCAGGCCATCACGTCCGCCGGTCGGCACCCCGACAGCGACATCTTCCTCGACGACGTCACGGTGAGCCGCCGGCACGCCGAATTCCGTTTGGAAGGCGGCGAGTTCAACGTCGTCGACGTCGGCAGCCTAAACGGCACGTACGTCAATCGCGAGCCGGTGGATTCCGCCGTGCTGGCCAACGGGGACGAGGTCCAGATCGGGAAGTTCCGCCTGGTATTTCTGACCGGCCCCAAGGGTGACGACGACGGGGGATCCGGGGGCCAGTGACCGCGCCCGATAGCCCTGCGCTCGCCGGGATGTCGATCGGGGCGGTCCTGGACTTGCTGCGACCCGACTTTCCCGACGTCACGATCTCCAAGATCCGTTTCCTGGAGGCCGAAGGGCTGGTGACGCCACAGCGCGCGGCGTCGGGTTATCGGAGGTTCACCGCATACGACTGCGCGCGCTTGCGGTTCATCCTCACCGCCCAGCGGGACCACTATCTGCCTCTGAAGGTGATCAGGGCTCAGCTGGACGCCTTGCCCGATGGAGAACTGCCGGCCATCGGATCGCCTTACGGCGTACCGCGATTGGTGTCGGTGGCCGACAGCGCCGGACCCGAGGCGGGCCCGGCCGACCCCGCCGCTGTGGCACCCACTCGCATCCGCCTCAGCCGCGAAGACCTGCTCGAGCGTTCCGGAGTGGACGACGGGCTGCTGACCGCCCTGCTGAAAGCCGGCGTCATCACCACCGGGCCGGGCGGCTTTTTCGACGAACACGCCGTGGTGATTCTTCAGTGTGCGCGGGCGCTGGCCGATTACGGGGTCGAGCCCAGACATCTGCGGGCATTCCGGTCTGCGGCCGATCGGCAATCGGATCTGATCGCCCAGATCGCCGGGCCACTGGTCAAGGCTGACAAAGCCGGCGCACGTGACCGTGCCGACGACCTGGCTCGGGAGGTCGCCGCGCTGGCAATCACATTGCACACCTCACTGATCAAGTCCGCCGTTCGCGACGTACTGCACCGCTGAGGACTAGACTTTCCTCGACAGCGGGTATTCGGCGAATCGAGTCCAAGCAGCGCGCGCGGAGGGCAGACACAGATGGGTGAAGTTCGTGTTGTCGGCATTCGTGTCGAGCAGCCCCAGAACCAGCCGGTGCTGCTGCTGCGCGAGGCAAATGGTGACCGCTACCTGCCGATCTGGATCGGGCAGTCGGAGGCTGCGGCGATCGCGCTGGAGCAACAGGGGGTGGAGCCACCCCGCCCGCTCACCCATGACCTGATCAGGGATCTCATTGCGGCGCTTGGCCATTCGCTCAAAGAGGTGCGTATTGTGGATTTGCAGGAAGGCACCTTCTACGCCGACCTGATCTTCGACCGCGACATCAAGGTGTCGGCCCGGCCGTCGGACTCGGTGGCGATCGCCCTGCGCGTCGGTGTGCCTATTTACGTCGAGGAGGCAGTCCTCGCCCAGGCCGGTCTGTTAATTCCCGACGAGGGCGACGAGGAGGCCGGCAGCGCCGTCCGCGAGGACGAGGTGGAGAAGTTCAAGGAGTTTCTCGACAGCGTCTCCCCGGACGACTTCAAGGCGACCTGACCGGCACACCCGGTACCCACCGAACGTCACGGATGCATCTCATATCACACAACGGAATGTCGACACGCCTGGGAGATATCGCTGACTCATCCGGACTGCAGCCATACTTTGGTGACGAGTTGATGATCGACCACAGCACAGCAGCCACCGGACAGCGTATGCTTTCTAACACTCGAACCTGAGAGAACGTGGCTGTTGGGGCAGCCAGTGCCGCAGCTAGTGACAACAGCGCGATCGGCGAGAGGACGCACCGTGAGCGAGCAGCCACGTCAAGGACAGCTGGATCTTGCCGACCACCCGGCCACCGCGGCGAAAGCCACCAACAGCGCCGCCGGCCCCGTACAGCCCGGCCTGTTCCCCGACGATTCGGTGCCGGATGAACTGGTGGGCTACCGCGGACCGAGCGCATGTCAGATCGCCGGGATCACCTACCGCCAGCTGGACTACTGGGCCCGTACCTCGTTGGTGGTGCCGTCGATCCGCAGCGCGGCCGGATCGGGTAGCCAGCGCCTCTATTCGTTTAAGGACATTCTGGTCCTCAAGATCGTCAAGCGGCTCCTGGACACCGGCATCTCCCTGCACAACATCCGGGTCGCAGTCGATCACCTGCGCCAACGCGGCGTGCAGGACCTGGCCAACATCACCCTGTTCTCCGACGGCACGAGTGTCTACGAGTGCACTTCGGCCGAAGAGGTCGTCGACCTGTTGCAGGGTGGTCAGGGCGTCTTCGGCATCGCCGTGTCCGGCGCAATGCGCGAGCTGACCGGCGTCATCGCCGATTTTCCCGGCGAGCGGGCCGACGGCGGCGAGTCGATCGCCGCGCCGGAGGACGAGCTGGCCTCACGTCGCAAGCACCGCGACCGCAAGATCGGCTAGTCGATCGGCGGCGTAAACTGGTAGCCGCATCGCTCTCGCGCGGGAGAGTTCTGTGGCCGCCAGCCACAGACGCCGAAGGAGCAATACCTCTCCGTCAACCTCTCAGGCACCCGGACCGCCCGAGATAACGATGCCTCTGGAAAGCGGCTTGACCGGACACGGTCATCAAGCACAGCCCGCCGATGGGGAAAGGCGCCACACGCGCCGAATCTCTCAGGCGCCCGGCGCACGGGTAAAGACAGAGGGAGAGGGCCCCGTGTCCAGTGGTGCCCTATGTCAGGAGATTCGCCTCGTGTCTGGAAAATCGACGCCCGACCCTTCCACGTTCGCAGACCGGCACATCGGTTTGGACGACTCTGCCGTTGCGACAATGCTCGATGTCATCGGCGTCGGCTCGCTGGATGAACTGGCCGCCAAGGCGGTGCCTAGCGGCATACTCGACACGCTGACCCCCGGCGGCCTCGCCCCTGGCCTGGATCAATTACCGCCGGCGGCCACCGAAGCCGAAGCGCTGGCCGAACTGCGGGCGCTGGCCGACAGCAACACCGTCGCGGTGTCCATGATCGGGCAGGGTTACTACGACACGCTCACGCCGCCGGTGCTGCTGCGCAACATCATGGAGAACCCGGCCTGGTACACCGCTTACACGCCGTACCAGCCCGAAATCAGCCAGGGCCGGCTGGAAGCACTCCTGAACTTCCAGACCATGGTCACCGACCTCACCGGCCTCGAGATCGCCAACGCCTCGATGCTGGACGAGGGCACCGCGGCCGCCGAGGCGATGACAATGATGCACCGCGCATACCGGGGCCCGGCGAACCGGCTGGCGGTCGACGTGGACGTGTTCCCGCAGACTGCCGCGATCCTGGCCACCCGGGCCAGGCCACTGAATATCGAGATCGTCACCGCCGACCTGCGTGACGGCCTGCCCGAGGGTGAATTCTTTGGCGTCATCGCCCAACTGCCCGGGGCCAGCGGCCGGATCACCGACTGGACGGCTCTGGTGCAGCAGGCTCACGACCGTGGCGCGCTGGTGGCCATCGGTGCCGACTTACTCGCCCTGACCTTGGTGACGCCACCGGGTGAGATCGGTGCCGACGTCACGTTCGGTAGCACCCAACGGTTTGGCGTGCCAATGGGATTCGGCGGCCCACACGCCGGTTACCTGGCGGTGCACACTAAGCATGCCCGGCAGTTGCCGGGCCGGCTGGTCGGGGTTTCCAGAGACTCAGATGGCGCCGACGCCTACCGCCTGGCGCTGCAGACCCGTGAACAACACATCCGCCGCGACAAGGCGACCAGCAATATCTGTACGGCGCAGGTGCTGCTGGCGGTGATGGCCGCCATGTACGCCAGCTATCACGGTCCTGATGGACTGACCGCCATCGCACGCAGGGTGCATTCGCATGCCGAGAGCATCGCCGGAGCGCTGGGCGAGGCGCTGGTGCACGACCGCTTTTTCGACACCGTGCTGGCGCATGTGCCGGGTCGCGCGGACGAAGTGGTGGCCGCGGCGAAGGCCAGCGGCGTCAACCTCTGGCGGGTCGACGCCGACCACGTGTCGGTGGCGTGCGACGAAGCGACCACCGACGCTCACGTCGCCGCGGTGCTCGAGGCGTTCGGGGTGTCGGCCAGCGAGCCCGCGGGGAGCGATATCGCTACCCGCACATCAGAATTCCTGACTCATCCGGCCTTTCACCGGTACCGCACCGAGACGTCGATGATGCGGTACCTGCGCACCTTGGCGGACAAGGACATCGCCCTGGACCGCAGCATGATTCCGCTCGGCTCGTGCACCATGAAGCTGAACGCGGCCGCGGAGATGGAGGCGATCACCTGGCCGGAGTTCGGTCGCCAGCACCCGTTCGCCCCGGTCTCCGACACTCCGGGCCTGCGCCGATTGATCTCCGACTTGGAGAGCTGGCTGGTTGCTATCACCGGCTACGACGCCGTCTCGCTGCAGCCCAACGCGGGTTCGCAAGGCGAGTACGCGGGGTTGCTGGCCATCCACGACTATCACGCCGCCCGCGGCGAACCGCACCGCGACATCTGCCTGATCCCGTCGAGCGCGCACGGCACCAACGCGGCCTCGGCCGCGCTCGCCGGCATGCGGGTAGTGGTGGTGGGCTGCCACGAGAACGGCGACGTCGACCTCGATGATCTGCGGGCCAAGGTCGGCGAACACGCGGACCGGCTCTCGGCGCTGATGATCACCTATCCGTCCACACACGGGGTCTACGAACACGACATCGCCGACATCTGCGCCGCCGTGCACGACGCCGGCGGCCAGGTCTACGTGGACGGCGCCAACCTGAATGCGCTGGTGGGCCTGGCCCGACCGGGTAAATTCGGGGGCGACGTCAGTCACCTGAATCTGCACAAGACGTTCTGCATCCCGCACGGCGGCGGCGGCCCCGGCGTCGGACCGGTGGCGGTGCGGTCGCACCTGGCGAAATTCCTGCCCGGCCACCCCTACGCATCCGAGTTACCGCAGGGACACCCGGTCTCCGCCGCACCCTACGGGTCAGCGTCGATTCTGCCGATCAGCTGGGCCTACATCAGGATGATGGGCGGTGACGGTCTGCGGGCGGCCTCGCTGACGGCGATCGCGTCGGCCAACTACATCGCGCGCCGCCTCGACGAGTACTTCCCGGTGCTGTACACCGGTGAGAACGGCATGGTGGCCCACGAGTGCATCCTGGATCTGCGCGGCATCACCAAGTCGACCGGCGTGACGGTCGACGATGTTGCGAAGCGGTTGGCGGACTACGGTTTTCACGCACCGACCATGAGCTTCCCGGTGGCCGGGACGCTGATGGTGGAGCCCACCGAGAGCGAAAGCCTGGCCGAGGTGGACGCGTTCTGCGAGGCGATGATCGGCATCCGCCGCGAGATCGACCGGGTCGGCTCGGGGCAATGGCCGGTGGACGACAACCCGCTGCGCGGCGCGCCGCACACGGCCGAGTGCCTGGTGACAGCCGAGTGGAATCACCCGTACACGCGGGAGGAAGCCGCTTATCCGCTGGGAAAGACGTTCCGGCCCAAGGTGTGGCCGCCGGTCCGGCGCATCGACGGCGCCTACGGCGACCGCAACCTCGTCTGCTCGTGTCCGCCGGTCGAGGCCTTCGCCTAGCTCAGCCGAACCGGTCGAGGATCGCCGCGGCGATCTCGTCGGGGGCATCCTCCTGGATGAAGTGATTGGCGGTCGGCAATTCGACCAATACGTGATCGGGGAATGCCGCGCGCATGTGCGGCAGCGAGGGCCCCGGACGGAACGCGAAATCCCTCATACCCCAGACGAAGAGTGCGGGTTTGGCACCAAGCTTGGCCGGGACGTCCCGGCTGAGTCGCTCGAGCAGGGGATGAGCGGCAAGAATCTGCTTCGGCATCTCGGCCACGCCCCGGCGAGCTTCGGCGTCGGGCTGCACCGCCCGGTAGTGCTCCATCACCGCCGGACTGAGCCGGCGCGTCGTCCCGATCGGAATCATCTGTTTCACAAAGAAATTGCGGTGCAGGATCGCATATTGCATGGGTGGGCTGGACATCACGTGACTGAAGATCTTCGTGGTCAACACGTCCGTCGGCCAGAACCAGGTGTTGCCGAGCACCGCTCCGCGGACCCGGTCGGCACGCTCGACCGCAACGGCCATACTGACCGGACCTCCCCAGTCCTGCCCCATGGTCACAAACCCCTCGAGCCCCAGGTGATCGACGAACTCACCGACGACGCGGGCGTGTTCATCGACCTTGTAGCCGAAACCCGGCGGTCGTTCGGAGAGACCGAAACCGAGATAATCCGGTGCGATGCAGCGGAATCGGTGCCGCAGCGCGACGATGATGTCGCGATAGAGAAAGCTCCACGTGGGATTACCGTGGCAGAACAGGATGGGTGGCCCGTCGCCCTCGTCGATGTAGTGGACGCGGCCCCGCGAGCTGTCGAACCACCGCGACTCGAACGGGTACAACTGGGGGTCCGGGGTGAATTCGACGCGCATCGACTACCTCGGCGATCAACTCAGGAAATTGGTGACCGCGGTGGGCAGATCGGGCCCGGTCGAGGTCGCCAGGTTCTGGTAACTCCCGCCACTGAGCCGGGCAACCGCTTCCCAGGTGGCCCGGTCCGGATCCGCGCCGAAGTCGATCACGTTGACCGCGACCGGCCTGGCTGGGTCGGCGCTGTTCTTGATGAAGTCCTGCAACCCCGGACCATCCAGACTTTGGTCGGTGTGTGGCCCAGCAGTGATCACCAATATGGAATTCTCTTGACCGGCGCGGAAATTGGCCTGCATGTCCTGGTAGATCATGCGCAGCGTCGTGAACGAGACCGCCCCGCCGCCGGACGAATACTGCTTGTCCAAGGCAGCTGCGAGCGCCGCCGACCGAGGTTGACCATTGACCTGGTCGGTCAACGGCCCGGCCGGCACCTCGGCCCGCCCCTCGCGGCCGTCGAACGTCCACAGTCCGATGACCGCGGTGGGAGGCAATGCCTTGATCCTGCTGTCGAGTGCCGCGATCACGTTGGCGAGTCGGGTCTTGCCGCCGCCGTCATCGTTGGGCAAGGACTGGTCGAGCATGATCGTGGCGGCGACCCCGGTCGACGGAGTGGCCATGGTGTCGGCCAAGGTGGCGCGCGTGGCGTCGTCGCCGACTGACAGCGTGCCGGGCAGCGACGCGAAGCTGGTCACCTCACTGCTCGGCGGTTTCACACCGTTGACCCGGAACCCCGCCTTGGCCAGCTTCGCCAATTGCTCCGGGGTGTGCATGTAGCGGGCGAAGGCACTGGCGGCGGTGGTCTGCTCCTGCTTGAGCCAGGAGCCACTCAGCAGCACGGTCGGGTAGTCGGCCACCGCGACCGGGCCGGGGGGAATCCAGGATCCCAGCTTGCTCTTGGCATCCGGAATCGACTGGCCGCGCACGAACAGCTGCTGCTCGGTGGTGATGACGGCGTGCACCGGCGCCGCGGCCAGCTCATCGGCCTTGGTGCCCGGCTTGAGTAGGGCATTCATCGCCTCGCTCAGAGAGTCGTCAGGCAGCTTGGGTTGCGTGCTCACCAGCGTGCGAACGGCGGCGCTGCCGGACGTCGGGGGTGCGCCGGCGGGTGCCGACGCCGCGGCAATGGCCTCGCCGGCTAGGAAGGACGCGTCGCCGTTGCCGCCGACCGGCAGCGCGAGCCGCAGCGATCCCCAGTTGCCCAACGACGTCGGGTTCGATTGCAGCCCGGGCAGTGCGGCCCAGTTCTGCTTGGACAGCGTCTGGCTGAACTCCGGCCGGATGGCCAGCAGGACCGGCGAACTCACCAGCGACCGGCTGTCGCTAATGATCTTCTGCCCTGCCGCGCCGGACAGTCGGGCCGCGGAGACCGAACTACCCGGAATCCACAGGCCCGGCTGGTTGCCCAGCTCGGCCGGCCACTTTCCGATGAAGCCGCTGATGACGGCGTCGGAGTTGGCCGGCTTGACGGTGACTTCGACGCACCGGTCGCCGATGGGGCCCGCCTGTTTGTTGTAGCCCTCGGCAAGCTGCTTCACCTGGTCAGCGATCGAAGGGTCGGCCAGCACGGCGACGGAGTCCTTGCCCCCCACGCAATTAGCGGCGGCCGTGTGCGAACGGTGCGACAACGCGTCACCGAAGAACTGCCACAAGATCACCCCGGCGACCACGACGACGACGGTGACCAGCGCCACTATCACCCCGATGCTGACCCCGCGCCGGCCACCGGCGCTGCGGTGGCCACCCTGCCAGTCGCGAAGCCCGCGGTGACTCGCCCGAAACGGTGACGGCGGGGGAGTCGCAGCCGACGGCTCTGCCTCCGGCGGCTCGACGTCGGCCGCAGGCTCCGGGGCGGACGGACGGAACCCGAAGTCGGGGTAGTCATCGGCCACCGGCTGCGCGTACTCCCCGCCGAACCGACCCTGACCCCAGGTGTCGGCAAGCGGCCCAGGCTCCGGCTCCGGCTCCGGCTGGTGCGGTGCACCGAAAGCCTCGTCATCGGGCTCGCCGAAAGGCTCCTCGTCGTACGGCGCGGGTTCGCCCCCGGGCAGGGAATCCCCGGGGTCGGGCTTGCTGTGCCTACCCATGCCGGTGTCTGCGTCCTCTCCCTTGAATCATCTGCGGGTTGCCGCCCGTTCGATGCAGATCAGCCACGCGCGCGTGCTTTGAACTCCCGACGGCGGCGGTGCAGGATCGGCTCGGTGTAGCCGTTGGGCTGCTGGCCACCGGACAGAATCAGCTCCTGGGCGGCCAGGAAGGCGATGCTGTCGTCGAAGTCAGGCGCCATGGGCCGGTAGGCCGGGTCGCCCTCGTTCTGCTTGTCCACCAGCGGCGCCATCCGCTCCAGGCTGGCCCGGACGTCCTCGCTGGTGATGACGCCGTGGCGCAGCCAGTTGGCCAGCAGCTGGCTGGAGATGCGCAAGGTAGCGCGGTCCTCCATCAGCGCGACGTTGTGGATGTCGGGCACCTTCGAACACCCGACGCCCTGCTCCACCCAGCGCACCACGTAACCGAGGATCGACTGACAGTTGTTGTCCACCTCTTCGCGGATCTCCTCCGGCGCCCAAGCCAGTTCCTTGGCCAGTGGAATCGTCAACAACTCGTCGAGGGTGGTCCGCTTCTTGCCGGCCAGTTCGTCCTGGACGACCGCCACGTCCACCTGGTGGTAGTGCATCGCATGCAGGGTCGCGGCCGTCGGCGAAGGCACCCACGCGGTGGTGGCGCCGGCCTTGGGCTGGCCGATCTTCTGCTCGACCATGTCGGCCATCAACTCGGTCATCGCCCACATGCCCTTGCCGATCTGCGCCCTGCCCTTGAAGCCGGCGGCCAGGCCGGTGTCGACGTTGGCGTCCTCGTATGCCTTGATCCAGGTGCTGTTCTTCATCGCGCCTTTGCGGATCATGGGGCCCGCTTCCATCGAGGTGTGGATCTCGTCGCCGGTGCGGTCGAGGAAGCCGGTGTTGATGAACACCACCCGGTCTGCCGCGGCCTTGATGCAGGCCTTGAGGTTGACGGTGGTGCGCCGCTCCTCGTCCATGATGCCCACCTTGAGGGTGGCCTGCGGCAGCCCGAGCACGTCCTCCACGCGGCTGAACAACTCGCAGGTGAACGCGACCTCATCCGGCCCGTGCATCTTGGGCTTCACGATGTACACCGAACCGGTACGGCTGTTCTGCAGCGGGCCGTTCTGGTCACCGGTGCGCAGGCCGTGGATGGCGATCAGCCCGGTGAACAGCGCGTCCTGGATGCCTTCGGGCACCTCGTTGCCGTCGGAGTCGACAATGGCGTCGTTGGTCATCAGGTGGCCGACATTGCGCACGAACAGCAGGCTGCGGCCGGGCAGCGTCAGTTCGCCGCCGTCCGGAGTGGCGTAGGTGCGGTCCGGGTTGAGCACGCGGGTGAACGACTTGCCGTCCTTGCTGACCTCTTCGGCCAGGTCGCCCCGGTTCAGGCCGAGCCAGTTGCGGTAACCGAGCACCTTGTCGTCGGCGTCGACGGCGGTCACCGAGTCTTCGAAGTCCATGATCGTGGTGATCGCGGACTCCAGGATCACGTCCTTGATGCCCGCCGCGTCGGTCTTGCCGATGGGCGATTGCGGGTCGATCAGGATTTCCAGGTGCAGACCGTTGTTGACCAGCAGCACCGACCAGCTGGGGGAGCCCAGCTCGCCGGAGTAGCCGACGAACTTCTCCGGACTGGCCAGACCGGTCGAGTCGGAGCCGAGGGCAACCTGCAGTCGGCCGTCCTCGATGCTGACGCCGGTGGCCTGTGCCCAGGAGCCGGACGCCAGCGGCACGGCGCCGTCCAGGAACTTGCGGGCGTAGGCGATGACCTTGTCGCCGCGCACCTTGTTGTAACCCGAGCCCTTCTCGGCCCCGTCGTCTTCGGCGATGACGTCGGTGCCGTACAGCGCGTCATACAGCGAGCCCCACCGCGCGTTAGCGGCGTTGAGCGCGAACCGCGCGTTGAGCACCGGCACCACCAGCTGCGGGCCTGCGGTGGTGGTGATCTCGTCGTCAACGCCCGAGGTGGTGATGGTGAAGTCTTCGGGTTCGGGTCGCAGGTAGCCGATCTCGGTCAGGAATTCCCGGTAGGCGTCCTGGTCGACCGGTGCGATCACCCGCTGCTTGTGCCACTTGTCGATCTGGGCCTGCAGCTCGTCGCGCGTCGCCAGCAGGTCCTGGTTGCGGGGGGTGAGGTCGGTGACGACTTTGTCGACGCCCGCCCAGAAGCTGTCCGGGTCGATACCGGTGCCGGGCAGTGCCTCGTTGTTCACGAAGTCATAGAGCACGCGAGCCACGCGCAGGTTGCCTTCGGTCACCCGATCAGTCATCGTTCTCCTCCGTAATGGCCTTACCGGCCCCTCACCAGCGTCGCCGAACCATCGCCAGACCCGCCGACTAGCTACCGTCAGACTACCGATGGGTAGCTCGACGAGCCTAGCCCGGCCGACCCGCAGTGCCAGGTCACGGCGCGCTGACAGCTTCGCCCGCAGCACCGCAGCGGGCCCGGTGAATCGCTTTCTGGCAACGCGGACACATGGGATTTCCTTCCCGCCAGCACTTGTCTGGTACCCGCGGCCGCTCAGATCATACGGGCTTGTCGATCACTCCCGGGGTGCCCGGTCGCGCATGCTGCCGACCAGGTCCTCCACCAGATCCTCCAACGCCACCAGCGCGACTACCGCGCCGTCATCGGCTGTCACCAGCGCCAGATGGCTGTTGCTGCGGCGCATCCGCGACAGCGCGTCGGGCAACCCCAGCGCCTGCGGAATCGTCGGCAGCGGACGGACCAGCGCCCGACCGATCACCGTGTGCGGATTATCACCGAGGGCGAGCACATCCTTGATGTGCAGATAGCCGACGTAGTTGCCGTCGCGGTCCACCACCGGGAAACGGGAATAGCCGGTCTGCGCCAGGGCCTGCTCGACCGCACCGATGGTTGGGCCGGAACCCACCGAGGCGACCGAGACCGCGTGCACCTTCGCAAGCGGGACCGCGACGTCTCCGACCACGCGAGTCCGCACCCGCAATGCGCGGGTCAGCCGCACGTGCTCCTCCTGGTCGAGCAGGCCCTCCGACAGCGATTCGGCGATTAGTTCCGACAACTCTGCGGTGGACACCGTGATGTCGAGTTCGTCCTTGGGTTGCACCCCAATCAGGCGCAGTATCCCGTTCGCACACCTGTTGTAGAAGCCGATGACCGGGCGCGCGGCGCGCACATAGGGAAGATAGGCAGGAACCAAAAGCATCGCGGTGCGTTCCGGCCCGGCCAGTGCGATGTTCTTGGGCACCATTTCACCGAGTAATACGTGCAGCGTCACCACCAGCGCCAACGCCAGGATGAAGGCCAGCGTGTGCAGTACCGCGGCATGCATGCCGGTCAGCTCGAACGATGACTCCAACAGCGATGCGACGGCCGGCTCGGCGATCCGGCCCAGCAGTAGTGATGCCACCGTGACGCCCAGTTGGGCCCCGGCCAGCATCGCCGGCAGTTGTTCGCCGGCGCGGATGACGGTGACCGCGCTGGCCCTGCCCTGCTCGGCAAGGGCCTCCAGGCGGTCGCGGCGCGCGGAGATCATGGCGAACTCCGCGCCGACGAAGAAGGCGTTCAGCGCGATCAGCAGGATCGCTAACAGAATTGCGACGACGGGGTTCACCGGTCACCCCGGTCCACTCGGGGCAGTTCCTTGAGCTCGAGCAGGTCCAGCCGGCGCCCGTCCAACTGCACGACCTTGGCCTCCCAGCGCATCGTCTCGTCGGGCAGACCGTCCCGGTTCAGGGCGGGCAGCTCGACGGTCTCGCCGGCCACCGGGATGTGACCGAGCTCGCGCAGTACCAGGCCGCCGATCGTCTCGTAGGGACCTTCCGGCGCCCGGTAACCGATCGCCGTCTCCACTTCGTCGATGCGCAACAGACCCGATATCCGCCAGCCGCTGCCGTGGGCCACTACATCCGGCGTGGCGTCGTCGTGCTCGTCGCGGACGTCGCCGACGATCTCCTCGATCAAGTCCTCGACGGTCACCATGCCGGCGGTGCCGCCGTATTCATCGACCACCATGGCCGTCTGCAGTGAGTTGGCGCGGATCTGAGCCATCACGGCATCGCCGTCTAGCGTCGACGGCACCACCGCGACCGGCTTGACCACCGTGCGGAGCAAAGTGTGCGCCCGCTGCGCCGCCGGTACCTGGAAGGCCTGTTTGACGTGCACGATGCCGACGGTCTCGTCCAGATCGCCCTGCACGACCGGAAACCGCGAGAAGCCGGTGGCGGCGACCGCGGCCACCAGATCGGTGACGGTGTCGTCGGTCTGCAGGGCGACGATCTTGGACCGCGGCGTCATCAGCTCCTCGGCGGTTCGTGTGCCGAATTGCAGTGAACGGTGCATCAACGACGCGGTGACGTCGTCCAGCGAACCGCGGCGGGCCGAGGTGCGCACCAGGGAGACCAGTTCCTGGGGTGTGCGTGCCGACCGCAGTTCCTCGGCCGGTTCGATGCCGAGGCGCCGCACGATCCAGTTCGCCGCCCCGTTGGTCATCCGGATCGCAGGTGTGAACAGCACCGAGAACAGCCACTGCGGCAGCACCACCGCACGTGCGGTCCGCAGGGGCCGGGCGACACCAAGGTATTTGGGCACCAGCTCACCGAAGACCATCGATACCGACGTCACGACGACCAACGCCAGCACCGTGGTGATGGTGTCGGCCACCTTGTCGGAGATACCCAGCGCATCCAGCCACGGATGCGGCAGCGCCGCCACCAACGGTTCGGTCAGGTAACCGGTGGCCAGCGTGGTGATCGAGATGCCCAGCTGCGCACCCGAGAGCTGGAACGACAGCCTGCGGTGGGCCCGGCGGATCAACCGGTCCCGGCCCCTTCCGGTGCGCGCGTTGGCTTCCACGGTGCTGCGGTCCAGGGCGGTCAGGGAGAACTCGGATGCGACGAAGACTCCGGTGCTCAACGTCAGCGCCAGGATGGCCAGCACGCTGAGCACGGTGCCGGAGTGGTTCATGAGGGCTTCACCAGCCAGTGGGCAACGGATGCCCTTCGGCGAAGCCGGCGGCGGACTGCACACCCACCACCGCCCGCTCGTGCAGCTCTTCGAGGTTTGCGGCGCCCACATAGGTGCAGGTGCTGCGCACGCCGGAGGTGATGTGATCGATCAGGTCCTCGACGCCGCCGCGATCGGGGTCCAGCCCCATCCGCGACGTCGAGATGCCCTCCTCGAACAGGGCTTTGCGGGCCCGCTCGAACAGGCTCTCCGCACCCGAGCGGGCGACCACCGCCCGCTTGGATGCCATACCGTAGCTCTCTTTGTACGGCTGATTGTCACGATCGCGCATCAGGTCGCCGGGCGACTCGTAAGTGCCGGCGAACCACGATCCGATCATCACGTTCGAGGCTCCCGCGGTCAACGCCAGCGCCACGTCGCGCGGGTGCCGGATGCCGCCGTCCGCCCACACGTGACCGCCCAATTCTCTTGCGGCGGAAGCACATTCGATCACCGCGGAGAATTGCGGGCGGCCCACGCCGGTCATCATCCGGGTGGTGCACATCGCGCCTGGGCCCACGCCTACCTTGACGATGCCCGCACCGGCCTCGATCAAATCGCGAGTTCCCTGTGCAGACACGACGTTTCCGGCAACCAGTGGCAGGCCCAGATCCAGTGCGGCGACCATCTTGATGGCGTCCAGTGTCTTGACCTGATGCCCGTGTGCGGTGTCGATGACCAGCACGTCGACGCCGGCCTCGGCAAGCGCCTGGGCCTTGGACGCGACGTCGCCGTTGATGCCTACGGCCGCACCGATCCGCAGCCGGTTCGCACGGTCGACCGCAGGGCTGTAGATCCCGGTGCGGACGGCGGCGGTGCGAGTCAGCACCCCGGCCAGGGTGCCATCGGGGTGGGTCAGCACCGCCACGTCGATCGGCGCATGTTCGAGCAGGTCGAAGATCTTGCGCGGCTCGGTGCCCGCCGGTGCCGTCACGATATCCGTGGCGGCGATGTCGCGGACCCGGGTGAACCGGTCCACACCCACACAGGCCGATTCCCGCACCAATCCGATCGGGCGGCCCTCGAAGACCACCACCGCCACGCCGTGGGCGCGTTTGTGGATCAGCGCGATCGCATCCGACACCGAGTCGTCGGGCGCCAGTGTCACCGGGGTGTCGAGCACCAGGTCGCGGCTCTTGACGAACTCCACCGTCTGCTTGACGGCCGGGATCGGCACATCCTGCGGGATGATCACGATCCCCCCGCGGCGGGCCACCGTCTCGGCCATCCGCTTTCCCGCTACTGCCGTCATGTTGGCGACGACGACCGGAATGGTGGTCCCGGAGCCGTCGACGGTGGACAGGTCGACGTCGAACCGCGACGCGACATCGGACTGGTTGGGCACGATGAACACGTCGTTGTAGGTCAGGTCGAACCCGGGGCGGTGCCCGTCCAGGAACTTCATCGTCTCTCGCTAAGCAGGAACTTCGCTGCGGTCTCCGCTCCACAAGGTGTGGAACTTCTTGCCGGGCTCCTCGTCCGTGCGCCCGTAGGTGTGTGCGCCGAAGAAGTCGCGCAGGCCCTGGGTCAGCGCGGCTGGAAGCCGTTCGGTGCGCAACCCGTCGTAGTACGACAACGCCGAGGAGAACCCTGGAATCGGTATACCCAACTGCGTGGCAGTCACCACTACCCGCCGCCAGCTGTCGATGGCCGCTTCGATCGCGCTGCGGAAGTAGGGGGCGACGATCAGCGTGGGCAGCTCGGGATCCTCGTCGAACGCCTCTTTGATCCGGTTGAGGAACTTGGCCCGGATGATGCAACCACCGCGCCAGATGGTCGCCAAGTCGCCCGGGGTGATGTCCCAGTCGTACTCGGCGCTGCCGGCCTGGATCTGGTTGAAGCCCTGGGCGTAGGCGATGATCTTGGACGCGTAGAGCGCCTGCCGAACATCTTCGGTGAATTGCGATGCGTCGGCCGGTTTGTCACCGAGCTCACCGGACGCCAATCCCGTCGTCGCCCTGCGCTGAGCCACCGACCCTGACAACGCGCGCGCGAACACGGCCTCGGCGATGCCGGTGACCGGTACGCCCAGATCCAGCGCCGACTTCACCGTCCACCGGCCGGTGCCCTTCTGTTCGGCCTCGTCGACGATGACATCGACCAGCGGCTTGCCGGTCTTGGCGTCGGTCTGGCGCAGCACCTGCGCCGTGATCTCGACCAGGAAGCTGTCCAGGTCACCGGAGTTCCATTCGTCGAACACCTCGGCGATCTCACCCGCCGACTTGCCCAGCCCGTCGCGCAGCAGCTGGTAGGCCTCGCCGATCAGCTGCATGTCGGAGTATTCGATGCCGTTGTGCACCATCTTGACAAAGTGTCCGGCACCGTCGGGCCCGATGTGCGTGCAGCACGGCACACCGTCGACGTGCGCGGAGATCTCCTCGAGCAGGGGTCCGAGCGACTCGTAGGATTCGGCGGGCCCGCCGGGCATGATCGACGGCCCGTTCAGCGCGCCCTCCTCACCACCGGAGATGCCGGCGCCGACGAAGTGCAGGCCGCGCTCGCGGATCGCCTTCTCCCGGCGGATGGTGTCGGTGTAGAGCGCATTGCCGCCGTCGATGATGATGTCGCCCTCTTCCATGGCGTCGGCGAGCTCGTTGATGACGGCATCGGTGGGGTCGCCGGCCTTGACCATGATGATGACCCGGCGCGGCTTCTCGAGCGCGGCAAGGAATTCCGGGATCGTCTCGCTGCGCACGAAGTTGCCCTCGGAACCGTGCTCGTCCAGCAGCGCGTCGGTCTTGGCCACCGACCGGTTGTGTAGCGCCACCGTGTAGCCGTGCCGGGCGAAGTTGCGGGCCAGGTTCGACCCCATCACGGCCAGCCCGGTCACCCCGATCTGCGCGGTCGCGGTCTTCGAATCCGACGAACTCATATCCTGCCTCTCAGTCGGGCCCAGCAGTGGGGAGAACCGGGAAACCTAGGAAACCTGGGAAATACTGTCGCACAACGGCCGCGCCGGCATTCGGCGGCATTCCAAGGCGCTGGGCTCGGTGCCTACGCGGTGACCAGCCGGTGCAGCTCCGTCAGCCACGGTACGGCCAGCGCGATGGTGGGTACCACCAGCACTGCCGCCGCGGTCAGATAGGCCGCCGCCGACAGCAGCGGGCTGTTGCCAAGCCCCGAGAGACGCCGGACCCGCACCACGGTGCTGGGTCCTCCGGCGGCCAAAGCGCCTGACGGGGCGCGACCGGACGCACACGCCACCAGGGCGCGGGCCAGGGGAGTGCGTCCCGCGGTACGAACCGCGGCATCATCGGCCAGCAGTTCCACCAGCAACTGCACCGCACCCAGGGCGTTGGCGCTGCGCACCAGCCGGGGGAATGCGGCGTGGACGGCCGTGAACGCCTCCAGGACGAGATCGTGGCGGGCGCGTAGGTGAGCGCGCTCGTGGGACAGGATGGCCGCGACTTCGGCATCGGCAAGCGTGCTGAGTGCCCCTTCACTGACCACCACCCGGCTACGCACTCCGGGCAGGCAGTAGGCGAGGGGTTGCTCGACGTCCAGCACCCGCAGGTCACGGGTGCGGGTACACGGCGGACTTAACGCAGCACCGTGTCCCACCCCGACCAGGTCGACGACCATGCGGTGATGCGCCCGGCGCCGCCGGTTCGCGATGGCCACCCGCACCACGGCCACCATCAGACGTATCCCGACCAAGACGGTCAGTGCGAAGACGGTGAGGTAGGCCACCCATAGCGGCCAGCCGAGGCGGCTCTCGGCGTCGAGGATGCCGGCGGTGGGCCGACCGTCCGGGCCGGGCATCAAGAGCCGGCTGGCAATGGCGAGACCCGCGCTGAAGGTGGACAGGACCGCGGCCAGCGCGATTGCCTGCCAGAGCACCATCGCGGCCCGGGGAGCGCGCAGCGGCCACCGGGCGCGTGCCAGGACTGCCGGTGTCGGGCCAGCCAGCAGCACCGCAAGGATGGTGAAGGCCAGCGCGGACACGCTGTCAGTCTCCCTCAGTCGTCGGCCGGAGGTCCAGCGGATAGCGAATTGCGTTGGTTTGCTTCTAATTCGGCGAGCGCGCGGCGCAGTGCGTCGGCTTCATCCGCGCCGACCCGCTCGACGAAGTGCACGAGCGCGGCTTGACGGCCGCCGGAGTCTTCGGCTTGGGCCAGCGCGTCGACCATCAGCCCGGCCACCAGCTCGTCGCGGCCATGCACCGGCGCGTAGCGGTGCGCCCTGTCGTCCCTGAGTTGGGACACCAGATTCTTTTTCGCCAGCCGTTGCAGCACAGTCATGACGGTCGTGTAGGCAAGATCGCGTCGCGCTGACAACGCTTCGTGGACCTGACGAACAGTCTGAGGTTCCGGCATCGACCACAAGTGGTCCATGACGGCGCGTTCCAGATCCCCCAGCCGCGTCAGCTTGGCCATAGTTCATCTCCCTGAGCGTTGAAAGCAGCTTACTCCGGCTTACTACCGAGTGTCGTACCCGCGGAACGAACATTTCCACCACACTACGCAAACAGTCCTTGCAAAATTAGGGCAGCCTTGCCTATGCTAGGTCGGTCGAGCGATGACGGCAGTGGAGGGTCCTGAGGGCTGCAGCGATCCCGCGCCTCCTCGATCGGCGAGCCCCGTGCCTGGCGCACGGGGCTCGCCTGTCTCCAGAGTCCGCGTCGCGCATGGTGTAAACACAAGACGTGTCGTCAGCGCCTGAGCAAGAATTCGTTGCACCGTTCGACAGTGAGCTGGGTCTGCAGTTCACCGAGCTGACCCCCGACGGCGCCCGCGCTCAACTCGAGGTCAAGCCCAAATTGTTGCAGCCGATGGGCTTGGTCCACGGGGGCGTCTACTGCTCGATCATTGAGAGCATGGCCAGCGTGGCCGCCTACACCTGGCTGGCCTCCAAAGGTGGCGGCAACGTGGTGGGAGTCAACAACAACACCGATTTTCTGCGGGCCATCAAGTCGGGCACGGTGTACGGCAAGGCGGAGCCCATACATCGCGGCCGTCGTCAGCAGCTGTGGCTGGTCACCATCACCGACGACGACGAGCGGGTGGTGGCGCGGGGTCAGGTGCGCCTGCAGAACCTCGATGCCTGACCGGCATTCACACACGCCGAGGTTCCGCGGTCGGTGAAGTCCGTCGGCCTGCGCTAGACATCCCAGGTGCGTAAGTTGTCAAGCGGCCGTGGCGGCTTGGCGGTGCCCAGGCTTTGTGTTCGTCGTAGCGACTTCGGTGGCGTAGGCAACCGTGCAGGATGCCGACGAGGCGGTTGCCCAAAGCGCGTAGGGCTTGGTGGTGCAGGTCGCCGGCGTCGCGGCGTTGGTCGTAGAACATCCGGGCGCCGGGGCTTTGCTGCAGGGCGCAGAAGGCCCATTGGTCGACGGCATCGTAGAGTCGCCGGTTGCGGACGTGGCGGGCGAGCACGGCGCGTTTCTTGCCCGACGCGATAGTTAAGGGTGATGTTCCGGCGTAGTTCTTGCGACACTTAGCGGTGGTGTAGCGGTTCGGGTCGTCCCCGAATTCACCGAGCACCCGGGCGCCGAGGATGACACCAAGTCCTGGTAGGGAGCGGTAGATGTCGGCGTCCGGGTGTGTCTCAAAATGTGTCGCCACTTCGACCTCGAGGTCATCGATCTGGCGGTTGAGTTCGGCGATGACGCCGACTGTGGCGCGGGTGGTCGCGGCGAACGCAGCGGTGACGGCCGCGGGGGCGGCGAGTTGCTCGGTGCGCAATGCGGTCTGAATGTCTTGGGCGCGGGTGTCGAGGTTGCGTTGTCGCCCGGCGGTTTTGAGTGCAGAACGGATCTTCGACAGACTCGGGGTGGCCGCCTGCACGGGACTAGGGGCACGACCCAAGGTCGCCAGAGCATCCCGGTCATGGAGATCGTCGAACGCCTCAAGCGCGGCGGGGTAGTACTCACGTAGCGCCGAGCGCAGTGTGTTGGTGTGCCGGTTGCGGGTCCAGATCAGACTCTGATGTGCCCGGGCCAGCACCTTGATCGCCTCGGTATCCGGCCCCAGCCAGTGCACCCACCCACAGGCCCCGATAGTTTCTATACCGATCACGACCTGGGCAGGATCCTCGCCGTGGGCGGCGACCAGCTCATGAAACGCCCGTATACCAGCCAAGCCCTCGGGCATCCGCCGGCTCACCAGCCTGTCGCCGGCATCATTCATCACGTATACGTCGTGATGATCTTCTGCCCAGTCGTCCCCGACGAACAGCATCAATAGGGCCTCCTTTGGAGATCAGTGCCAAGGAATCCTGTTCGAGCCGAAGGACACCCGGCAGCGACCTAATGGATCAGTGCTCGAAAGCGGCACGACATCCCATGAGCGCTACAGATGACCTCACCAACCAGCCGGGGCACGATCTAGCTCTAGGCATCAACTATCACGCCAGGGGCCGAACAGTGCTCACCGGTCGGCGGCTCGGTAACCAGCCTCCCGCTAAGAAAACAAGATCCCGTCAAGGACACGCTGATCGACTCCCATTAGGGGCCCGGAGTCGACCGCACCGCGTCAGCTGATCAGCGAATTATGCTGTCCCGCAAACGATTTCGATCGTAATCCAGCTTCGGTAGGGTCGGTGGCATTCGCCGAGGCCGACGTCGCAGTGCTGACCGCCGGGCCGACCGATGGATTGGTCGGCTAACTGGCTTTTCGGGTGACGGCGGCGGAACTCTGCGCCTCGGCCGCCGCCTCCGCCAATTGTTCCAGGCGCGTTCGCGCGAAGGCCTGCTGGTCGGTGATGGTCAGCTGACCACGCCGGGTGCTCAGGAACGTGACCATCCACGACAGCAGCGTGGCGACCTTGGTCTTGAACCCGACCAAGTAGACCAAGTGCAACACCAGCCACATCAGCCAGGCGATGAACCCGCTGAACTCGAGCGGACCGATCTTGGCGACCGCGGAGAACCGCGACACCGTCGCCATCGAGCCTTTGTCGAAGTACTGGAACGGCTCCCGCTCGGCCGGGTCAGCACCCCTGAGCTCAGCTTTGATGTTGTTGGCGACGTACTTGCCACCCTGGATCGCACCCTGCGCCACGCCGGGAACACCCTCGACGGCCGCCATGTCACCGACGACGAAGACGTTGGGATGCCCGGGGATGGACAGGTCGGGCAGCACCTGCACCCGGCCGGCCCGGTCGAGTTCGACGTCGGACTGCTCGGCGAGGTCGCGGCCCAGCCGGCTGGCGGACACCCCGGCCGACCACACCTTGCAGGCGGACTCGATGCGGCGCTCGGTGCCGTCGGCATCCTTGACCGTGATGCCGTTGCGGTCCACGTCGGTGACCATCGCACCCAACTGGATCTCCACGCCCAGCTTCTCCAACCGCGCGGCGGCCCGCTCGCCCAGCTTCTCGCCGAACGGCGGGAGCACCGCGGGCGCGGCGTCGAGCAGGATCACCCGCGCCCTGGTCGAATCGATATGCCGGAAGGCGCCTTTCAGGGTGTGCTCGGCCAATTCGGCGATCTGCCCGGCCATCTCCACACCGGTCGGACCCGCCCCGACAACGGTGAAGGTGAGCAGCTTGGCGCGGCGCTCCGGGTCACTCGACCGCTCGGCCTGCTCGAAAGCGCTCAGAATGCGGCCCCGCAACTCCAGGGCGTCGTCGATGGTCTTCATGCCGGGGGCGAACTCGGCGAACTGGTCGTTGCCGAAGTAGGACTGGCCGGCGCCGGCCGCGACGATCAAGCTGTCGTAAGGGTTTTCGTAGGTGTGGCCGAGCAATTCAGAGACGACGACCTTGCGAGCCAGGTCGATGTGCGTGACGTTGCCCAGCAGCACCTGCACGTTGCGCTGCTTACGCAGGATGACGCGGGTCGTCGGCGCGATCTCGCCCTCCGAGATGATCCCGGTCGCAACCTGATACAGCAAAGGCTGGAAAAGGTGGTGCGTGGTACGGGCAATCAGCTTGATGTCGACGTCCGCGTGCTTGAGCTTCTTTGCCGCCGTGAGTCCGCCGAAACCCGAACCGATGATCACGACGCGATGCCGTTGACGCGGTTCAGCTGTGGGTTCGTGTTGGGGGCTCATGTCCTGCTGCTCCTGACGGGGTCTCCTTGGGCGGGCGACTGCAGTTAGCTAATACCCAAAGCCTAGTCAACCCACCCGCACAAACCCAACCACGAGCCTGTGTAATTAACCACACTCAGCGAATTGCGTTCGGGGGCCGGACTTTCGCTACGCGCCAAGCAGTGGGCGCAGCGCCTCGGCGACGCTGGTGATGACCCCCGGGATATGTCCGCCGGGGATGTTGATGACCGCGCCGTCCAGGCCGGCGTCCAGCACTTTGGCCTGAAACTGTTCAGCAATCTGTGCGGGGCTCCCGACCGCCATGCGCGCCGCCACACTCTCGGGAAGTTGTTCGGGTTTGGCGTTCTCGTCGACCAGCACCGTGAGCATCATGCTGGTCTCCAGCGTGGCCGGGTCCCGACCCACTTCCGCGCAGCGAGCCCTGACGGCTTCCATCTTGCGCGGCAGCTCCTCGAACGCGGCGACGATGTTGAGATGGTCGGCGTAGCGGGCGGCGATGCCGAACGTCTTCTTCTCCCCGCCGCCGCCGACGAGCACCGGAATGCGTTCGCGGTAACGGGGTTCGGCCATCGCGGACTCGGTGGTGTACCACTGACCGTTGAACGTCGGATGCTCGCCCTTGATCATCGGATCGATGATCTGCATGGCCTCTTCGAGTCGGTTGAACCGGTCGGTGAAGGTGCCGAACTCGAAGCCCAGTTGCCGGTGTTCGAGTTCGAACCAGCCGGCGCCGATGCCCAGCACCGCGCGGCCGCCGCTGACCACGTCCAGCGTGGTGATCACCTTGGCCAGCAGGGTCGGGTTGCGGTAGGTGTTGCCGGTCACCAGCGTGCCGAGTTGCAGCCGCTCGGTGGCGGTCGCCAACGCACCCAGCGCCGTGTACGCCTCGAGCATCGGCTGATCCGGGGAGCCGATCATTGGCAGTTGGTAGAAGTGGTCCATCACGAAAAGCGAGTCGTAGCCGGCAGCTTCGGCTTCCCGGGCTTGGGCGATGACAGTGGGGAACAGGTTCTCTACGCCGGTGCCGTAGGAGAAATTGGGGATCTGGAATCCAAGCCGTATAGCCACGGTTCTACCGTAGCCTCCGGCTTGGGGGCCGGTTCAGGCGAACTGGGCGAGCGCGCCGTGGCTGACGTGCAACGTCTGCCCGGTGATGTGCCGGGCCGCCGGCGTGGTCAGGAACAGCGACAACCGCGCGATTTCCGCCGCGACGGGTGCCGGCGTGCGCGAGAGTCCTTCGTACCCGGCCTGCACGCTGCGACCGGTTGCGACGGCGTTGACCGTGATGCCGCGGGTGCCGTAGACCTCGGCCTGCCCGCTGACCCAACTCGATACGGCGGCCTTGATCGACGCGTCGACGCTGCCGACCGGCGGGTTCTCGGTCAGCACGGTGATGATGTGGCCGCCGGAGCGCAGGTGGTCACCGACGCATTGCACCGTCAAAACAGCGGACAGCAGGGTCGCATCCAGCGACCGACGCCATGCGGTGGCTGTGTCGGACAGCGAGTAGGTACGCGGATCGCCGGCATCCCAGGTGGGAGCGGGGATGTTGACGATGGTGTCGAGGTGGTGGGGGAACAGCGCCCGCGCCTCTTGCAGGCTGGCCGGGTCGGTGGTGTCGCAGACGATCGCATCGACATCGAGTTCCTTGGCGACCACCTCCAAGTCGCCGGCGCGGACACCCACCAGAGTGACCTTGTGCCCGTCGTCACGAAAACTCTCGGCTACTGCACGTCCCAGATCGGTGTCTGCACCGGTGACCACAACCTCCACTGCCACGACCTCCTCGTGCTATGGCGTCAGCACGGTCCATGTTACTGGACAGTAGCTATTCGACGAAACCACGCGCCGCGGCGACGCGCTGATCAATTGCGTAACTATTCGACCGAGTTGCGGCGGGGCTAGGTTTGACCGATGCGTCGCAGTCGGGTGCTCGCCGGTGTCGTGGCGATATCGCTGGTCGTCATCTTGACCGCATGTACTGCAGGTGGCCGGGCGGGCCGCGGGCCGCGGTCGGTCGTGGTGTTCGCGGCGGCCTCGCTGAAACAGGTCTTCACCTCAATCGGCGAGCGGTTCAGCGCGGACAACCCGGGTTCAGCGGTGACGTTCAATTTCGCGGGTTCGGCAGAGTTGGCGACGCAGCTGACTCAGGGCGCCACCGCCGACGTCTTCGCCTCAGCGGATACCGCACAGCTGGACCGGGTGACGCAGGCGGGCATGCTGGCCGGTGTCGCGACCAACTTCGCCGCCAACACACTGGTCATCGTCACCGCGCCGGGCAACCCCAAGCACATCGGCTCCTTTGCGGACCTCACCCGGCCCGGCCTGAGCGTGGTGGTGTGCCAGCGACCGGTGCCCTGCGGTTCGGCGACCCACCGCATCGAGGATGCCACCGCGGTCCAACTACATCCGGTCAGCGAGGAACCTAGCGTCAGCGATGCGCTGAACAAGGTGACGACGGGGCAGGCCGACGCGGCGCTGGTCTACGTCACCGACGCGACGAGCGCCGGAAGCAAGGTGGCGGCGGTGACGTTCCCGGAGGCCGTTCAGGCGGTGAACGTCTACCCGATCGCGGTGCTCAAGAATGCGCCGCAGGCCGCGCTCGCCGAGAAGTTCCAGGCGGTCGTGACCGGTCCAGCCGGACGGGAGATCCTGGACCGGGCCGGCTTCGCAAGGCCCTGACCCCGATGCGCACGCCCTCCCATCTCCCTCGCTGGGTCTATCTGCCGGCGGCGATAGGGACGCTCTTTGTGGGCATCCCGCTGCTGGCGGTCGGGCTCAAGGTCGATTGGCCGCGCTTTTGGACGCTGATCACCAGCGCTTCCTCGACCACTGCGCTGCTGCTGAGCCTGAGAACGGCGGCGGCCAGCACGCTGCTGTGCGTGCTACTGGGGGTGCCGATGGCGCTGGTGCTGGCCCGGAGCGGGTTGCGGCTGGTCCGGGCGCTGCGACCGGTGATTCTGCTGCCCCTGGTGTTACCCCCGGTGGTCGGCGGCATCGCGCTGCTCTATGCGTTCGGCCGGCTCGGCCTGATCGGGCGCTATCTGGAGGGCGCCGGCATCAGCATCGCGTTCACCACCACCGCCGTGGTGCTGGCGCAAACGTTCGTCTCGCTGCCGTTTCTGGTGATCTCGCTGGAAGGTGCGGCCCGCAGCGCCGGCGGTGATTACGAGGTGGTGGCAGCGACGCTCGGGGCGCGCCCGACCACGATCTGGTGGCGGGTCACCCTGCCACTGCTGTTGCCGGGTCTGGCCTCCGGCGCAGTACTGGCTTTCGCGCGGTCGCTGGGGGAGTTCGGCGCGACTCTGACGTTCGCCGGCTCGCTGCAGGGCGTGACCCGCACCCTGCCGCTGGAGATCTATCTGCAGCGGGTTGCTGATCCGGACGCGGCTGTGGCGCTGTCGCTGGTCCTGGTGGCGGTGGCCGCAGTGGTGGTGCTCGGCCTGGGCGCGCGCCGGCTGACCGGGACCGACACACGATGAGCGAACTGCACCTGAGCGCGGTCGTGGCCGATCGGGGCCTGGACCTGGAGTTCTCGATGGCCGCCGGGGAGGTGTTGGCCCTGCTCGGCCCCAATGGCGCCGGCAAGTCGACGACACTGCACGTCATCGCCGGACTGGTGCGTCCCGACGCTGGCGTGGTGCGGCTGGGTGATCGCGTGCTGACCGACACCGCGGCCGGGGTACAGGTGCCCACTCATGACCGGCGGGTGGGTCTGCTGCTGCAGGACCCGTTGCTGTTCCCGCACCTGCCGGTGGTCGCCAACGTGGCTTTCGGGCCGCGCAGCCGTCGCACGTTCTCCGCCCGCCCGGCGCGGGAGGCCGCACTGCGCTGGCTGCGGGAAGTCGGCGCCGAGGACCTGGCCGACCGCAGGCCACGCCAGCTCTCCGGCGGGCAGGCCCAGCGCGTCGCCATCGCCCGGGCTCTGGCCGCCGAACCCGAGCTGTTGCTGCTCGACGAACCGCTGACCGGGCTCGATGTGGCAGCGGCGGCGTCGATACGAGCGGTGTTGCGCGACGTGGTCGGGCGCACGGGTTGCGCGGTCGTCCTGATCACGCATGACCTGCTGGATGTGTTCGCCCTGGCCGATCGGGTGATGGTCCTCGAATCCGGGAATATTGCCGAGATCGGGCGGGTGGCCGAGATACTGGCCGCACCGACGAGTCATTTCGGAGCCCGAATCGCGGGCGTGAACCTGGTCAGCGGCACCATCGGAGCCGACGGGGCGCTGCACAGCCGGTCCGGGCTGCACTGGCACGGCACCGCCGGTGCGGAGTTCGCGGTAGGCCAGCAAGCTGTTGCGGTGTTCGCGCCGGCCAGTGTGGCCGTCTACCCGGAGCCACCGCACGGCAGTCCACGCAACACCGTCGAGGTGACGGTGGCCGAGCTGGATGTTCGCGGCCCGGGGGTACTCGTGCGCGGGGCGGAGCAAGCCGACGGAGCACCCGGGCTGGCCGCCAGCATCACCCCGGACGCAGCGGCGGAGCTGGAGCTGGCGCCGGGCGTGCGGGTTTTCTTCAGCGTCAAAGCCGCCGAAGTTTCGTTGCATCCCGTGCCTGGCCGGACCCCGCAGCCCTGACCTTCTTTCCAGACATGCCTTCTCGAAAGCCGGGCCTTCCTTGCTTCGCGGCGCTGACACGGTAGGTTCGTCGCCATGTACCAGGTGGACCCGAACCCGTCACGCCGCAAGGGATTATTGGCGTCGCTGGCCATTGCGGCGGCGACCGTCGTCACCATTGCGTTGCCGGCAACTTCCAGCGCCGACCCCGAGCCGGCGCCCTCTCCGACTCCTACGGTCGCACCGCCTGCATCGCCCACTACGGCGTCCCCAGCGCCGGCTGCGGGCGCTCCTGCGGCCACCCCCAGCCCGACGGCCACCCCGTCGCCGGGAGCCAGCCCGACGCCTGCGGCTCAGCCTGCCGACCCCAACGCCGTACCGCCGCCGGCCGACCCCAACGCGCCGCCGCCGGACCCGAATGCAGTGGAAGCCGGACGGGTGACCAATGCCGTCGGCGGATTCAGCTTCATCGTGCCGCCCGGCTGGGTCGAGTCCGACGCATCCCACCTGGACTACGGTTCGGCGCTGCTGAGCAAGGCCGCCGGTGAGGCTCCGATGCCCGGACAGCCGCAGCCGGTTGCCAACGACACGCGCATCGTGCTGGGCCGGCTGGATCAGAAGCTCTACGCCAGCGCCGAGGCCACCAACCCCAAGGCCGCGGTCCGGCTGGGGTCGGACATGGGCGAGTTCTTCATGCCCTACCCGGGCACCAGGGTCAACCAGGAGACCGTCCCGCTCAACGCCAACGGCGTTTCGGGCAGCGCGTCCTACTACGAAGTGAAGTTCAGCGACACCAGCAAGCCCAACGGCCAGATCTGGACCGGCGTGGTCGGCACCCCAGCGGGGGCGACGCCCACTGCCGGGCCTCCGCAGCGCTGGTTCGTGGTGTGGTTGGGCACGTCGAACAACCCGGTGGACAAGAATGCGGCCAAGGCGCTGGCCGAGTCGATCCGGCCTTGGAGTGCTCCAGCCGCTCCGCCTTCGGAAGCTGTGCCTGGTGCTCCGGCTCCCGCCCCGGCTCCTGCCGAACCCGGCGCTCCGGCTCCCGCGCCCGCCCAGGCGCCGGCGGCTGGGACTCCGTCATCGACACAGCCGCGCAGCAGCCAGCCGGCCTGACCGGCGCTGCCACAAAGGCGTTGTTTCAAAGTCGTCTCACAGCTATTGCGTGACCGGCCAGATGGCGTATACCGATACCACAGTCCATTAAACGAAGTGGTTGACAGGCGCTAGGGAGGCCCTCGATGAATGTCAGTGCAGCTGCCCGATTCTTGGCCTTCGCGCCACCGACGGCGGTGAGTTGGCTCGCGTACATCATCATCGGCGGCTTTGCCGGTTGGATTGCGGGCAAGATCGTGAAAGGCGGCGGCGCCGGCATCCTGCTGAACATCGTCATTGGCGTCGTCGGCGGTTTCATCGGCGGGATGTTGTTGAGCTGGTTGCATGTTGACGTCGAACACGGGCGCAAGTGGTTCACATTCTTCGTCTCGCTGCTGGGGGCAGTAATCCTGTTGTGGGTTGTGGGTTTGGTGCGTCGTCGTTAGTTGTTCGCCTGTTTTGAGCGGTTGACGCAACCCGCACCGGGTATTACTCGAAGGTCCTCTCGACAAGTTAATACCCGAAGGAGCTGGTCATGGTCCTGCACATCATCGGAATGATCGTTCTTGGCCTGATTGTCGGGCTGATTGCGCGACTCATCGTGCCGGGCAGGCAGCCGATGGGCTGGATTGCCACCGCGTTGCTCGGCATCGTGGGCGCCTACGTCGGCGGCACCCTGGGCAGCGTCGTCTTCCCCCCACACCAGTTCACCATCACTCCGCCCATCAACCATTCGTTCCTCGGGGCGCTGGTCGGTGCGGTGCTGCTGCTGCTGATCTACAAGTTCGCCACGTCGCGCACCCGGACTCTGTAGTCGGCCGACCCTTCGCGGCATGATGGGTTGATGGCCGCCCGACCGACCAGCACCACCATGACCGCGTGGCAGGTGCGTCAGCCTGGGCCGATGCACACCGGGCCGCTGGAATGCGTCACTACCGCAGTCCCGCGGCCAGGGCCGGCGGACCTGCTGGTCGCAGTGTCGGCCTGCGGGGTCTGCCGCACCGACTTGCACGTCACCGAAGGCGACCTGCCTGTCCACCGGGACCGGGTCACTCCCGGACACGAGGTGGTCGGGGAGGTTGTCGAGGTCGGAGCCGATGCCGGTGGCGAATTCCGCGTCGGGGACCGGGTGGGCATCGCTTGGCTGCGCCGCACCTGCGGGGTATGCAAGTACTGCCGCCGGGGCGACGAGAACCTGTGTCCGCAGTCCCGCTACACCGGGTGGGATGCCGACGGCGGTTACGCCGAATTCGCAACGGTGCCGGCCGCCTTCGCGCATCCCCTGCCGAGCGGCTACAGCGACAGCGAACTGGCGCCGCTGCTGTGCGCCGGAATCATCGGCTACCGGTCGCTGTTACGCGCTGAGCTACCCGCCGGCGGTCGGTTGGGTCTGTACGGATTCGGCGGCAGCGCCCACATCACCGCGCAGGTCGCGTTGGCCCAGGGCGCGGAGGTCCACGTGATGACCCGCGGCGCCCGGGCTCGTGAGCTGGCGCTCGAGTTGGGGGCGGCGTCTGCGCAGGGAGCCGCGGATCCGCCTCCAGTGCCGCTGGACGCGGCGATCCTGTTCGCTCCGGTCGGTGACCTGGTCCTGCCCGCGTTGGCGGGCCTCGACCGGGGCGGCACGCTGGCAGTGGCGGGGATTCACCTGAGCGACATTCCGCCGCTGAACTATCAGCGGCACCTATTCCAGGAGCGCCAGGTCCGGTCGGTCACCTCCAACACTCGGGCCGACGCCCGTGCATTCCTGGAGTTCGCCGGCCGCCACCACATCGAGGTGACTACGCCGGAATACTCTTTGGCCGAGGCCGATCGCGCGTTGACCGCCCTAAGTTCGGGCGAAATCGCGGGCGCCGCCGTGCTCCTGGTCTAGCTGTGGGCTAGGTCGACAGATGCCAGACCACGGCGGCCGCCAAGGCGCCGACGCCGTTCAGCGACCAGTGCAGCGCTATCGGCGCGATCAGGCTACCGCTGCGTCGGCGCAGCCAACTGAACACGAACCCGGCCGCACCGGTAGCGAGCACGGCCATCGTCACACCGGCCAGCATGCCGAAGACGCCGCCGCCGAACAGGTGGGTGAAGCCGACGTTGTTGCTGGTCAGGCCCAGTGATGTCGCGATGTGCCACAGTCCGAACAGCAGTGACCCGGCCAGAGCGACTCCCCGGAAACCCCAGGCCCGGTGCAGGGCGCCGTGCAGCACGCCGCGGAAAACAAGTTCCTCGGGAATGACGGTCTGCAGCGGGATGATCACCATCGACGCGATCAGCGCCCCGGAAATGGTGGCGTAGTGGTTGTTCAGAAACATCGGGCGCGTGACGGGCAGCGCCACGCCGACCGCGATCACCGACACGACCAGCGCCACGGCGGCCAACGCGTAGCCCATGCCGGATCGCCAGTGCTCGCGGCCGAGTCCGAGTTCGGCCCAGTCCAGACCGCGCCACCGGACCAGCACCACGAGGCCGACCGCGGCCAGCGGGACCGTCGCGATGCTCGCCCACGCCGTGGTGAAGTGCGCAACCAGATTGGTCAGCACCAGGACCGCGACGACCACAGCGATGTCGAGATGCACGCGGACCCGGTCCACGGCGGAGGTTTGGTCGCGCATTTCCGCGAGTCTACCTGCGGGCCCGTTGCGCAACCTCAGCTTTGATTTCCGCTGACAGCGCAGCCGCCACCGCCAGCCGGGGCAACAGCTCCGGTTCGGTCATGCGGGCCCGGAAGACCAGTCCGACCGTCACGTCATGGTCGGGCCGATGCTCGACGGTGATGGCGTCGCCGGCACGGACGGTTCCGGGGGAGAGCACCCGCAGGTACGCGCCGGGATTGCCGGCCTTGGTGAACGTCTTGATCCAGCCGCGTTCTTGGAGCATTGCCGAGAACGTGCGGCACGGCGTCCGGCACGCGGAAACCTCGAGCAGCAGGCCGTCGGCCCCGATGCTCCATCGTTCACCGATCAGCGCCCCCGTGACGTCGATGCCCTTGGTGGTCAGGTTCTCGCCGAAGATGCCGCCAGTGAGGGTGCGGTTCAGCTGGGCTTCCCAGTCGTCAAGGTCTTCTCGCGCGTAGACGTAGACGGCCTGGTCGTCGCCGCCGTGAAACTTGGGGTTGCCGATGGCGTCACCGGCCAGGCCGCTGCCCGTATTGCCCGGGGTCTGAACCATCACGGCTTCGCCGGTGGGGACCTTGTAGATGCCGGTCGTTGCGGACAGCGCGCGAGGATCGGGGTTCGGTCGCGCCTGAGCGACGTTGACCGAGAGCACCATCGACATTTGGTCAGGGTAACGCGGAGTTGATGACGCCAACTGTCACCGATGTCTTGAGACATCACACGACCCATCCCGCGCGAACGGCAATCTATCGAACATATATTCGATGATACCCGCTGGGCCGACACGTCGCGTACGTCGGAAATGCGCGCGAACGGGTCCTTCCGTTTGGTGGGCTTGATCGTAAAGACGGCCGCTTGCGAACTTCATGCGGTTTACGACTTCAGCTCGGCGATCGGGTCGACCAGAGTGCGTGTCAGGACATCGGTGACAGTTGGCGTGTCAGCACTTCGGTGACGTTTCGTCGCTTTTGGGCGTGGGCCGCGGGGTCGTGCGTTGCCGACTTAGGTCACCGCGGATGCGGGTCTTGTGTGCTCGATGAGGACTTCGCCGTCCAGATCGGCGACGATGATCTTGTCGCCATTGGTGACGGCCAGGACCTGGTCAAAGCCGCGTCGTCCATCATCCTTGTACCGGACCCCGGCGAGCATGAAAGTTCCGGCGGTGGTCAGCGTCCTGACGCTGGTGCCGGCGGGCAGGTCCTTGGGCGCACTTCGGCGGGCCCGGATACACCGCCGCCGGAGGCACTTGAGCGGCTGTGGTGTGGGTTCCCTTTCATGTGTTCTGGGTAGGTAAGTCGCCCCACGGCTCGCACCTATTCAGCCCGCCAGCTCCACCCCGAAATCTGCGGCTCGTCCTCTCCGTGCTCACGGGTGTCCTAGCGGGCTGACAGGCGCGCGTCGACCAGCTGCTGGGGCGCACCCCTGATCGGGCGACGTGCAGTCTTCGGCGCGGTCAGCCAGTGACGCCACTTTCGATGTCGGTAAGACCTCCTGGACCGCTTTTAGGTTTCGCCGCGACGCCGATGAATCCCATCAGGCCCCGACCACCAACTCGGAGTGGCCCCAGCCCCTCGTGGCGGTAAGGTGGAAGTCGCTCAGCGCGCGCAAAAGTTCCTGCGCCAAGACTTCATTCGAATTCTCGCCATCGGGCTGATAGGCGACGACCGTGACGAAGACCTTTCCCAGTGCCGTGCCCGCACCCAATGCCAGTCGTCCGCCGGCGCGGTAGGCGATCTCCTTCGTCACACCCGGGAAGGTAGATATTGCCGAGAAGTAGGCGGCATCGCTGCCGTCTATCCTTGTGACGGCCGGATCCACTGCTCCGAGGTTGGACGCGATGACGGTGGTCGGGCCGCCAGCGGCCACACTGACCAACCGCCGCAGTATCCGTCGCGGCACGAAGGGAACGAGCGCCAGTAGCTTCCACCGATCGTCGGGCGCCTCCTGGTGGCGGATCAGCGCCTGCTTGATCGCGGACCGGATTCCACGCAGGTCGCTGGTCACGGGTTTGGGGTCGATCGTGATGTCGATACTTGACACCGCGTTGGCGCGGGTGTCGCCGGAGACCCGCTCATTGATTTGCATCGCCAAGGTGAGCGTGCCGTCCGCGGCAACCCGCCCCATCCGTTCGGCCAGGTGGACCGCCAATCCCGAGAACAGCGCGTTGCTGGTCCCCCCAAGTGCCTGTGCGCGGGCCTCCCACTCTTGGGCGTCGACGAAGATCGTCGCGGTCGGCAATAAGACGCGTTCGGCTGCCGCTGCAGCGAGCTCTTTGGGCAGCTTGGTCGCCGGCGGGACGCCCGAGCCGGCACCGGCGCCGCCTCCGCCGGCTAGACGCGCTCCGGCGGCGATGGCGGCGCCGAGACCCCTGATGTCACGTGCGGTCTGGCGGGCGTCTTCGCGCAGCGCCCGGCGCCGCCGAAGTGACCCGGCGGCGGGCCAAGCGATCGCATCGTCGCGCCCGGCGACCGCGTTGGCCACCGCCTCGCACAACCCGAGGCCGTCGACGAGGGCGTGCGAGGTGAGCAGGCTTACCCCAGTGCCGCCGTCGGTGAACGGCAGCACCGCAAGGTGCAAACCCGGCCCGTGCTCTGAATTCACCGGAGCATGGGTCTGTTCGTTCAGCCAGGGCTGGAACTCCGCGCGCGATCGAGGCCGGGCGATCTCGAAGTCGGCCGCGCCGCCGGATGTCACCCAGTGCGCCCGGCCGAACGGCAATGGAGATCGCTCGATGCGGCGGGACAGCCATCCCCGCTGAAGATGGTGGTTAAACCGACGCAGACCCTCGATGTCGACTGCGCGGTCGTAGACCCACACATACTGCAGCAGCCCGTTGGCTCCGGTCGCCCGTTCGCCAAGGAACATGGACTGGTCGACCAGATCGAGTAGGTTGTTCATCTTGCTATGGCTCCCTCATTGTCGAAAGTCGTGCCGCTTGGCCGCGAGTTCGCTTCTGTCCGAACATCTTTGGAAGGCCACCAATTCGCCCGCCCGATCAGTGCCGCCAGCGCCGGCACGGTGATGGTGCGCACCACGAAGGTGTCTATGAGCAGGCCCATGCCGATGATGAACCCGGTTTGGATCATGGTTGAGACACTGCCGAACAACAGGCCGAACATCGAGGCGGCGAAGATGACACCGGCCGAGGTGATCACCCCGCCGGTCAGACCTACCGCACGGACGATGCCGGTGCGGATACCGGAGGTTGACTCTTCGCGAATTCGCGTAACCAGCAACAGATTGTAGTCGGCTCCAACTGCCACCAACACGATGAATGCCGTCGCCGGCACGTTGAACGAGATGGCTTGGTGCAGTATCAACTGGAAGAAGAGCACTCCCACGCCCAAAGCCGACAGGTACGAGATCGCGACGGAGGCAATGAGATACAGCGGAGCCACGATCGCCCGGAGCAGAAGGATGAGAATCACCAGGACCACCAGCAGGGTGATGATGACGATCAGTCGAAGATCCTGGTTGTAATAGCTGCGCACCGCGCTGTAGATCGCGGTGGTGCCCAGCACCGATATCGATGCATCCGACAGCGAGGTATTTGGTTGGGCGCCGCGCGCCGTTTCGAGAATCGACGACACCTGGTCCATCGCAGCCGTGCTGAACGGATCGAACTTCGTTTCAACGACGTAGCGGACCGAGTGCCCGTCGGGTGAGATGAACAGCTTCGCGGCGTTCCTGAAATCGTCCGAGTTGAGCACCTGGAGCGGGATGTACATGCCTCCCATGGAGTTTGACGAGGCGTCCCGCTTCATCGACAGCAGAACGTCGGCCGCCTGGGTCAGGCCCAGACCCATCTGCTTGGTCTGATCGACGAGTGCGCGCACGCCCTGCGCCAGCCGCCGGCTACCGTCGGCCAGTTGGTCGGCAACCCGCTGCAGATCCGCGATCTTCAGCAACGCGCCGGCGTTGTCGGGGGCCGCTGCCCGTAGACCATTGCCCACCGTCGCCAACAATGCGGTCAAACTCTTTACGACCGCCTGCAGGTCTTGTAGCCCCGGGGTAGCACTCAACGTCCCGTTGCTTCGCGCCGCGACCAGCTGCGCAACCCGGGACTGGCACGCGGGATCCGAGATGCACGCCGGATTCTTGCTCAACGCATCGAGCATCGAGTTCTCTGATGCCGCTATGCCATTGGCGAACTCCGAAGCAGGACCATCCGCAAGTGCACGGAGGTTGTCCAATTGATCGGCGGCTCCGGCAAGTTTTTGCCGCACCTGCCTCATGGTCGCGGTGAGCTGAGCCATCGGCCCACTGGCATCGTGGATTTGGTCGCGAACCTGGGCAAGGGCGGCAGCCAGTTGGTCGGCCCCGTTGGCCAGCGTGTCGAGGTCGTTGGTTCTTGCGCCGATCTGCGTCGAGGCGTCTGAAAGCTTTCCGCCGACCGCTCCGGCCTGGGAGCTGAGCTTGGTTTGGTCGAGCGGTTGGCCGTTCGGCCGCGTAATGCCTCGGACCGCAACGATATTGGGCAACTGGGAAACGCGTTGCGCCATCTGGTCCAAGTCGCTCAAGGCTTGCGGAGTCCGTAGATCGTGGGGTGAGCGCAGGTAAATGTACTGCGGCAAAAGCGCACTCGTAGCAAAGTGAGCAGCCATCGTGGTGAAGCCGACGTTACTTGCCGCCGACGACGGCAATTGCAGGCGATCGTTATAAGAGGGGTGCAGGAAGGCCGCGCAGCCGGCCAGCGCGATCAGCAGGGCCAGACTGATCATCAGATGGGACTTGGGCCGACGGACGATATTGACCGCGGACCGCCGCCATATCCGGCCAGCGGAGCCCTGTCGTGGGCTCACCCATCCACGCCGCCCGGCGAGCACCAGGATGGCAGGCAGCAGCGTGATGGCCGCAAGAAACGCAATCGTGATCGAAATCGCAAGCGCGGGACCAACAGTCGTGAACGCGGGCAGCCGGGTGAACATCATGCACAGGAAGGTGATGACAACGGTGGCAGCCGAGCCCGCGATGACCTTGCCGATCGAGCTCAATGCCTCGCGCACCGCCCGGTCGGAATCGATGCCCGCCCGCAGCGATTCGTGGTAGCGGCTGATCAGGAAGACTGCATAGTCTGTGCCGGCGCCGACGACCATCGCCGTCATCAACACCACCGTCAGCGCGGATACCCCTAACCCGGCCTGGGCCAGCGCGGACACGGTGCCCTGCGCCGCCACCACCGATGCCCCGATGGTGATCAACGGCACCACCATGGTCACCGGCCGCCGGTAGATCACCGCCAGGATGATCAGCACCAACAGGGCGGTAGCAATCTCGATCAGGTGCATGTCGTGCTTGATGACGATCGACAGGTCTGCGACCATGGCGGCCTGCCCGGTCACCCCGGCTGTGAGCGAAGAGCCCGCCGTGACACGTTTGGCGATTTCGCTGATCCGTTGGTAGGCCGCGGTGGACTCCTGCGAGCCGACGGCGGGACGCAGCATCACCACCATATAGACGGCTTTGTTGTCGGAGCTAACCATCAGTGGCCGTAGTGCGGGTGTGGTCGCGAAGTCCTGCACGCCGGCTACATCGTGGGTCTCGCGGCGTAACGCGTCGGCCAGCTTGCGGTAGACCGCCTCATCGCCGGGTTGCAGACCCCGGTTATCGGTGAGAACCACGACCAGCGCGTTCTGGGCCGATTCGCCGAAATCCTTGGCCATCTGCTCGGCCGCCGCCATGGCTTGGGGCGGGAGCGGTTGAAGCGGTTTGCACTCCACCACTTTGGCCAACGGGGGGAAGGCCACGGCCAGCACAGCAACTGCGGCCAACCAGGTGGCGATCATCAGCCACGGCGCGCGCACGACAAATCGACCCAAGACCGAGAACACGTCGATGCGCGCCCAGGTCCGTCCGGTGGATTGCTGGCGCATGGAGAAGCTCTTCTCAATTAGGTCGGGCACGAATGGCCGTGGGAGCCATGGTCGACCACCCAAGGATTAGCCTATAGCAATAGTTGCATAGTGAATTAGTATGCTTTATCACACCAACGGCAGCTGATCCTCGAGTGAGAGGTTGATGGCCACCATCGCCTAATCGGACCAGGTCCACCCCGAGATCTGCGGGTCGTCCGCACCGTGCTGACGGGTGTACTGGCGCGCCGACAGGCGCGCGTCGACCATCCGCTGGCGCAGGCCGGCCGCGCTGCTGGCCAGACCGTCCACCCGGTCGATCACATCCATCACCAAATGGAAGCGGTCCAGGTCATTGAGCATCACCATGTCGAAAGGTGTCGTGGTGGTGCCGCGCTCCTTGAACCCACGCACATGCAGGTGGTGGTGGCCAGCGCGGCGATAGGTCAGCCGGTGGATCAACCAGGGGTAGCCGTGATAAGCGAAGATCACCGGCCTATCCGTCGTGAACAACGCGTCGAATTCCTTGTCCGGCAGGCCATGTGGGTGTTCGGTGTCGGGCTGCAGACGCATCAGGTCCACCACGTTCACCACTCGCACGGCCAGGTCGGGCACCTCGCGGCGCAGGATGTCCGCCGCCGCCAGCGTCTCCAGCGTCGGTATGTCACCGGCGCAGGCCAACACCACATCGGGCTCACCGTCGGCGGTACTGGCCCACGGCCAGATCCCCAGGCCCCGGGTGCAGTGCAGCACCGCCTCGTCCATGGACAGATAAGACAGCGCCGGCTGCTTGCCCGCCACGATGACGTTGATGTAGTTGCGACTGCGCAGGCAGTGATCGGTCACCGACAGCAGCGTGTTGCCGTCCGGCGGCAGGTACACCCGGGTCAGCTCGGCCCGCTTGTTGGCGACCAGGTCGATGAAGCCGGGGTCTTGGTGAGACGCGCCGTTGTGGTCCTGCCGCCACACATGGGAACTGAGCAGGTAATTCAATGAGGCGATCGGCCGACGCCACGGTAGGTCGAGCGTGGTCGCCAACCATTTCGCATGCTGATTGAGCATCGAGTCGACGATGTGCACGAATGCCTCGTAGCAGTTGAACAGCCCATGCCGGCCGGTCAACAGGTAACCCTCCAGCCAGCCCTGGCACAGATGCTCAGACAGCACCTCCATCACCCGGCCGTCGGGCGCGAGATGATCGTCATCAGGCTCGGTGCGCGAGACCCACACCCGGTCGGTGGCCCCGAACACCGCATCCAGGCGGTTGGAGGCGGTCTCGTCGGGCCCCATCAGCCGGAACCGATCCGGGTTCCGCTTGATCACGTCACGCAGAAACACCCCCAACACCCGGGTGGCCTCGTGCGTCGCGGCCGCCGGCCGCTCCACCGCCACCGCGTAGTCGCGGAAGTCCGGCAGGTCCAGATCATGCAGCAGCAGCCCGCCGTTGGCGTGCGGATTCGCACTCATCCGCCGATCACCCTGCGGCGCAATGGCTTTCAGCTCAGGCCGCAACCTGCCGCCGGCGTCGAACAGCTCCTCGGGGTGGTAACTGCGCAGCCACTCTTCCAGCTGCGCGCGATACTCGGGGTTGTCATGCGTGGCGGCCAGCGGGACCTGATGCGAACGCCAGGTGCCCTCCACCGGCCGGCCGTCGACCACCTTGGGACCGGTCCAGCCTTTGGGGGTGCGCAGCACGATCATCGGCCATACCGGCCGCTCGGCCGAACCGCCCGAGCGCGCGGCACGCTGGATCGCCGCAATGTCGTCGAACGCGTCGTCCAGGGCGGCGGCCAGCTGCCGGTGCACACTCTCCGGGTCTTCCCCGGCCACCGTGATCGGCCGGTAGCCGTAGCCGCGCATCAGCGACTCGAGTTCGGCCTCCGGGATGCGCGCCAACACCGTCGGGTTGGCGATCTTGTAGCCGTTGAGGTGCAGGATCGGCAGCACCGCGCCGTCGACGGTGGGGTTCAAGAATTTGTTGGAATGCCAACTCGTGGCCAGCGGCCCGGTCTCCGCTTCACCGTCCCCGACCACGCAGGCAACCACCAGATCGGGGTTGTCGAACGCCGCGCCGTACGCGTGCACCAGCGCATATCCGAGTTCGCCGCCCTCGTGGATGGATCCGGGAGTCTGGGCAGCGACGTGGCTGGGAATGCCGCCGGGGAACGAGAACTGACGGAACAGCTTGCGCAACCCGTCGGTGTCTTCCTCGATGCCGGTGTACACCTCGCTGTAGGTGCCTTCGAGGTAGGCGTTGGCCACCAGTCCGGGCCCGCCATGACCGGGCCCGGTGATGTAGATGACGTTGGCGTCACGGTTGCGGATGATGCGGTTCAGATGGGCGTAGATGAGATTGAGCCCCGGCGTGGTTCCCCAATGGCCGAGCAGCCGGGGCTTGACGTGCTCAGCGGCCAGGGACTCGGCGAGCAGGGGATTGTCCAGCAGATAGATCTGACCGACCGACAGGTAGTTCGCGGCTCGCCAGTAGGCATCGATGAGGGCGAACTCGCCGTCGGAAAGACTCATAGGGCTCATCTACCCGATTGTCGAGCCCTCAAATGAACTGCGCCTTACGAGCTCACTCCTCGCCGCGGGCGCGGGCCTCGTAGGCGCGCCGCTTCTCGACGTCGATCTGGTCGGTGAAGACGTGGTCGCCGCCGATCAAGCGGTTCAGCGCTTCTGCGGCGCGGCGTGGCCAGAACTTCTGCGACGTCACCATGGCACCGGCGATTCTCGTGATCCGCACCCGCGGCTTGGGCTGGGCCACCAACGAGACGATCGCATCGGCGATCTCGGCCGGCTCCGCGTTGCGGAAGCCCTTCATCCCGGGGGTGCCCGCCACGAGCTCGGTATTGACGAAGGTCGGCAGCACCGACGAGAAATGCACGCCGGCCGAGCGGTACTCCAGCCGCGCCGAGTCGGTGAACCCGAGCACCGCGTGCTTGCTGGCAACGTAGGTGGCCAGCCCGACGATGTGCATCTCCCCGGCCAGCGAGGCGATGTTGATGACGTGACCCTGGCCGCGCGGAACCATGCGCTGAGCCGCCAGCTTGCTGCCCAGAATGACGCCGTAGACGTTGATGTCGAGGATGCGCCGGGTCACTGCGTCGGGCTCATCGATGATCCGCCCCACCGGCATGATGCCGGCATTGTTGACCAGCACGTCGATGGGTCCGAGCTGACGTTCGACCTGATCCAGGAAATCGGAGAACGAATTCGCATCCGTCACATCGAGTTTGCCGTACACCTCGAGACCGAGGTCGGCACCCGATTCTTTGACCGTCGCTTCGTCGATGTCACCGATGGCGACTTTGGCGCCCAACTTGTGCAGCGCGGTCGCCGTCGCCAATCCGATGCCCCGCGCTCCGCCGGTGATCACAATGACTTTGCCGCGAACCTTTGCCGCACGCACCAACCCGACCGATCTCGAATCTGTCATGCCAGACACGTTAGGCGGCTGGATACTGCAACCATGACGGAGGTGCGCGACGCCGTGCCGGCCGACGCTCTCCAGGTGGCCGGGGTACACGTGCGATCGTGGCGGTCGGCCTACCGGGGCCTGATTGCCCAGGACTATCTGGACAGCCTGACGCCCGAGTTGTGGGCGCATAACTACGACTTCGGACGGGTGGGCCTGCGGGTGCCCACCACCCTGGTCGCCGTCGCCGGCGAAACCGTGCGTGGATTTGCCAGCCTGGGGTTGTGCCGGGACGACGATCTGGCGGATCACGGCGAGCTGATGGCGATCTATGTCGACCCGACCTATTTGAACACCGGTACCGGATGTTTGCTGATCGGTGCCGCCCGGGAGCGGTTGGCTGCCCGCGGCTTCGCCGACGCAGCCCTGTGGGCGTTGCGAGGCAACGACCGGGCGCGCCGGTTCTACGAGCGTGACGGTTGGCTCCTGGACGGGACACGACGCACCCGCGTCTACGGCGGCAGGCCGGTGCAGGAGGTGCGGTATCGCCGCAGGCTGGGTTGGCTACGGTGATGCCATGCCGGAGAAGCTCCTCGACGGAGTCCGTGTCGTGGACTTGGCGGTAGGGTGACGCCGACGCGGTCACCCGCCTGCTGGCCGATCTGGGGGCGGATGTTCTCAAGGTGGAGCCTCCCGGCGGCAGCCCGGCGCGCACGACCTTGCCGACGCTGGCGGGTACCGGCATCCCGTTCGCGGTGCACAACGCCAACAAACGCGGCACGGTGCTGGATCCGCACGACGCGGACGGACGTCGGCGATTGCACGACTTGGCCGGCTCGGCCGACATCCTGGTCGACACCGGGCAGGCCGTCGGCTACGGCACGTCCGGGGCCGAACTGGCCGACCGCTATCCGCATCTGGTGGTGCTGTCGATCAGCGACTTCGGCGCGACCGGCCCCCGCTCGTCCTGGCGGGCCACCGACGCGGTGCTGTATGCGATGTCGGGAGCGCTGTCGCGCACCGGTCCTACCGTCGGTACCCCGGTGTTACCGCCGACCGGGATCGCCTCGGCGACCGCGGCGGCGCAGGCCGCCTGGGCGGCACTGGCCGCTTACTACAACCGACTGCGCTGTGGCGCGGGCGATTACATCGACTTCTCCCGATTCGACGCGGTGGTCATGGCGCTCGATCCAGCATTCGGCGCGCACGGGCAGGCCGCCGCGGGTGTCCGCAGCGGCAGCCGGTGGCGGGGTCGTCCCAAGAACCAGGACGCCTACCCGATCTATCCGTGTCAGGACGGCTACGTCCGGCTGTGTGTGATGGCACCGCGCCAGTGGCGCGGACTGCGCCGCTGGCTGGGGGAGCCGGAGGACTTCCAGGACCCCAGGTACGAGGCGATCGGCGCGCGGTTCGCGGCGTGGCCGCAGATCAGCGTGCTGGTGCAGGCGTTGTTCGCCGGAAGGACGATGAAGGAGCTGGTGGCCGCCGGGCAGGCGCACGGGGTGCCCATCGCCGCGGTGCTCACCCCCGCCAGAATCCTGGCGTCGGAGCATTTTCACGAGGTGGGGGCGATCACCGAAGCCGAATTGGCGCCGGGCGTGCACGCCCAGGTTCCCACCGGCTATTTCGTCGTCGACGGTGAGCACTGCGGCTTCCGCACACCCGCGCCTGCCGTCGGCCACGACGAACCGCGCTGGCCGGCCGATCCCGCGCCGGTACCGCCGCCCTCGGGCGAGGTCGGGGATTACCCCCTTCGAAACCTGAAGATCCTGGACCTCGGCATCATCGTTGCCGGCGGCGAACTCGGCCGGCTGTTCGGCGACCTGGGCGCCGACGTCATCAAGGTGGAATCCGCCGAATACCCGGACGGTCTGCGGCAGGCCCGCGCCGGCGACGCGATGAGCGAGTCGTTCGCCTGGACCCACCGCAATCACCGCGCGCTGGGCATCGATCTGCGCAGCGCGCAGGGCAAGGAGATCTTCGCCCGGTTGGTCGCCGAAGCCGACGCGGTGTTCGCGAACTTCAAGCCGGGAACCCTGGCAGCCCTCGGGTTCGACTACGACACCCTCGCTGCACTCAACCCGCGGATCGTGCTCGCAGGCAGCAGCGCGTTCGGCAACACGGGTCCGTGGAGCACCCGGCTGGGTTACGGACCGTTGGTGCGCGCCACGACAGGCGCCACCCGGGCATGGACCTCCCACACCCCCGCCGACGACGGCCCCGCCCAGGGCGCCCGGCACGCGTTCTACGACGCCACGACGATCTACCCCGACCACGTAGTGGGCCGTATCGCCGCCACCCTGGCCCTGGCCGCGCTGATCCGCCGCGACCGCGAGGGCCAAGGCGCCCACGTGCACATCTCGCAGGCCGAGGTCGTCGTCAACCAACTCGACACGTTGTTCGTCACCGAGGCCGCCCTGGCCGCGGGCGTCGCGGAAGTCCGCACCGACGCCAGCGTGCACGCGGTCTGCCCGTGCGCCGGCGACGACGAATGGTGCGTCGTCTCGATCGGTACCGACACCGAATGGGATTGCCTCGCATCACTTTTGGGTGTTGGGACCGCCGATCGAGAGGCGCTGGTGGCCGAGCTCAAGCGGTGGACCACCGCCCGCGCACCGGTGCAGGCGGCCCAGTCGCTGCAGCAGGCCGGGGTGGCGGCGGGGCCGATGAACCGGCCGCCCGACATCCTCGAGGATCCTCAGCTGGCCGAGCGAAACCTGTTCAGCGACATGACACATCCGCTGATCGCGCGCGCGCTGCCCGCCGAAACCGGCCCCGCCCCGTTTCGGCATATTCCACCCGCGCCCCAACGTCCGGCGCCACAACCCGGCCAAGACACCCGGGCGATCTGCGAGCAGCTGCTGGGCATGAGCGCTGACGACGTCGAGGCGCTGATCGACCGGGGCGTACTGTTCGCAACGGAGGCACCGCAGGCACCGCAGGCACCGGAGGCACCGGAGGCACCGAAGGCTCAGGAGGCACGCCCGTGACATCGTCGCCCGCACAGTTTTTCGTGGATGGCCGGTTCCGCACCGCGGAGGCCGCCGAACCGGTGGTGGAAGCGGCGACCGGCGAGCCGCTCGGCGACGGCGCCGTCGTCAGCGAATCCGACATCGACGCTGCCGTCGCCGCCGCTCGCGGGGCCCTGCCGGACTGGCGGGCCAGCTCGCCCGAGCACCGCGCCGGAATCCTGAACGCGATGGCAGACGCGCTCAAAGCGCGCGCCCGGGAAACCAGTGAGCTGGTGACGCGGGAGAACGGCATGCCCATCAGGCTGTCGCGCGGCGCGAACGGCGCATTCCCGGCGCTGCTGCTGCGCTACTACGCGCAACTGGTTACGGAGGTACCGGTCGAGGAGATCCGCCCCAGCGTCACCGGCCACACCATCGTGCGGCGCGAGGCCGTCGGGGTCGTCGGAGCCATCGTGCCGTGGAACTACCCGCAGGCGCTGGCCGCGATGAAAGTGGCGCCTGCGCTGGCCGCGGGTTGCACCATGGTCCTCAAGGCTTCACCCGAAACCGCTTTGGATGCACTGGTTTTCGCAGAAGCCGCGATGGCGGCTGGGCTGCCGCCCGGGGTACTGAACGTGGTGTCGGGCGGCCCGGCCGTCGGGGCCCGGCTGGTGTCGCATCCCGGCGTCGACAAGGTGGCGTTCACCGGTTCGACGGCGACCGGCCGATTGGTCGCGGAGACCTGCGGGCGACTGATGCGGCCGGTCACCCTGGAATTGGGCGGAAAGTCCGCCGCGATCATCCTCGACGACGCCGACCTGGACGCGACGATGCGCGGACTGCGCAACGCCTCCTTCGTCAACAACGGCCAAACCTGCCACCTCAGCTCGCGCATCCTGGCCCCGAAATCCCGCTACGACGAGATCGTCGACGCCGTGGCGGCGCTGGCCGAGAGCATGGCGGTCGGCGATCCGCTGGATCCGGGCACCGAGATCGGCCCCATGGTCAGCTCGCGGCAGCGCGACCGGGTGCTCGGCTACATCGACGTCGGCAAGAACAGCGCCGCCCGACTGGTCGCCGGCGGCTCAGTTCCCGACGATCAACCGCGGGGCTGGTTCGTGGCACCGACGGTGTTCGCCGATGTCGACAACTCCGACCGGCTGGCCCGCGAGGAGGTATTCGGCCCGGTGCTGACCATCAGCGCCTACCACAGCGACGACGAGGCGATCGCGCTGGCCAACGACACCGAGTTCGGCCTGGCCGGCACCGTGTGGTCGACCGACGTCGACCGGGCGACCACCGTCGCGCGCGCCGTGCAGACCGGCACCATCGGGGTCAACGACTATGCCCTGGACGTGCGCGCCCCGTTCGGCGGAGTCAAGGCCAGCGGGATGGGCCGCGAACTTGGCCCCGAGGGCCTGGATGCCTACCGGACGCTGAAATCGATCTACCGGACCGGGCCCGCGTGACCCCGTCGCGATAGGTTCGACCCATGCCCGTGGATCCCAGGACTCCGGTGCTGATCGGCTACGGCCAGGTCAACCACCGCGACGACCCCGACCCCGACGGACCGTCCATCGAGCCGGTGGACCTGATGGTCACCGCGACCCGGGACGCTGCCGACGCCGCGGTCATCGAATCCGTCGACTCCATCCGTGTGGTCCACATGCTGTCGGCGCACTACCGCAACCCGGGACTGCTGCTGGGCGAACGTCTGGGCCTGGCCGCGTTTACCGCGGGCTATAGCAGCGTCGGCGGCAACACTCCGCAGTCCCTGGTCAACCAGGCCTGCCTAGACATCCAGCAGGGCCGCGCCGGAGTCGTGCTGATCTCGGCGGCCGAAACGTGGCGCACCCGCAACGCACTGAAGAAGCAGGGCCGCCGGCTGGTATGGACCGAGCAGGACAGTTCCGTACCGATGCCCGTGGTGGCCGGCAACGACGTGCCCATGGCCGGTGACGCCGAGATACGGATTAAGCTGGACCGGCCCGCCTTCGTGTATCCGATGTTCGAGCAGTCGCTGCGCATCGCCGCCGGCGAGTCCGTGGCAGCGCACGCCAAGCGCGTCAGCGAACTGTGGGCTCGGTTCAGCGCTGTCGCAGTCGACAATCCGCACGCCTGGATCCGCCGGTCGCACTCCGCGGAGGAAATCCGGCAACCGGGCCCGCAGAACCGGATGATCAGCTGGCCGTACACCAAGCTGATGAACTCCAACAACATGGTCGACCAGGGCGCTTCGCTCGTCCTGACGTCGGTCGAGCAAGCCCGGCGGCTGCAGGTCCCCGAGGAACGCTGGGTGTACCCGCACGCCGGCACCGATGCCCACGACACATCGGCGATCGCCGAGCGGGGCGAACTACACCGGTCGCCGGCCATCCGGATCGGTGGTCATATGGCACTGGAACTGGCCGGCCTGGGTATCGACGACGTCGACTATGTGGACCTGTATTCGTGCTTTCCCTCAGCCGTCCAGGTCGCGGCCGCCGAACTTGGCCTGGCCACCGACGATCCGGCCCGCCCGCTCACCGTCACCGGGGGCCTGACCTTCGCCGGCGGGCCGTGGAGCAACTACGTCACGCACTCCATCGCCACGATGGCCGAGCTGCTCACCGCCAACCCGGGACGGCGCGGCCTGATCACCGCCAACGGCGGCTACCTGACCAAGCACAGCTTCGGCGTCTACGGCACCGCACCCGGCACCCGCGAGTTTCGCTGGGAGGACGTTCAATCCGCGGTCGATCGGGAACCCACCACCGTCGGTCTGGTGGAGTGGGAAGGCACCGGCACCGTCGAATCGTGGACGACGCCGTTCGATCGAGACGGACAGCCGGAGAAGGCGTTCCTGGCGGTCCGCACCCCCGACGACGCCCGCGTCCTTGCGGTGATCACCGATCCCGCCGCCGCGGCGGACACGGTGCGCGACGACCTCGCCGGGGCCAAGGTTGCCGTCGCAGCGGACGGCACCGCGAAACTGCAGTAAACCGGCCTGGTCACGGTACAGACTCAAAGGTGCGTAAGTCGGGGCGGCGTGCTTATTGTCGTGTGCATACCCCCGGGGAGGTGACGCTACGTGCACGTACTGCTGACCGACGCCGCAGGCACCGTCGGACGGTTGGTCGCGCGCCAGCTGATCGCGGCCGGTCACACGGTCAGCGGCATCGGCCCCTACCACCACGACCACCTCGACCCCCAGGTCGATTTCGTTTGCGCCCCGCTCGACGACCCCGTGTTGACTCAGTTGGCCGCGGACGCCGACGCCGTCATCCATCTGGCGCCGGTGGATACCAGCGCCCCCGGCGGGGCGGGCATCACCGGCGTCGCGCACGTGGCGAACGCGGCGGCGCGGGCGGGTGCCCGGCTGGTGTTCGTCTCGCAGGCTGCCGGGCGTGCCGAGCTCTACCGCCCCGCCGAGACGCTGGTATCCACCGGGTGGGCGCCGAGCCTGGTCGTTCGCATCGCACCACTGCTCGGCCGCCAGCTCGACTGGATGACCTGTCGCACGGTGGCCACGCTGATGCGCGCCAAGGTCTCCGCGCGCCCCATCCGGGTGCTGCACATTGAGGACCTGGTCCGCTTCCTCGTCGGAGCACTGAGCACCGACCGCTGCGGTGCCGTCGACCTGGCCACTCCGGACACCACCAACCTGATCACCGCCTGGCGGGTGCTGCGATCCGTCGACCCCAGATTGCGCCTGCACGGGGTCCGGGGCTGGGAGAACCTCGTCCCTGACCTTAATATCAGTGCCGCACAAGAAGATTGGAAGTTTCAGTACGGATGGCTGGCACTGGATGCGGTGGTGGACACCGGCCGGGGGCTGGTCGGCCGCAAGCTTGGTCCCAGAGGCGCGACGACCGGGTCGGGCCAATTCCCCCTACCGGTGGAACCCTTGCCGCGGCTGGCCCCGGCCGACGACACGCCGCTACGCAGCGTGGCTCCCGAGGGGTTGGAAGGGGAGTTCGACGATCGCGTCGACCCTCGATTTCCGGTCTTCAGCACCGCCAGCCTCACTAGCGCGTTGCCGGGGCCGCTGACTCCGATCACCCTGGATGTCCAGTGCAGCGGCTTGCGGGCTGCCGGGCAGGCGATGGGACGAGTGCTGGCGCTGGGCGAGGTGGTGGCGCAGGAGTGGGCAAGCCGGGCCATCGCGGTATTCGGTCACCGCCCCTATGTCGGGGTGTCGGCGAACATCGTTGCGGCCGCCCAGCTGCCTGGGTGGGACGAACACGCAGTGGCGCGGCGCACCCTAGGCGCCGAGCCGCCGGCCACGGACTTGCTGCCGTTCGGGCGGCCGGAAGCTGCCGGCGGCCCACGAGGATCGGTCGCCAAGGCGGTCGTCACAGCGCGGTCGCTGGCATTGCTGCGTCACTTGCGCACCGACACACAGTCCTACGTCACCGCAGCGACGCAGGAGCATCTCGATACCGAGGCCCTGGCCGCCTTGCCCGACGCGGCCCTGGAAGTCCGAATTCGGCTGTTGCGCGACCGCATTCACCAGGGTTGGATACTGACCGGCCTGTGGGTGATCGACTCCGGGATCACGGCCGCGACACTGGAACGGAGCCGCGCGGTATCGAGAATCTCGGGTGTCGGCGTAATCATGGAAAGCGACCGAATCGCCTCCGAGACCCGCGAGCTGGCGGCGATGCTGCGGGCCGACCCGACGTTGTGCGCCCTGGCCGCCGACGGGAACGTCGGCAGCATCCGCGCCTTATCCCCGGCCGCTGCGGCCGCGCTGGACGCTGCCGTCACCGCCCTCCGGCACCGGGGACGAGGCGAGGCCGAGCTGGCGAATCCGACGTTCGGCGACGACCCCGGCCTGCTGCTGGCGGTGGCCGCCGAGGCCGCTGCGGAACCCGAGGCGCCGCCGCCCCCGGGCTCACTGGCACAGCGGTTGGCCGACTCTGCCCGCAACTCCCGGGAGCTGGCCCACGACACCACCCTCCGGTTTACCCACGAGTTGCGAATGACGTTGCGGGAGTTGGGCGCTCGCCGAGTGGCGGCGGACCTTGTCGACAGCGTCGACGATATGCACTACCTGCTGTGCGACGAGCTGGTCGTCATGCCCGTCGACGCCCGGCTTCGGATCAAGCGCCGGCGAGCCGAGCGGGAACGCTTGCAGGCCCAGCATCCACCGGACATCATCGACCACACCTGGAATCCCTGAGCTTCAGCGCAACGGCGCATTGGCATCGGTCAGGCGGTCGACATCGACCGGATTCTTGGACCGGATCAGCCCCTTGACGTCATCCAGCACATCCCACACGTTGACGTTCATACCGGCCAGCACCCGGTTGTCGTCATCGAGCCAGAACGCGACGAATGCGCGGCCGGCGACATCCCCGCGGAACACCACTCGTTTTGAGCCGGACGAATGGCCGGCGTACTCCATCCCCAGGTCGTACTGGTCGGTGAAGAAGTACGGCAGTTCGTCGTATTGCGCTGTTTGACCCAGCATTCCGGCCACCGCCACCGCAGGTTGCTTGAGTGCGTTGGCCCAGTGCTCGGTGCGGATCCGCACCCCGAAGAGGGGATGCCACGCGGCGGCGATGTCGCCGACAGCGAAGACATCCGGATCGCTGGTGCGCAGCGAGGCGTCCACCCGCACGCCACCGTCGGCCATCTCCAGCCCGGCCTGCTCGGCCAGTTCGACGTGGGGCTGGGCGCCCACCGCGACCAGCACCGCGTCGGCGTTGACGGTGGTCCCGTCGGCCAGTGCCAAGCCGGTGGCGCGCCCACCTTCGACGGTGATCCGTTGCACCTGGGTTTCCAGCCGCAGCTGCACCCCGTGTTCGCGGTGCAGGTCGGCGAACAACGCGCCGACTTGCTCACCGAGTGCGCTCAGCAGTGGTTGTTTCGCGGATTCGACGACGGTGACGTCCACTCCCCGCCGCCGAGCGCCGGCCGCCACCTCCAGCCCGATCCAGCCGGCGCCCACCACGGTGAGCGAAGACCCTTCGGCAAGAACGGCATTCAGCGCGACCGCCTCCCGGTAGTTGCGCAGGTAGTACAACCCGTTCGCATCGCATCCCGGTATCGGGGGTCGCCGCGGCGCCGATCCGGTTGCCAGCAGCAGCTTGTCGTAGGGCATGATCGCACCGTCGGCCAGGGCGACAGTGTGTGCGGATAGATCCAGCGCGGTGACCCGGGTGTTCAGCCTCAGATCGACGTGACGATCCCGGTACCAGTCCGAGGTCTGCACGGTGAAATCGGCCAGCGTCTTCGAGCCTGCCAGAAAGTCTTTCGACAGTGGCGGCCGCTCATACGGCAAATACTCCTCGTCCGCGAATAACACGACCTGGCCGTCAAAACCGCTGTCACGCAGGGCTTCCACCGCCTTGGCCGCTGCCAGCCCACCGCCGACGACGACGAATATTGTCGAGCTGGTTATGATCGCTCCTCACCTCGTTCGGGTCAGTGTCTCCCGCAGTGACAACGCGTTTCGCACCGCATGTCCGCCCAGGTCATTGTTGAAGTACATCCACACGTCGTGACCTTCGCCGGTCCATTCGGCGATTCGATCTGCCCAGCAACGCAATTCGTCGTCTGGGTAGGAGCCGGTGTACAGGGCATCCGGCCCGGGGCCGTGCATCCGGATGTACACCAGGTCGGTGGCGGCGCGGGGGATGCACGCCAGCCCGGCTCCGCTCATCACGACGTATGCGGCGCGGCGCCGCTCCAGCAATGCGAACACCGCCGGGTCGTTCCACGACGGGTGCCGCAACTCGACCGCGGTGCGGATGGACGGCGGCACAGCGCTCAGGAACGAGTCGAGCCGGGCGTCGTCGCGCTGCTGGGCCGGGTGCAATTGCACCAGCAGCACCCCGTGCCGGTCGCTCAGCAACTGCCAGCAACGCTCAAACCGCTCGATCCACGCTTCCGGCGATCCGAGCCGACGGTAGTGGGTGAGGCCCCGGTGTGCCTTCACCGACATGGTGAACCCGGCCGGCAGCTGATCACCCCAGCCGGCGAATGTCGAATCTTTGGGCCAGCGGTAGAAGCTGGCGTTCAATTCCACCGTGTCGAAGACCTCCGCGTAGCGCGCCAGTCGGCGCGTGGACGGCAGGCCCGCCGGATAGAGCACGTCCGCCCAGTGGTCGTAGGACCACCCGGAGGTTCCGATCCGCACGGTCATCGACCCGTCAACCGGTGACCTGCAGGCGCACCTCGTGATCCAGCGATGCACGTACCAATGCCGCCGCCAGTCGCGCGTTGGTGCGCGGCGCAAACGCCGCGAGCTTGGCCGGTTCGGTAGGGAGCCGGAGCGCTTTGGCGGCGGCGGTGGCCCGGTCGTCGAAGTAGGGGCGCACCCAGGTCCACGTGTCCTGCACCTCGCGCAGGAAAATGTCTGCGCCGGTGTCGCCGATACCCGTGAATTCCTTGAGGATGCGGGCCGCCTGTTGCGGATTGTGGTCACTGCAGCGAGCGATGTCGCGGAGGTCACCGCCGAAGTCGTCGCGCACCTGGCGGGCGATGTCGGTGAGCCGGGTCGCCGAGCTTTCGTCGAATCGCACGTAGTGGGCGCGGCCGAAAGCCTTGGTCACGGTGTGCCGGTCGGCGGACAGCACGGCGGTCGGAGTGCGCAGGCCCGCCCTGAAGAGCTCTTCTGCGGCGCGCGTTGCGATTTCGGCGTCGATCGGTTTGCTGGCCAGCATGCTCAGCACCAGCAGCTCAAACAGCGGCATCGGCTTGTCGGTCAGCCGGATGCCGGCCTGCTCCGCGAAGGTGGTGCCGGCCAGCTTGAGCAGCCGTCCCACCCGCCGCTCGGAAGCGTCCATCCCGGCGGCGTACCCGCGTGATCACGGCGCAAACGCGTGCCCTCACTTGGGTGGCAGGCTGCGCGCATGATCGGCGCCGCGGGTCACCCAACGGTCAAGCTGGCGCTTGGTTTTCACGCCTTCGGCGGCAACTCGGATCCAGCCGCGGGTTTCCCGCCCGGCCATCACCATGGGGCTGACGTGCGCTTGCCCGACCAGTTTGTCGGTGTCTTCCCGAGGGACCCGGACCAGCAGCCCCCCCTGGCTGCTGACCGCCACCGCCATATTTCCGCCGATCAAGAACGCCAGTCCACCAAACATCTGCATCTCGTCGGTCGGCTCGTTGGCCAACAGCTCACGGACCCGGTTGGCGAGGTCGGCGTCGAAGGCCATGGCCCTCAGTCCAGGTCCACTCGAATGGTCAGCAACTCGGTGCCCATGGTTCGGACGCCGACCCCGTTGAGCCGCGGCAGTTTCCGCAGCCGCTGCCGCGGATCGTCATCGGGTAGCAGATGCGCGGTACCGGTGCGCCATTGACCCCCGATACGGACCCGGACCCTGGGATCGGCCTTGATGTTGTGGACGTAGTCCGAATGCTCGCCGTGTTCGGAGACCATCCAGAACTGATTGTCGACTACAGCGCCGCCCACCGCGGTGAGCCGCGGCTGACCCGACTTACGTCCGGTCGTCTCCAGCATGGTGACCGGTAGCTTGCGGCCCAGCGGATTGACGACCAGCCGTTGTACCCGGTGCACGAATTGGCGTTTGAGGCTCACGCCGGTGATTTTGCCACCGGGACCCCCAATGCGCGCAGCACCCATTCGCGGGGTACTTCGAACGACAGCGTCCGCCGCGGGATGGTGGTCAACACCGCTTCCGGAACGGCGGTCTTATAGGTGAGTGTCAAGCTGCCGGAGAATGTGGGATCGATCTGGCTGATGTCGGCGTCCAACCGCAGGCCATCCGCGGAGAGTTCGGCATGGACCGGACCCTCGACAGCCGTATCCCAGCGCAGATCGATTGCGCGCCCTGCGCGGCCAGGCACCGTTGACAAGGTGCCCACCACTCGCTGGGAGGTGATCGCCAGCGCCCCGACGTAGCTGCGGATGTTGCCCTGGGATGCCTTGCCGGGCACCGAGCCGGTGAATCGGAAGGTGACGGGAACGAACTCGACCAGGTGGACCAGGTTCTCGGTCTCGATCTCGGCCCGCAGGTCCGCGGGCAGCTTGCCGATTCCGAGCAATTTGCGGATGAACACTGCCATGGGTGGACCTTAAGGCTGCGCACGGAAGATATTTCGCACCTGTTTCAGGGGCGTGATGCGAAAACAGCCGCCTCCGGGGAGGCGGCTGTCTCGTTGGCGGGTGTCAGGTCCCGGCGTAGACGACGAACTGACCGTTGACGAAGACGCCCCATTGGTTGACGGCCGGGTTGAACACCACCGGATACTGGGGCCCGTTGAGGTCCGGTGACCATACGGCGGGGAGGCCGTATCGACCTGGGTCGTTGTACTGCCCCGGCGGCGGGAAGCCGTTCTGTCCCGGCGGAAGCGGAGTGCCCGGCCCGTTGCAGTTGACACCCGGTCCGCCGGTGCAGATCGGCTGCCCCGGAATGTAGGGACCCTGGCCCGGCGCATCCGGCCCAGGCCCGTTCCGGCCAGGTCCGTTCGGGCCGGGCACGTTCGGGCCGGGCACGTTCGGGCCGGGACCACCCGGGCCGGACGGGTCTGCCTGCGCGAAGCCGGCTCCGATTCCGAGGGCGGCCGATCCGAGTGCGCCGGTCATCACGGCGGTAGCGGCAATCTTGCTGAGCTTCATGTGAACTCCTTGTCGAGCGGGTGAGCCTGCCACGCGGGCAGCGCAACAGCAGTGACGCGTTGTTCTGTTGTTGCCCGGCCCCGAGAATCGGGACGCCGGGAGGGGATCGCCCCCTGAACGTGAGTTACCCACCGCGAAGTCACGGAAACATGTTTTTCCAGCTAGCTTTCAGCTACCTGACAGCTTCAGGCCGCAACCGTCGCCACCTGCCCCACGGGTTCCAGGGCCTGGGCAACGATGTCGGCGACATCCGTCATCGGCCTCACGTCGAGCGCCCCGAGGACTTCGGCGGGCACGTCATCGAGATCGGGCTCGTTGCGTGCCGGAATGAAAACCGTTGACAGCCCGGCACGTTGGGCGGCAAGCAGCTTCTGCTTGACACCACCGATAGGCAGCACCCGGCCGTTCAGCGTGACCTCACCGGTCATGCCGACATCCGAGCGGACCTGCCGTCCGGTGGCCATCGAGACCAGCGCGGTCACCATGGTCACGCCGGCCGACGGGCCGTCCTTGGGCACCGCACCGGCCGGCACGTGCACGTGGATGCGGCGATCCAGCAGCTTCGGATCGTTCTTGATATCGATGCCCAACGCTTCGGCGTGGGAGCGCACATAGGACAGCGCGATCTGCGCCGACTCCTTCATCACTTCGCCCAACTGACCGGTCAGCTGCAACCCGGGTTCGCCGTCGGTGGCACCCGCCTCAATGTAGAGCACGTCGCCGCCCAGGCCGGTGACGGCCAGGCCGGTGGCCACCCCGGGCACCGCGGTGCGTTCGGCCGATTCCGGCGTGAACCGGGGACGGCCGAGGTAGCCGACCAGATCGTGCTCGTCGATGACGAGCGGGTCGCTGACGCCCTCCGATTTGGGAGCGAGCTTCGTGGTCACCTTGCGCAGCGCCTTGGCCAGCAGCCGTTCGAACTGCCGCACCCCGGGCTCGCGGGTGTAGTCGGCCGCGATCTTGTGTAGCGCGGCGTCGGTGACCGTGACCTCGTCGTCGGTCAGTGCCGCGCGTTCCCGCTGCCGGGGCAGCAGGTAGTCGCGGGCGATGGCGACCTTGTCGTCCTCGGTGTAGCCGTCGACCTGCACCAGTTCCATGCGGTCCAGCAGCGCCGACGGGATGTTGTCGATCACGTTGGCGGTAGCCAGAAACACCACGTCGGACAGGTCCAGATCCAGGTCCAGGTAGTGGTCGCGGAAGGTGTGGTTCTGCGCCGGGTCGAGCACCTCGAGCAGCGCCGCACTCGGGTCGCCGCGGTAGTCGGAGCCGACCTTGTCGATCTCGTCCAGCAGCACGACGGGGTTCATCGAACCCGCCTCGCCGATGGCACGCACAATCCGGCCCGGCAGCGCACCCACGTAGGTGCGCCGGTGCCCGCGGATTTCCGCCTCGTCACGCACGCCGCCGAGGGCGACGCGGACGAACGCGCGGCCCAGCGCCCGGGCCACGCTTTCGCCCAGTGACGTCTTGCCGACCCCTGGGGGACCGGCAAGCACCATCACCGCACCGGACCCACGTCCGCCCACCAGCTGCAGACCGCGCTGGGCGCGACGGGTTCGCACCGCCAGGTACTCGACGATGCGGTCCTTGACGTCGTCCAGTCCGTGGTGATCGGCGTCCAGAATGCCCCGCGCGCCCGTCAGGTCGGTCGAGTCCTCGGTCCGCACGTTCCAGGGCAGGTCGAGCACGGTGTCCAGCCAGGTGCGGATCCAGCCGCTTTCCGGGCTCTGGTCGCTCACGCGTTCCAGCTTGCCGACCTCGCGCAACGCGGCCACGCGCACCTTCTCGGGCAGCTCAGCCGCCTCGACGCGGGCCCGGTAGTCATCAGAGCCGTCGGGTTCCCCCTCGCCGAGTTCCTTGCGGATGGCCGCCAGCTGCTGGCGCAGCAGGAATTCCTTCTGCGTCTTCTCCATGCCTTCTCGGACGTCCTCGGCGATCTTGTCGTTCACCTCGGTCTCGGCCAGATGCTCGCCGGTCCAGTCGATCAGCACGCGCAGCCGCTCGGCGACGTCCACCGTCTCCAGCAGCTCCCGCTTCTGCACATCGCTGAGATACGACGCGTAGCCGGACGTGTCCGCCAGCGCCGACGGGTCGGTCAGGCTGTTGACGTAGTCGACGATCTGCCAAGCCTCGCGGCGCTGCAGGATGGCCAGCAACAACTTCTTGTAGTCCGCCGCCAGTGCTTTGATCTCGTCGGTCACGTCGGCCTCGACGACTTCGGTCACCTCGACCCACAGCGCAGCGCCGGGGCCGGATGCTCCCGCGCCGATCTGGGCTCGGGTCTCGCCCCGCACGACAGCGGCACTGCCGCCCCCGGGCAGACGTCCCAGCTGCAGGATCTTCGCGATCACACCGTGTGACGGGTACCGGTCGTCCAGCCGGGGCGCGATCAGCAACTGCCCCGATTCGCTTGCCCGGGCAGCGTCGATTGCCGCGCGCGCGGCCTGCGAACTCGCGTCCAGCGCAATCGGCACCACCATCCCGGGCAAAACGATGGTGTCGGTGACGAACAGCACGGGAACCGATTTGGCTTCAGCCATCAATCCTCCAAAAGTTGAGTCTGCTTCGCTAAACCCAGCCGCGTGCCGATTTGTTCCGACTCGCCAGCGTGCTCGGGCGATGATCGGGTGGTGACGCTCACACCCGTGCCGCCTGGCGCCGACCCAGACACCCCGCGCCACGCACAATCCGCCGGCGCTGTTCGACCCGGCGCTGTTCGACCCGGCGCTGTTCGACCCGGCGCTGTTCGACTATGTCGGGCCCGGGTCAGGCGTTCAACGACCTGGTGCTCAACCGCGTTATCGCGGCGCCAGTCGTCTCAGCTGAGTGACGTGCTTCGGCGAAAGCTCTTGCAGGCAGCTCACACCCAGCAATCCCATGGTGCGGATGACTCCGCTCTGCAGTATGTCGATCGCCCGCCGGACACCCGCCTCGCCACCTGCCATCAGCCCGTACAGGTAAGCCCGTCCGACCAGGGTGCAGCGCGCGCCCAGGGCGATGGCCGCGACGATGTCTGCGCCCGACATGATGCCCGTGTCCATCAGCACCTCGGTGTCGGTGCCCAGCTCGCGTGCCACCACGGGCAGCAAATGGAACGGAACCGGCGCCCGATCGAGCTGTCGTCCACCGTGATTGGACAAGACGATGCCGTCCACACCCCGATCGACCACCGCGCGGGCGTCTTCGAGCGTCTGAATCCCTTTGACGACAAGCTTGCCCGGCCACTGCGACTTGATCCAGACCAGGTCGTCGAAGGTGACGCTGGGGTCGAACATCGTATTAAGGTACTCGCCCACGGTTCCCGACCAACGATCAAGGGATGCGAAGGACAGTGGTTCGGTGGTGAGCAGGTCGAACCACCAGTGCGGGTGCGGCACCGCGTCGAGCACGGTACGCAACGTCAACGCGGGCGGGATCGACATCCCGTTGCGCACATCGCGAAGTCGGGCCCCGGCCACCGGAACGTCCACCGTCACCAGCATCGTGTCGAAACCCGCGTCGGCGGCCCGCTGCACCAACTGCATCGAGCGCTCGCGATCCCGCCACATGTACAGCTGAAACCACTTGCGGCCCTGCGGGGCAGCGGTCACCAGGTCCTCGATCGCGGTGGTGCCCAGGGTGGACAGCGAGAACGGAATGCCGGCCGCCGCCGCGGCGCGCGCGCCGGCGATCTCGCCCTCGGTGTGCATCAAGCGGGTGAACCCGGTCGGCGCAATCGCGAACGGTAGGTCCACCGGCCGGCCCAGCACGTCCCACCCGGCCGACACATTGCTCACGTCGCGCAAAATGGCCGGATGAAACTCGATGTCGCGGAACGCTTGTCGAGCCCGCGTGATGGACAGCTCGTCTTCGGCGGCCCCGTCGGTGTAGTCGAACGCCGCCTTCGGGGTGCGGCGTTTGGCGATGCGGCGCAGATCCTCGATGGTCAGCGCGGCGTCCAGGCGCCGCCTGGTGCGATCGAACTGAGGCTTCTTGAATTGCAGCAACGGAGCCAGGTCCCGCACTCTGGGCACCTGCCGCTTGACCGTCATCGGTTCATCTAACCAGTGTGCGACGGTGGAGAGATGTCTGAACTACAGCGCTTCGTGGATGCGCAGGCCCCGGTCTACGACACCGTGCTCAACGAACTGCGGGCCGGACGCAAACGGAGTCACTGGATGTGGTTCGTCTTTCCTCAACTACGCGTGTTGGGCAGCAGCCCGACTGCGCAGCACTACGGCATCGCCTCACTCGCAGAGGCCCGCGCGTACCTCGACCACCCGGTGCTCGGGCCGCGACTGCGCGAGTGTGTCGCTGTGGTCAACGCGGTCGAGGGCCGCTCCGCCGAGCAGATTTTCGGCTGGCCCGACAACCTGAAGTTGCGTTCCTCGGTCACGCTGTTCGCCCGCGCCACCGACGACAACCATGATTTGTTGGCGCTGCTCGACAAGTATTACGACGGTGAGCCGGATCCGCTGACGGTGCGGCGGCTGGATTAGGGGCGCAGGATCCGCCAGCCGTGCGGTTCGATCTCCACGGTGTCGACCACCTCCTCGGGAGGCGCCGTCGAGCCGGCGATCAGCCGGGCCTGGGGGACGCCTAGCTCGGGCAGCGACAACCGCAGCGGCTCGGCGTCGATGTTGAGCGCGACCACCAGGGCGTCTTGGCCGCTGCGGGATTCGTAGACGTAGTGCTCGTTTTCCAGGCGCAGCGCACTGGTGGTCGCCCTCTGCAGCCACGGGTGGCGCCGCCGCAATCCGACGAGATACTGGTGCAAAGCCCAGACGTCGGCCCCGGCTCCGTCCAATTGCATTGGGGGAGATGGGAATTCGGGACGTACCGCATCGTCGCCGCCGTACCGTTCCTCTTTGACGCCCTGGAAGCCGAATTCGTCACCGGCATAGATGCTGGGCACCCCACCGATCGTCAGCAGGATCACCAGGGCGTGCGCGGGATGCGCGGGATGCTCGAGCCGGCTGGCGATGCGGGTGACGTCGTGGTTTCCGATGAACGTCTGCGGCACAAAGGTTTTCAGGAAAGTGTTGTGCCGCTTCAGCGCCCAGTCCAACTCGAAGAAATTTCCGTCGTTGAGGCTGCTCCAGATAGCCTTCCACAGCTCGTACTGGGTGGCCGAGTCGAATCGCGCCCCCTCGACGACCGCCGCGTAGTCACCGTGGATCAGTTCGCCGACGAACCACGCGTCGGGCCGGCGGTCTCGGACCCTGGGCAGCACCTCGGCCCAGAACCGTTGGGGCACGGTGTAGGCCGCGTCCAGGCGCCAACCATCGGCGCCCCGCTGCAGCCAGTGCGTCATCACGTCGACGACGTAGTCGGCGACCGCGGGGTGGCGGTGATTGAGCGCGATCAGTTCAGTGTGGCCCTCGAAGCTGCCCCCGGTGAACCAGGCCGCGGATTCAGGGTCGTCACGCCGGGGGAAGTCCACGCCGACGTGATTGAAGACGCCGTCCAGCAGCACCCGCAGCCCCGTTGACGCGCCTGCCCGACCAGGTAGTCGAAGTCGTCGTCGTCACCGAGGCGTGGATCGATGCGGAAGTGATCGGTGGTGTCGTAACCGTGGGAGCGCGAGTCGAAGATCGGCCCCAGCGCGACACCGGACGCGCCGAGCGCAATGGCGTGGTCGAACCAGTCGACGAGCCGGCGCAGCCGGTGTTCCCCCGGGCCCGGTGGAGTTTCCGACGGGAAAGCTCCGACAAAGCCCAGGGGATACACCTGCCACCAGATCGAGTGTTCGATCCAGGAGGGTCCGGACACCGAAGTGGTCAGCCTACCTCCGCCAGTGTGTGAGCCGCGCTGATTGCCTGTGCCACACCGGAAACGATAGCCGCCACCTTCAGTGCCTCGAGGATGGCCTCCCGGCTCACGCCCGACTCCCGCAGCGTGTGCTCGTGGGCCACCACGCAGTGACCGCACCCGTTGACCGACGACACCGCGAAACTCCACAGCTCGAAGTCTGCTTTGTCCACACCGGGATTGCCGATAATGTTCATCCGCAAGCCGGCACGCAGGTCATCGTAGGCGCCTTCCAGGAAGCCGCGACCACGATAGAACACGTTGTTCATGCCCATGATCGACGCGGCGCCCAGCGCGGCGTTGTAGGCCTGCTCGGAGAGATTGTCGGCTGCCTCGGCGCCGATCTCACCCAGCACCTGCGCGTTGCGGGTCGCCGCCGCACACGCCAGCAGCGCACCCCACAGTTGTTCTTCGGTCAGCACCGTGGTGCGGGTGATCGAGCCGAGGTTGAGCTTGAGGTCCTTGGCGTATTCGGGCAGGGCGTTCTTGAGATTCTCGACACTCATGGTTTCTCCTGTCAGGGCTTTTGTTACGCCGAAGCCTTGAGCAGCTCACCGGCGTCGATGGTCGGGTCGCCCTTGCGCCAGTTGCACGCGCACAACTCGTCGGATTGCAGGGCGTCCAGCACCCGCAACACCTCGTCGACGTTACGTCCGACGGAACCGGCGGTGGCAGAGACGAATTGGATTTCGTTGTTCGGGTCGACGATGAAGGTGACCCGGTCGGCGACCCCGTCATCGTTGAGAACCCCAGTAGCCTGCGACAATTCCCGCTTGATATCCGACAGCATGGGGAAGGGCAGCTTCTTCAGGTCCTCGTGCTGCGCCCGCCACTGGAAGTGGACGAACTCGCTGTCGATCGACACCCCCAGCACCTGTGCGTCGCGGTCTTCGAACTCGTCGTTCAGCTTGCCGAAGGCCGCGATCTCGGTGGGACACACGAAGGTGAAGTCCTTCGGCCAGAAGAACACCACGCGCCACTTGCCGGGGTGGTCATCGCTGGAGATGGTGGTGAAGTAGTCACCCGGCTGCTGCGCGTCGACCGCGGACAGGTCGCCGCCGATCAGCGCGGTCAGCTGGTAGGCCGGGAATTGCCGGCCGATGGTCAACAGAGACATATTCGCTCCTTATCTGGACTCATTCAAATTTAGGGGACTGGCACCATATTGCCCGGGACCGGCTGTGAAGTAAAGGTGATTTGTCGCACTACACTGATTAGTATGTCCGATAAGAGTTTTCAACCCACACTGGCTGGTTTGCGGGCTTTCGTCGCGGTCGCCCAGAAGCAGCACTTCGGCAGCGCGGCAACAACTCTCGGGCTCAGTCAGTCAACGCTGTCACAGGCTCTGGCAACACTGGAAACCGGACTGGGCGCCCACCTCGTCGAGCGCTCCACCCGGCGAGTGCGCGTCACCCCCGAAGGTGAGCGACTACTTCCACTGGCTCGCGCGGTCGTCGATGCGACCGATGCCTTCACCCGTGCCGCCGCAGGGGTCGGCGATCCCTTGGCCGGAACGATCCGGCTGGGACTGATCCCCACCGTGGCGCCCTACGTGCTGCCGGCCATGCTGGCTGGATTGCCGCGCCGCTTGCCCGACCTGACGCTGCGGGTTGTCGAGGACAAGACCGAGCGTCTACTGGGCCTGCTGCGCGACGGTGTTCTGGACGCCGCCCTGGTAGCTCTGCCCATCGACTCGGCGGGCCTGACGACGCTCGCGATGTATGAGGAGGACTTCGTGTTGGCACTGCCTCCCGGCCATGCCCTGTCGGGCAAGCAGCGAGTATCGGCTGCCGTGCTGGCGGATTTGCCGCTGCTGCTGCTGGACGAAGGCCACTGCCTGCGCGATCAGGCGCTAGAAGCCTGCCGGGAAGCCGGGGTGCGCGCCGAACCGGCCGACACCCGCGCGGCTTCGCTGGCGACGGCGGTGCAGTGCGTGGCCGGGGGATTGGGCGTGACATTGATCCCCGAGAGCGCCGTCGGGGTCGAAACCGCGCGCAGCAGCGTCGGTCTCGCCCGGTTCGCCGCCCCGCGCCCGCACCGAACCATCGGTCTGGTGTTTCGTTCCTCGTCCGGCCGCGAGGAGTCCTATCGGCGACTGGCCGGGATTATCACCGGACTGATCAGGGGTTAGGTTCGCCTCAGTGTCAGGGTGGGGTTGCCGCATGTTGCGGTGGTTGGATCCTGATCGCCTGGTGTCTGGCTCATAGGCTCGCTGCCGCCGTGGTTGGGGTTCATGCGTTTTGTCGGCATCAGGTGTGAAGGACCGGCCGGCGTGACTTGATGGGAGCGTGGCAACCGCCCCCACTGAGGTTTGTCCGCCGACCGGCCCAACCGTCACCTCACAGTGAAGGAGGCATCCACCATGGTTGTTGTTGGAGGGTGTACACAAGCGCACCCATACGTTTGTTGCGGTCAACGAGGTTGGGCGCAAGCTCGGCGAAAAGGTCGTCAAAGCAACGACGACGGGTCATGCCGAGGCGGTGATGTGGGCCCGCGAACGGTTCGGGGCCGAGGTGGTGTGGGCGATTGAGGATTGCCGGTACTTATCGGCCAGGTTGGAGCGCGACCTGATGGGCTTTGGCCAGAGGGTGGTGCGGGTACCGCCGAAGTTGATGGCTCAGACTCGGGCCAGTGCGCGCACCCAGGGCAAGTTGGACCCGATCGACGCGTTAGCAGTCGCGCGGGGGTGTTTGCGTGAACCTGACTTGCCGGTCGCCTCCCATGATGAGGTCTCGCGCGAGTTGAAGTTATTGGTGGATCGCCGGGAAGTCCTTGTGGCGCAACGCGCGGCGACGATCAACCGGCTGTTGTGGCGGGTGCACGAGCTTGACCCTGACCACGCGCCCAAGGCCCGTTCGTTGGATCTGGCCAAGCATCGGCGCATCCTCGGTGACTGGTTAGCCAGCCTGCCCGGCCTGGTCGCGGAGTTGGCTCGCGACGAGCTGGCCGACATCACGCGGCTCACTGAAACCATCAACGCCTTGGCTAAGCGCATCGGCCAGCAAGTGCGCCCCATCGCCTCGGCCCTGCTTTTCCTTCCCGGCTGCGGGGAGTTGACCGCGGCCAAACTGGTCGGCGAATCCGCCGGGGTGACCCGGTTCAAAAGCGAGGCCGCCTTCGCCCGTCACGCCGGAGTCGCGCCAGTCCCGGTGTGGTCAGGCAACACCGCCGGGCGGGTGCGCATGACCCGCTCAGGCAACCGCCAACTCAACGCCGCCCTGCACCGCATCGCCGTCACCCAGATCCGCCTCGACGGACTCGGCCAGGACTATTACCGCCACCGCATCGACGCCGGCGACTCCAAAACCGAGGCACTGCGCTGCCTCAAACGCCGCCTGGCCCGCGTCGTGTTTCACCACCTCTACACCGACCACCAAAACCGAACCCAGCCTTGCCAACCGGCAGCGGCTTGACATAGGAGAAACGCATGGAGAAAGTGATCGCGGTGCTGCGCCGGGCCGAAGCCGCCGACGACTGGTGTGCGCGGCTGCGAGGCCCGGTGGCCACCGAATTGTCGCGTCTGGGCCTGCCCGGGCTGACGGTCAACGTCCGCGACAGCGTCGTTCGCGACTCGTTGATGACGCTGACGACCCTGGACCCGCCGGTAGCCGCGCTGGTGACCGTCTGGACGCAGCAGTGCTACGGCGAACAAATGACGATGGCGCTGGCCGCGCTGGGCGCCGAATGCGAACACCTCGCCGCCTACCTGGTCACCGAGTCGGCCCCGATGCTCGCGCCACTCGAGATCGGGCTTCGAACAACGGGTTTGGCTAACGTCGCGCTACTGCGGCGACCAGACGAGCTGGACCAGGCAACCTGGCTCGACCGGTGGCAGCTCAACCACACCCAGGTGGCCATCGAGACTCAGTCCACCTTCGGCTACACCCAGAACTGGGTGGTACGCGCGCTCACCCCGGACGCGCCGGGAATCTCGGCCATCGTCGAGGAATTGTTCCCGTTGGAGGCGGTCTCCGACCTTAAAGCCTTCTTCGGCGCCGCCGACGACGCCGACCTGCAACACCGGGTGGGCCGAATGGTGGCGAGCACGTCCGCCTTCGGCGCCAACCAGAACATAGACACCGTGCCGACCAGCCGCTACGTGATCAGCACACCCTTCCGGGACCAGTGAGGAAGCGCAGATGACAACTCTCGACGACGCGGTGGCATTGGCAACGTCCGAAAACGGCCTCGCGGTGATCTCCACCGCCCGCGCCGACGGCACCGTGCAGGCATCGCTGGTCAACGTCGGCCTGTTGCCGCATCCGGCCGGGGGACAACCCGTCCTCGGCTTCACGACCTACGGGAAGGTCAAGCTGGCCAACCTGCGTGCCCGGCCACAGCTGGCGGTCACCTTCCGCACCGGCTGGCAATGGGCCACCGTGGAAGGCCGCGCGGAGTTGGCCGGCCCGGACGACGCACCCACCTGGCTCACCGATCCAGACTTGTTGCGTCTGCTGCTGCGTAATGTCTTCACCGCGGCCGGTGGCACCCACGACGACTGGGACGAGTACGACCGGGTCATGGCGCAGGAGCGGCGCGCGGTGGTGTTGATCGAGCCGAGCCGGGTGTACAGCAACCGATAGGGTTGGTATCCGTGACGCTGCTGATCAATGACGAAAACCGCGTGCGCACGCTGACATTGAACCGACCCGAGGCCCTCAACGCGTTCAATGAAGCGCTCTACGACGCCACCGCCCAGGCCCTGTTGGATGCCGCCGAGGATCCCGAGGTCGCTGTGGTGCTGCTGACCGGCGCCGGCCGCGCCTTCAGCGCCGGAACCGACCTGGCCGACATGCAGGCGATGATCTCCGACCCCGACTTCACGCCGGGCAAGTACGGTTTCCGCGGATTGGTCGAGGCACTCAGCGCCTTTCCCAAACCGCTGATCTGCGCTGTCAACGGCGTCGGGCTGGGCATCGGGACCACCATCCTGGGCTATGCCGATCTGGCCTTCATGTCGACCACCGCACGGCTCAAATGCCCGTTCACCAGCCTCGGGGTGGCCCCGGAGGCGGCATCGTCGTATCTGTTGCCACAGCTGGTGGGCCGCCAGAACGCCGCCTGGCTGCTGATGTCCTCAGAGTGGGTCGACGCCCACGAGGCATTGCGAATGGGTCTGGTGTGGCGGATCTGTGCGCCAGAAGAACTGCTGCCCGAAGCCCGTCGGCACGCGGAAATCCTTGCCGCCCGACCGATTTCTAGCCTGATGGCGGTCAAGCACACAATGGTCGAGCCGATCCGGCCACAGATCGCGGCCGCGACAGCGCGAGAGAACGCGCACTTCGCCGAACTGATGGGCGCACAGGCCAACGCCGCGGCGTTGGCGGATTTCGGCAACCGCCGGCGCTAGGCGGACGATGCGGGCTGAAGTTCAGGCTGGTCCATGCGGGCAGCGGAGATGATTGCGCGCAGCGTGCGGCGACAGCGTCCACAGTCGCCACCCGCACCGCACAGAGCGGCTACTTCCTTTGAGGTCGACGCGCCCCGGGCGACGGCGTCACACACCGTCTGGTTAGTGGCTCCGACGCACAGGCACACGTACATCAGCAAACATCACCCGCAAATGAGGGAAGCGCGTACTGTGTGGTCATATTAGTGGAGTCTAACCTAAGTCGGTTAGCCGAGTCTAACCTAACTTAAAATCGCTGATCGCGATTGCGCCGCGGCGGGACGCGCCGACGACGCAATTAAGCGTGGGCTCACTCGCCTCGGCTGCACTAGATTGAGATCGGCACTCAACCGTGCCGTCCTACCCGCACGGCGCGCTCCAGCCCAGCCCGCCCGCGGATCGACTGACAGCCTCCACACCGTAGGAGTGATCATGCAAGGCGATCCAGACGTCTTACGTCTTCTCAACGAGCAGTTGACCAGCGAACTGACGGCCATCAACCAGTATTTTCTGCACGCGAAGATGCAAGAGAACTGGGGTTTCACCGAACTGGCGCAGCACACCCGGGCCGAGTCGTTCGATGAAATGCGGCACGCCGAAGAGATCACCGATCGCATCTTGTTGCTCGACGGTCTGCCGAACTACCAGCGCATCGGCTCATTGCGCGTCGGCCAGACGCTGCGCGAGCAATTCGAAGCGGATATGGCGATCGAAATCGAGGTGCTGAATAGGCTGAAACCGGGAATCGTCATGTGCCGTGAAAAGCAGGACACCACCAGCGCCCAACTGTTAGAAAAAATCGTTGCCGACGAAGAACTTCATCTCGACTATCTTCAGACGCAGCTGGAATTGATGGACAAACTCGGAGAGGCGCTGTACTCGGCGCAGTGCGTCTCCCGGCCGCCAACTTAATCCGGGGCCACCCCGCGGGCTCCGACACTGACGGGAGTCAACGATGACGAGCCCGACCGCACCGACGACCGCCTCCGGCGGCACCCCGGTCCCGTGCGCCTCGATCAGTCCGGTGCGCCGCAATGTCATCTTCGCGGGGCTAATGCTCGCCGTCCTGATGGCGGCGATGGACCAGACCGTGGTCGTGCCAGCACTTCCCACGATTGTGGAAGACCTGGGCGACTCCATTCACCAGTCCTGGGTGGTCGCGGCCTACCTGTTGGGCGGCATCGTGGTCATTCCGGTAGCGGGCAAACTCGGCGACCTACTGGGCCGTAAACGGGTGCTGCAGAGCTCGGTCGCGCTGTTCCTGGCCGGCTCGGTGCTGTGTGGGTTATCGGACTCGATGGCCATGCTGTCGGTCTCCCGCGCGCTGCAGGGCATCGGCGCCGGTGCCATTTCGGTCACGGCCGCCGCCCTGATCGGCGAGGTCTTTCCACTTCGCGACCGCGGCCGTTATCAGGGAATCCTGGGTGCGGTGTTCGGGGTCACCACGGTCGCCGGCCCGTTGTTCGGAGGGATCTTTACCGACTACATGAATTGGCGATGGGCGTTCTGGGTGAACATGCCGGTGACGATCGGCATCATGGCCCTGACCGCGGCCGCCATCCCCGCGTTGCCCCGCCGTCCCAGGCCGGCCATCGACTACCTGGGGATACTGCTGATCGCGGTGGCGATGACGGCGCTGATCATGGCCACCAGCTGGGGTGGCACCAACTACGCCTGGAGCTCGGCGCCAATCATCGGGCTGTTCCTCGGGGCCGTCGTGACGCTGGGTGCCTTCATCTGGGTGGAGAGCCGGGCTCCTGCCGGCATCCTGCCGCCCCGCCTGTTTCGCAGCCCGGTATTCGCGGTGTGCTCCGTGCTGTCGTTGCTCGTCGGTTTCGCGATGCTGGGCGCACTGACCTTCGTGCCCATGTACCTGCGTTACGTCGACGGCGTCTCGGCAACCACCTCGGGGTTGCGAACGCTGCCCATGGTGCTCGGCCTGCTGACCACATCGGTGGCCGCGGGAATCCTGGTCGGAAGGACGGGTCGGTACAAGATCTTCCCGCTGGCGGGTACGGCGTTGATGGCCGTGGGGTTTCTACTGATGGCACGCATGGACGAAGCGACGCCGTGGCCCGTGCAGGCGTTCTATCTGGTCATACTCGGGGCCGGCATCGGCTTCTCCATGCAGGTCCTGATCCTCATCGTCCAGAACACCTCGCGTTTCGAAGACCTGGGCGTGGCCACCTCGGGCGTCACCTTCTTTCGCGTGGTCGGAGGTTCGTTCGGCGCAGCGATATTCGGCGCACTATTCGCCAACTTCCTGAGTCGACGAATAGATGCGGCGTTGCACGCCGCCGGTGTGCCCGCCGCTGCCGCGCATTCCCCGAGCGCCCTGCACCGGCTTCCGCAAAACGTGGCCGCCCCGATCGTGCGGGCCTACGCCGGGTCGCTTTCACAAGTATTTCTCTGCGCCGCATTTATCGCGCTGGTCGGATTCATCTTCGCGCTGTGCCTGCGGGAGGCTCCCCTCAACGATATTCACGACAGCCCCGGTTGCCTGGGGGACGGCTTTGCGGTGCCCAGAACCAAATCGCCCGAAGATATCCTGGAAATCGCCGTCGGACACCTGCTGGCGGAGGCGCCCAAGGTCAAGCTCGACGATATTGCCGAGCAACCGGGTTGCGAACTCGACGTGGCCGGACTGTGGGGAGCGCTCCGGATTTGCCAATACCAGCGGTTCTTCGAAACCGCGCAATTGACCGATATCGCCGCACATCTGCACGTGCCGCCGCAGGTCCTCCAGCCGGTCTTCGATCGTCTGGCCGAGGCCGGATACGCCGTGCGCGACGGTGACCGATTGACGCTCACCGCGGCCGGGCAGCGCCAAGTCGACTCGGTGTCGGGACTGATCCGCCGGTGGCTCACCGATCACCTAGCGGTATCGGACGACGTCGCCGTCCAACCGGATCACGCCGAATTCGACGCGGCTCTGCAACGCATCACCGACGGGGTGCTGGTGGCACGCGACTGGTATCAGGACCTGGACGACCTGGCGGAGCGGCGCACTGGCACCGGTTAGAAATCGCCGATCGGGGGCATCCAGGGTGCGCTTTCGCCTTGCGCCGACCGAGAGACGGGAATGACGACCACGACAGTTGCCGCACCTGCCGATACCGGGCCCGGCAGCGCGCCGATCACTGCTCAGCGACGCAATCTCATCTTCGTCGCCATCGTGCTCGGGATGCTGCTCGCGGCGCTCGACCAGACCATCGTCGCCACCGCCCTGCCGACCATCGTCGCCGACCTCGGCGATGCCGGCCGACAGTCGTGGGTGGTCACCAGTTATCTGTTGGCCTCCACGATCGTCACCGCCCTGGTCGGCAAACTCGGCGACCTGTACGGCCGCAAACGGGTTTTCCAGGCCGCGGTCCTGTTCTTCATCGCTGGATCGGTGCTCTGTGGTCTGGCGCAGTCCATGACCATGCTGGTGGGATCGCGAGCCCTGCAGGGCATCGGCGGCGGCGCCATCGCGGTCACCGCCAGCGCGCTGATCGGTGAAGTGGTGCCGCTTCGCGAGCGCGGGCGCTACCAGGGAATCCTTGGCGCGGTCTTCGGTGTCACCACGGTCGTGGGCCCGTTGCTCGGCGGCTATTTCACCGACTATCTCACCTGGCGCTGGGCCTTCTGGATCAATCTGCCGGTGTCGCTGGTCGTAATCTGTGTGGCGACCGCGGCAATCCCGGCGCTGACCTCGAAGACCGGGCGGACGACCAAACCCGCGGTGGATTACGCCGGGATCGTGTTCATCGGCCTGAGCGCCGCCGCGCTGACCCTGGCCACCAGTTGGGGAGGCACCGTCTACCCCTGGGGGTCGCCGACCATCATCGGTTTGTTCGCCGGCGCCGCGGTCACCCTGGGCGTGTTCGTCTGGGTGGAAAACCGTGCGACCGCACCGATTCTGCCGATCCGGTTGTTCGCCAGTCCAGTCTTCGCCGTGTGCTGCGTGCTGTCGTTCGTCGTCGGGTTCGCGATGCTCGGCGCGATGACGTTCCTGCCGACCTTCATGCAGTACGTGAACGGAGTGTCCGCCACCACGTCGGGGCTGCGCACGCTGCCGATGGTGGTCGGCATGCTGATCACCTCCACGGGCAGCGGCAGCATCGTCGGCCGCACCGGGCGTTACAAGATCTTCCCGGTCGCCGGCACCGCGCTGATGACGCTGGCTTTTCTGTCGATGTCCACCATGGACAACTCGACCTCAGCGCTGCTCCAGTCGGTTTACCTGTTCATCCTGGGCGCCGGCATCGGATTGTCGATGCAGGTGCTGGTGCTCATCGTGCAGAACACCTCCGACTTCGAGGATCTCGGCGTGGCCACCTCCGGGGTGAGCTTCTTCCGTACCATCGGCAGCTCATTCGGGGCGGCCATCTTCGGTTCGCTGTTCGTGAACTTCCTGAGCTCGAGATTGGCCGCGGCGCTGGCCACATCCGGCACACCCCGGGACGCGGTCAGCTCACCTGCCGCGCTGCATCGGCAGCCGGCGGCCGTGGCCGCACCGGTCGTGCACGCCTACGCCGAGTCGCTTTGCCAGGTGTTCCTCTGGGCCGCACCGGTAGCCGCGGCGGGATTCATCCTGGCACTGTTCCTGCGCGAGGTGCCGTTGCGCGACATTCACAACAGTTCCGTCGATCTTGGCGACGGCTTTGGCATGCCGACCACCGATACCCCGGAACAGCTGTTGGAGAACGCGATTGCGCGCATGCTGCGCGGCGAACCGGGGGTGCGGCTGCGCAGCATCGCCCTGCGGCCGGATTGCCGACTCGACGTCGCCGGACTGTGGGCATTGCTGCGCGTCAACCGCTACCTTCAGTTCTTCGGCACCGCGCGCCTCACCGACATCGGTGACCACCTGCAGATACCGTTCGAGGTGCTGGAACCCACCTTCAACCGGTTGGTCACCACCGGCTACGTGATGCGCGACGGCGACCGGCTGCGGCTCACACCCGCGGGCGTTGAACAGGTGCAGTATGTGTATTCACTGCTGCTGGCCTGGATCATCGACAAACTGTTCCGATCACCCGGATTCGCGGTCCGACCGGACCGCGACCAGGTCGAGGCCGCGCTCGGCCGGGTCGCGTACCGCGTTATCGCGCAACGCGATTGGAGTGAAGGCAGCGCGCCCGAGGTTATTGCGGGTCGCTGATCGGATGCCAGCCGCCAGGCAACATTGGCATCCTCTGTCCGGCGCCCAACCCGTCGGTTTACCACACGGACAACACTGTGGGCGCCCGGCCCAGACCCGCTGTTCAGCAGCGCTGAGTGCATCTCCGCCGCCGCGGCCAGCCACCGACCACATCCGGTCAGGACACCTCACCGCCAGGGTCTGCGCGAGAACAGCATGCGTCGAACTCGGTCGTCATCTGCACTGAGGCAAGCACCGACCAGGTGGGCGGTTCAACAGCGGATCGGCCGGGCGTACCATCGCGCCATGAGCCGAATCGGTAGTTTCGCGGATGACGATGTAGCCGGCTGGGTCTTGAAATCCCCTGAACTCGGCGGGGCCATGGCCAATTTCAGCCGAGCGGTCTACACCAGTAACCGGCTGCCGCTGCGCACCCGCGAGATTGCCCGCGCCGTGATCGCCAACAACAACGAATGCATCGTGTGCGCCAACACGCGCGACGCCGACGGCCCGGCGGCTGGGGTGGACGAGGACCTTTACCATCACGCGCACGAGTGGCGGACCTGGGCGGGCTACAGCGATCAGGAGCGGCTGGCGGCCGAGTTCGCTCACCGCTTCTCCACCGACCACACCGCACTGCGCGACGACGAGGACTTCTGGAACCGGGCCGCCGAACATTTCTCCGATGAGTTGCTCGCCGACCTCGCTATCTCGTGCGCGTTGTGGGTGGGCATGGGCCGGGTGCTGCGGACCCTGGACATCGGCCAGGCGTGCAAACTCACCCTGCCCAGCCGAGCCTGACTAGGCCGGCAACCGCCGGCACCGCACAATGGCTGGCATGACTGCCACCCCGCTCGCCGCTGCGGCCATCGCCCAACTCGAGGCCGAGGGCGTCGACACCGTGATCGGCACCGTGGTGAACCCTGCGGGGCTCACCCTGGCCAAGACCGTGCCGATCCGGCGGACCAACGCGTTCGCCGATCCCGGCCTGGGGGCCAGTCCGGTCTGGAACGCGCTCACGATCGACCAAACCGGCATCGCATTCACCGACGATGTTGGCGTGGTCGGCGATCAGCGCCTGCGTCTGGACCTGTCCGGGTTGCGCATCATCGGCGACGGGCTCGCGTGGTCACCAGCCGGATTCTTCGAGCAGGACGGAACGCCGGTTCCGGCCTGCAGCCGGGGAACGCTCGGGCGGATCGAAGCCGCCCTCGAGACCGCCGGCATCGAGGCCGCCGTCGGGCACGAAATCGAGTTCCTGCTGGTTGATGCCCTGGGCGGCCAGTTGCCGACAGCGCTGTGGGCGCCATACGGAATGGTCGGAGCCCTCGAGTACGAGGCGTTCGTCCGGGAGGTGACGGCCGACGCGACATCGGCCGGAGTAGCGATCGAGCAGTTCCATCCTGAGTACGGGCCGAATCAGTTCGAGCTCTCGCTGCCGCCGCAGCCACCGGTGGCCGCTGCCGACCAGCTGGTGCTGATGCGGATCATCATCGGCCGCGCAGCCCGCCGGCACGGGATGCGAATCAGCCTGTCACCCGCACCGTTCGCCGGCAGTGTGGGATCGGGCGCCCACCAACACTTCTCCCTGAGCATGCCCGAGGGGCCGCTGTTCTCGGGCGGAACCGGTCCAGGCGGTATGACGAAGGCGGGGCAGTCTGCGGTAGCGGGAGTGTTGCGCGGGTTACCGCAGGCTCAGGGGATTCTGTCCGCCTCGATTGTGTCCGGCCTGCGGATGCAACCCGGCAACTGGGCCGGCGCCTACGCTTGCTGGGGCATCGAGAACCGGGAGGCCGCCGTGCGGTTCATCGAGGGCGGACCGGCAAACCCGCACGGCGCCAACGTCGAGGTGAAGGTCGTCGATCCCTCGGCCAATCCGTACTTGGCCTCGGCAGCGATTCTCGCGCTGGCACTCGACGGAATCACCACCGAGGCGCCGCTGCCGCCGGAAACGACGATCGACCCGGCGCTCCAGTCCGAAGCGGACCGGGCGTGCGCCGGAACCCGGCTCCTGCCCGCCGATCAGATGCAAGCCATTGCCGCACTGAATGATTCGGCGCTAATGCGGAGATTGCTCGGCGATCCGGTGGTCGACTTGGTCACCGCGGTACGCCGGATGGAGCATGATCGCTACGCCGACCTTGAACCGGCAGAGCTCACCGAAAAGTTCCGGATGGCCTGGAGCCTATGATATCCGCGGCGAAATCCGATTTGTCGCAGCACATTCGGCAGGTGGCGCTGATCGACCAGCATGTACACGGCTGTTGGTCGACCGCGGGCGACCGCCGGCGTTTCGAGAACGCGCTCAACGAGGCCAACACCCAGCCGCTCGCCGATTTCGATTCCGGTTTCGACACCCAACTTGGTTTCGCGGTGCGCAATCACTGCGCCGCCGTGCTGGGGTTGCCCAGACATGTTGATGCACAGGACTATTGGGAACGCCGCAACCAGTTCAATGAAACTGAATTAGCCCGACTGTTCCTGCCTGCCGCGGGAGTGAGTAACTGGCTAGTCGACACCGGATTCGCCGAAGGCGTGACCGATCTCGCCGAATTCAGCGCACTGTCCGGTCGCCGCGCCTACGAAGTGGTCCGCTTGGAGCAGGTGGCCGAGCAGGCCGCGCGAGCCGGCGACGATTACGCGTCGGCGTTCGAAGAGATTCTGAACCGGCGCGCCGCCGGCGCCGTTGGCACCAAGTCGATCCTGGCCTACCGGGGCGGGTTCGAAGGCGACCTGAGCGAGCCCTCCGCGAGTGAGGTGCGGGCCGCGGCGCAGCGCTGGCGCGATCAGGGTGGCGTGCGACTGTGCGATCGGGTGCTGCTGCGCTTCGGGTTGTACCAGGCGTTGCGGCTGGGCAAACCGCTGCAATTCCATGTGGGTTTCGGCGACCGCGATTGTGATCTGCACAAGACGAATCCGCTTCATCTGCTCGACTTTCTGCGCAACTCGGGCCAGACGCCGATCGTGTTGCTGCACTGCTACCCCTACGAGCGTGAAGCCGGGTACCTGGCTCAGGCTTTCAACAACGTCTATGTCGACGGCGGGCTGTCCGTGAACCATCTGGCTGCCCGGGCCCCGGCCTTCATCGCGCGGCTCCTAGAGCTGGCGCCGTTTCGCAAGATCCTCTATTCGTCGGACGGATTCGGACCCGCGGAGTTGCATTTCCTGGGAGCTGCCCTGTGGCGCAGCGGGATCGACCGCGTACTGCACGGCTTCGTCGAGGCGGGCGACTGGACCGAGATGGATGCGATCAGGGTGGTCGACCTGGTCGCTCACCACAACGCCGCCCGCATCTACCGCCTTGCCAGTGGCGATCCTCGTGGTCCGATCAGCCCAGGGGGATGAAACGGCGCAGCTTGCCGCTGGCCTGGTGACGGGTCAGCTTGTCGGTCAACCGGATTCGGATCACCGGCTGAGCCAACCCGTGCCGGCGCAGGGCGGCCACCAGGGCGGCGGTGAGCGCCGAGATCTCCGGCGTGCCGACCACCATGATGTCGGCGCCGGATCCGGTCTGGATGACCTGGTACTCCGAGATACCGGCGTCGGTTCCGAGGACGTGCCGAAAGGCGATCGGGGGCACCGTGACGTCTGCGTAGCGGAAGTCGTCGTCCTGGCGGCCCCCGATGTCGGCGACCCGGGCGAATGCACTGCCGCAGGGGCAGTCGCCGGTCAGCGGCGCCACCTGATCGCCGAGGTCATAGCGGATGAAGGGAAACGTCCGGTTGGCCAATCCGGTGGCAAGCGTTCGCACCGCGGGCTCGTGTAAACCGACCGGCGCCCCGTGGGCGTCCACGCGCTCCAGCACAACCTCGTCCTCGCATACGTGCAACCCGCCACCGCGGCCGCAGCCGACCGCCTGTACCCCGATCTCGGTTGAGCCCCAGAGGTTGTGGATCATCGGGTGCCAGGCTCGGGAGATCGCCTGGCGGTCCTCGTCGAGCAACGGCTCGGAATTAGTACTCACCCGCACCGGCGCGAGGTGCACATCGCCGGCGGCGGAGGCGCGCGCCAGGCGTCCAATCGTGGTCGGATAGCCCACCAGATGCGTCGGTTGTGCGGCTTCGACCGCCGCGAGCACCTCGTCGAACGGTGCGCCGGCGGCGATCACGACGGTCTGCATGCCGGCGACGGTCGGCACATCGAACAACGGTGTGCTGGCATGTGGGGGAACGCCGGCCGTCAAGACCGCCAAGCGGGCCGGACTCCGGTGCGCCGATTGCTCTTCGTGGGCCTGCACCCGCCAGGCCAGACAGGCTGCCGAAATGTAGAAGTCCCAGTCCCAGACGTAGACTCCGCGCACCCCGCTGGACCCGCCGGAGCTGAAGATCTGGTACTCGTCGGCGTAGCGAAACCATTGCTGCTCAGCGAGAGTCCGCTCCGCTGCCGCCCTGTTCAACCCGGGTGCGGTGACGATGGTGTCCCAGTTCTGTTGGGCGTCCTGCTTGGTCATCATGGGCAGCAAAGCCAGGTCGGCGACGGTGGCGCGCGAGGTATCGAGCGCCGCCAGTCGCCGCGCATGGAACGAGGACCGCTCCTTGGCGTAGGTCAACAGTGCCCGCAACCGGTGGCGCTGGTACCGCACGATCTGTGGCCGCGACCAACTCAGGCGCCCGACATGATCTGTCAGAGCGGCCTGCACGGCAGCGAGATGCGCCGCGCGCATCGCCTCATAGGCCGCGTGGGGCATCTAGACCAAGGCGCTGGCGTCAAAGATCCAGGACGTGTCGCCGCCCGCCAGGTTTTCGAAATGTTGCGGGGGCGCGAACGCCACCAGGCTATTCATGTCCCAATAGTCTTTCCAGACAGTGATTTTGCCGTCCGCGACCTTGTGCACCGTGACAAACCTGAGCACCCCTCGCTCGCCGGTCTGAAAAGTCCAGGTCTCGGAGTGCTCGTACATGACGTCGCAGCCGTCGGCCAACAGGACGCCATCGTGGTTTTCGTAGCCCGCCAGCTGTTCTAGTCCGATCTTCAGCCGCGCGACGATGTCTTGAGGGCCACGAGCCGATACGGCCGGGACCGGCATGTCGACGTAGAGGCAGTCCTCGGAAAGAAACGTCTTGACCGCATCCCAGTCCCGCCTCGACAGCGCTTGCCACATTCCGGTCACGACGTTCTCAGCTGTGATCACTTCCGTCATACCCGTCAATTAACTCGGCCGCCGCACGGGTGTCAACCACAGCCCGCACCACATGTTCGGCAGCCGCGGGGTCGGCAACGCTATGTCGCCGAGGTAATCGCCTCCGATCAGTACGAAACTCCGCCGACAGGCACGAAGCACAGCGTCGCCGGGTTCTGCTCGGCGTGAGCGGCCGCCGCCACCGAGCGGACTAGCGCGTAGCCAGCGACCTGGCCGGGCCAAGCTGCACCGGCAGCGTCGACCAGCCGCGCAGGACCCGCGTGCTGCGCCGGCTGCCCGCGCCGGCTGCCTGCACGTCGGGGAAGCGGTCGAAGAAGGTGCGCAATCCCACTTCCCCCTCGGACCGGGCCAGCGCGGCGCCCAGACAGAAGTGTCGTCCGGTCGAGAAGGCGAGATGCCTTCCCGCATTGACCCTTTCAATATCAAAGCGGTGCGGGTCAGCGAACACCGACGGGTCACGGTTGGCGGCGGCAAGGTAGATCACCACCACCTCGCCGCGGTAGATCGGCATCCCCGCCACCTCGACGTCGCGGCCGGCGACCCGTGCTGTGAGCTGTACCGGCGAGTCCAGTCGCAGGATCTCTTCCACAGCGTTGGGCCACAGTTCCGGCCGATCACGCAATTTGTCCAGCTGGTCAGGATGATCGAGCAGCATCCGTATTCCGTTGCCCAGCAGGTTGACGGTGGTCTCGAAACCTGCGACCAGTACCAGGCCGGCAACCGCCTGCAACTCGGTGTCGTCGAGATAGCTTTCCTCGCTACCACTTTGAGCGATTTGGATCAATTGGCTCATCAGGTCGTCACCGGGAGTACGGCGCAGTTGACTTAAATGCTGCACCAGCCACGCGTTGAAGCCTGAGACGCCCCGCTGCACGCGGACGTACTGTTGCCAGGGCAAGCCGATATCCAAACTCGGAGCGGCCAACTCGCCGAACTCCAGGACGCGCCGCCGGTCGTATTCCGGCACGCCGAGGATCTCACTGATGACGGTAATGGGTAGCTGGGAGCAGTACCGCCCGACGATGTCGACGCCGCCGGGCCGGTCCACCAATTGATCCAGCAACTCGTCCGCTGTCTGCTGAACACGGTCACGCAGCGCGGCCACCGCCCGCGAGGTGAACACCGCCGAGACCGTTTTGCGGTAGCGGGTGTGATCGGGCGGTTCGACCGCCAGCAGCGACGGCGGCCGCAGTGGGTGTAACCGGTGGTCGCGGGTACGAGATTCGAGCCAGCGCAATGGTTTTGGCAGGCTGTCGCCGAAGTTGATGACGTGGAAATCGTCTGATCGCAGAAGATCGTGGGCGAGGCGGTGGTCGACCGTCATCAGGTTCGCCCGGTTGCGAACCAGTGCGCCGCGGCTTCGAACTTCGTCATAGAACGGCACCGGGTCATCCGCGACAACGGGATCGGCGATCAATCGGGCTTGCAGGTCACCTCGCCGGACCGCGAGTTTGGCTACCCCGCGGACCACGCCGTGCATCGCGAACCAGTGCAGTCTGTCCCTCACCGTTACTCCATCGATCGAGTGGTCTGATGCCAGGGTATCCGCTCAGCACTCGGCGCTGATCTTGAAATCCGTCGTCACGACCTTGTTCGGGTTGCTGCTGTTGATGCCGGACGCGCTGCCGGTGATCGTGTAGGAGTTCTTGTTGACGTCCACGTGCGCGTCGCCCACCCCGCCCTCGTAATAGCTGCCGGTGAACCCGTCGATGTTGCGGATCTTCACGAACTGGGGGATCACCCGGTCGCCGCTGATCAGTACCACCGCCTGCACCTGACCATCCCGGTCGCGAATGTCGATGGTCCGGTATGCCTGGATCTGGCTGCACGCCGGTGGACGGGTGGTGTGGGCGGCGCCGTCGAGGGTGAGGTGAGCGGCCTTGCGGGGCAGTATCTGGGCACCTCCACAGCCGGACACGACGCCGGACACTGCCAGCCCGATTGCTGCCGTTGCGACCATCCGGTTCTGCACAGACACCTCCGATGTTGGGGCCGAGCGCGCACGGCTCGCACACATTATTGCTGTTTGGGGTCCAGCCTGGGCAGTTCTTTGAGGATGCGATTTCGAACGAACTCCGGGCTGATGCCTTTGAGTCGGTCGATCCACCGGATGCTGCCGGGCACGTACCAGTGCAGCCGAGTCGGATGCTGGTATGCCTGCCACGCCACCTCTGCCACGCTGGACGCCGGCATGAGGCGGAACATCCCGCGCTTGGGTGCCGCGGCCTGCAGTTCCGCGCGCGTCATCGGGGTCTCCGACCCGCCGGAGTGCTGCGGCGTCGAGGTGAGGATGGCGGTGTCGATCAGCCCCGGCAGCACGTCGGCCACCCGCACGCCGTGGCGCTGCCACTCCACGCTGAGCGCCTCCGTCAGCCCCTTGACCGCGTGCTTGGTCGCCGAATAGACGGCGATGCGCGGCATGCCGTAGGTGCCTGAGGACGATGACGTCGAGAACATCAGGCTGCCCGGCGCCTTCTTCAGGTAGGGGAGTGCCCCGTAGGCGCCCGTCAGCACAGCCTTGAAGTTCACGTCAACCACCCGCATGGCGGCGTCGTACGGCACGTCCTCGAACCAGCCGCCCTCACCGATACCGGCGTTGTTCCACATCATGTCGAGTCCGCCACCGGCGTTGCCGGCGCAGAAGTCGGCCAGCGCCGCGTCGAGCGCGGCCTTGTCGGTCACGTCGACGGTGCGCGTCCACAACCCGGCACCCAACTCCACGCTCAGCGCGGCCAGGCCGTCGTCGGCGCGGTCGATGGCGCCGACGCGCCAACCCTTGCCGTGGAACAGCTTTGCGCCTTCCCGGCCCATCCCGCTGCCCGCACCAGTGATGAATATCGACTTCATCGATCTGATCTCCGCCCAGCCCCTCAGCCTGCTTCGACCACATCTTTGATGCGATGCAGCGTCTTCGTCATGTCTCGTATATTGCGGCGTTTACGTAAGAAGCCTCCCAACACCATGTAGACGTTGTTGAACGGGGACGGCGCGAGCCGGAACGACTCGGTGACGTCCGTCCCGTCACCTGCCGGCACGAGCCGGTAGTGCCAGTTGTTGACCACTCGGTCGCCGACTAGGACAGCAAACCCGAACTCGCGAGCGGGTTCGCAGGCGGTCACCTCACAGGTGGTCCAGTACACCGGCCCGATCTCGTTGCGGCGGACGTGGCCGCGAAACCGCGCCCCGAGCTCGGGTCCGGTCGCCTCACCTAGCCACTCGGCTTCGAAGGTTTCCGGTGAGAAGCGTCCGGTATTTCGAATATCGGCAATTAATTCCCAGATCTTGTCCGCCGGCGCCGCCATATGAACTGTTGCTGAACCCTCCATAGGAGGATCCAATCACGTCCGCTGTAACGAAACGCACCGCCCCGCCGATAGTCATTGTTTGGGGGTGAACATCCCGATGATCTGGCTGATGGTCTGGGTCAGCGTCTGACCGGGCTTGGGCAGTTGCGCGATCCCGGGCCCCATACCGCCGGCGCTGGCGCACTTCGGCCAGGCGCCCGGGCCCTGACCGGCCAAGACCTTGTTCGCCACGGCGATTTGTTGCTGTTTGGAGGCTTTTGCCGGGTTGCCGACGCCGCCGTATTCCTCCCAGGTGGCTTGCTTGAACTGCAGCCCGCCGTAGGCGCCGTTGCCGGTGTTGGCGGCCCAATTCCCGCCGGACTCGCACTGTGCGACGGCTTCCCAGTTCATGGCGTCCGCGTCGGCGGTGCCGGTGGACAACGACATGCCGGTGGCGATGAATCCCGCCGTGATAGCCGACTTGATGAGGGGCTTTGTGATGTGCATCATGCCCGGCATTTCGCCGAGCGTGTTCAAAGCGTTACCGACTAGAAAAAATTATGAGATCAGTTGTCTACCGCATCGAGATTGGCGCAAACGCCGCTTCGGCGGAGGTCTCACGCGGGCGGGTGAGCCCGGCAGTAGGAGGCCGTTGCTGCGGTAAGCGCACGTCGGTACAGGTCGTCCAGGTTGCGCAGTCGCGTCACGTCGGCACGGGCCTGCTGCAGCAGACCCGCGCATGCGGGAGAGTTCAGCAAACTCCAGTTAAGTGATATGTGAGACAAAATCTTAGTGTTCAGCGCATCGATGGCGGCCCGGGACGCCCCCAGATCCGTCGGCTCCGGCGGCACCGCGGCCGGGTCGAGCTGCCAGTCCGAGAATCGGCGGTACTCCACGGCTTCGGTGGCGGCGATCTGGTCGCCGAAAACGCGGGCGACGTAGTCCGGGTCGACGTTCGCGAACGCCGCGTCCTCGCGCAGGATCGACAATTCCTGGTCCACGCGCACCGGATCCGCGATCGCGGCGTGTGCGCTCCACTTGTATGCGGCCACCGGTTCGGCGATCGCCAGCCGTTCTTCGAGCGCGTCCACCAGCGCGGTCAACGAGCCGGCGCCCTCGGCTCGGACCTGCGACGGGGCGGTGAGGCAAGTCGTGGTCAGCGCGATCAGCAACGCCCGCGCTGCGAACTGCGGCATCCCGGCCCCTCCTCGGCGACTGCTCTGTCCAACAATGGTGGCATGCGTGCAGATTGGTTGCGCTCGACCCGGGCCCGGTCCCTGCTCGCCGCCACTTTCGGCATCTCCCTGGTGCTCGGCGGCGCATTCCTGGCGGTGGACCAACTGCACGCGACCCCCGGCGACGCCCTCAATCGTCCGGGTCCGCCCCTTTCCGACGAGCAGAGCCGTGTCCAGACCGTCGGTGCCGCGAAGGATGTCGTCTCGGCCGGGCGGCTGCACACGACCTCGGCCGGCTATTTATTGATGTCGTGCCGGGACCGCGACAATCCGCCGTACCAGGGCGCGGTGTATCTGACCTTCACGATCCCCGCCGACACCCGCGCCGACAGCTATCTGCCGGCCGTTGCCACGGCGCTGGTTGCGGACGGCTGGGTGGAAGGCCTCTCACCCGGCGGGCACCCGTACAGCAAGTCGCTGGCGAGGGGTGCAGTCACCGCGCTGATCTACCGCGACGACGAGAACGCGAACCTGGGTGTAGCCCGGGTGTACGGCGAATGCCGCAACACGAGCGATCACCGCGCCGACCTGACGGACTGGGTCGACGTCACCGGGGAGATCGGCGGTTAGCCCCCGCGGAAATGCCCTCAAAGCACTACTGCGCTCGACGGCGGTTGCCGTCGAGCGCAGTAGTAGCGGTGTGGTGCGGGTCAGGCCCGGGCGCCTAGGGCACCCTGCAGGTCGCCCTTCATGGCCTGCAGCTGCTGGCCCCAGTACTCCCAGCTGTGCGTTCCGTCGTTCGAAAAGTTGAACACGGCGTTGTGGCCTCCGGCCGCGGTGTAGGCGTCCTGGAACTTCAGGTTGCTGCTGCGGACGAAGTTCTCCAGGAACTCCGCGGGCAGGTTCGCCCCACCCAGTTCGCTGGGCTTGCCGTTACCGCAGTAAACCCACAAGCGGGTGTTGTTGGCGACCAGCGTCGGGATCTGCTGCGTGGGGTCGTTGCGCTGCCAGGCCGGGTCGCTGGACGGACCCCACATGTCCGAGGCCTTGTAACCACCCGCGTCACCCATGGCCAGGCCGATCAGCGACGGACCCATGCCCTGCGAGGGGTCCAGCAGCGCCGACAGCGAACCGGCGTAGATGAACTGGGCGGGGTGGTAGGCGGCCAGGATCATGGCCGACGAGCCGGCCATCGACAAACCGACGGCGGCACTGCCGGTCGGCTTGACGCTGCGGTTGCTCTGCAGATACGAGGGCAGCTCACTGGTCAGGAAGGTCTCCCACTTGTAGGTGGAGCAACCGGCCTTACCGCAGGCCGGGCTGTACCAGTCGCTGTAGAAGCTGGACTGGCCACCGACCGGCATGACCACCGAGATACCCGACTGGTAGTACCACTCGAACGCCGCGGTGTTGATGTCCCAGCCGTTGTAGTCGTCCTGTGCACGCAGGCCGTCGAGCAGGTACAGCGCAGGCGAGTTGTCGCCGCCGCTCTGGAACTGCACCTTGATGCTGCGTCCCATCGCCGCCGACGGCACCTGCAGGTACTCGACTGGCAGACCTGGCCGGGAGAACGCTCCCGCGGTCGGCGCACCGCCGGCGAGTCCGATCAGGCCCGGCAGGGTTGCGGCCGCAGCCGCACCGACCAAGAGTCGGCGACCCCAGGCCCGTATCTTCCCGCTCACGTCTGTCATACCTGTGCCCCTTGTCCTTATGTCTTTTGTTCCCGGCAGAACTTACCGCGTGACTGGGCAGAATGTCGATTCGGACGCAATCACATTTCAGTTCCATATCGGTTACCGCCGTGGATACAGCAACTGTGTTACTCGAAGCCTCGCCGGATCACCGCATTCGTTATAGCCTTCGGCCGACACGCCCGGACGCAACACACGCCGCGGCGTTATGCAGGCGTTACGCACTTGAAATCGGGTGGAGTCGCAAACCCGCAAGGGCGCCGACCCAACCTGTACCCGGGTCCCAACCGGTGCGTGGAGCAACGTGAGAGGCGTTTACCGCGCCGGCGCAGGCACAGCTTTCGGTCGATCGGGTGCGCGGGTCACCGGTGTTTGAGTGTCACCTGGGGGTTTCCGCACAGATGAACACCGACCAAGACGAACTCGCCGCGAACGCGTAGGCTCGCTCCGAGCAAGCCGACTGCAGACAAGCTATCCCGGGCCATTCCGGCACTCCCGAGCCACAGCACCTCGCCCCTTGGTGCCTGTGGCCGGGCTGAGCAACGCGGTGCGTCACGGGACCGATTGAGGTGCGAAATTTGGATACGGTACTCGGGCTATCGGTGACGCCGTCCACCGTCGGGTGGGTCCTTGCCGAAGGACACGGCGCTGACGGCACCATCCTCGACCACCGCGAGGTGCCGTTGGGGGACGGCTCGCAGAACAGTCACGGGGTGCGTGCCGTGAGCACCGCGCAGCAGGTGACCGCCGAAGTCATGCGGGCCCGTGACGTTGCCGACTCCGTTGACCGCCGGTTGCGGGTCGTCGGAGTGACCTGGAGTGACGAAGCCTCAGCTCAGGCCGCGCTGCTGCTGGAGGCACTCACCGATGCCGGGTTCGACAATGTCGTGCCCGTCCGCCAGCTCGATGCCGTCGAAACGCTCGCCCAGGCCATCGCGCCGGTGATCGGTTACGAGCAGACCGCGGTGTGCATCCTCGAACGCGAGTGGGCGACCGTGGTGATGGTGGACACCCGCGAAGGCGAGTCTCAGACCGCGGTCAAGCACGTCCGGGGCGGCTACGACGGTTTGACGTCGTGGCTCACCGGAATGTTCGACCGCAGCACTTGGCGCCCGGCCGGAGTGGTGGTGGTCGGGTCTCAGGACGACGTCAGCGACTTCTCCTGGCAGCTGGATAATGCTCTGCCGGTCCCGGTCTTCGCCCAGACCATGGCGCAGGTGACCGTCGCACGCGGCGCCGCACTCGCGGCCGCACAGAGCACCGAATTCACCGACGCCGAGCTCCTCGCGGCCGGCGCCGCCGCCGCACCCGTGACCTCCGCGTCCGTGCACTCGCGGCAGTACGCCGGGGCGGCAACCACGCTGGCAGCCGCCGCGGTGACCTTCGTTGCGTCGGTCTCACTGGCTCTGGGCCTGCAATTCGCCCCGGACAAGGATTCCGCTCCGCCCCAACCCGCGCACCGGTCCACCCCCCGGGTGGCCGAGGCGGTGGCGCCGTCGCCCATGCCCCCTACCGCGCAAGCCGCTCCGGTCGCCCCTTCGGCACAGCAGGAGCCGGTGCGGCTTACCTCCGGCGAACAGGTGGAGGATCCAACGCCGGGCGGCCAACCCCCGGCGGCCGTGCCCGAACCGGATCAGACGGACGGCCCGTTGCGGCTGAGCCGGGTGCTCGAACACATCCCCGGCACCTTCTCGGAGCCCGGGCGCCCACCGGAATAACCGGTCAGGGCTTGCCCGGGGTAGCGGTGAAGGAGACTGTCACCTCATCGGCCACCTGCAGGGACCCCATCAACAGTGAGTAGGGCTTGACGCCGAAATCGCTCTGGCGAACGGTGGACTGCAGGGACAGACGCCAGGAGTCGGCGAGTTCTTCGGTGTGCAGATCGACGACATGGTCACGCACGGTGCCTCGGATCCGCACCTTTCCGCTGAGTCGATAGCCGTCCTCGGTCTTCTCGATGGAGTCAGCATCGAAGCGGATCTCGGGAAACTTGTTCGCCGACAACGACTTCAGCGCATTCGAGCGCACCAGCACCTTTTCGGGCCCGGACAGGCCTTTGACGCCGCCTTCGCCTCTCAATACCTCCAGCGAGTCCACCTCGACCACCAGGTTCGCCGAATTAGGTTGATCCGCAACCCAATGCACACTTGTCCGCCAACGCGTCATCGCAATCGTTAGCCGGTGACCCATCCGGGCCGCACGCCCGGCAACCCCGGTGTGCAACGTCAGTTCGCCGTCGGCAGCGTCGAATGTCCACGCGGCATGCTGGTCGGCGGCCATGGGTCAGACCGTGAGCACGGTGCGGTAGTGGGCCCGGCCCTGTTCCAACGCCGCGTAGCCGTCGGCTGCCTGTGCCAGCGGCAACTCCTCGATCCACGCGCGTACGCCCGACAGAAGAGCGAAATGCATGGTCTCCTCGATATCTTTCGCTGTCCCGGAGGGATGGCCGATGATGCTGAGCCCAGGGGTGATCAGTTGGACCGGACTGATTGGAAGCGGCTCGGGCGTCACCCCGATCGTCACCAGTTCACCCTGGGGCAGGAGTCCGCCGACCGTATCGGCCATCGCCTTCGAATTGCCGGCCGTCGCCAGCACCACCGCGACGCCGCCCAGGGTGCGTAGCGCTTCGGAGACGTTGACGCTGGTGGAGTCGATGTAATGGTGGGCACCGAGTTTCTTGGCGTCCCCCGCTTTGCCGGTGCCTCGCGCCACGGCGATCGTTTCAAATCCCATCGCGCGGGCCCACTGCACACCCAGGTGGCCCAGACCGCCCACGCCGAGGACCGCGACCCGGTCACCGGGCAGGGCCCGGGTATGACGCAGCGCGTTGTAGGTCGTGACGCCGGCACACCCCATCGGGGCCGCTTCGACGTCGGAGAGTCCCTCCGGGATGCGCGCCAGCGCGGTGGCCGGCACCGTGGCCGACTCCGCGTAGCCGCCGGGATAGTGCCAGCTCGGCACCTTGGCGTTGGCACAGTGGATCAGAATGCCTTTGCGGCACGGATCGCAGTGGTTGCAATTGCCTCCGAACCAGCCGACCGCGACGCGATCACCCACCGCGAATTCTTCGACACCCGCACCGAGTTCGGCGATGGTTCCGGCGATTTCGTGGCCCGGCGTCAGCGGCCAGGACATGTCGGGGAACCCGCCGTTGACGAAGTGCGCATCAGTGCCGCAAATGCCGCAGGCGGTAACCGCGATGCGCACTTCGCCGCGGCCGGGCGCGGTGGTCTCAGCGTCGGCGAGCTCCAACGGTGCGCCTGCGGACTGGACGTGAATCGCTTTATGCGTCGGCATGAATCCCCCCGTCGGTGGTCAATGGGTGACCGGACATTGCTGGCCGGAAGCGGTTGCCTCGGTGTGATAGTCCACCTGCCAGTGCTTGATTCCGTTGAGCCAGCCCGATCGCAACCGCTCGGGTTTGCCGACCGATTCCAGGTCGGGCATGGCGTCGGCGATCGCGTTGAACATCAGGTCGATTGTCATCCGGGCCAGGTTGGCGCCTATGCAGTAGTGCGCACCGGTACCACCGAATCCCACGTGCGGGTTGGGATCGCGCTTGATGTTGAAGGTGAACGGGTCGTCGAAGACGTCCTCGTCGAAGTTCGCCGAGCGGTACACCATCACCACCCGCTGGCCCTTCTTGATCGGCACACCGGACAATTCGTAGTCCTTCAGCGCGGTGCGCTGGAACGATGTCACCGGCGTGGCCCACCGGACGATTTCGTCGGCCGTGGTGACCGGACGCTCACGCTTGTAGAGCTCCCACTGGTCCGGGAAATCGGTGAAGGCCATCATGCCCTGGGTGATGGAGTTGCGGGTGGTCTCGTTTCCGGCCACCGCCAGCAGGATGACGAAGAAGCCGAATTCGTCGTCGGACAGTTTGTGGCCGTCGACGTCGGCCTGGACCAATTTGGTGACGATGTCTTCGCCGGGGTTCTGGGCCCGGTCGGCGGCCACCTGCATGGCGTACATGATCAGTTCCACCGAGGCGGTGATGGCGTCGTTGGAGGCGAACTCGGGATCCTGGTCACCCACCATCTGGTTGGACCAGTGGAACAGCTTCATCCGGTCCTCTTGCGGGACACCGAGCAGCCCGGCGATGGCCTGCAACGGCAACTCGCAGGCCACCTGCTCGACGAAGTCGCCGGCCCCCTGGGAAGCCGCTACTTCCACGATGCGCCGGGCACGCTCGGCAAGGTCGTCACGCAGGCGCTCGACGGCGCGGGGCGTGAAGCCGCGCGAGATGATCTTGCGGAGGTGAGTGTGCAGTGGGGCGTCCTGATTGAGAAGGACGAACTTGCCCCGTTCGATCTGCTCGCCGACGGTGCCGTCCTTGTACCGGGGGAGTGCGGTCTTGGCCAGGCTGGAGAACACGTCGCTGCGCCGGGAGATCTCCTTGACGTCCTTGTGCTTAGTCACCACCCAGAAACCGCCGTCGTCGAAACCACCCACCCCGTCGGGCTGCTCGTTCCACCAGATCGGTGCGGTTCGGCGGAGTTCGGCCAGCTCCTCCACCGGCAGCCGCTCGGCATGGACGTCCGGGTCGGTGAAATCGAACCCGGGCGGCAGATTGGGCTTTGCTTGCGGTTCGGCTGGCGTCGTTGACAATTGCCTACTCCTCGTAACCGTGTTCGCGTGGTCGTCCGGTGCCAATAATTCCTTGCTACACCACACTTGGGAAGCCTGGGAAGAAAAGCCGTCAATGCTGAATTGGAACGTGTTCTCAGCGGGACATGCCGACCGGTCCAACAGCTGGGGAGGGGCCAGACCGTCGTGCCGCTCACGCGAGCTCGCGGGGGAATCCGTATGAGGCATATCGCGCGTGCCGCCCAGCCAGGCAGAGGATGGGCCGCGCACGTGCACTCCGACGGCCGCAGCGGCAGATTTCTACGAAGCCGTTTGCGCCTTGCCGATCACGTCTTACGAAGTGTTGCCGTCACGAACCCCGTCTCACCGGACGCGGCCGGCGTCTCCGCGGGAAACGAGAAGCCGTTGCGCTCGTATATTTCTTGCGCGGTGTGGGAGCTCACTTCCCAGCCTCGGGAAGTCAAGTAGCCGGTAACGCTGTCGCGTTGGCCGCGATACACCAGTTCGGCCATGTCCAGGTCGAGGCCCACGCGCCGCCAGTATTCGGTGAGGGTCGGCAATCGGTGGTCGAATAAGCCGTCCGAACCGGCGACGTCTTCGGTGGCGAGCAAGCTGCCTGGCGCGCTCAAGACGGTGATGGTGTCGAATAGTAGGTTCTGGGCAGATGGCGGTAGGTACACCAACAGGCCTTCGACACTCCAGGCCGTTGGCTGATGCGGATCAAAACCGGCATCACGTAGTGCGGCCTGCCAGTCGTCCCGGAGATCGACCCCGACGAGGCGTCGATCGACCTTCGAGACGGCTCCGAGAGCATCCAGCGTCTCGACCTTGAAATTCAGAACCGATGGACGGTCCACCTCGTAGACCACCGTCCCAGGCGGCCATGCCAATCGGTATGCCCTGCTGTCGAGACCGGCGGCCACGATGACCGCCTGGCGTATCGAGCTCCCCGCGACAACAAAATAGTCATCGAAAAAGCGAGTCCGAGCGGTGATCCGTTCTTTCGTGATCGCCCCGATCACGACCTCACCGTCAAGAACACGGGCGATTGGTTCCAGCCCGACCGCCCGTACCAGCGGTTCGGCGAACGGGTCATCGAGAAGTGCGTCAGGTTGCCGGGACGCAAGCGCCCGCCACAAGGCGACTATCGTCGCGGTGACGCCGACGCTGGATGCCGGGTCCCAATCGTCACCGTCGTATCTGCCGGGCGAATTGATTTGCTTCACTTGATAGTCCAAGCCGCTCACCGCAGCGCCTTTGCGTAGAGGAAGAAGTCACGCGGTTCTGCGTCCAGAACCGGGCACACTCCGTAGCGCGCCAACCTGCCCTCGATCGCAAAGCCGCAGCGCTCGAGCAACCTTGCCGATCGTGAATTGTCGACAGCGCACGTGGCCCATACCCTGTACACCTCGGCGTCCGCCTCCAACGCGGGAACGATGAGACCAATTGCCTCGAACATCAGTCCCGTCCCCCACCACTGGCGACCCAGACAGCACCCGATTTCGACGGCGTGGCGCGGCGAACGCGAGCATCTGATGAAGCCGACCACATCGCCACTGGTCTGCAGAGCTACCATCCACGTTTGGTCGTCCTCACTGGCATGCATACGCTGTGCGACCATCCGCCGTGTCTGGCCGACGTCGGTGTGGGGCTCCCACCGCATGTACCGCGCCGCTTCGGGATCACACGTGATCCTTTCGAACAACGCGTCGGCATCATCGATCTGCGGCGGGCGCAGCAAGACCCGCTGCCCAGGTATCCGTTCAGAAGCCAGAGTCGTCATCGCTCTCCGTCCAGGCGATTGCAGGGTCCATCGAAATTCGTCGAAACGAACAAGAGACCGCTAGAAGGCGATCCGCAGCACGCCCACTCCGATGAGAGCCCGGCTCAGGCCAAGTTTCTCGTCATCGGCGAGCGTGTCACCCAGTTCACGAATATAAAAATCTTGGTGCTGCGCGATGAAATTCAGCGCGGGGCCGCCGAGTGCGTTGACTGACAGGATCCGGCCGCGCACGACATCGAACAGCTCGACGGTGCCACTGTGAATCCTTGTACCGAGTTGTCCTGCTCTATCATTGATCACGCGGCTCGCGGGTGTAAGAAAATGCTCGTCGTACCAGACGGCAGGCAACGCCTCTCCGAACAATTCTTTATATCGATCGCCGAAGTCCTGAAAGCTGGTATTTCGGAAATTTTGCCGGTGGCTACTGTTGTGATGATCATCATCGTCGGCAGCGGCTGAAAGCCAGTCCATGTGCGATGCTTCGACATTCGGAGCGTGATGCAGAAATTTATCAAAGTAACGGTAGCCGTAGTCAGCGTATTCTGAAGTGAACAAGATGAAGGTGTGCCAGGCTTCGTCTACCATTCTCGAGTGCATGGCGACGTGTTCGTCAGCGCTGACCGCACACAACACAAAGTATTTCTTTAGTTCGCTGAACAGGTTTTCGGCCGACTCCGGGTCGCGCGCCACCCGATCGTGAACAAGGCGATCGATCAAATAGGGCGCTTCAAACGCCAGGGCCTCGCGGTGCCGCCTGTCGATAAGCGCCGGAGCGAGGGGCCGGCCGTCCGAATCGGGGCTCTGCTGTGCTGATACTATCTTCGGTAGCATAGTTTTCTGATTTCACGATGCCGTTCTCAGTGCTGTTCCATTTCGATCAATTGCAGTACATCACCGATGTCAAGGCCATTTAGCGCGTCCACTGGGCGGATGCGAGCCTGAAAAGATGATGGACAGAGGCATCTACTGCCTGGTGGGGCACGGCATTACGGACCTTGCCCCACTAGGCAGAGAGTCCGTCAACTTTTCAAGCCCGCTGCTGAGTGCCGGCGATTGGCATGCACAATACGGGATGACAATTGCTGTTGATTCCGCTGTGGTCGACGATAGTGAGCCGACCCACGTAGGTGATATTTCCAGCTCGCTCGATTTCAGGAATCATCGGGTCTGATCCTTTCAGTGAATTATCGTTTGACAACCCGCGAGCGATTCTCGCGGTCCGCAGTAATTGCTGCGGCAGATCAAGACTTACCACCACGACCCGTGATTGTCAACCATGGATGACAATCAACTGAGGATGACAGTAAGGATCGGCGCCGCTGCGTCGCTCGTTCCGCGAAGGGGTACGTTGGACATCTGCCCGCACGGCCCACGACATACCCGCCGTTGTCGCCCGGCCCGAAAGCCGAAGCTCGGTCTACATGCACATCGTCTTCGCAGAGCATGCGGAGTCACTGGGCGGCCTATGTTGCTCAGTCGCAACCTTCGGCAAATGAATGCGTCGCCCAGCCAGACCGCTGGCCGTGTGCCCCGCGGCGTCGTCCTACGTGGTTTCGGGTATGGCCTTGTGGCAACTACAGCAAACGATATGCTCTTGAGGAACAAGGCACCGGTGCCAGGAAAGGACGAGCGGAACACATGATTCGCGAATTACTCGCCGCCGCTGCGATCACGGGGTCGATGATCGGGGTAGCGCCGGTCGCCAGTGCCGACAACGGACGTTGGGAGGGTGACGTCCCCGGGATGAATTACGACGCTTCGCTCGGTGCGCCGTGTGACAACTACGAACGGTTCATCTTCGGACGCGGCCCCAGTGGCCAGGCTGAGGCCTGTCATTTCCCGCCACCCAACCAGTTCCCGGCGGCCACCACCGGCTACTGGGTCATTTCGTACCCGCTTCGCGGTGTCCAGCAGATCGGCGCGCCGTGCCCCGGCCCCAAGGTCGCGGCCCAGTCGCCGGCCGGTCTGCCGATGCTGTGCCTGGGCGCCCAGGGCTGGCAGGAGGGCTGGTTCACCGGGGCCGGGTTCTTCCCGCCTGATCTGAGCGACTGACCCGATGGCGGACGCCCCGATTCCGCGATGGTTGCGATTCGTCTTGGCGTCCGACCGTGCCGGTTCTGCGTGGTACGTCGGCACCGGGTTCTTCTTCGCACCCGTGCTGGCCGGACTGTCGCCCTGGCCGGCGGTGACCACCGTGCTGTGGTGGGTTATCGGACTGGCAGGATTGTGGCTCGGTCTACTCGGAATTGCGATGGCCGCCGGGCTGGCGCGGGTACTGCGGTCCGGCGGCGAGATTTCCGAAGACTATTGGCGCACTCTCGTCGACTACTGACTCCGGCGCCTACTGTCATACTCAACGTCCGCCACCGAACGTCACAGAACGCCGATGAATAGGAGATTCACCATGGCCTTCGATCCCAAAGATGCCGTCGACGCCGTCCGCGACATCGCCACCAACGCCGTCGAGAAAGCATCCGACATCGTCGAGCACGCCAGCGACATCATCCGCGGCGACATCGCCGGGGGCGCCAGCGGCATCGTGCAGAACTCCATCGAGATCGGGACGCACGCCGTCGACCGGGTAAAAGAGGTCTTCACCGGCAAGGACGACGACCTGGACTGAGAGTCCTAGATGGCGGCGGCGGCATTCAGTTCGTCGAGCCGGGTCGTTGCCTCCAGGTACTCCTGTACCCAGCGCTCGATGACGGCGGAGGTCTTCTCCACCTTCTGGAACTGACCGACGACCTGCCCGACCGGGTTGAATGCCACGTCGACCGACTCGTTGGGATAGCGGTTGGTGGCCCGCACCGCCATGCCGGAAACCATGTACTGCAACGGCATTCCCAACGGCTTGGGGTTGTCCGGCTGCTCCCATGCCTCGGTCCAGTCGTTACGCAGCATCCGGGCCGGCTTGCCGGTGAACGAACGGCTGCGCACGGTGTCGCGGCTGCCCGCCTTGATGTAAGCGGCCTGCTGAACCGGAGTGTTCGAGGACTCCTCGACCATCAGCCACTGCGAACCGGTCCATGCGCCCTGGGCGCCCAGCGCCAACGCCGCGGCGATCTGCTGGCCGCTGCCGATGCCGCCGGCGGCCAGCACGGGAACCGGCGCCACCTCCTTGACGACCTGCGGCCACAACACAATTGAGCCGACCTCGCCACAGTGGCCACCGGCCTCGCCGCCCTGGGCGATGATGATGTCGACGCCCGCATCGGCGTGCTTGCGGGCCTGCGACGGCGAACCGCACAACGCCGCCACCTTGCGCCCCTCAGCATGAATGTGCTTGATCATCTCCGCCGGGGGAGTGCCCAGCGCATTGGCGATCATCGTCACCTTCGGGTGCTTGAGCGCAACCTCCACCTGGGGGGTGGCGGTGGCCTCAGTCCAGCCCAGCAGCTGCAGGCTGTCACCGTCGCTGTCCTCGACCGGCACGCCGTGGTCGGCAAGGATCTTCTTACCGAAGTCGAGGTGATCCTGCGGCACCATCTTGCGCAGCGTCTCGGCGAGCTCCTCGGCCGACAGGTGGGCATCCATGCCCTCGTACTTATTCGGGATGACGATGTCCACACCATAGGGGTGGTCGCCGATGTTCTCGTCGATCCAGTTCAGTTCGATCTCGAGCTGTTCGGGGGTGAAGCCGACAGCGCCCAGCACCCCGAACCCGCCGGCTTTGCTGACAGCGACGACGACATCGCGGCAATGGGTGAAAGCGAAGATCGGGAACTCGATACCGAGTTCATCGCATAGGGCGGTGTGCATGCCTACTCCTGTGGGGCGCGGGACCGATGCAATAATTGAAACGTGTTCTAGTTTAATACCAATCTCGTCGACCAGGCCAGCCAGGTCTGGCGCGCTGCGACTAGGCCCCTTCAGACAACCAGCCCGTATGCCACCCGCAGCGCCACAAAGGCGAGCATGCACGCGAAGCACAGCAGGTGATCGCGGCAGACTGCCCGCGCCAGGTGAGTCTGCACGTCCGGCGGATCGATGCGGCTGCCCAACCGAACCGCACTGGGGACGGTGTGCACCAGGGCCACCACCACCGGAATGGCTGCCGCACCGGCCGATGCCACCAGTAACCACACCGGTTCGCGACCGTAGGCTGCCTCAAAGCCCAACGCGCTCAACAAGATCAGCATCACCATTGCAATGAACCGGCCCATCGGCTGGGACGTGGTCGTGGCCCGGCGGTAGTAGCCCGCGATCGACGCCAGTAGTGGCTCGGGCAGTTCGGCGCCGGCCTCGCGATGTCCAAGCACCTGGACATCGAAGATCAGGTCCATCCACACCACGGCGAGTAAAAACCCGCCACAAGCCGTCAGCAGCGGTGTCATCGCGTGCCCACCTTCTCCGCGCGTCGAAAGACTAGCCTCCGTATTGTTTCGTAACTCGGACAAACCTCGGGCGCGGCCTGCGGTAAACCGCCGGGACACACCCGGGCGCCGGCGCTCGATTAGAACAGGTTCTCGCGACCGTTCGACATCAGCGCCGCCACCGATAGCTCAGCCGAATGGCGCCCAGAACAGCACCCAGCACGACGGCCACCACCACCGCCTGCATCGCGTAGATGGCGAAGAGGTTGGCGTTGAGCCCGCCCGCGTCGCCGACGCATTGGAAGTTCACCCGGGTGTTCGACCGTCTGGACATGTCGGTCAACCTCGCGGTGTTGTACGCCAGGTGGCTCCCGCTGCCGCAGACGAAGAAACCCGTCCACAGCGCGCTGGCGGGAGCCAGTCCGATCACCGCCGCCGCACCTCCTGCAGAGATTCCGCACAGCAGTGCGATCTTGACGGGGATATCTCCGAAGCGTCGTCTACCCACGGGCAGATCCTCGCACTTCGCCGGCCCTCACCACGACATCTTGATCAGCGTGCGGCAGCGCGGGTAGCGTAGGGTTGTCAATTACGAACCGTAGCGTAGCGTAATTGCATCCACCGAAAGGATCGCGTTCGATGCGCAGCCGGTACGCCGGAGAACCCTTCACCACGTCCACACCCGAGATCGCCGCCGCACTGCAGGACGTCAGCGTCCCGACCTTGCTGCTGTCGTTGGTCCACATCACCGGCGATCCCCGCTACATGCGCGACTTCAAGCAGATGGGTCTGTTCCTCAACGAGGTACAGGGTTTCATGTCCGATGACGACAAGGACCGGGCACGGGCCGAAGCGCTTGCGGTGCTGACCGACTACCGCGACCGTGGCTGTCCGGAACCGCCGCCGCTGAGTGACGACGTCATCCGGGAAATGATGGATTGGGCGGCCTGCGAACACGTTCCCGACGACTACCTGCCCCTGGCGCGGGAGGAGATGGACCTCGAGGGAGTCGATCCGCGCCGTCCGGCGGCCCTACCTCGGGACAGCGCAGCGGATTTCCCGGTGCTGGTGATCGGTTGCGGAGAATCGGGCATCCTGGCCGGAATCCGGCTCAAACAGGCCAACATCCCGTTCACCATCGTCGAGAAGAACGCCGGACCCGGCGGAACCTGGTGGGAGAACAGCTATCCCGGCGCCCGGGTGGACGTCGCCAACCATTTCTATTGTTACAGCTTCGAACCCAACAACGAGTGGACCCATTTCTTCGCCGAACAACCCGAGTTGCAGAGCTACTTCGCCGCGGTATTGGCCAGGCACGATCTGGGCGGCACCGTCCGTTGGCGGACCGAGGTCCTGGGCGCGCAATGGGACGACGAGGCGGGTGTGTGGAACGTGGCGCTACGCGGCGCCGACGGCGCGGTCAGCACGGCGCGGGCGCGCGCGGTCATCACGGCGGTGGGTCAGCTGAATCGGCCGCGCCTTCCCGACTTTGCGGGCGCGGACACTTTTGCGGGACCGTCGTTTCACTCCGCGGCCTGGGATCACTCGGTGGACCTGACCGGTAAGCGGGTCGCCCTCGTCGGCGCCGGGGCGAGCGGATTCCAGATCGCGCCGGCGATCGCGGGGGACGTCTCGCATCTGACGGTGTTCCAGCGCACCGCGCAATGGATGTTTCCCAACCCGATGTATCACGACGAAGTCGGCGACGGTGTGCGCTGGGCGATGCGCCATGTGCCGTACTACGGACGGTGGTACCGGTTTCTGCTGTTGTGGCCGGGCGCCGACAAGGGCCTGGACGCGGCGCGCGGCGACCCGAACTACGCCGACCAGGACTACGCGGTCAGTGAGATCAACGCCGCGGCCCGGATGATGTTCAGCCAGTGGATCACCAGCCAGCTTCCGGAGGGCTCCGAGTTGCTGACCAAGGTACTGCCGGACTACCCGGCCACCGGCAAGCGCACGTTGCAGGACAACGGCAGTTGGCTGCGGACGCTGCAACGCGACAACGTCGAGTTGGTGCGGACACCGATCCAGCGGATCACCCCGGGCGGCATCGTCACCGAAGACGGCGTGACACACGACGTCGACATCATCGTGTACGCCACCGGATTTCGGCACACCGACGTGTTGTGGCCGCTGAAGATCACCGGCCGCAACGGGATCGACCTTCATGAGCTGTGGGGAAGCCGGCCGTACGCACACCTGGGGATCACTGTGCCCGGATTCCCCAACCTGTTCCTGCTCTACGGGCCGGGCACGCACCTGGCCCACGGGGGCAGCCTGATCTTCCAATCCGAACTGCAGATGCGCTATATCAATCAGTGTCTGCAGCACATGGCCGAGGAACACATCACCGCGCTGGAGCCCACCGCCGAGGCGGCCGAGCGGTGGCATCAGCGGACCCAGGCCGAGATCAAGCAGATGGTCTGGTCGCACCCGGCCGTCAAGCATTCGTACTTCAAGAACGCCGACGGCGAGATCCACACCGTCAGCCCGTGGCGCCTCAACGAATACTGGGCCGCGGTGCGCGAACCGAAGTGGTCCGATTTCGTTCTGCGACAGGAGAACTGAGCCCATGCGCACGGTAGTCATCGACGGGCCGGCCAGCATCCGGGTGGACACCCGTCCCGACCCCACGCTGACCGGGCCGGACGGCGTGATCGTCGCGGTGCGGGCCGCCGGCATCTGCGGATCAGACCTGCACTTCTACGAGGGTGACTACCCGCTGGCCGAGCCCGTGCCGCTGGGCCACGAAGCCGTCGGCACCGTCGTCGACGCCGGCCCCGACGTGCGATCGGTCAACGTCGGCGACGAAGTGCTGGTGTCCTCGGTGGCCGGGTGCGGCAGGTGCCCGGGGTGCGCCACCAACGACCCGGTGATGTGTTACTCGGGTCTGCAGATCTTCGGCGGTGGTGTGCTTCCCGGGGCTCAAACAGATCTGCTCGCCGTGCACGCGGCCGACTTCCAGGTGCGGAGAATTCCCGAGGGTATCAGCACCGAACAGGCGTTACTGCTCACCGACAATCTGGCGACCGGCTGGGCGGCGGCCCAGCGAGCGGACATTCCGCTGGGCGGCACCGTGGCGGTCATCGGCCTGGGGGCGGTCGGTCTGTGCGCGCTCCGTAGCGCGTTCGCCCAGGGCGCCGCAACGGTTTTCGCGGTCGATCGGGTGGCGGGCCGGCTGCAGCGCGCCGTCGATTGGGGCGCGACGCCAGTGGCGTCGTCGACGGTGGAGACGATCCTGGCCGCCACCGGTGGCCGCGGGGCGGACGCGGTGATCGATGCCGTCGCAACTGACGCATCCCTGACCGACGCGCTGTATGCGGTGCGGCCGGGCGGCACCGTCTCGGTGGTCGGTGTGCACGACCTGCAGCCATTCCCCTTCCCGGCGTTGGCCTGCCTGATCCGCAGCATCACCGTGCGATGGACCACTGCGCCGGTGCAACGCACCTGGCCGGAGTTGATTCCGTTGCTGCAGTCGGGTCGGCTGGATGTCGATGGCATTTTCACCAGCACGCTGCCGCTCGACGAAGCGGCCAGGGGCTACGCGACCGCCGCGGCGCGTTCCGGTGACGACGTGAAGATCCTGTTGACGCCGTAGCCCGGTGTGGCAGCATGGCCTCATGCGCTGTGCCGCAATTCAACTCGACGCGGCGCCGGCCGACGTTGACGCGAACCTTGCCACCGTGGAACGTCTGGTCGAAGACGCCGTCGCCGCGGGTGCGCAAACCATCGCGTTGCCGGAGTTCTTCACCACCGGCATCGGTTTCTGGCCCGAACTTGCCGACGCGGCACAGCCGGTCGACGGCAAGGCCACGGAACTGCTCCTGGCTTTGGCGCGTCGCCACGAGGTGATGATCGGCGGCTCGTTGCTGATCCGCGACACCGACGGAGACGTGCGCAATGCGTATCTGGTTGTGACGTCGGAAGGCGTGGCCGGCCGACACGACAAGGATCTTCCGACGATGTGGGAGAACGCTTTCTACATCGGCGGGCATGACGACGGAGTGATTGACGCCGGTGGGCTGACGGTAGGCGCCGCGGTGTGCTGGGAACTGATGCGCACCCAGACGGTGCGTCGCTTACGTGGTCGCATAGACCTGGCGATGACGGGTTCGGGCTGGTGGTCGATCCCCGACTGGTGGCCCCGAGCGGCTTTTCGCCGCCTGGAACAACGCAACGCGTCGACGGCCTGGCAGGCGGCGGCAACCTTCGCCGGTTACGTGGGTGCCCCGATTCTGCATGCGGCACACGCGGGCACCGTGCGGTGCCGGATGCCGTGGTTGCCGTTGCGGTATGCGGGCCGGTTCGAGGGCGGCACCATGATCGTCGCCGCCGACGGGACTGTGCTAGGTTCGCTCACCGACGGTGAAGGGGTTGTGGTCGCGGACATATCGGTGGGGCGTTGCGCTCCTCGTTCGGCTGTGCCGGAACGGTTTTGGCTGCATCCGCGAGGAGCGCTGCAATCCGCCGTGTGGCACTACCAACGCGTGCACGGTCGCCGCTATTACCGACGGCACGTGGCCGTCTCTTGACGGTTCAGCGGGTGGCGGTCACGTACTGCGAGCGCATGAAGCTGTCGATCTTCACGTCCACCGGCGGCGGGGTGAGCCCGTAACCGGCTTGCAGATTCAGTGTGTTCCGGACGGGCTCGACAGACCAGCCATGGTCTCGCAGCCACTGCGCTGGGTCCGCTGGGTTGTCGTAGGTCAGCGCGGAGAAGTCGACATCGCCGGACATGTTGACGCCGGGGTGCGCCCGTTCCAGTTCAGCGAGTTGGTCGTGGTCCAGACGGGAACCCAGCGCGCCGGTGGCAACCCGACTGTCCGGTGCGCTGTTTGCGTGGATCTGAGCGAACAGCGCTTCCTGGGCGTCGCCGGTCAGGTAGGGCAGCAGTCCCTCCACCGACCAGGCGGTGGGGACTCGAGGGTCGAAGCCGGCCTTGATGAGTTCGGCAGTCCAGTCGGTGCGCAGATCCGCCGCGACCTCGACCCGGCGCCCCTTGGGTTCGGCGCCGAGTCCGTCAAGCACCCGTGCTTTGAATTCGAGTACCTTCGGCAAGTCGACTTCGAAAACCGTTGCGTCTGAGGGCCAGTCGAGGCGGTATGGCCGCGAGTCCAGGCCCGCCGCGACGATCACCGCCTGCTCGATGCCGGTTTCACCGGCGTTGGTGAAGAAGTCGTCGAAGAAGCGGGTCTGCACGCCGTACAGACGCGGGAAGGTGGTCTCGTCTTCGGAGGTGCCCGGGTCCTTGAGCAGCCCGGTCAGGTAGGGGTCGCCGGTCGCGGTGATGAAATGCTGTGCATAGTCGTCGCGCACCAACGGCTTTGCGCTCAGGGCGTGCACCGCGCGCCAACCCGCGACGAGCAGCGCGGTGTAGCCGACACCGCTGACAATGTCCCACTGGTCGTCGTCGGAACGGAGGGATCCAAATGAGGGTGTCGTCATACAGCAAACGTACCCGTCATAGCTCCAGCAAAACTGTCACGGGCCCATCGTTGGTCAGTTCCACCCGCATATGCGCACCGAAGGTACCCGTCTCTACGCGTGCGCCTCGTGCGCGGAGCGCATCGGCAAAGGCGGCCACGAGCGGCTCAGCAACGGGCCTGGGTGCCGCGGCGTTCCAGGAGGGCCGCCGGCCCTTGGCGGTGTTGGCGTACAAGGTGAACTGGCTGACCACCAGGATCGGCGCGCCGACGTCGGACGCGGACTTCTCGTCGTCGAGAATCCTTAGCGTCCACAGCTTTTCGGCAAGACGTCGAGCCTGGTCGGCTGCGTCGCTGTGGGTGACGCCGACGAAGGCGAGCAAGCCCTGACCCGCGGGCCGGATGGCGCCGACGACTTCATCGTCCACCAGCACCGCCGCCGAGGAGACCCGCTGCACCAACACCCGCATGAGCGTCGATGCTGCCACGTCAGGGGTGAGTAGGCTCGTGAGGTGTCTGTGCTGGTTGCGTTTTCAGTCACCCCAATAGGCGTGGGGGAGGCCGTCGGCGACATCGTCGCCGAGGCCGTCCGGGTGGTTCGTGAATCGGGATTGCCCAACAAGACGGATTCGATGTTCACCGTGATCGAAGGTGACAGCTGGGCGGAAGTGATGGCTGTGGTGCAACGGGCGGTGGAGGCGGTGGCCGCGCGGGCGCCCCGGGTGAGCACCGTGATCAAGGCCGACGTGCGTGCCGGAGCAACCGATGCGATGACGCAGAAGGTTCAGTCCGTCGAGCGGTATCTGTCCGGTAGCTAACCCTGGATGGCAGCGGTGAACGCTTATTCCGCGGCCTCGCCGTGAACTGCGAACACGCCACGGTTCAGTTCTTGCGGTTGGTGCGGCGGACGGCGTCGACCATCAATCGTGCCCTCACGCAACGGGAAGCCGCCGACCCCGGCGCCGAAGGCGACCAGCGCCCGCGATCGGCAACCCAGTTCGTCGGCCTTGCAGAGCCTCGACGCTGACGCGCGGCTGACGATGTCGGCTGAGGTGGGGCCGCCGAGCTCCATTGTCGCGGCGTGGATCACGTAGCGCGCAGCCATGCCACCAGCGGTGGTTTCACTCGCCTCGCCCCGGCCGATCGGCGCCTTCTCGTCAGATTCGCGCTGGACCGCCCGACTGCCGCCGCGGGCGATGGCCGCCGCCATAACGCAGCCGGGTGTTGGCACCGTTGGCGATGGCGTCAACGTCGAGTTGGGTGATGTCGGCGTCGCGCACCTCGAGTTCGATCATGTGGACATTGTCGCTCGATGACAGCCCGCGCGCCGCCCGGGTAGGCCACCACAGCAATTCATGACGGCTCGGTCGAAACGTCGTTCTAGAATATTCTTGCATTCTGCCGCAGCCGCAGGGTTCTCGCTCTTGGCCATTTCCACCAGTAGGGTCGACAACTGTCCGGACGCATCGCGAGTGAAGCATGAAATGTTGAGATAGGTTGCAGCAGGCAGCTTTTAGCGCTTTGCGTATCGCGCCACCAGCCCAATCGTGAATATTGGAATGCAATTCTTGTTTATCGAATTTCCGGCGGACTGAAGGCTCGCGTATTAAATTGGCGCTCCGCCGGAAATTTTTCCCGGTCGTAAACAAGACAGCGCCTGCCGCTTCACTTCGAGGTGGCCAGACCGGGAGCAGCACCATGTCGTATGTCGTCGCAGTACCGGAGCATTTGACCGCCGCGGCGGCGCACGTGGAGCGAATTGGGTCGGCGTTGAGGCCGGCCGAGCTGATGGCTGCGGCGCCGATCACGAGGGTGTTGGCCGCCGCGGGTGATGAGGTGTCGACCGCGATCGCCGCACTGTTTTCCGGCCACGGCCGCGCCTACCAGGCTGTCGGTGCCCAGGCGGCAGCCTTCGAGGCCTCGTTCACCCGTGCGTTGAGCGGCGCTTCGGTGTCCTACGCAACCGCTGATGCGGCCGCTGCCTCATCGTTGCAGGCCCTCAATCAGCAGGCATGGGATGTGCTCAATGCCCCCGTGAAGGCGATGGCGGGCCGCCCGCTGATCGGTAACGGCGCCGAGGGAGCGCCGGGGACCGGTCAAGCCGGCGGTGCAGGCGGAATCCTGTTAGGAAATGGCGGCAACGGCGGGTCAGGCGCGCCCGGACAGGCCGGGGGCGCCGGCGGCGCGGCCGGACTGCTGGGTTCGGGCGGCACCGGCGGGAGCGGCGGGATCGGCGGCGGGGCCGGCGGTGTGGGCGGCGCCGGCGGATGGCTGTGGGGCAACGGGGGAGCCGGCGGTGCCGGCGGAATCGGCGCCGTTGGCGGGAACGGCGGCGCGGGCGGAGTCGGCGGCAACGCATGGTTGCACGGCAACGGCGGAGCCGGCGGCGTGGGTGGAGCCGGCGCTGCCGGCGCCGTCGGCACTCCGGGCGACCCGGGCACCGTGTCCGCCGCCGGTGGCACCGGCGGCGCCGGGGGCCACGGCGGGATCGGCGGAGCCGGGGGTAACGCAGGCGTGCTCTCCGGCGCGGGTGGGGCCGGCGGCCAGGGCGGAGCGGGCGGGGCGGGCGGCACGGGTGGTATCGGGGGCGCCGGCTGGCACGCGACCACCCCCGGGGCGACCGGCGGAACCGGGGGCGACAGCGGCGCGGGCGGAGCAGGCGGTGACGGCGGAATGGGCGGCGCCGGCGGGCGGGGCTCGTCGACAGGCCCCGCCGGGGCCAACGGCAACGGCGGCGCCGGCGGGACAGGAGGCAACGCGGGGATACCCGGCAATGGCGGCACCGGCGGTACGGGCAACGCCACCGCCCCCGATGGCGGCGCGGGCGGCAACGGAGGTAACCCGGGCGCGGTAGGCATGGGCGGCGCGGGCGGGCCCGCCGGGGGACTCGGCGCCTTCGCCGGAGCCAGCGGCGCGGCCGGAGCCATCATCTCCGGCAACGGCGGGCAAGGCGGTGCCGGCGGCCACGGCTTTGACGCATCACTGGCGCCGTCCGGCACCCCGGGCGGCAAGGGCGGCCACGGCGGAGCGGGTGGCCTCTACGGGGGTGGTGGCGCTGGCGGGAGCGGCGGCGACGCTGCTCCTGGTGCTTCGGCGGCCGGCGGCCACGGCGGGTACGGCGGGTACGGCGGTGACAGCGGAGCATTCGGCGGCAGAGGCGGCGACGGCGGTGACGGAGGCAACGGCGCCGGCGGTGGCCCCGGCGGCGCCGGCGGTGTCGGCGGCACGGGGACCAACTCCGGAACCGGGGACGCTGTGGGCGGCGCCGGCGGCCGCGGCGGCGACGGCGGCCCAACCGGAGTCGGTGGAGTTGGCGGTAACGGCGGCGAGGCGCGTGCTGAGGGCTCTTTGTCGACGGGCACGGCCACCTCGGGTGACGGCGGGGCGGGCGGTGCTGGCACCGTCGGCGGAAACGGCGGCGCAGGCGGTGCCGCGCGGAACGATGGGCTCGGCCACGTCAACGGCGGCACCGGCGGCGCGGGCGGTACCGGGAGCGTGGGTGGCGGCGGGCTTGGTGGTGATGGCGGCAGCGTGACCGTCACCAACACCGCATCGACAGTCAACGTCGTCGGGGGCGACGGCGGAGCCGGTGGTTCGGGCGTGGACAACGAAGACTTCGCCAGCGGACGCGGTGGCAGGGGCGGCAGCGCGGGCACCTACAGCGACGTCGACACCACTTTCGCCATCGGCGGCAAGGGCGGTGCTGGCGGCAACGCCACCACCGGCAAGGGTGGGATGGGCGGCGTCGGCGGTCTGGGCGTCCACTTCGGCGCCGGGACCGCTGTCGGCGGGAACGGCGGAGTCGCAGGTGTAGGACCCGGCGGTGCCGGATGGGGCGGTTCCGGCGGAAGGGGATTCAACAGCGGGACCGGTGGCGCCATCGGCGGCGCGGGTGCGGACGGCGTCAGCGGCGGAAACACCGTTGCCGGCGGGGCAGCGGGAAGCGGGGGCCTGGCGTGGGTCGTCAATAACGACGCCACGGGCAGCGCCATCGGGGGCGCTGGCGGCCGGGGCGGGGACGGGACCGTGGGCGGCGACGGCGGCAACGGCGGCGCGGCCTTCCAGGAGGGAATGGGCATGGCTGCGGCCGGCAACGGCGGGGCCGGCGGCCGCGGTTCGAATGGCACCGGAGGCACAGGTGGAATCGGCGGCAACGCCGAAATCAAGAACCAGATGTCGAGCGCCGACGCTGTCGCCGGCGACGGCGGCACCGGCGGGGCCGGCACCACCGGCGGGGCCGGCGGCGCCGGCGGGACGGCTTTCACCAACGGAACCGGCGGTGCCATCGACGGAGCCGACGGGGTAGGTGGCACCAGCACCGGCTAGGACGACGCGGCCGGCGGTGGCCGACTCGGCAGGGTATAGCTTGCGGGGCCACGCTGCTCGGGCGAGGATGCCGTCGCCTTCTCACCCTCGGCCGGTGCGCGTAGGGTCAACCGAATTGCATCGGGCAAACCACCAGGAGGCAGCACAATGTCCACGTCCTCGGCTTACACATCGGTGCGGATCTCATGACCGAACCGACAGACGACGCCGTCCGCGGTGGTGATGGTGGCCGGGGTGGCGCCGGCGGTGCCGGCGGTCGCGGGGGCGCGGGTGGCCGAGGCGGTGCCGGAGGTCGCGGCGGTGACGGTGGTCGCGGTGGCGATGGGGGACCAGGTGGCGCCGGCGGGCCGGGCGGGGCCGGAGGTGAACCCGGCCGCGGTGGTGAACCCGGCCGCGGTGGTGAACCCGGTCAACCGGGCGAGCCGGGGCAGCCGGGGCAGCCAGGGCAACCGGGGCAGCCGGGGCGGCCTGGCTAATCGTTCGTGACGGTCAGCCGGGTCTGACCGTGTGGCGCTCAGGCGCCCTTCCGTTGAGACGTGTCCTTGGCTGCCGCGGCACGATTTTCCGCCGCAGCAGCCCTGCGGTGCGACGCGTGCCGCGCCTTGTGCAACGCGCCGCCCACCGTCGTCTCTGCACGCGGCCACCGATTATCTGTATTGCCAGCCGCTGATCTTGCGAACACATATTTGAGTCGGGTTTGCATTGTTCTTGAGTTGTCGATTGAACCATCCCGACAACATCGAAAATTATTCTGTCATAATAATAAATTCATTTGAGGCATCGAATCGCCGCCTGTGCGAATGATCGCGTATTCCGCAGATTCTTTTTTCTGTATTGCACTGCACTGCAACAACTTTACGGTTCTGGAACCGGCTTCCCTAAGCCGCTCTCGGGCGTTGGCGCACCCGTCGATGAGCCCGCTGTCGTGGGGTACATGGTAATTGGCGGCCGGACACGACAAAGCTTCACGGTAAGTGCCGCCTTTTCGGCTCGCGAGCGTGATACTTATGAACACCTTGTTCCGGCTCGTGCATCCGTAGGGAGTCCTTCGATGTCATTTGTGATTGCAGCACCGGATTTGTTGACGGCAGCGGCTGCGCAGGCGGCGGGGATCGGGTCGTCGGTGCGTGCAGCCAATGTGGCGGCGGTGGCCTCGACCACCGAGGTCGTAGCCGCTGCCGGTGATGAGGTGTCGGCGGCGATAGCGGTGCTGTTTTCCGGTCACGGCGCGGCGTATCAGTCCGCGAGCGCGCAGGCGGCGGCATTTCGGTCGCAGTTCGCCCGGTTGCTGAGCAATGCCGGGGCATCGTATGAGGCGGCCGAGGCAGCCAGCACCTCGCCGTTGGGCCTGTTGGAAGATGCCGTGCTCGGTGCGATCAATGCGCCGACCAATCTGTTGCTCGGTCGTCCGCTGATCGGTGACGGCGCCAACGGTGCTGCGGGGACCGGGGCAAACGGCGGTGCCGGCGGGATCCTGTGGGGCAATGGCGGTGCCGGTGGTTCCGGTGCTCCCGGCGGTGCGGGCGGGGTTGGCGGTGCGGCAGGGCTGTTGGGGTCCGGCGGGATGGGTGGAGCTGGCGGTGTCGGCGGCGGTGCTGGTGGCGCCGGAGGGACCGGGGGTTGGTTGTGGGGTAACGGCGGGGCAGGCGGGGCCGGCGGCGTAGGGGGAATCGGCGGCAGCGGGGGCACCGGTGGGGCCGGCGGTAGCGCGCTGGTGTTCGGCGCCGGCGGGACCGGCGGCATCGGCGGGGCCGGCGGGGCGGGGGTGCTCGGGGATCCCGGTGCGCCGGGCACGGCGGTACTGGCGGGCGGCAAAGGCGGCGCCGGCGGCACCGGCGGAACGGCGGGGATGGGCGGAGCGGGCGGCAATGGCGGCCTGCTCTACGGCGCGGGCGGGGCGGGCGGGCAAGGCGGGGTAGGGGGTGTCGGGGGCACCGGCGGGATCGGTGGTGCCGGCTTTGATGCGGTGACGGCCGGAGCCACCGGCGGGGACGGTGGAGACAGCGGCACCGGCGGTAACGGGGGCAGCGGCGGCATCGGCGGAGCCGGTGGGCGGGGTTCGGCGCTGTTCGGCGGCGCGGGGGCCAACGGCAGTGGCGGGGCCGGCGGCACCGGCGGTGGTGTAGGAGCAGCTGGCAACGGCGGCGTCGGAGGAGCCGGGGATGCTGGTACCCCGGCGGCGGAAGCGGAGGCAACGGCGGTAATTCCGGTGCGGGTGGTCTGGGCGGCAATGGCGGTGCCGCCGGGGGCCCGGGTGCCCTGGCCGGGGCCAGCGGCCTTGATGGCACCGCGATTCCCACCGGCGGACACGGCGGTGCGGGCGGGGCCGGGTTCAACGCCGCCCTGGCCGCTGCCGGCACACCGGGCGGGGCTGGTGGAGTCGGAGGTCACGGTGGTAGCCACGGCGCCGGCGGTGCGGGCGGGGCCGGTGGCAACGCCGCACCCGGGGGCCTCGGCGGCGGTGGCGGCAAAGGCGGAGACAGCGGCGCCCTCGGCGCCACCGGCGGGCGCGGCGGCGACGGCGGCACCGGCAGCGCCGGCGGCGGCGCCGGCGGAGACGGCGGCATCGGCACCAACGACGGCACCGGCACCGCCCTGGGCGGTGTCGGCGGAAACGGCGGCACCAGCACCAACGGCCCCGGCGGCAACGGCGGCCGCGGCGGTGCGGCGGTCAACCACGGCACCGGGGCCGCTACCGCCGGTGATGGCGGGGCCGGCGGCAACGGCGGATCCAGCGGGAAGGGTGGCACTGGCGGCAACGGCGGCGAAGCCACCATCGACAGCGCCACCAACAGCTCCATTGCCACCGGCGGAACAGGCGGAACCGGCGGAATCGGCGGCACCAATGCCTCCGGAGGAGCAGGCGGAGCCGGTGGGGATGCGTCGGTAGTCAACGGCAGCGACGCCGCCGCCCTTGGGGGCGGGGGCGGAAAGGGCGGCGCCGGCGGTGCCATATCGGGGGCCGGCGGCAACGGCGGGCATGCCACCAGCGACGGAACGGGTGACGTCAACGGCGGCGACGGCGGCGAAGGCGCCGACGGCGGCCTCAACAGCGCCGGAGGAGCGGGCGGCTCCGGCGGTGATGCCACTATCACCGCAGCCGCCTCCGCAGGCAACGCCACCGCCGGCACCGGCGGCGCCGGCGGCACCGGCACAAGCGGCGGGGCGGGAGGAGCCGGCGGTACCGCCACCACCGCCGGCACCGGGGATCTCATCGCCGGCATCGGTGGCGCCGGGGGTGATGCCACCGTCGGCACCGGCGGCAAGGGAGGCAACGGCGGCCATGCGCATGCCCAAAACGCCACCTCCGCGATCGACGCCGCCGGCGGAAACGGCGGAAATGGCGGCGACGCCACCACCGGTGTCGGCGGCTCCGGGGGCGCCGGGGGCTTTGCGACCACCGCGGGAAGCGGCCATGCAATCGGCGGGACAGGCGGGGCCGGTGGCAGCGGTGCCACGGGCGGAAACGGGGGCGTGGGCGGCACTGCGATCTCATCTGCGGGCGCCGTCACCTCCGGTGCCGGAGGCGATGGCGGCCAGGGCACTAACGGCGCGGGGGGCTTAGGCGGCACCGCCGGGATTGCCGTGACCAGTGGAACAGGACCCGCGACTGGGGGTGCAGGTGGGGCCGGCGGCACCGGTACCACGAACGGCGGGGCCGGCGGAGGTGGCGGTGATGTGGCGATCGGCAACGCCGCTTCCGCGGCCACCGCTACCGGCGGTGTCGGGGGACACGGCGGTGATGGCGGCGCCACAGGAACCGGCGGTGCCGGCGGCAACGGCGGTCAGGGCAACACGAAGGGATCGGGACTCGGCGTCGGCGGCAACGGCGGTGATGGCGGGTCCGGCGCCAACGGTGGGAATGGCGGCAACGGCGGAGCGACGTTTATCACCGGAACAGCGACCGCCACTTCCGGTGCCGGCGGCGCGGGCGGTACCGGTAGCGCCGGTAGCGGTGGTATCGGCGGAGCAGGCGGTCAGGTGACGATCAACACCAGCGCCTCCACGGCGGCCGCGACGGGCGGCGCCGGCGGGGCTGGCGGTACCGGACTCTTCGGCGGCGCCGGCGGGGACGGCGGCTCGGTGTCGACAAAAGGTCTGGGCACCCTTAACCCCGGCAAGGGCGGATTAGGCGGTACGGGCACTTCCAGCGGCGGCATCGGCGGCGATGGTGGAAACGCGACGATCAGCAACACTGCATCGACTCAGACGGCAAAGGGTGGCACCGGAGCTGCCGGCGGCACTGCCACCAATGGCGTCGGCGGTACCGGCGGCGCCGGCGGCAGTGGCACCACCAGCGGATCCGGCGACGCGATTGGCGGCACCGCCGGGCTGGGCGGCGCCGGATCCAAGGGCGGCGGAAACGGCGGGCTCGGCGGCAGTGCCTCGAACCACGGCACCGGTAACGCCATTGGCGCCGCCGGCGGGGCCGGCGCCGACGGCGGCGCCAACGCCAAAGGCGGCAACGGAGGCGCCGGAGGCAGTGCCACCATCGACAACGCCGCAAATGCGGGCACGGCGACCGGCGGCCAGGGCGGAGCCGGTGGTAATGGCGGCACCAACGCCACCGGCGGGGCGGGTGGAGCCGGCGGCGCGGCTTCCATTGTCAACGGCGGTGCCGCCGCCGCTCTAGGCGGTAACGGCGGAAAAGGCGGCACCGGCGCCATCGGTGCAGGCAAAGGAGGCAACGGCGGGGGCGCCACCAGCGACGGAATCGGCAGCGTTACTGGCGGCACCGGCGCCGACGGCGCCAGCGCCGGCGCTACCGGCTTCGGCGGAGCCGGCGGTAACGGCGGCGGCGCCACCATCACTGCTGCTAACTCTGCCGCCACCGCGACCGCCGGCAACGGCGGCGCAGGAGGCTCCGGCTCCCTGGGCGGTGCCGGCGGAGCTGGCGGTACGGCAACCCATCAGGGAACAGGAAGCCTCACCGCGGGCCACGGAGGAGCGGGCGGCGACGCCACCAACAGCGGCACCGGTGGCGCAGGCGGAGCCGGTGGCGGAGCACACATCCAGAACACCGCCTCGGCAGCCAACGCCGTCGGAGGCACCGGCGGCGCAGGCGGCAAAGCCACCACTGGCAACGTTGCTACGGGCGGCGCCGGGGGTGACGGCGGGGACGCCTCCACCACCGGAACCGGCACCGCCACCGGAGGCGCCGGCGGTCACGGTGGCCTTGCACAACTCTCCACTAGCACCTCTACGGGACCGGCGACCGGCGGCAAGGGCGGCGACGGCGGAGCCGGCACCACCACGGGCGGCGACGGCGGGGCCGGCGGTGCGGCGTCGAGCGAAGGACTTGGAAACGTCACCTCGGGCAACGGAGGTGTGGGTGGGGCCGGCTTCCACGGTGGGAACGGAGGAACGGGCGGCAGCGCCAACATCGGAAATGCTGTGTCAGGGGCAACCGCGACCGGCGGTGACGGCGGCATCGGAGGCAACACCACGGCTCCGAGCAACCAATTTGTCGCGAGCGGCGGGACCGGTGGCGCCGGGGGCTCGGCGTCCACAAAAGGGACTGGCAGCGTGAATGCCGGCACCGGTGGAGCGGGCGGGTTTGTGAACGATGGCATTGGCGGCGGAGGTGGCGCCGGTGGCGACGCTACCGTTGACAACATCGCCTCGACTACTAGCCCAGTCGGGGGCAAAGGTGGAGCAGGCGGATCAGGTTACAGCCGCGCAGGCAGCGGCGGCGCCGGCGGCAATGCGCAAACGAACAGCAACGTGGCGGCCACGACGGCCACCGGTGGAACCGGGGGCGCCGGCGGCTCACCCAACGTCGGTGCCGGCGGAGACGGTGGCGCAGGCGGCTCTGGCATCCACTCGGGTGCCGGCTCCGCGATGGGCGGAAATGGCGGTGCTGGCGCTGCAGGCGGAAGCAACATTGGTGGAGGCAACGGCGGAACCGGCGGTAACGCGCTGAACACCGGAGCCGGATCGGCAACCGGCGGCAACGGCGGAGTAGGCGGCGCCGACACCGGCAAGGGTGGAGCCGGCGGCAACGGCGGTACTGCACAGATCGATAACGCGGCCTCGGCAGCTCATGCGGTGGGGGGCAAGGGCGGAGCGGGCGGCTCGAGCAGCACCTCAAGTGGGAGTCCCGTGAGCGGCGGAGCAGGCGGCGAGGGCGGTTCTGCGACGACGACGGGAACCGGCACCGCCTTCGGCGGGGGCGGCGGCGACGGCGGCACAGCACAAGTCACTGCCGCCAACTCGACAGCACCGGCGATAGCGGGCAAAGGTGGAGCCGGTGGCAACGGCACCATTGGTGGCGCCGGCGGGGCCGGCGGGGCGGCATCGAGTGCTGGACACGCAAACATAACCTCCGGCAGTGGTGGTGCGGGCGGAACCGGGACCACCGGTGCTGGTGGGACCGGAGGCGCGGCCGGGGACGCGACCATCACCAACAGCTCCTCCGTCGGCGTCACAACCGGCGGGCAAGGCGGTGCCGGCGGCGACGGCGCGAGTGGCGGGGCCGGAGGAAAGGGCGGGGCCGTGCAGACCAAGGGGACCGGCAGCGTCAACGCCGGGGCGGGCGGCGCGGGCGGCACCGGCACCACCGGAGTCGGTGGGACCGGCGGTAGCGGCGGGGCCGCTACGGTCGACAACACGGCCTCGACAGTGACCGTCGTAGGTGGCACTGGGGGAGGCGGCGGTACGGGCGTCGATAACGCCGGATTCGCCGCAGGCCGCGGCGGGCAGGGCGGCTTCGCGCAAACCAACAGTATGGACGCGGGGACACAGGCCATCGGAGGCACTGGCGGTGCCGGCGGCGACGCCACCACCGGCACCGGCGGTGGTGGCGGCAATGGTGGTGATTCCCAACATCTCGGAGCGGGCACGGCAGTGGGCGGACAAGGGGGAACCGGCGGCTCAGGGCCGCTGGCTGGCGGACGCGGCGGGGTTGGCGGTAACGGTGCGAACCTGGGGACAGGGAGCGCCATTGGAGGAACCGGCGGTACCGGGGGCGACAGCGGCGTCACCGGCACTGGCGGAAACGGCGGCGATGCCGGTAACGCGGGGATAGCCGAGGGCTCAGCAGGGGATGTCACCGGTGGCGACGGCGGAGCCGGCGGTAACGGCGGCTCCGGCGGAAACGGTGGGAATGGCAGTCTAGTTAGCACCAGCGGGACTGGATTCGCATTCGGCGGTAACGGCGGAAACGGCGGCAACAGCTCCGCCAACGGCGCCAACGGCGGCAATGGCGGCAACGGCGCCTTGGCTCAAGCCGCCATCGCGGGCCATGCCATACCCGGTCTTGGCGGCACGGGCGGCAGCGGCGGCCCGGGCGGTTCGCAGGGCAAATCCGGACAGAACGGTTGATCGATTAGGTCGTCACCGACGACAGGGTTGTACTCGACAACTGCGACGCCCGCGGCAGCGAGCAGCGCCGCCATGCGTGGATCAGTGGCTTGCGCTCACCTGCCCGTCGAAGCGGTTGGAGCTATGAATCATTGGCTGCAGGCGGCGATCGCGGCGAGAGCTCGAGCGCCGGAATCAGCGGCGGCAGCGGCGGTGCCGCGACAACATCGTAGACACGTCATGAATACACAAAACAGCCCTATTGAGCTGCACTTTTATGGCAATTGCGAATAATGATTTGCTCTTAATGAATTCATTCTGACCCGAATCCACAACCGCGGTCTTAGTCAAAATCCTTGTACTGGTAGCTACGGGGCCGACACCAGCTATCACTCAAATTAGGCACAGTCCCAGGTAAGCGCGCCGGCCATGTTCGCTCACCGAATTCCATTGAAATTCACAGAATTCCGATTACGACAGACCACCTCACTTGTTGGGCTCGCCGTATTGGACCGAAAGCCTCCCAATCAGAGTTCCGCTTCGGAATACTGATGAGCGTCTGCATTTCTTGCCATCACCGCAAATCCATGAGGCGGGAGCACCAGAGTGTCGTACGTAATGGCAGCACCGGACTTACTGGCGGCAGCAGCAGCGGATGTGGCGGGTATCGGCTCGTCATTGCGCGCGGCAAATGTTGCCGCGGCGGCGCCGACGACCACCGTGTTGGCCGCCGCGGGTGATGACGTGTCGGCGGCCATCGCGTCACTGTTTTCCAGCCATGGTGAAGCCTATCAAGCCCTCAACCGGCAGGCAGCTGCGTTTCAGAACGAATTCGTGCGGGCCTTGAGCCAAGGCGGGGAGGCGTACGCGCGGGCAGAGGCGGCCAATGCCTCGCCTTTGCAGGTCTTGGAAGAACAGGTGCTGACGCTGATCAACGCTCCCACCAACCTGCTGTTGGGACGTCCACTGATCGGCAATGGCACCGACGGCGCGCCGGGAACCGGGCAAAACGGTGGCGGCGGCGGGATCTTGTGGGGCAACGGTGGCGCAGGCGGATCGGGCGCGCCGGGCGGACCCGGCGGAGCCGGTGGAGCGGCAGGATTGCTCGGCGCCGGCGGGGTAGGCGGGGCCGGAGGAATCGGTGGGGGCGCCGGCGGTGCGGGCGGTACTGGCGGGTGGTTGTGGGGTAACGGCGGAGCGGGCGGGACCGGGGCGGTAGGCATCAACGGCGGCGCCGGCGGGGTCGGCGGTAGTGCGCTGTTGTTCGGCAACGGCGGAGCGGGCGGGGCTGGCGGGACCGGCGGGGCTGGTGCGATCGGGACACCAGGCACGCCCGGCACCGCGCTTGTGGCCGGTGGAACCGGTGGTCCCGGCGGCGGTGGCGGCAACGCAGGTATGGGCGGCGCGGGCGGTAACGGCGGACTGGTCTACGGCGCCGGCGGAGCCGGGGGCAACGGCGGTATCGGTGGAGCCGGCGGGGTCGGCGGGGTCGGCGGCGCAGGCTGGAACGCGACCACCGCAGGGGTCGACGGCGGCAACGGCGGCAACAGTGGTAGCGGAGGCGACGGCGGCAACGGCGGCATGGGCGGGGCCGGCGGCCGGGGTTCGACCCTGTTCGGCGCCGCCGGCGCCAACGGCAACGGCGGGGCCGGCGGGGTCGGCGGCAACCCCGGAGCGCCCGGGGACGGTGGCACCGGTGGCGCGGGCGACGCCCTGATCACCACAGGTGGATACGGCGGCAACGGCGGCAACCCCGGCGGGGTCGGCATCGGCGGCAACGGAGGAGGAGCCGGCGGACCCGGCGGAACTCCCGGCACCAGCGGGGGGACCGGAACCATCGTCGCCGGCAACGGTGGCGCGGGCGGCACCGGCGGCCACGGCTACGACGCCGCCAGCGACCCCCTCGCGAAAGCGGGCACCGCTGGCGGTAAAGGTGGGCACGGCGGCCTCGGCGGCACCTACGGCCACGGCGGAGCCGGTGGGGCCGGCGGCAACTCCACAACCATCGGCGGGAACGGCGGCGACGGCGGATGGGGCGGTGCTAGCGGTGTACTGGGTGGCATCGGCGGCGCGGGTGGGGCCGGCGGCGATGGAGCTGGCACCGGCGTGGGCGGTAACGGTGGAATAGGCGGTGACGCAGCCAATAGCGGCACTGGTCTATCGGTGGGCGGCGCCGGAGGCGCCGGCGGCGACGCCGGCACCGGACGCGGCGGGCACGGCGGCTCCGGCGGGGCTGCGTCGAACGGCGGAGCCGGGAATGCGGTCGGCGGCGCCGGCGGGGCCGGCGGCACCGGTGCTGCGGGCGGTGGCGACGGCGGCGCCGGTGGTCCGGCGTTCAACAGCGGATTCGGGAACGCCATCGGCGGCGCCGGAGCAAACGGCGCCAGCGCGGGCCTGACCGGCAACGGCGGCACCGGCGGGGCCGGCGGAAGCGCGACGGTCAGCGGCGCGTTGTCGAGCGGGACCGCTACCGGCGGCGCGGCGGGATTCGGCGGCGACGGCATCAACGGCGGGGCAGGCGGGGCAGGCGGGTCGGCAACGAACGCCGGCAGCGGAAACGCCACCCCGGCCGCGGGCGGGGTCGGCGGCGCAAGCTTCGGTGGCAAAGCCGGGGCCGGTGGTGCCGGTGGTGCCGCGAACATCACCAATGCCGCCTCGACAGCCAACGCTGCCGGCGCCGCCGGGGGAGCCGGTGGTTTCGGGAACTACGGTGGCAGCGGCGGTGCGGGAGGCAACGCTTCCACGGCGGGAACCGGCGCCGTCACATCAGGCGCCGGCGGCAAAGGTGGGGACGGCACCAGCGGCATCGGCGGAACCGGAGGAGCCGGCGGCACTGCGACCATCTCCAACGCCACCTCCACCGCGACCGCGAGCGCAGGTGACGGCGGGGCCGGAGGTCTTGCCTCCACCGGCGGGAACGGCGGTACTGGCGGATCGGCAGCGACCGACGGACTCGGACAGGTTCAGGCCGGCACCGGCGGCAAGGGTGGTGACGGCTTTATCAACGCCGGAGGAAACGGCGGCGACGGCGGCAACGCCACCATCAACAACGCCGCCTCGACCGTGAGCCCGGTCGGCGGTACCGGCGGCGCCGGAGGTCAGGGAATCGACAACCTGTCCGCAGGGCGTGGCGGGACTGGGGGCACCGCGCAAACCAACAGCAGCAGCGCCACCACGACATCCACCGGTGGTACCGGCGGAGCCGGGGGCAAGGCCACCAACTTCGCCGGTGGTGCCGGCGGCGCCGGCGGTATCGGCATTCACGCTGGGGCCGGGACGGCCATCGGTGGCGCCGGCGCGGCGGGCGGTACCGGCCCCACCGCAGGCGGAGCCGGCGGCAGCGGTGGCGCCGCGGGCAACACCGGAACCGGCGATGCGTTCGGCGGCACCGGTGCCGCCGGCACCAGCGGCGGCACCACCGGGACCGGTGGAGCCGGTGGCGAGGGCGGCAGCGCCGACATCGCCAACCCCGGCTCAGCCGGTAGCGCCACGGGCGGCAAAGGCGGCGCCGGCGCGGACGGCACCACCGGCGGGGCCGGCGGCAACGGCGGCGGAACCACCACCAACGGAACCGGCACAGCAACTGGCGGCGCCGGCGGACTCGGCGGCAACGGCACCACCGGCGCGGGCGGCACCGGCGGCAGCGGCGGCGACGCCGTCATCACCAACAACACCTCGACCGCCACCGCCGTCGCCGGCAACGGCGCTACCGGCGGCACCGGCGCTACCGGCGGAAACGGCGGATCCGGCGGATCGGCCACCACCCTGGGAACCGGCAACGTCACCCCCGGCGCCGGTGGAAACGGTGGCAACGGCACCACCGGCGCCGGTGGAAATGGCGGTGCCGGCGGCTCAGCGACTATCGACAACGCAGCCTCGACGGTCAACCCGGTCGGCGGTGCCGGCGGAGCCGGCGGTAAGGGTGTCGACAACCTCTCCGGCGGCACCGGCGGCACTGGCGGTTCCGCGCAAACCAACAGCAGCAAAGCCACCACCAGCACCGGCGGCACCGGCGGGGCCGGCGGCAACGCCACCACCGGCATCGGTGGCACCGGCGGAACCGGCGGAGCCGGAGTCAACAACGGGGCCGGCATCGCCCTCGGCGGGGCCGCTGGAACGGGCGGCACCGGCCCCGCCGGAGGCGGTGCCGGTGGAGACGGCGGCATAGCGATCAACGGCGGAACCGGTGACGCGATCGGCGGCGCGGGCGCTGACGGCACCAGTGGGGGTACCAGCGGAACCGGCGGCGACGGTGGAGCCGGTGGCGACGCAGAGATCACCAATGCCGCCTCCTCCGCCGTCGCAACCGGCGGCGATGGCGGCGCGGGAGCCACCGGTACCACCGGCGGCGCCGGCGGCGCCGGTGGCGACGCGTCTAACGAAGGATCAGGCAACCTGGCAGCCGGCAACGGAGGCTCAGGCGGCACCGGCACCGCCGCCGGCGGCAAAGGCGGGAATGGCGGCGACGCAACCAGCTCCAACACCAGTTCAACAGCCACGGCCATCTCGGGCAACGGCGGAGCCGGCGGCGCCGGCGCAACCGGCGGCGCCGGCGCAACCGGCGGCGCCGGCGGCAGAGGCGGCGATGGGCTCACCAAAGGCCTGGGAGATGTAGCCGCGGGCAACGGAGGCATAGGAGGGACCGGCACGTCCGGTGCCGGCGGCGCCGGAGGCAACGGCGGCAATGCGCAGATCGCCAACACCGCCTCGAAAGCTACTGCTTTTTCTGGCAACGGGGCAGCTGGCGGCGTCGGCACCACCGGCGGCAACGGCGGATTCGCCGGGACGGCCACGACCGACGGACTCGGCAACGTCACACCCGGCTTCGGCGGCGCAGGCGGCAGCGGCAACACCGGCGCCGGCGGCAACGGCGGTGGCGGTGGCGGTGCCACCATCACCAACACCGCATCGACCGTCAACGTCACCGGCGGCACCGGCGGTACCGGTGGCCAAGGCGTCGACAACCTCTCCGGAGGGCGGGGCGGAACGGGTGGGACCGCCCAGACCGACAGCAGCAGCAATTTGACGACATCCACCGGGGGTACCGGGGGGGCCGGAGGCAACGCCACGACCGGCACCGGCGGAATCGGCGGCTTTGGTGGTTCTGGCGTCCACCACGGTGCAGGGACCGCCCTTGGCGGCGATGCCGCCGCCGGAGGAACCGGCGACGCAGGAGGCGGGGCCGGCGGCAACGGCGGATTTGCCCTCAACACCGGAACCGGAGCCGCCATCGGCGCGGCCGGTGCCGACGGCACCAGCGGGGGAACCACCGGAACCGGCGGAGCCGGCGGAGCCGGCGGAAAAGGGCAGGTCAGCAACACCACTTCCGCAGCGACCGCAACTGGCGGCAAAGGCGGGTCCGGCGCTAACGGGATCGCCGGAGGAGCGGGCGGGGTGGGTGGCGAGGCGGCCACCAGCGGAACCGGAAACGTTGACGCCGGCTCAGGTGGTGCAGGAGGCGACGGGACCACCGGTACCGCTGGCGCCGGGGGAGCAGGCGGCAAGGCGACGATCACCAGCACCACCTCAACCGTTGCCGCTACGGGCGGCACCGGCGGAGTCGGCGGCGACACCCTTACCGGCCCGGGCGGTACCGGCGGTGCCGGCGGCAGCGCTTCTCATTCCGGAGCCGGCAATGCAGTCGGCGGCAACGCCGGGACCGGCGGTCTGGGTCCCGCAGGCGGCGGGGCTGGCGGCAACGGCGGTTCTGCGACCAACAGCGGTACCGGCAACGCCACCGGCGGAGCCGGCGCTGATGGCACCGGCGGAAGCAAAGGCGGTGCGGGCGGAAAGGGCGGCAGCGCGGAGATCTCGAACTCTGCCTCGTCGGGTACCGCCGTTGGGGGCAAAGGCGGAGCCGGCTCCCTCGGTGTGGTCGGCGGGGCCGGTGGCAACGGCGGCGGGGCGACGACCAAAGGCATCGGACCTGTTTTTGCCGGAGTTGGCGGCGCCGGCGGAGAAGGCACTATCGGCTTCGGCGGCGCGGGAGGCGACGCCGGCACGGCCAGCATCAACAACAGCGCCTCGGCAGCAAGCGCTTCCGCCGCAGCTGGCGGGGCCGGCGGGAAAGGCGCCACCTTCGGTGGCAATGGCGGAGCCGGCGGGTCGGCGAACACGACCGGGACCGGCAGCGTCAACCCGGGCACAGGCGGAACGGGCGGCACCGGTACCGGTGGCAACGGCGGCGACGGCGGCAACGGCGGTGATGCGACTATTTCGAACGTCACCTCTTCGACCACAGCCAAGGGCGGCGCCGGTGGCGCCGGAGGCGGCGGCACCAACGGCGGCAAAGGGGGCGCCGGGGGTAACGCGTCAACCAACAGCGGCAGTGGCACCACGCCGGCCATCGGCGGCGACGGCGGCGCTGGCGGCATTGGCGGGCCCACCGGAACCGGCGGCACCGGAGGTACCGGCGGCGGAGCCTCTCACTCGGGTGCAGGTAGTGCCGTTGGCGGCAAAGGCGGTTCGGCTGGGGCCGGCGGCAACGGCGGGTCCGGCGGAAGTGGCGGTTCGGCGATCAACGCAGGAACTGGTGCCGCGACAGGCGGTGCCGGTGCTGACGGGGCTGACGTGACTACCGGGGCAGGCGGGGCAGGCGGAGCCGGCGGCGACGCGAGGATCACGAACAACGCTTCGGCGGCCGCCGCCGTCGGCGGCAAGGGTGGTGCGGGCGGCGACGGCGACGGCACGGCTGGGGGCGCCGGCGGCAAGGGTGGTGCGGGCGGCGGAGGCACGGCTGGGGGCGCCGGCGGCAACGGCGGCGCGGCAACGACCACCGGACTCGGAAGTGTCACCCCCGGTGGCGGTGGCGCCGGAGGCGTTGGTTCCTCGGGCTCTGGAGGAAACGGTGGCCACGGCGGCGCCGCAGAGGTCGCGAACGCCTTCTCGTCCGCGACAGCCAAAGGCGGCGCCGGCGGCGCCGGCGGCAATGGCAGCTTCAACGGCGGCGCGGGTGGCACTGGGGGTAGTGGGTCTACTAACAGCAGTAGTGTCACCACGGCCGCCATCGGAGGAACGGGCGGGGCGGGCGGCGGCGCCACCACCGGCGTTGGTGGTACCGGCGGTACCGGCGGCCTAGCGACGCACACCGGTTCGGGCAGCGCTTCCGGCGGCAACGGCGGAATAGGCGGGACAGGCGCTACAGGCGGCGCCGGGGGCGGCGGGGGCGCTGCGATCAATGAAGGTGTAATGGGTCCCGCTACCGGGGGTGCCGGCGGTAACGGCGCCAACGGAACCTTCGGCACCGGCGGAGCCGGCGGGGCAGGCGGGAAGCGACGATTTCGTCCAACTCCTCAGCGGGTTTCGCGTCCGGCGGCAAGGGCGGCGCGGGCGGTGACGGCACCTCTGCCGGCGCCGGCGGCGCCGGCGGCGACGGCGGTGCGGCATCTAACGCTGGGACAGGAAATGCCACGGCCGGCGCTGGCGGAGCCGGCGGCGCCAGCAACAGCGGAAAAGGCGGAGCCGGTGGCAACGGCGGGGTTTCGTCAATCGACAACACGGGCTCGACCGCAACCGCGGCAGGCGGCAGTGGCGGGGCCGGTGGTACCGGCCTGTCAGGGGGCGACGGCGGGGCCGGCGGAGCCGCGTCGACCACGGGACTCGGATCTGTCACGCCCGGTGCGGGCGGCACCGGCGGCACCGGCACCGGGGCCACGGGCGGCGGTGGCACCGGCGGTCGTGGTGGCGATGCGACCATCTCGAACACCAGCTCAACTGTCACGGCTAAGGGCGGCGGTGGCGGGTTCGGCGGTAGCAGCAACTCTGCTGTCGGCGGTGCCGGCGGGGCCGGCGGCAAGGCGACGCACTCCGGTGCTGGCACCGCAGCAGGAGGCCTCGGCGCCACCGGCGGTTTAGGCGTTACTACCGGCGGTGCCGGCGGCAACGGCGGCGCTGCCGTCAACAGCGGGACCGGCAGCGCCGTTGGCGGTAACGGCGGACAGGGCAACAAAGGCGCGCCGAACACTGGAAACGGCGGCGCTGGCGGTGTTGGCGGCGACGCCGAGGTCAGCGGCGTCACCGCTCCCGGCAGCGCCACTGGCGGCAATGGTGGAGCCGGGGCCCCGGGCGGTCTTGTCAGCGGTACCGGCGGCAACGGTGGCGCGGCTGGGAGCGCAACGAACCAGGGGCTCGGAGCTGCACTTGGCGGGACCGGCGGCGCTGGTGGTGGTTCCAGCACGTCAAGTCCCGCAGGCAAAGGCGGAAATGGCGGAAATGCCACTGTCACCAACGCCATCAATGGAACCAATGCCACGGGAGGCCAAGGGGGCATCGGCGGCGGCGGAGGCTTTGGCGGCAGCGGCGGTACGGGCGGGCTGGGATCCAACCTCGGAACAGGATTCGGTATCGGCGGCAACGGCGGCTTCGGTGGCAATAGCACCGGCGCCGCCGTCAACGGCGGTAATGGCGGCGACGGCGGTGACGCTCACGCGGGCAGTATCAGCAAGGCCGCCGGCGGCATCGGTGGCGCCGGCGGCAGCGGCGGGCCCGGTGGCAACCCCGGCAGCCCAGGCAAGAACGGAATAGTCGTCTGACGCTTCAAATCCCACAGGCCCCAAATCAACGGACAGAGAAGATTTGCAAAATGTCTTATCTATTCGCAACACCCGATGCATTAACCAACGCAGCCGTAGATACGGCGGGTATCGGTCGGTCTTTGCATGCAGTCGGAACCGCTGTTTCGGCGCCCACCACAAACCTCCTTGCTGCCGCCGGCGATGAGGTGTCTGCCGCCATAGCGGCGTTGTTCTCCACCCACGGGCAGGCGTACCAGTTGCTGAGTGCGCAAGCGTCGACCTTCCAAGAGCAGTTTGTGCAACTGCTGAAGCAGGCAGGAGCGTCCTACGCTGCCGCCGAAGCGGCAAACATCTCACCCTTGGGAGTCATCGAAGACGCCGTGTTGGGACTCATCAACGCCCCCACCAACCTCCTGGTGGGCCGCCCCTTGATCGGCGACGGCACCAACGGTGCGCCGGGCACCGGCCAGAACGGTGGGGCGGGCGGGCTGCTGTGGGGCAACGGCGGCAACGGCGGATCTGGTGCGCCCGGCGCATCCGGCGGCACTGGAGGTGCCGCCGGGCTCATCGGGGCCGGCGGGGTCGGCGGCGCTGGTGGCGTCGGCGGGGGCACCGGCGGTGCCGGCGGCGCCGGCGGATGGCTGTGGGGGAACGGCGGCGCGGGCGGGACCGGCGGGCTCGGCGCGCTCGGGGGCGCAGCAGGTAACGGCGGCGTCGGAGGTAGCGCGTTGTTGTTCGGCGCCGGTGGCGCTGGCGGTATCGGCGGGACTGGTGCATCCGGCTTCAACGGCGCGCCAGGCGCCCCGGGCACCGCAACGTCAGCCGGCGGCACCGGATTCGACGCCGGCAACGGCGGCAGCGGAGGTATCGGTGGGGCCGGCGGAAAGGGAGGCTTCCTGTACGGCTCGGGCGGCGCCGGCGGGCAGGGCGGAGCGGGCGGAGCAGGCGGGACCGGCGGAATTGGCGGCGCTGGCTGGGATGCGACCGATGCGGGTGTCGCCGGCGCCGCCGGCGGCAACGGCGGGAACAGCGGCAACGGTGGGCACGGGGGCACCGGCGGGATGGGCGGCGCCGGCGGCCAAGGCTCGGTGCTACTCGGGCCGGCGGGTGCAAACGGCAGCGGCGGCGCCGGGGGTAGCGGCGGCAACCCGGGCACACCAGGGGATGGGGGCGCCGGAGGGATCGGCAAACCCACCCTTGCCGGTGGCAACGGCGGCAACGGCGGCGACCCCGGGACAGGCGGCAGCGGCGGCGCCGGGGGTGCGGCCGGCGGACCGGGCGCCAGCGCCGGCGCGACCGGGGCAATCGGCACCGTCGCACCCGGTATCGGCGGAAACGGCGGGGCCGGCGGCCAGGGCTACGACGCCGCGACCGATCCGACCGCACTTGCAGGCACGCCCGGCGGCAACGGCGGCAACGGCGGCAACGGCGGCAGCTACGGCAACGGCGGGGCCGGCGGAGCCGGCGGGGCCGGCGCACCGGCGCACACGGCAAATCAGGCACCCCGGGTAGCGCGACATCAGCCGGCGGCACCGGGGGCAACGGCACCGCCGGAGGCGCCGGCGGAGCGGGCGGGGCGGGTGGTAACGGAGGGCTGAACTCTGGTTCGGGCGGAGCCGGCGGACAGGGCGGGGCGGGCGGTGAAGGCGGCGCCGGCGGTGATGGCGGCGCCGGCTGGAACGCCAGCATTGCGGCCGGAACAGGCGGAAACGGCGGCGACAGCGGCGACGGCGGCGCCGGCGGTAAAGGCGGAAGCGGTGGAGCCGGTGGCAAAGCCTTCGCGGCACTCGGCCAGCCGGGCGCAAACGGTGATGGTGGCGCCGGTGGCGACGGCGGGAACCCGGGGGCACCTGGAAACGGTGGATCCGGGGGTGTCGGCAAACCTACCTCTGCGGGCGGCACCGGCGGTGATGGCGGGGACGCCGGAAACGTCGGCATTGGAGGCACCGGTGGTACGGCCGGTGGCCCGGGCGCGACCGACGGTGCGCCGGGCCTGACCGGCACCATCATCCCCGGCAACGGCGGCAACGGTGGCGCCGGCGGCCATGGCTACGACGCAACACTGGCGGCTCCTGGCACACCCGGCGGTAAGGGCGGCAACGGCGGCAACGGCGGCAGCCACGGCAACGGCGGCGGTGGCGGGACTGGAGGAAATTCCGCTTTCGGTACCGGTGCTGGCGGTAATGGAGGGACCGGTGGCAAGAGCGGATTGATCGCCGGATCCGGCGGCGCCGGCGGCGACGGCGGTGACGCCACCGACACCGGCACCGGCGGCAACGGCGGTACCGGCGGAGCAGGCCAAAACAGTGGATCCGGCAACGCCGTGGCCGGCGCCGGCGGTAAAGGCGGCACCTCCGCGGGCGGCATCGGTGGAAACGGCGGCGCTGGCGGTGCCGTGACCTACACCGGGACCGGCACCGCGATCGGGGGCAGTGGAGGCGCTGGTGGTAGCGGGTCCACGGGCGGCGGGAATGGCGGAATCGGCGGCCAGGCGATCAACAGTGGAACCGGAAGCGCGATCGGCGGCGACGGCGCCGCTGGTGGTAGCGCCACCATCGCCGGCACCGGCGGCAACGGTGGAGCCGGCGGCAAAGGCGCTATCCAGAACCTCTCAGCTAATGGCACCGCCACGGGCGGTCGCGGTGGAGCTGGCGGCGTCGGGTCTGCAGGCGGCGGCAACGGCGGGACGGGCGGCGCCGCGGACAACGTGGGCGAAAGCGGGAACACGGTCGGTGGGTCCGGGGGTGACGGCGGCAGCGGCGTGACCACCGGCAAAGGCGGAAGCGGTGGCGCCGGTGGCGCTGCCACAGGGGGCAACGCCACCGGCACCAGCATGGTCACCGCTTTCGGCGGCATGGGTGGAGCCGGCGGCGAGGGACTCACGGGCGGGGACGGCGGATTGGGCGGGAGGGCCGTCGCGTCCTCGTCAGGGGATGCGACCTCGGGTGACGGCGGGGTTGGTGGCAACGGGGTTGCGGGCGGCGGTCGCGGAGGCAGCGGCGGTGACGCGGAAAACCGCGGAACCGGAAACGCCGTCGGCGGAGCCGGCGCGGAGGCCGGTAGCGCCACCACCAGCGGCACGGGCGGAAAGGGCGGAAACGGCGGTAACGCGCAGATCACGAATACCGCGAGCACCGCGTCAGCGAAGGGCGGCAATGCTGGCGCCGGCGGCAGCGGTGTCGGAGGTGGAGGGAATGGCGGGGAGGGCGGTAATACCACTAACCAATCGTTGACCGGGCATTCGTTCGGCGGTTCGGGGGGCAACGGCGGCAGTGGAGGAACCACCGGCACGGGCGGAAGTGCCGGTCAGGGGGGCACGGCAGTTATCGCTACTTCGGGCGCCTCCGGTACCGCCGTTGGCGGCAAAGCTGGAACCGGCGGATCGGGCACCACTGGCGGAGCCGGCGGGATTGGCGGTTCCGCGATCGTATTTCCGGGCGCTATGGGCAACGCGTTCTCTGGTGACGGCGGCTCGGGCGGCAATGGTCTGTTCGCCGGTGGGGCCGGGGGTCCGGGCGGCACCGCCACCAACCAAGGTTCTGGCAGCGCCACCGCAGGCAATGGCGGCGCCGGGGGGCAGGGCGGTATCTCCGGCGGACTCGGCGGCACCGGCGGCGAGGCGGTTATCGACAACGCCGCGTCCGCGGCCACCGCAACCGCCGGCAACGGCGGGACGGGCGGCAAAGGCGGAACGGGGGGCGCCGGCGGAACAGGCGGTCTGGGATACACCGACGGTTCCGGATCTGGCCTCGCCGGCAAGGGGGGCCAGGGCGGCGACAGCACACTCGCCTCGACCGACGGCGGAAACGGCGGCAATGGCGGTGACGCCCATTCGTCGGATCCAACCAAGGCAGAACCGGGCCTCGGCGGCACGGGTGGTAGCGGCGGACCCGGCGGTTTGCCTGGCGCCACCGGCGCCGCGGGCACGGTCGTTTGACACTTGCCCAGCACCGCTGATCGACCCCGAAATATCGTCCAGATTATGCATACGTGTCGTGCACTATTGACCCGTGTGTTTATGCACCAAAGTCCGCTTTCGCGACCACAATAAATTCATTCACGAAAAGTGGCGCCACCGGGATCGACCGCACCCGCTCACACCTCCACCAGCAGGACCCGACACCACGACCCGAAAAACGGGGCATCAGCAGCTGAGACTCACCAAATCACCTCGGCCATAGACACTTCCGGTACTCGCTTGGGTTTGCTTGACGTATAGCGCCTATTGAAAATCCAGAAAGACGAGAATAACCGGCCGAAAGCTTACAAATACCGGATCGATTCGGAATACTGAACAACGCGTAAATTTCATACGATCGCCGCATACCACCAACGGGAGCATCACGTGTCGTACGTAGTGGCAGCACCGGAATTATTGGCAGCAGCGGCAGCGGACGTAGCCGGCATCGGTTCGTCTCTGCGCTTGGCGAGTTCCGCCGCCTTGATGCCGACGACCGAGGTGTTGGCTGCCGCGCAGGACGAGGTCTCCACGGCGATTGCGTCGCTGTTTTCCACCCATGGGGAGGCCTATCAGGCCCTCAACCGGCAGGCGGTCGAATTCCAGGCCGAATTCGTCAGGGCGCTGACCCGCGCCGGGAGCTCGTATGCGATAGCCGAGGCGGCAAACGCGTCGCCGTTGCAGACGCTGGGCGAGCAGGTGCTGGCAGTGATCAACGCACCCACCAACCTCCTGCTGGGGCGCCCGCTGATCGGCAACGGCACCGATGGCGCGGCCGGTACCGGGCAAAACGGCGGGGGCGGCGGGATCCTGTGGGGTAACGGCGGCAACGGTGGATCGGGTGCGCCCGGCGGAGCCGGCGGAACCGGCGGCGCGGCTGGGCTCTTGGGTTCCGGTGGCGCCGGCGGTGCGGGCGGCGTCGGCGGCGGAGCCGGCGGTAGCGGCGGCGCCGGCGGGTGGCTGTGGGGCAACGGCGGCGCAGGCGGCGCCGGCGGAATCGGCGGGACCAGCGTCAACGGCGGCGTCGGCGGTATCGGCGGGAGCGCCCTGCTGTTAGGTAACGGCGGGACCGGAGGCATGGGCGGGGCAGGCGGGGCCGGCGCAATCGGAAAGGCGGGCGACCTGGGCACCGCAGCCGTACCGAACGGCGGCAACGGTGGCGCCGGCGGCGCCGGCGGCAATGCCGGTACGGGCGGGGCGGGCGGTAACGGTGGCCTGGTGTACGGCGCCGGCGGCGCTGGAGGCAGCGGCGGCGCCGGCGGCGCCGGCGGAACGGGCGGAACCGGCGGTGACGGATGGAGCGCAAACGTCGCCGGAGTCGGCGGTGGCGCCGGCGGCGATAGCGGCGCCGGCGGCGATGGCGGCAGTGGCGGGGCGGGCGGCGCGGGTGGCCGTGGCTCGATGTTGTTCGGCGCCGCGGGCCCGAACGGCAGCGGCGGGATCGGGGGCGCCGGCGGTGATGGCGCGACATCAGGGGCCGGCGGGCGCGGCGGCAATGGCGATGCCTTCAATCCCGCGGGTGGGGATGGCGGCCACGGCGGTGAGATCGGCGGTGCAGGTGTCGGCGGCAGCGGCGGTGCAGCCGGCGGTCCCGGTGCCAGCGCCGGGGTGAACGGTTCCGCCGGCTCGGCGCCCACCACCGGCGGCGACGGCGGCGCTGGCGGTGACGGCTACAACGCCGCCGGCGACCTCTCGGCCGTCGCCGGCACCGCCGGCGGCAAAGGCGGCGCCGGCGGGGCAGGCGGCAACTTCGGGAAAGGCGGAGCCGGTGGCACGGGCGGCAACGCCGCGCTCGCCGGCGGAGATGGTGGCGCCGGCGGTCGCGGCGGCAATAGCGGTGCTTCCGGCGGTATCGGCGGCGCAGGCGGCGCGGGCGGTGACGGAGCAGTTGCCGGCCTGGGCGGCAGCGGCGGCGGCGGCGGCGACGGCTACAACACCGGTGCCGGGAACGCGGTCGGCGGTGCCGGAGGCGCCGGCGGCGACGCCGCGATCGGGCGCGGTGGACGCGGCGGCGACGGCGGGCTGGCATCCAGCAACGGCAGCGGGGACGGTATCGGCGGCGACGGCGGGGCAGGCGGTATCGGCGCTGCGGGCGGTGGCGACGGCGGCGCCGGTGGTCCGGGGTTCAACAACGGCACCGGCAACGCCGTCGGCGGCAACGGAGCGGCGGGCGCAAGCGGCGGCTTGACAGGTCAAGGTGGCAACGGTGGCGCGGCGGGCGGCGCGGCCGTCACCAATGTCCTTTCGGCGGGTTCGGCAACGGCAGGCACGGCCGGCGCCGGCGGCGATGGCGCCGTCGGCGGGAACGGCGGTGCGGGAGGTCCGGCGACCAACTCCGGAACCGGCAACGTCAACCCCAGCGTGGGTGGTGCGGGAGGCGCCGGCACCACTGGGGCGGGCGGGGCGGGCGGGACCGGCGGTGCCGCGAGTATCGGCAACGCCGCCTCGTCGGCCACCGCCGTCGGAGCCGGTGGCGGAGCCGGGGGCTCCGGCGCCACGAGCGGCGGCAGCGGGGGAAGCGGTGGGGCGGCGGCGACGAGCGGCACGGGCAGCGTCACTTCGGGTATCGGCGGCAAGGGTGGAGACGGCACCACGGGAGCCGGTGGAAACGGAGGCGTCGGGGGCCAGGCAACCATTTCCAATGCCACTTCTACGGCATCTGCGACCGCGGCCGACGGCGGGGCCGGTGGCACCGGTGCCAATGGGGGTAGCGGCGGCTTCGGCGGATCGGCAGTAACCAGCGGCGTCGGAACCGTCACAGCCGGAACCGGTGGCGCAGGCGGTACCGGTACCACCTCCGGCGGCGGAATTGGCGGTGGCGGGGGCAGCGCGGAGGTTACCAACAGCGCCTCCGACATCAGCCCGGTCGGCGGCAACGGCGGCGCAGGCGGCGTTGGAGTGGATAACGCCGTCGTCGGGTTCCAAGGGCGCGGTGGGGTTGGGGGCAGCGCGCAAACCAACAGCAGCAACGCCGCAACTTCAGCGACCGGGGGCGCGGGCGGAGCCGGGGGCAACGCCACCGCCGGAACGGGCGGCACCGGCGGGACCGGCGGCCTCGGTATCCACTCTGGAGCGGGCGCAGCCATCGGCGGGGTCGGCGGGACCGGCGGTGCGGGGCCCGCCGGAGGCGGAGGCGGGGGCAACGGCGGCAACGCCTTCAACTCCGGGACCGGTGCCGCCACGGGTGGCGCCGGCGTGGACGGCACCGGAGGAGGGGGCACCGGCAAGGGTGGGGCCGGCGGCAGCGGCGGCACCGCACAAGTGTCCAACGTTGCCTCGTCGGCGATTGCAAGCGGCGGTAAAGGCGGGGCGGGCGCCGACGGCACCGCGGGCGGATTCGGCGGGTTTGGCGGTGGTGCCTCGACCACCGGGACGGGAAGCGTCACCGCGGGCGCCGGCGGTGCGGGTGGAAATGGCACCACGGGGTCCGGCGGAGCCGGCGGCGGTGGCGGCGCAGCCAATATTTCCGCCGGCGCGTCGAATGCAACGGCTACCGCAGGCAACGGCGGCGCCGGGGGTAACGGCGCCGCGGGTGGAAACGGTGGCTTCGGCGGAACTGCGACGACCAACGGAACCGGCAACGTAACCCCGGCATCGGCGGCGCGGGCGGCACCGGAACCAGCCTCTTCGGCGGGTTCGGAGGCTCCGGTGGGGGAGCGTTCATCAATAACGCCTCCTCGACGGTCAATCCGGTCGGCGGCACCGGCGGGGCCGCGGGTACCGGCGTCAACAACGGTCTGTTCCAAGGGCGCGGCGGCAGTGGCGGCAACGCGCAGACCAACAGCAGCAGCTCTGCGACGACCGCCACCGGCGGCACCGGGGGGGCCGGCGGCGACGCCACCACCGGCACCGGAGGCACCGGAGGCACCGGAGGTAGCGCGACGCACAACGGGGCCGGTACCGCCTTCGGCGGCATCGCCGGCAGCGGCGGAGCGGGTCCCGCCGGAGGCGGGGCAGGCGGCCAAGGCGGCGCTGCATTCAACGGCGGCACCGGGGACGCCATCGGTGCTGCCGGTGCCGACGGCACCGGCGGAGGAGTCACCGGCACCGGCGGAGCGGGCGGCAACGGCGGCAACGCGCAGGTCACCTCCGCCGCTTCATCCGGCGCCGCCATCAGCGGCAACGGCGGCACCGGCGCCAACGGGACCGCGGGCGGAGCCGGGGGCTTTGGCGGCGCGGCGACTACCGCGGGCATCGGAAGCGTCACCGCCGGCGCCGGCGGTGACGGCGGGGACGGCACCACGGGTGCGGCGGGTGCGGGTGGGGGCGGCGGCAACGCACAAGTCAGCAACGCCACCTCAACCGTGACTGCGACCGGCGGCACCGGCGGGATCGGCGGCGACACTCTCACCGGCGCGGGCGGGACCGGTGGAGCAGGTGGTAGCGCATTCCATGCAGGAGCAGGCGACGCGGTGGGCGGCGTTGCCGGCGCCGGCGGGACCGGCCCTGCCGCCGGCGGCAGAGGCGGCAACGGCGGTTCCGCAACAAATAGCGGCACCGGAAACGCCACCGGCAGTGCTGGTGCGAACGGTACCGCCGGAGGAGCCACAGGCGGAGCAGGTGGTTCGGGCGGCAACGCCAACATCGTGAACGCCGCCTCGTCCGCTACCGCTACCGGTGGCAGTGGCGGAGCCGGCGCGGTGGGCCAGATCGGCGGGGCGGGCGGATTCGGCGGTGCAGCAACTACCACAGGTACCGGAGCGGTCACTTCGGGCGCCGGCGGCGATGGCGGCACCGGGGTGACCGGTGTAGGCGGAGCCGGGGGTGGCGCCGGCAGCGCGGCGATTTCCAACAACGCCTCCGCGGCGACTGCTACCGGCAGCGTCGGTGGGGCAGGAGGCAACGGCGCAACCACCGGCGGCGACGGCGGAGCGGGTGGGTCGGCGTCTACCAGCGGGGTCGGTGCCGTCACGCCGGGCACCGGCGGTGCGGGCGGAAACGGCGGCAGTGCGGCCGGCGGCATCGGTGGTCGAGGTGGCGACGCCGTCATCACCAACGTCAGCTCGTCCGTTAGCGCCAAGGGCGGCACGGGCGGGACCGGCGGCACCGGTGCGAGCAACGGCGGCTTCTTCCAGGGGCGCGGCGGCGACGGAGGCGGCGCGCAGAGCAACAGCGGCAACGTGACCGCCGCTGCGATCGGCGGCACCGGCGGAGCCGGCGGCAACGCCATTACCGGCACTGGCGGGGCCGGCGGTAACGGTGGTTTCAGTTTCCACTCGGGAGCCGGCAACGCCGTCGGTGGCGTGGGGGGCGCCGGTGGTACCGGTCCCGCCGCCGGCGGGGCAGGCGGCGGGGGCGGTGTTGCGACGAACACCGGAACTGGCGACGCCTTCGGGGGCGCCGGCGCGGCCGGCACAAACGGAGGGACGACCGGCGGAGCCGGTGGCACGGGCGGGGCCGCCCAAATCAACAACACGGCCTCCGCCGCCACCGCTACCGGCGGCAACGGCGGGACCGGCGGTAACGGCGTCGGAGGCGGAGCCGGCGGTGGCGGCGGTAGCGCCTCCACGGTCGGGAAAGGGAACGTCGTCTCCGGCGCCGGAGGCGCCGGCGGGAACGGCACCACGGCTGCCGGTGGCGCCGGCGGCGCCGGCGGTAGCGCGACCATTTCCAACACCGCCTCTTCAGCCACCGCTACCGCGAGCAACGGCGCGGCCGGAGGGAGCGGCGCAACCGGCGGCAACGGCGGTGCCGGCGGATCGGTCCTCACCAGCGGAACCGGAAATGTCAACCCCGGCACCGGCGGTGCTGGCGGCACCGGCGCCACGGGCGTCGGCGGAAACGGTGGAAGGGGCGGCGACGCCAACATCGCGAATGCCGCCTCATCCGCCACCGCCAAGGGCGGCACCGGAGGCGCAGGCGGTACCGGAGTCAACAACGGGGCCACCAGCGGCCAGGGCGGCACCGGAGGCAGCGCTCAATCCACCAGCAACAGCGCAACAGCTTCAGCTGTCGGCGGCACCGGCGGAGTTGGTGGCAACTCCACGACGGGTACCGGCGGAACCGGTGGAGCCGGAGGCCTGGCGTTCCACACGGGGGCGGGCACCGCCGCGGGCGGCGTCGGCGGGACCGGAGGTACGGGCCCCGGGGCCGGCGGAGCCGGCGGCAGTGGCGGAACCGCGAACAACACCGGAACCGGAGGCGCCGTCGGCGGTGCCGGTGGTGACGGAACCGGGGCGCCGTCCGGGACCGGCGGAAACGGTGGTCGGGGCGGGGACGCGACCACCTCCAACACCGCCTCGACGGCCACCGCGACCGGCGGCAAGGGCGGCACCGGCGGCAGCGGCATCACCGGCGGCAAAGGTGGCAGCGGCGGTAACGCCTCGACGAATGGACTGGGCGGGGTGGTCTCGGGCGATGGCGGTGCGGGCGGCAACGGCAGCACCACCGGTGGCGCCGGCGGCAACGCCGGTGCCGCGCTCATTAGCAACACCACATCGACATCGAGCGCAACCGGCGGCGTCGGTGGGATCGGGGGCAGCGGCATCACCGGCGGAGACGGCGGAGCCGGCGGTTCGGCCTCCACAACCGGACTCGGAAGCGTCAACCCGGGCTCCGGCGGCGCCGGTGGCGCGGGCACCAGCGCCACCGGCGCCGGCGGAAACGGCGGCCGTGGCGGCGACGCGAGCATCAAAAACACCGCGTCGACGGTCAGCGCCAAGGGCGGGAGTGGCGGAGTCGGCGGCCAAGGCGCCAGCAACGGCACCCTGAACGGGCGCGGCGGCGCTGGTGGCAATGCTCAAATCGACAGTCTCAGCGCCACGACCTCTGCCATCGGCGGTAACGGCGGAGGCGGCGGCAACGCCACTGCCGGTATCGGCGGCACCGGCGGCACCGGCGGCGCCGCTACCCACTCCGGCGCCGGCAACGCATCCGGCGGCCAAGGCGGCAAGATCGGAAGCGGGACCACCGCCAACGGAGTGGGCGGCGACGGAGGAACAGCGATCAACAGCGGGACCGGCAATGCAACTGGTGGCGCCGGGGCTTCCGGCTCCCCGTTCGGGACTACGGCAACCGGCGGGGCCGGCGGCAGAGGCGGCGAAGCTCAAGTGATCAACTCCGCCTCGCTTGGTACCGCAACCGGCGGCGCCGGTGGCGCGGGTGGCGCCAGTTCCGCCGCGGACGGCGGCGCCGGCGGTGCGGGCGGGAACGCGCTGAACCAAGGAAAAGGCGCCGCCACCGGCGGCAAGGGCGGCATAGGCGGTGACGGCGGCGTGATCGCCGGCTCCGGCGGAGCCGGCGGGAACGGGCTGATCACCAACGTCACCTCTGCGGCAAAGGCAACGGGTGGCATCGGTGGTAACGGCGGCGACGGCGACCGAGGCGGGACCGGCGGCAAGGGTGGTCTGGGATCCACCGCCGGTACCGGATTGGGTGTCGGCGGCAACGGCGGCATGGGTGGCGACAGCTCGGCCACGTTTATCGCCGGCGGCGATGGCGGTAACGGTGGCAACGCCCACGCCGGTTCCATCGGCAACGCCACCCCGGGTTTCGGCGGCTCCGGCGGCTCCGGCGGGACCCTCGCCGTTAATGGCAGCAAAGGCAGCAACGGAACGATCGTCTGACGCATCGGCACAGTGTGTTGACCACCCGGGCGCTATCAGTAAGGGCACCGCCGGCAACCGCGGAACGGGCGGCACGGCGAAACCGGCGGGGGAGTTGTCCGGCCTGACTCACTTTTTTCGACCACCGCGTTTGCTTCATAGCGATGATGAATTCATTCAAGCCGGAAGGTGTTATCGGCCAGCGATCGAACCAGCTCGAACTCAGTGCCATCAGCCGAGGATCGCCAAAATTACACGACGACAAGGGTTTTGGGCTTAGCACTCGAGCGGGGGCCGGCGCTTCCGACGCTCGTCGCCGGCCGGGAAAAGTGATTTGCCGCTACTAGGCCGAAAGCTTACGAATTGCCGACCAATTCGCAATACTGGTACCCGCGCAATTTTCCTGCGGACGCCGCACATCGACCAACGGGAGCACCACATGTCATACGTAATGGCAGCACCGGATTTATTGGCCGCGGCGGCAGCGGATATAGCAGGCATCGGCTCGTCCATGCGCGCGGCGAATTCGGCGGCCGCGGCGCCGACCACCGAGGTGTTGGCCGCCGCGGGCGATGAGGTGTCCGCGGCCATCGCGTCCCTCTTTTCCAGCCACGGCCAGGCCTATCAGGCCCTTAACCGGCAGGCGACGGCATTCCAGACGGAGTTCGTCCGGACGCTGACCCAGGGCGGTAAGGCGTACGCGCTCGCCGAGGCCGCGAGCGTGTCACCCCTGCAATCGATCTTGGATCTGATCAACGCACCCACCAACCTCCTGCTGGGTCGTCCGCTGATCGGCAACGGCACCGACGGCGCGCCGGGAAGCGGGCAGAACGGAGGGGGCGGCGGGATCCTCTTGGGCAACGGCGGCAATGGTGGCTCGGGCGCCCCCGGCGGACCGGGAGGTGCCGGTGGAGCGGCCGGGCTACTTGGCGCCGGCGGGATCGGCGGCGCCGGCGGAGTCGGCGGGGGCACCGGCGGCGCGGGTGGCACCGGTGGGTGGCTGTGGGGCAACGGGGGGGCCGGCGGAGCGGGCGGTACCGGGGCAGTGGGAATCAATGGTGGCGCGGGCGGACTCGGCGGTAGTGCCCTGTTATTCGGCAACGGCGGGGTCGGCGGCGTGGGCGGGACCGGTGGCTCCGGCACGATCGGCACTGCGGGCGCACCCGGCACCTCGATGATGGCCGGCGGAACGGGCGGTCCCGGTGGTACGGGCGGCGACGCCGGTCCGGGTGGCGCGGGCGGTAATGGCGGGCTGGTGTACGGCGCGGGCGGGGCCGGCGGCACCGGGGGTACGGGCGGCGCCGGTGGTGCGGGTGGGGTCGGCGGGGCGGGGTGGAATGCGACCACCGCCGGAGCAGACGGCGGCAACGGCGGCAACAGTGGCGCCGGGGGCGATGGCGGCAGCGGCGGTTTGGGCGGTGTCGGCGGACGCGGCTCGACGCTTTTCGGCGCCGCGGGAGCAAACGGAAATGGCGGAGCCGGTGGGGTCGGAGGCAATGCCGGAGCACCCGGCGACGGCGGTATCGGCGGTGCGGGTGATTCCGTCGTGACCACCGGCGGCTCCGGCGGCGACGGCGGGAACCCTGGCGCCGTGGGAGTCGGCGGTGCCGGCGGTGGGGCCGGCGGGCCGGGTGCCAGTCCCGGCGCCAGCGGTGCGATCGGAAGCATCATCGCGGGCAACGGCGGTACCGGGGGGACAGGCGGCCACGGCTACGACGCCGCCGCCGACGGAGCTCCCGCCGGGACATCTGGCGGCAAAGGCGGACAAGGCGGGTTCGGCGGCAGCCATGGGCGCGGGGGAGCTGGCGGGGCCGGCGGCAACGCCACGGCCGGCGGAAATGGCGGCGACGGCGGGTGGGGCGGCAGTAGCGGTACGTCCGGGGGTGTCGGCGGTGCGGGTGGTGCTGGCGGTGACGGCGCCGGCGCCGGCAACGGCGGCAACGGCGGAATCGGCGGCGATGGGATCAACATCACCGGACCGGCGGTCGGCGGTGCCGGAGGTGCCGGAGGTAAGGCTGCAACCGGCCTCGGCGGGAACGGCGGCACCGGCGGTCTCGCGTTGAGCAACGGCGCCGGCGACGCAATCGGTGGTACCGGTGGGGCCGGCGGCACCGGTGCTGCGGGCGGGGGAGACGGCGGCGCAGGCGGCGTTGCCATAAACATCGCAACTGGAAACGCTGTCGGCGGCGCCGGTGCCAACGGCGCCGGCGGGGGCGTCACGGGCAACGGTGGCAAAGGCGGGGACGGCGGCAGCGCTTCCATCGCCAACGCGCTGTCGACGGCGAAAGCAACTGGAGGCGTCGCGGGTATCGGCGGCGACGGCATCAATGGCGGAAACGGCGGCGCCGGTGGGTCAGCGACGACCGACGGAACGGGACTTGTCAATCCCGGTACCGGAGGTAGAGGTGGCAACGGCTCTGCCGGCGCCGGCGGAACCGGCGGCGCCGGCGGCGACGCAACCGTCACCAACGCGAACTCAACGGTGAGCCTGGTCGGCGGCACCGGCGGGGCTGGCGGCACCGGATTCGACAACCAGTTGTCCGCACTGGGCGGCACCGGGGGGACCGCGCAAACCAACAGCAGCAGCGCCGCGGCGACAGCCACCGGCGGCACCGGCGGGGCCGGGGGCAACGCCAGCGACGGCACCGGTGGAAGCGGGGGCAAGGGCGGATCCGGCATCAACGATGGGGCAGGCACGGCCATCGGCGGCGTGGGCGGGGTGGGTGGTACCGGTCCTGCCGGTGGCGGAGCCGGTGGAACAGGCGGGTCTGCCGACAACGGCGGAACGGGCAACGCGATCGGTGGCGCGGGTGCTGACGGCACCAGCGGCGGGTCTACCGGCTCCGGCGGTGACGGCGGAGCCGGCGGCGGCGCCCAGATCAGCAACAACGCTTCCGCCGCGACGGCCACCGGCGGCAAAGGCGGTGCGGGTGCCGACGGCACTTCCGGTGGCGACGGCGGTGAGGGCGGGACCAGCACGACCTCGGGGACAGGAGGCGTAGCAGGCGGCTCGGGCGGCAACGGCGGCAGCGGCACCACCGGCGACGGCGGACAGGGTGGCTCCGGCGGCTCGGCGACCATCGCCAATTCCACTTCGAAAGCCACCGCTTCCGCTGGAAACGCCGGCGACGGCGGCACCGGCGTCAATGGCGGCGACGGCGGACTCGGCGGGACGGCCACGACCAACGGGACCGGCAACGTCACCGCCGGGAAGGGCGGCACCGGTGGTATCGCCACCACCGGCAGCGGCGGCAATGGCGGCGACGGCGGCGGCGTCACCATCACCAACTCGAGCTCGACAGTCAATGCGATCGGTGGCACCGGCGGTGCCGGCGGTGTCGGTATCGACAATCTCGCCGGCGGACGCGGCGGCGCTGGCGGTACCGCACAAACCAACAGCAACACCGCCACAACCACATCCACCGGCGGCACCGGCGGTGCCGGCGGCACCGCCACCGCGGGCACCGGCGGTGCCGGCGGCTCTGGAGGCGCCGGGAATAACGACGGAGCCGGGAACGCCGTCGGCGGAGTCGCCGGCGCGGGCGGAACGGGTCCCACCGGAGGTGGGGCCGGCGGCAAGGGAGGTTCGGCGACCAACGGCGGAACCGGTGCCGCATTCGGTGGCGCGGGCGCGGACGGCACGAGCGGCGGCCTCACCGGCACCGGCGGCGCCGGCGGAGGCGGCGGTCAAGCAGAGGTGACTAACACCGGGTCCAGCGCCGCGGCTACCGGCGGCAAGGGCGGCGCTGGTGCTGCCGGCACCGCCGGCGGTAAGGGCGGGTCTGGCGGCGACGCGATCACCAAGGGAACGGGAGGCGTCACCGCCGGCACAGGCGGCAATGGTGGCGATGGCACTACCGCTTCCGCCGGCGCCGGCGGCATCGGTGGCACCGCACGCATCCTCAACACCACCTCCAACCAGACCGCGACCGGTGGTACCGGCGGGCTCGGCGGCAACACCCCGTCCGGCTCCGGCGGAAGCGGAGGCGCCGGCGGTGGCGCTGAACACGCCGGAGTCGGTCGCGCGTTCGGCGGAGACGGCGGGACCGGCGGTCAGGGGTCCGCGACAGGTGGGGCCGGCGGTGGCGGAGGTTCTGCGATCCAGACCGGAACCGGCAACGCCACTGGCGGAGCCGGTGCGAATGGCGCCGCCGGAGACACCGGGGGAGCGGGTGGCAGCGGCGGAGGCGCGCAGATCAACAACAACGCGTCGTCGGCCATCGCTAAAGGCGGCACCGGCGGAGCAGGCGCCGATGGTCCCATCGGCGGGGCCGGCGGCTCGGGCGGCGCCGCATCAACCAACGGCACGGGTGGAGTCTTCTCCGGGGCCGGCGGGGCCGGCGGCCAGGGAATCGACGACGTGGGCGGAGCCGGCGGTGGCGGCGGCTCCGCGAGCATCTCCAACAACAGCTCCACGGCAACTGCCGTCGGCGGCGCCGGCGGAGACGGCGGTGTCGGTGCCACCAATGGCGGCAACGGCGGAGCCGGTGGCTCGGCGTCCACGACCGGAATAGGAAATGTCACTCCCGGCGCTGGCGGCAAGGGTGGCGCCGGCCTCGGTGACGGCGGAGCGGGTGGTCAAGGCGGTGCCGCGACCGTCACCAACGCCGCCTCTGCGGCCACTGCCAAGGGCGGCACCGGTGGCGCCGGCGGCACCGCAACGACCGGCACCGGCGGTAGTGGCGGCGCCGGCGGCCAGGGATCCCATACCGGAGCGGGCACCGGCGCGGGCGGCACCGGCGGAGCGGGCGGTAAGGGCGCGAGCGGCGGCGGAGCCGGCGGCGACGGTGGCAGTGGGATCAACAGCGGAACTGGCAGCGCCGTCGGTGGCGACGGCGCAGACGGAAACACCACAACCGGCGGAGTCGGCGGTGCCGGCGGCAACGGTGGCAGCGCACAGATCGACAACAGCGGCTCGAACGCCACCGCTACCGGCGGCAAGGGTGGCGCGGGCGCCGCTGGCCCGGCAGGCGGCGGCGGCGGGCTCGGAGGCGACGCGACGAACACCGGCAAGGGAAGCACGATCGCCGGAGCCGGCGGCTCCGGCGCCAACGGCACCGCAGGTGCCGGGGGAACCGGCGGCGACGGCGGAACCGCCACCATCTCCAACCCCAACTCCACGTCAGCTGCGACCGGTGGCGACGGTGGAGCCGGCGGCAACGGCCAGAGCGGGGGCAAGGGCGGGTCCGGCGGTGCGGCGACTACGAGCGGAACCGGAAGTGTCACGCCGGGCACCGGCGGCGCGGGCGGTACCGGGACCACGGGTCTCGGCGGAAGCGGCGGTCGAGGCGGTGACGCCGCCATCACCAATACGACGTCGGCGGCTACCGCCAAGGGCGGAACTGGAGGTGCCGGCGGTACCGGCGTCAGCGGCGGTCGCGGTGGCGACGGGGGCTCGGGCGAGGGGAACAGTGCGACGACGGCCGCCATCGGCGGTACCGGCGGCGCCGGCGGCACGGCCACCGGTGTTACCGGCACCGGCGGAGCCGGCGGCACCGGCGGTGCGGCGACTCAAGCCGGTGGCGGCAGCGCCACTGGCGGCGCGGGCGGTGCAGCGGGTAGCGGCGCCAACGGCGGTGCGGGTGGCAGCGGCGGCTCCGCGCTCAACATCGGCGGAACAGGCCCCGCCACCGGTGGCGGCGGCGCAGACGGCGCCGCCGGAACCATCGGAGCCGGCGGTGCCGGTGGCGCCGGCGGTGCCGCGCAGGTCAACACCTCCACGTCGACCGGTGGGGCCACCGGAGGCAACGGCGGCAAGGGCGGCGGTGGCAGCACTGGCGGAGCAGGCGGCAAAGGCGGCGATGCGACCAATTTCGGCGTGGGAATCAGCGCCGCCGGTAACGGGGGCGCGGGTGGAACCGGGACCGGAAGCGGCGGGTTGGGTGGCGACGGTGGCACCGCGACCGTTGACAACTCCGGCTCCGTGGCGGTGGCGAAGGGCGGCACCGGCGGTGCCGGTGGCAGCGGGTTCAACGGCGGGAAAGGCGGATCCGGAGGCGGAGCATCTACGACCGGCTTGGGGGGCGCCAATGGCGGCACTGGCGGTGCCGGCGGCAGCAGCACCGGTGCCATCGCCGGCGGGGGAGCCGGCGGACGAGGTGGCGACGCCGTCATCTCGAACACCGGCTCGTCGGCCGCCGCCACCGGCGGCAATGGCGGCTCCGGCGGCAGCGGCGCCGACAACAGTGGCGTCCTGGGACGCGGCGGTGACGGCGGCAACGCTCAAAGCAAGAGCGGCCTCGGCGCGAGCGGGGCCGTCGGCGGCACCGGCGGAACCGGCGGCGTCGCTACCAACGGCACCGGCGGCGCCGGCGGCACTGGCGGACAGGCCATTCATACCGCTGCCGGTACTGCCACGGGCGGCCTCGGCGGCAACGGCGGCAACGGCACAACCAGCGGCGGCGCAGGCGGTAATGGCGGGCAGGCCGCCAACAGCGGAACCGGCAACGCGAAGGGCGGCAATGGCGGCCTAGGCAGCGCAGGTTCGACAACTGGAAACGGCGGGGCCGGCGGTCTCGGCGGCGATGCTTTCGTTTCCGAGCAAACCTCGGCCGGCAGCGCCACCGGCGGCAAGGGTGGGGCCGGGGCGGCAGGCGGCGCGACCGGCGGCAACGGCGGCAATGGCGGCGCCGGAGGCAACGCCACCAACCAGGGCCTCGGCTCCGCCGCCGGCGGCGCCGGAGCCGCCGGCGGCGGGGCGAATGGCGGCACCGCCGGCGCCGGCGGGGCAGGCGGAACCGGATTCATCACCAATACCGGCAGCGCCGCCGCCGCAAGCGGCGGCCTGGGAGGTCTCGGCGGAAGCGGCGCACAGGGCGGCTCTGGTGGAGCCGGCGGCCTGGGTTACTCCGATGGCACCGGCAAAGGCATCGGCGGAGATGGCGGCAACGGGGGTACCAGCAGCCTGGCCACCGCCAAGGGCGGCAACGGCGGCAACGGCGGCGACGCCCATGTGGGTGCTGGTGGCAGCACAACGGTCGGCAAGGGCGGCAACGGCGGCAACGGGCCGGCCGGCTTCGGCACCAACGGCACCAACGGAAGCGTCATCTGACACCTGCGTAGGCTCGGCACGGTGAGCGCACGCGCAGGAATCGTAGTCACCGGCACCGAGGTTCTGACCGGGCGAGTACAGGACCGCAACGGCCCCTGGCTCGCTGACCGGCTGCTGGAATTGGGCGTCGAACTGGCGCACATCACCATCTGTGGTGACCGTCCGGCCGACATCGAGGCGCAGCTGCGATTCATGGCCGACCAAGGGGTCGACCTGATCATCACCAGCGGTGGCCTGGGCCCGACGGCCGACGATATGACGGTCGAGGTGGTAGCCCGGTTCTGTGGACGTGAGCTGAAGCTCGACGAAGCGCTGGAGAACAGGATCGCCGAGATCCTCAAGTCCCTGATGGCGCGCAATCCCGCGTTCGCCGCGCTGATGGAACCGGGAAAGTTCGAGTCGGTGCGGGCGGCCAACCGCAAGCAGGCGATGGTTCCGGTTGGTGCGCAGATTCTTGACCCGGTGGGTACCGCACCGGGAGTGGTCGTGCCAGGCAAGCCGACCGTGCTGGTGCTGCCTGGCCCCCCTCGCGAATTGCAACCCATGTGGCGCAGAGCAATTGAGACCTCCGGAGTGCAGGACGCGATCGCCGGCCGCACCGTCTATCGCCAGGAGATGGTGCGAATGTTCGGGCTGCCGGAGTCGGGGCTGGCCGAGACGCTGCGCGACGCCGAGACCGCGATTCCCGGCTTCGCTTCCCTGGAAATCACCACCTGCCTCAGACGCGGTGAACTGGAGATCGTGACGCGCTACGAACCCGACGCTGCGGAAACTTACGCACAACTGACCGAAATGCTGCGCGAGCGCCACGGCGAACAGGTGTTCTCCGAGGATGGCTCGCAGGTCGACGATCTGGTCGCGCGGCTGCTGGCCGGGCGTCGGATCGCGACGGCGGAATCCTGCACCGCCGGGCTGTTGGCGGCCCGGCCGACCGACCGCCCCGGATCCTCGGAATACGTGACCGGCGGCGTGGTTTCCTACTCGAACGAGGCCAAGGTGGAACTACTCGGCGTCGACGCCGCCCTGATCGGCCGATACGGCGCGGTTTCCGAGCCGGTGGCCGAGGCGATGGCCGCGGGTGCGCTCAAACGCTTCGACGCCGATACCGCGGTCGCCATCACCGGAATCGCCGGGCCCGGCGGCGGAACAGAGGAAAAGCCCGTCGGCACAGTCTGTTTCACCGTCGCATGCAGCGACGGTCCGACCGTCACCCGCACGCTGAGGCTACCCGGCAACCGTTCCGACGTCCGGGAACGCTCCACCACGGTAGCCATGCACATGCTGCTGCGGGCACTCAGCTCTTAGCCGGGAGAAACGCACTTTCCGCCGAGCCGAACCGAATTCCGGTGGCGTCCTTGCCGATCAGCGTCAACAACGCCACCATCACCAGCACCGGCACAATCGTCGCCGCCAGTGCGAACGGGTAGCCGTGCGTTTCGGCCAGGTGCTCCTGGATCGGCAGGTTGAACGCCGCCAGCAAATTGCCCAACTGATACGTCACGCCCGGATACAGGCCGCGGATGGCGTCCGGCGACAGCTCGGTGAGATGGGCCGGGATGCAACCCCACGCCCCCTGCACGAAAAACTGCATCAGAAACGAACCCAGACACAACATCGCCGCGGTGCGCGAATAGGCGAAGATCGGCACGATCGGCAGGGCTAGTACGGCGCAGAACACGATGGTGTAGCGGCGGCTGAAGCGCTGGGACAACGTGCCGAAGGCCAGTCCGCCGACGATGGCGCCGACGTTGTAGACGATGACGAGCCAGCGCGCGGTCGCGCTGGATAGACCCGCACCGTGGTCGTCGGTTGCCTTGAGGAAGGTGGGGTAGACGTCCTGGGTGCCGTGACTCATCCAATTGAAGGCGGTCATCAGCAATACCAGGTAGAAAAACCGACGGATGACCTTGGCCTCGCGCAGGACGTCGCGCACCCGGGTTTTGGTCAGCCGCATGCGGTCCTGGGCGGCCTCCCAGACCTCGGATTCCTCCACCTTGTAACGGATGATCAAGCTGATCATGGCAGGGACGATGCTCAACGCGAACAACCAGCGCCAAGACAAGCCGAACCCGTTCATGACCACCAGCGAGGCCAGGCTGGCCAGCAGATAACCGAACGAGTAACCCTCCTGCAGCAAACCGGAGAAAAACCCGCGCCGCTCGGTGGGAACCTTCTCCATAGCCAGCGCCGCGCCCAACCCCCACTCTCCGCCCATGCCGATGCCGTACAGCAGTCGCAGGATCACCAGCACGGTGAAATTCGGCGCGAACGCGCACAGGAACCCCACCACCGAGTAGAACAGCACGTCGACCAGCAAGGGCAGCCGTCGGCCGACCCGGTCAGCCCACAGCCCGAACAGCAACGCGCCGACGGGACGCATCACGAGTGTCGCCGTCGTGACGAACGCGACCTCAGTCCTGCTGCGGTGGAACGTCTCGGCGATGTCGGCGTAAACCAGCACGACGATGAAGAAATCGAAGGCGTCCATCGTCCAACCCAGGAAAGCTGCCAAGAAGGAGTTGCGCTGGTCGCTGGTCAACCGCTGTCTCGTCACGAGAGCATCGTGGCCTACGTGTCGCGATATCGCGAGTCCGCCGCGCATGCGGGTATGTTCCGGACATATGCGGATCATCGATGCCGATGGACACGTCGCCGAAAACTCGACTCTTGCTTTTGAGGCGTTGAAACGCTGGCCGGATCGTGTGCAGTTGAGCAACGATCGACGGCCGCGGCTGACGATCGAAGGCCGCAACTATCCCGAAGACACCGGCCCGGGCGCCGGATGCCCGCCCGAGCACGGCATCACCAGGGCGCCGGGCATCAATTGCTCGACGGCTGAGGGAGTGCTCGCCGACGCCGACCGCGATCATCTGGACACCATGGTGCTCTATCCCAGCCTCGGGCTCTGCGTGCCCAGCCTCGAAGATCCGGTATTCGCCGCCGGTTTCGCGCGCCTCTACAACCAGTGGATCGCCGATTTCTGTGAACCGACGCATGGCCGGTTGCGCGGTGTGGCCGTGACGCCGATCGAACACGGCGAGGTGGCCGTCGACATCATGGTCGAAGCCAAGGAGCTGGGATTGGTCGCGACGCTGGTCCCTCCGGCGCTGAAAACCCGCAATCTCGATCACCCCGACCTTGACCGTTTCTACGCCGCTGCCGTGCAGCTGAACATGCCGCTGGGCATCCACGGCGCGCCCGGCATACACCTGCCCAAGATCGGCGTCGATCGCTTCACCAATTACATCCAGGTGCACTGCATCAGCTTTCCGTTCGATCAGATGACGGCGATGACGGCGCTGGTGTCCGGCGGTGTGTTCGATCGTCACCCCGGACTCCGGGTCGCGTTTCTGGAGGCCGGGGCCGGGTGGGTTCCGTTCTTCATCGATCGCCTGCACGAGCATTACGAGAAGCGCGGTGACTGGATCGAGGGTGGCTGGCGCCGTGACCCGCACGACTACCTGCGAGCCGGCAACATCTGGGTGACCTGCGAACCGGAAGAGCCGATCCTGCCGGGCGTCATCGACGTATTGGGTGACGACTTCATCATGTTCGCCAGCGACTACCCACATTGGGACGGGGAGTGGCCGGAAAGCACGAAGCGGTTGCGGCAGCGACGCGATATCAGCAGGCAATCGCGGGAAAAGATCGGCGGACTCAACGCCCAGCGCTTCTACGGGCTCAATTAGACGGGGCCGAAGTAGACGAGTCTGAATCAGACGACCCGAAGCACCCGTCGGTGGCAGGATCTGCCCATGGTGGCTTTTCTGGTACGCGCAGCATTGACTGGACTCGCCTTGTGGGTCGTCACCCTTTTCGTGCCCGGCTTGACCTTCGTCGGCGGCAACAGCACGCTGCAGCGGATCGGCATCATCTTCGTGGTCGCGGTGCTCTTCGGATTGGTGAACGCCATCGTCAAACCGATCGTGCAGATTCTGTCGATTCCGATGTACATCCTGACCCTGGGACTGTTCCACATCGTGATCAATGCGTTAATGCTGTGGATCACGGCGCAGATCACCAAGGACACCACCCACTGGGGTCTGCAGATAGACCACTTCTGGTGGACCGCAATCTGGGCGGCAATCCTATTGTCGATCGTTAGCTGGATCCTGTCGCTACTGACCCGCCGGGCCAGCCGGCGCCGCCAATAAACGCACCCGGGCAATCGGGAAATTTCGCGCGGACATCCTATGTTGTCAGGCCCTGTTGCACATATGCTAAGTAGCACCGTGCTTACGAAGACCGCCTGCTGACACCGCCCACCGATTACGCTGTCTCTCGGCACGAACTCCATACGAGCTCCTCGCGAGATCCTCACCAGGACGGGATACTGCCGCATGAACACTGTCGCGATCGGATCATCGCCAGGTCCTTCGACTACGCGGCTAAGTTCCCAACTAGGCGATCCGAACAGCGGCTTGCGGGCGGTCACCGAATGCACCGGGTCGGCAGTGGTCGTTCATGTCGGCGGCGATATCGACGCCAGTAACGAAGTGATCTGGCAGCGGTTGATCAACAGGAGCGCAGCCATATCGATTGCCCCGGGTCCATTCGTGATCGACATCCGCGAGCTGGATTTCCTGGGTTCGTGCGCATACGCGGTGCTTGCCCAGGAATCGGTGCGTTGTCGTCGTCGTGGCGTCAACCTGCGCCTGGTGAGCAATCAACCGATCGTGGCCCGCACCATTGCTGCGTGTGGACTGCGCCGGTTGCTGCCGATGTACAGCACCGTCGAGGCGGCTCTTGCCCCACCTGCCTGAATCAGGGTCAGTGCGGCCCGAGTAGGCCGTTGAGAATCCCCAGCCCGGCTTGCACCTGCGGACCCGCAACGTTGGGCGGCGGGGCGTCGCTGGTGGGCTGCCAGGGCTGGCAACCACTGGTCTTGAAGGTTTTGTCGGTGGGCTCGATCTGGACGATCTGTGGTTTTTTGGTCATCGCATTGTCGACGAGTGCGCCGTCCGGGTTGCCCGTCCGCTTCCAGTAGCAGGTGCCGCTGCCTACGGGTCCAGCAGTGCTGTAGGTACCCGGGGCGATGTCGGTGCCGACGGCGTAGATGCCGTCGTGGTCAATGGTCGTCTTCGGTACTCCTGCGGGTGCCGGCGCCCCGGCAGGGGCAGGGGATGGAGCCGGCGAAGGCGTCGGCTCGGGATCTGCGGTGGCGATACCTGCCAATCCGAGCCAGCCTGCGACGATCAGCGCTGCGGCCGCGACCCGCGCCGCCGTTTGCTTAGAGCCCATAAGTAACGAGCTTACCGGGCTGAGGAGCTCATTTCGAACCGTCAACCGAAGAGTCCCGGCCCGCGATCAACGTGCGAGCGTAGGCGAAGCAGAACACCGTGCCGATAACGACTGACGGCGCGATCGTTCGTGCGATGTGAGGAGTGCCCATCAATCCGTGACCCGCGGCCAGCGCCGAGCCGGCGGACGTCGACGCGCCGGTAGCGGCAAGCCAGAAACCCTGCCCGGATGTGCGGGCCGACCGATAGATCCGCTCGATGAGCAACTCCAACGCCAATGCCGCAAAGGTACTCAACAACAGTTGCGTCGCCGCTGCGCGCAACGCCACTGCGGGGCCTTCGGCGCAATTGGCGACCGCAGCCCAACCGCCGTACAGCGCGCCGGCACCCAGGGCCAACAGCAGCCGACGGGCGCGCAACCGCGCAGGCGCAGGGGCGCTCACCGTGACAGACGCAGTCGGACCTGGCGGCACAGACCGCCGAGCATGGTCACCGCCGTCAGCGGAATCCACACCAGTAGCGCCTCATCGTGGTGAGGGTTGAGCTCGCGGTAGAACCGGACGTCGGGATGGCTCTCGAACCGGTTCATTCCCGCCGCGTTGCGGGGGACGGCATCGGACCGCACGATCCACGGGTCGGCGCCGATCGGTCGGTATCCGCGCCCGGCGGCGAGCTTGCGAACCAGCGCATCGATGTCGGGTGGGATCGGCCGGCCACGGCTCGGATACACCCGAGGCATCGTCCGGGTGAACAGCCGATAGGCAACGGGTGACGACGTGCGAGCCAGGTAGCCCAGTGCCGTGCCCGGCCGCCGTAGCTTGAACCGCAACGCTTCTCGCAGCCCGAAGGCCATCCCCGAGACGCCGCCGTCGTGGTACCCCGGCCGGAAGAATCCGCCCGCCGAGAATGCGGCGACCGGTCGGCCGGCGTGCTCCACACACTGGATGCCGATATAGGCGAAACCGGCGAACTCGCCAGAAGCGCCGCGGTACAGAGTCAGGCGCAGGTCGCCGGCGCCGAACAGGTGCTGCTCGAACTGTTCGCGGGTGTGGCCGTGCATCGTCTGGGTGTAGACGTCGTACATCCGGTCCAGCAGTTCGGCACGCCGCCCTGCAGACAACGTCTCCGACCGGACGGTTTCGCTGCCGGCGATGCGCCGGAGCGGGTGCACGTGGGACCGTACCGTCACGATGACAACTCCTCGCCGTTGACGCGCGATGAAACTGCGGGTGTATTCGCTGGCCGCGACGGAAATTTTTGCATTACTTTCCAAAGACGCGCAGCAATTCATTGCGATCAATTAGTCCAAAATGGAGTTCTAGAACTGAATTTCGGCGTCGAAAGCAGATGCTGTCATCCAGTGGCAGGCACGGGATACGTCCGCTTTTTGGATTTGCCAGTGACTGCTGATTTCAGCATTTCAGAGGCCGATTCCATGTTGGTCTTTTTAACACCGGTCAGTGCCGTTCGGTGCGGGTCGGTGCGGCGGTCAGCTCAGGCGGCGCACGGCGCCGGCGTAGCCGAGCGCATGTTCGTAGGTGTCGAGGTTGTCGCGCGAGATTCGGGCGTGCACCGGACGCTCCAGCAGAAAACGCAACACCGGGTTGTGGGCGTGGTAAGTCTCGTGAAAGGTCAGCACGGTGGTGCCGTCCGGCTGCTCCTCGAGCTGGTGGTAGCCCTCGGCCCGGGACCACAACGGCTTACCGATGGCGATATAGCGCGACACCTTGTTGATCTTCGCCTCGGTGACGGTTTCCCATGACCGTCCCCGGCCGCCGGACAGCAGATACTTCGGCACCGGGAAGATGCAGGTACGAACCAGCCCTTCACCCGCCTCGTCGCCCTCGTTGAGTATTTCCATGCTGCCCGTCGGCCAGGTCAGCACCCGCGGCCGCGGCGAATTCGGCGGAACCGGAGGATGCAAAACCCGCCACACCTTTGCCGGTGGCGCATCGACGTGGAAACGCACCGTGTAGGACTGCATCAGTCGTCGCCCCATGCGTCGAAGAAAGTGATCGTTTCCGCGGGCGGCCGCGCCGCAGGCCGGAATTCGGTCCCGATCGTGTACGCCACGGGGAACAGTGCGGCCTGTGTGGCGGTGTTGGGGATACCGAGCAAGTCGGCGACCTCGCGTTCCTTGGCTAGGTGCATCGTCGTCCACACCGATCCCAGACCGCGCGATCGCAAGGCCAGCAGGAAGCTCCAGCCGGCCGGGATGATCGACGCCCAGGCCGACGCCGCAAGAAGTCGATTGCTCTCGTCGATCGACTGCAACAGGCATGGGATGACGTGCACCGGGACCTTGGCCAGCGTGTCGGTCAGGCTCAGCGCGCTGCGGTACACCCGCTGGGTCTGCGGATCGGTGGCGTTGGCTTCCGCATGTACCAGATAGTCGGCACCGACGCTGCGATAGATCTCGGCGATCGCGGCGCGCTTGCCGGGATCGGTGACCACGACCCAGCGCCAGTCCTGCGCATTCTGGGAGGTGGGCGCCTGCATCGCCAGGCGGATGCATTCCATGATGACCTCGCGACCCACCGGACGGGTGAGGTCGAGACGTTTGCGTACCGCTCGGGTAGTGGTGAGCAGTTCGTCCACTGAAGCGATATCCATCCCGTCCCTTTCACCAGCCGTGCCTGTTCGAACGTACCGCGACACACTGGAAGGACCGCAACACGCGCCAGGCAAAATTGACGCTCGCGTCGGGACCCACGTGGACAGGACGATTCGCTGCAATTAACGTCCTGCCAGTAGATGAGCGAGCGGGCGTTCAGAAGCGAGCGCCGCGTGGGAGGTCCTGGTCGTTGCTTTTCATGCACGAAGTCCATACGGTGCGAGGCCGCTCCGAGGACGAGTTCGAGGCCGCATTTCGTGATGGTTGGATGCCGATGCTGGCCGCTGCCGACGAGGCGCGACTGCTCTGGTACACCAACCAGGCGCAGGGCAGTGGACCCGCCTACACCGTCATTACCGTGACGGCGGTGCGCGACGGAGCCGCCTGGGAGCGATTAACCAAGCGGGTCCAGCAGGGCGATCTGCGGGATTGGATGCACCACGCCGACGAACTGCGCCACGGCGTCGACGCCAAACTGCTGGTTCCGCTGCCCTGGTCGCCGATGCAGGACGTGGCCTTCGACGAGGTTCCCGTCGACGGCCGCGAGCATGACATGAGCCTGTACATGGAGGACACCATGTGGCCCTACGAGGACAAGTTCGAGGAGTACATCGTCCGGTGCGGCGAGGTGTACGCCCGCAGCCTCGAGCAGCCGTCCTCCATGCTGAAGATGGACGCCTCTTTCCAGCCGGCACTCGGCAGCCATCTGCGCCGTGAAGTCATCCTGATGCAGCGGATCAGCCGGCCCGAAGCGCTGCTCGACCTGCTCCGAAGCCATATTCCGGCGGAGTACCGGACACCCGGGACCTGGCTGCACGACGCACTGGACCTGCGCGACCAGTGGACCAGCCGGCTGCTGCGCACCTCCTCCTGGTCGCCCCTGTACTAAGGATTCATGAATCTCGGCACCATCATCGACGCCGCTGCGGTCGCCGATCCGCAGCGGACCGCCCTGATCATCGACGGCCACCAGATCAGCTACCGGACCCTTGATGACGCCGTGCGCCGGTGCGCCGGCGGGCTCGCGGCCGCCGGGGTCATCCCTGGCGACCGGGTGGCGGTCGTCGACACCGCGAGCCTGCTGTCCATCGCCGCACTTCTCGCAGCGGCGCGCCTCGGGGCCGCCGCGGCATTGATGAACCCCGCGCTGACCCCCGCGGAGGTGCGTGCGCTGCTGGCCAACGCCGGGTGCTGTTCGGTGGCGGTGGCGGGGGAGACGTTCGTTGACCGGCTACCCGCGTCGGTGACGACGCTGACAGCCGCCGAACTCATCGAGACCGACGCGCCGGTGACGGCCGAAACCGCCGGGGCGCAGGCAGATCGCGCGGCCATGGTCCTGTTCACCAGCGGTACGACCGGGTTGCCGAAGACCGTGGAGATCGGCAGTCGCCAACTGGCGGCGCGTTTGAGCAGAACATCGCGGCCGTTCGCACCGGACATCCCACCCACACCGGTGATGATGTGTGTGCCCTACTTTCACATCGGGGGTTCCCTGGGACTGCTCGCCAGCTTGTACTCGGGCAACACCTTGGTGGTGCAACAGCGGTTTGACGCCGGGGAATGGTTACGCCTCGTCGCGCGGCATCGGGTCACCGGCATGTTCCTGGTCCCGACAATGCTGCACCGGATTTTGGATCATCCTGACTTCACCGCCGCCGATCTGTCGTCGCTGGCCGCCATCACGTACGGCGCCGCGGCAGCGCCGAGCGCGTTGATGCGCAAAGCAATCGCCCAGCTGCCGCATGTCGCGTTCACCAACGTCTTCGGCCAAACCGAGACGATGGGGACCTACGCCAACCTGACGCCGGAAGACCACTACGATCCGGCACGGGCGGGATCGGTCGGCCGGCCGTTGCCCGGGGTCGGAGTACGCGTGGTGGATCCGGCTACCGGCACCGATGTGAAGCCGGGGGCTGTCGGTGAGTTGTGGGTGAACTCCCCGGTCAACACCGTGGCGGGCTGGCTACGCACCGGCGATCTGGGCCGGGTGGACGCCGACGGCTACATCTTCCCCAGCGGCAGGCTGCGCGACACCATCAACCGTGGCGGAGAGAAGTTCGGGCCTATCGAAGTCGAGGAGGCGTTGCGTTCCCACCCGGCGGTCCGCGACGTCGCGGTCGCCGGAATATCCGACGACGAACTCGGACAGCGGGTGGGCGCCGCGGTGGTAGCCCGGGCAGCCGTGACACTCGACGAGCTACGCGCCCACTGCCGGGAAATGATCGCCTATTTCAAGCTGCCGGAACGACTGGCTCTAGTCGACGATATTCCCTACAACGCGACCGGCAAGGTCGACCGCCGACGACTCGCGGATCTGATCCTCGAACGTTCTTAGGCGTTGTCTCGGTTGAGGATTCGCGCCGCGTCACTGACCATCGCCGCCACGATATCGGCGGCGGGCCGAATGTCGTGGATAAGCCCGACGGCCTCACCGACCAGCACGGTGTCGACGTCGAAATCCTCGGCGGCGACTCCCTTTCGGTAAGCGGTGATGGCCTCCGGCAGCCGTGCGAGCAGTTCGTCCGGGTTGGCATGCCAGCGGCGGATCAGCGCATTGCTCACCACCCGCAGATCGTAGCCCTCGGGCCAATCACGTTGTCGCACAAGGTCGAAGACGCTTGTCCGCAGCGTCTCGTCGCCGTCGGCCGCGATAGCCCTTTGGTGCGCCGCGGCTGACACCAGGGCTTCGGCGGATGCCCAGAACCTGGTGCCGACCAAGACCCCGTCGGCGCCGAGCGCAAGAGCTGCGGCCAGTCCGCGACCGTCGGCGACGCCCCCGGCCGCCACCACCAGTGTCGACGCCGCACGTTCGGCGACCAGGTCGACGACCTGCGGTACCAGCGTGAAGGTCGAGCGGGCACTCATCCCATGCCCGCCCGCCTCGGCGCCCTGGGCAACGATGACGTCTGCTCCGACATCCAGCGCCCGCCGCGCCTGGGCCAGGGTCTGCACCTGCGCGGTCAACGGAACACCGGCCCGGCGGATGCGGTCCCCGAGTGGCTCGAGCTCGCCGAATGACAGCATGACCGTCGGCGGCCGCTGGGCCAGCACGATGTCGAGCAGCTCCGGGTTGCGCGCCACGCTCCAAGTGATGAAGCCGTATCCGACGCGGGCACCGTCTGCGTCGCCGATCTCCGAACGCAGCCAGGCCGCGTCGCCGTAGCCGCCGCCGACGAGCCCCAGGCCGCCCGCGGCAGTGACCGCGGCGGCCAGCCGGCCACCGGAGACCATGGCCATCGGCGCCAACAGGATCGGATGCTCAATGGCAAGGAAATCGGTCAGGCGCGTCTTGAGTGTCATCGTTGTGCCTTCGTTGCGGGTCCGCCCTCACCTCCGAGAGCTGACCGCCCCCAGAAACGGCTCGGCGACGGCGAGGAAGCCGTCGGGATCCGAGGAAAACACGACGTGCCCGGTATCGAGGACCTCGAAACGGGATCCGCTGATGGACTCCTGAGTAGCTCGCCCGGCGCGCAGCGGTATCGCAATATCACTCCCGCCCCAGACGATCAGCGTCGGCGCAGTCAGCTCGGCGGCACGGCTGCGCAAATCGTGCTCGGGCGTCGCGAAGCTACGCCACAGCGACGCCGCGGCGCGGGCACCGTCGACTGATTCAGCGCGTGCGATCGCGCGCTCGGCGATCCGGCGGTCGCTGTCGGTCCTGACTTTCATGTAACTCCGAACGAACAGCGGCGCGGCGCGGCGGAATATGGCTGGCGTGCCCATCAAGCGACAGAAGCTACGAGACAGAGGATCCCACGGAACGAACCCACCGGAATTAACCAGGACCAGGCCTGCGACGCAGTCGGGGCGATTGATCGCTAGCCGCGCCGCGGCGAACCCGCCGACCGAATTTCCGACAACCAGTACGCGCGAAAGAGCGAGACCGTCGACCACGTCTTCAAGTACATCGGCGAATAGTGGAGCAGTGGGTGCGGCGCCGGCGGCCACTGAATCCGATTCCCCGTGCCCCGGCCAGTCCACGGCGATGGTGCGGTAATGCCGGGCGAGCCGGTCGACGATCGGGTCGAAATCATGCCGATCGTGCAACGTTGCGTGCAAGAGCAAAATGGCTGGCCCACTTCCGAGTTCGCGACAGGCGACGCGGCCCGCCCTGGTGTGGACAGTGGTCATGGCAATCTCCCGTCGTGCTTGACCGACTGGTCGGTCACACCGAACGCTTCCACAAGGAGGTTGACAAGAGTCACCATGGGAGGCTTCGCGACGTGAGATCGCCTGAGCCAGGCCGGACTGCACTGCTGGATGCCGGCCAGCGGCTGTTAGGGACCGCCGACTTGACCAGAATTTCCGTCAACGCCATTGTCGGCGAGGCGAACATGGCCAAGGGCAGCTTCTATCAGCATTGGACCAGCCGGTCCGATTACATTCGCGCGCTCCATACCCGCTTCCATCTTCGCTTGGAGGAACTGATCGCCGCGGCCACGGCAGACCTTCCGCCCGGCAAAGACCGGCTCAGAGCCGGAATGAATGCCTACCTCGACGGTTGTCTGGCCGAACCGGCCACCAAGGCGCTGCTGGTCCAGTCGCGCACCGAGGCCAGCCTCGGTGACTTAGTCGCCGACCGCAACGCGAACGCCGCATCCCTCATGCTGCCCGACCTGACTGCACTGGGTTGGACCTCAGCGCAATCGATCGCGGTATTGCTCGTTGCGGCGATCGCCGAGACAGCGCTGATGGAACTCAGCAGGGGCGAGCGGGACGAGGCGTTGCGCAAGGCATTGGAGCGCCTGGCCACCGGCGAACGCCGCTGACGCCCATCAGGCCAGCGGCGCCAACCCGGAGCGCACCAGTTCCAGGCTCTTGGCCACCAATTCGCCGAGATCGCCAAGACAGCCGTCGCGGCCCCAGTGTTCCACTGCCGCAACAAGAGCCGCCGCCAGCGTGGAGCCGGCCACGTCGGCGACCAGGTCGATGTCGGGCACTTCGGGATGCCGGGCCCGGACGAATTCGGTCAGCACGGCGGCGAATGAGGCTTGCACGACCCGTAGGTGCCCGGCGATGCGCTCGGCACTGATCAACTCGGCGCGGGCGGTCGCGGCTTGGCGGACCACTTCGAGATCGTGCGGGAAGGCGCCGACACTGGCCAGCACCGCGTCGAAAAGCGGCTCCGACGCCGGCCGACCGGCCAGCGCCTCGGCCAGCCATTCCAGCTGTGTCTCGTAGTCCTGGAACAGCACCGCCTCTTTGGTCGGGAAATGCCGGAAGAAGGTGCGCTGGGTGACGCCCGCCTCGCGGGCCAGCTCCGTCACGGTGACGTTGGCGAATCCCTTACCCGCAAAGCATTTCAGCGCCGCCAGCCGAAGCGCCTCATGCGTCGACCGGCGCCGCACCTGGTGACCGTTCATCGGGGCGCTCATGTCCACACGGATGGTATCCGACCCAAAGACGGCAGTGCTGACATCTTCAAATTTTGTCAGTACTGACATATTCTTGCCGGGCGGGTCTCGGTGAGGAGGTCGGACGGTGACGGATTTCGACGCGATCGTGGTGGGCGCCGGGCACAATGGATTGACCGCAGCGGCGATTCTGCAACGGGCGGGACTGCGCACGGTCTGCCTGGAAGCCAACACCTACGCGGGGGGCATGGCGGCAACCGTCGAATTGATCGACGGGTTCCGTTACGAGATCGCCGGTTCCGTACAGTTCCCGACGGCCAGCCAGATCACCAAAGATCTCGGCCTGGACAGACTGCCCACCGTCGAACCCGACGTGATGTCCACCAACATCGGCGAAAACGGCGAAGAACCGTTGGTCTTCTACCGCGACCCGATGCAACTGATGACCCATCTGGGGGAGAAGCACGGCTTCGAGGCGGTCACCGGAATGGCCGAACTCGTCGGCTGGAGCCAGGGGCCGGCGAAAGCGCTGGGCCGCTTCGATGTTCGTAAACCGCCGAAGACGCTCGACGAGATGTACGCCTGTGCGGCCAACCAGGCGGAGCGTCGGGCGATCCACGAGATGCTGTTCGGCTCGGCGATGGACGTCATCGACCGCTATCTGCCCGACCAGGACAGGCACGCGGTGATGCGCGGCATGCTGGCCTTCCTGGCGGTGAACTCCACCTACCGGGGTCCCTACACGCCGGGCAGCGCGACCTGCCTGGCATTCGCCCTGGCGGTGCCCGACAACAACGCCCCAATGATGACCAAACTCAAGGGCGGCATCGGCGCACTCACCGAGCATCTGCGCGGGCTCTTCTGTTCCCACGGCGGTGAGATCCGGTTCCGCGCCAAGGTCGAGCGGATACTCGTCGATCGCGGCAAAGTGACCGGCGTTCGACTGCGGGACGGCTCGACCATCACCGCGCCGATCGTGGTGTCCAATCTCGCGCCCGATCTCACTCTGATCGAGTTGATCGACCCGGAACATGTACCTGCCGAACTTGTTTCGCGCGTCTCAGACCGAGACCACCGCGCCTCGTTCATCCAGATGCACTTCGCCCTCGACGGCCTGCCGGAGTTCGCGGCGCCCTATGAGCTGCTGAACGAGGAGGGCATGCAGATGTCGATCGGCATTTTCGGCTCACCGGAAGAGCAACAGCGGCACTGGGAGAACAGTCGGCGCGGCATCGTCCCGGACAACCCGTCGATGGGCATGCAGATCCCGTCAGTGCACGACCCGGGCCTCGCCCCGCCCGGCAAGCACGCCGCCAGCGCCTACGCGTACGCCTTCCCGGTGGAAGTCGCCCGCGACCAGCATGGGCATCTCAAGAATGAGATGGCGCAACGGGTTATCGACAAGATCACCAGATTCGCCCCGAACTTCAAGGACATCGTGCTCCGCCACATCACGTTCGCGCCCTATCACATGAGCACCATGTTCGCGGCCCCGGCGGGGGATTTCTGTCACGGGCTGCTGCACCCGGACCTGATGGGGCCAAACCGTCCCGGCCCCAGGGGCTTTCTCGATTTCCCGATCCCGATCGCCGGTCTCTACCTCGGCGGTGCGGGATGCCACGGCGGACCCGGCATCACTTTCACGCCGGGATACAACGCCGCCTACCAAGCCCTCGAGGATGCGGGCTCGGCGACGTAGCTTCTCAGGCGCCCTTCTTCACCTTCAGGACGCGCTTGCGCAGCCCCTTGGTCGCGGTGTCCATCAGGGCTTTGGCACCCTGCCTGACAAAGAAGCCAGGCACCGGCGCACTCAATTCGACGGTCAGGTCGAAACGCACGCGGGTGGAGTCGCCGTCGGGAATCAGGGTGTAACGCCCGTCCTGGGCCTTCTGCTGCCTGGCTTCCACCAAGGTCCAGCTCACCCCGTCGTCGTGCACCATGTAGGCCAGCACCTGTTCTTCGGTGAACCCGACGAGTTTGACGACCTGCCGCGATTTGAGCGGATGACCCTGGTCATCGCGCTCGAGGACGTCGACGGTCTTGTGCACCGAAGACCACTCCGGCAGCGTCTCCATGTCGAGCAACACATCCATGATCTCCTCGGGCGTCGCCTCGATGACGACCTCGCGGGATTCGGTGACAGCCATGCCGCAAACATAACCGCGCCGGCACCGGATGAAACCATCTGCTTACGGAACCAGCACGACCTTGCCGATGTTCTCCCGGGCCGCCAGGATCCGGTGCGCTTCCGGCGCCTCGGCGAACGGGACCGCCGCGTGCACGACCGGCGCCACCGTCCCGTCGTGCAGCGCCTTGCTCAGCGGTGTGATCCACGGCTCGAGGGAGCCGCGGTCGTCCCACAACTTGAGCATGTTGAGCCCGATGACGGTCTTCGAGTCCGAGAGCTGGTCGATGAGGTTGAACCCGCGCAGCATCGCCAGTGCGTGCGGCGCGGCCTTACGCAGCGAACGCTTCTCACCCTCTTGCATGTTCGAAATCCCGTAGCCGACAAGCCGTCCGCCGGGACGCAGCAGATGATAGGAGCGACGCAGCGAAGTGCCGCCCAGTGCGTCCAGCACCATGTCGTAGGGTCCCAGGCCCTTCCACCAGCCGTCCTGACGGTAGTCGATCGCATGATCCACTCCGAGTTCGGCGAGCCTGCGGTGCTTGCCCGGAGATGCGGTGCCGTGGATTTCGGCGCCGGCGGCTTTGGCGAATTGGATGGCAGCAATGCCCACGCCACCTGCGGCGGCGTGGATGAGCACCCGCTCGCCGGCGCGCAACGAGCCGTAACCGTGCAGCCCGGCCCACGCGGTCGCATAATTCACCGGGACCGCGGCACCCTGCTCGAAACTGACCGCGTCGGGCAGTGCTACCGAGTCGGCAGCGGCGACGTTGACGATTTCCGCGTAGCCGCCGAAACGCGTTCCCGCCAAGACCCTTTCGCCGATCCGAGCCGGATCGACACCGTCGCCGACGGCGGTCACCGTGCCGGCGACTTCGTAACCCACGACCGCCGGCAGCTTGGGCGCGTCCGGGTACAGTCCCACTCGGGCGAGGTGGTCGGCGAAGTTGACGCCGGCGGCCCGCACCTCAACCCGCAGCTGGCCCGGGCCGGGCGGCGGCGGGTCCGGCCGCTGCTGGACCTGCAGTACCGACGGGTCTCCGTGCTTGGTGATGACCACTGCGCGCATTAAGAGTCCTTTCGTGGCGGCGGTCTGCGACCACCGGATGAGTTACTCGTTGTCCGTCTTTTCGGCCAACGCGGCAAGCCTTGTCCGCCAGAGCTTTTCGAACGGATGCAACCAGTCGCCGAGTTCGGCCAACGGTTCGGCGGTCAACCGGTAGATGCGGCGGCGACCCTGCGCCTCGTCGGCGACCAACCCGGCGTCGCGCAGCACCTTGAGATGTTCGGCAACGGCCGGACGGCTCAGCTCGAACCGCTCGCTGAGTTCCCCGGCTGATAGGGACTGACAGCTCAGGATTTCAAGGAGCTTGCGCCGCACCGGGTTTGCCAACGCGGTGAAGATGCGATCACAGATGCGGTCGGGATTGGCCACCCGCACAATATATGTCGGGTTTTCCCGACATGTCAACTTCTTCCGACATTTTTATTACTTCGCGGTCGGGTCGGCCCGGGCAGCGACGGTCACCTCTTCGCCTACCGCGGCGTGCGCAGGCAGCAAGGGCGCAATACCGTAGTCGGCACGCAGTTCGTCGAGCTCGCGGGCGGCGGCGGCCCAGAAATCCCAGTTCGGCGACAGCACGTCGGCGGTCGTCGCGTCGCCGCGCTGCCAGCTGACCAGAAACTTGTCAGGGTCCAGTGCGCCTTGACGGGCACCGATGCCGTTGACCTCGTGACCCACATGCCATTCGAATATGACCGGCAGGATATGAGCGCGCAGGGCATCACGGCGGTGCATCGCACCGGTGAAGGTGCTCACCAGCAGTTCGCCCTGAATCGAGGTGCTGTACCCCGACAACACGTGCAAGCCGTCGTGCGGAACGGCGAATAGTCCTGTGAATGCCTCTTTCTCACCGGGAAATGCGAACCCGTGCCGACGGAAGTGCGCCCAGAACTGATGGCCGAAGGTGCTTGCAGGCAACTCCTCGAGCGCCAGAAAGCGTGCCGCCAGGCGCTTGTCGGCGTCGGTCTGCGCCTCGTAGGGCAGCATCGGCGGCAGGGTGTCATCCGGACGCGCCCAGCCCGGAAAAGTAGACACGTTGCGTCTGGCCATGTCCGCCATCGCCCAGGCCAGCCGCCCGCGCGCCACCTGCAGGATGTCACGCACCCAGCCGGTCCGGACATGCATGGCATGTGCATACTCGACCACCTTGCGTAGCCGCTCCGGGCAGATTTGTCCGTCGGCCAGTGACGCGCATGCGATCAGGGCGGCCGCGTGTTCTGCCAGGTCACGGTTCGATCCGACCGCGCGGGCCAGGTCCTGAGGTTCGATCCGGGGCAGGGCGGCCGGCTCGACGTCGACTGCTGGGCGGAACAGCAAGCGGCCGGCGGCGACGACGACGCCGTCACCGCGCCCCGAGCGCGGATCATCCGGATCGCGCACGTGCCGGACGACACGATGCGCCGCAGCAAGGATCCCGAGCGCCTGCTCCTGGTTCGCGTCCTCGAACATCGCTCTTTAATACACTGCGGATGGCCGCCCGGGCAGCCGCCATCTAACGTTCCACACGTGACCGACGACGCCCGTACGGCGACTGAAGGCGTTCGCGCATGCGTCGCCAGCGTAGTCGCGATGCAGAGGGACGACGTGCAATCCGACACCGATATCGGTGAGATCCGAGGGTGGGTAGCCGATGTCCTCGGAGACCTGGCATCCGACACCGATGACGGCGCGGTCCTGCGTGAGACCCTGCGGCTGTTCCTGCACCGTGGTTGCGCGCAGGAGGCCGCGGCCCGCGAACTCAACGTCAGCTTCAATGAACTGCGGAGTCGGGTCGAGCGCGCGGTGACGCGCCGCGGCCGGCCGCTCGATAATCGGGCCGACGTCCAACTCGCGTTGTTCGTCTGCCACTGGTATGGCTCGGCTGTGCTGCGACCGGTCTGATGTATCGCCACTGGGAAGTGCTGGGCGACAGGGTCTATCGTTGTCGGCTGGCCTTCTGCGATGTGACGGTCGGCCTCGTCTGCGGCCGCACGGCGACGCTACTCGTCGACGCCGGGACCACTCTGGAGGAGGCGCGCACCGTGCGCGCCGACGTGGCCCGGCTTGCGGCTCGCCCCGTAACTGATGTCGTGTTGACCCACAAACACTTTGACCACGTTCTCGGTTCCTCGGAGTTCACCGGGGCCCGGATCTATTGTGCGCCGGATGTTGTCGACTACCTGTCGTCGGCCACTGATCAGCTGCGCGCCGACGCGCTGGCCTACGGCGCGGACGCCGGGGCGGTCGACGCCGCGATCACGGGCCTGCGCGTGCCGGCACACGGCATCTCGGACGCGACCGTCGATCTCGGTGACCGCACGGTGACGATTGCTCACCTCGGCGCCGGCCACACGCGCTCCGATCTGGTCGTCGTGGTGCCCGCACGCCATGCCGGTGAGCCGACCGTCGTTTTCACCGGTGACCTGGTCGAGGAATCCGCGGACCCCGCGATCGATGCCGATTCCGATCTTGCGGCCTGGCCGGACACCCTGGACCAGGTGCTGGCGATCGGCGGACCCGAAGCCGTGTTCGTGCCCGGCCATGGGAGCGTGGTGGATGCCGAGTTCGTCCGACGCCAACAGGATTGGCTGCGGGCGAGGTGCCGGTGAGCGACGGCTACCGGGCCACGGTACAGGCGGCGATCAACGCGTCGGGGTCGGTGACGCTGAGCACCAACACTTTCAGAGTGATCGCCCTGAACCAGACCTTGGCCGGCACCGGGGGATCGATCGTCAGCTGCACCAGACCCTTGCCCGACCCGTTGACCAGCCAGCGCGAGCCCATGACGTGGACCCCGGCGGTGAATACCCGCTCGTTGCTCGGCTCGGCGGTCTTGATCGACGTCACAGGAATGTCGGCCGTGAAGGCCCAGCCCATCTTGACGTGCAGGTTGCCGCCCTCGATCCGCAACTCTGTGTTCTTGGGTCCGAGTCCAACCGCCCTCGCCAACGGGAGATACCACCGGTCAAAGCGCAATTCCGTAGCCACGGATACGACGCTACGCCGGTCCGGCAGTCCAGACGAGGCTCTTGCCGCCTGGCCGTAGCACGGCCGCTTTGAATACAAAAATCGTTGGGAGAGAAGGGCTTCAGTCAGGACTGGACGGCTGGTCAGCCGTATTGGCGGGCGGCGCGCCAGGCTCCGCCGTCAGCGTCGGGTGAGTTCGGATAGTCCAGGGCCTCGGCCGGTGATCTAGCTCACGTCTATTGGGCATACACTCACTGCGTCAGGGGAACCGGGGCTTAGGAGGAGCGGAAGGCTATGGCCATCGCTGAAACGGACAACGCGGTCCAATCACCGTTCGAGCAAGACGTCGCCGCCACCCAGCGGTACTTCCAGAGTTCGCGGTTCGACGGCATCACCCGCCTGTACACCGCTCGACAGGTCGTCGAGCAACGCGGGACGATCCCCACCGACTACACCGTGGCGCGGGAAGCCGCCGCCGCTTTCTACGAGCGTCTGCGCGAGTTGTACGCCGAACAGAAGAGCATCACCACCTTCGGCCCCTATTCACCGGGCCAGGCCGTGAGCATGAAGCGGATGGGCATCGAGGGGATTTACCTCGGCGGCTGGGCGACCTCGGCCAAGGGCTCCACCACCGAGGACCCGGGACCCGACCTGGCCAGCTACCCGCTCAGCCAGGTGCCCGACGACGCCGCGGTGCTGGTGCGCGCCCTGCTCACCGCCGACCGCAACCAGGAATACCAACGGCTCAACATGAGCGAGCGGCAGCGTGCGACGGCCACCAAGTACGACTTCCGGCCGTTCATCATCGCCGACGCCGACACGGGCCACGGTGGAGATCCACACGTGCGCAACCTGATTCGCCGTTTCGTCGAGGTCGGCGTGCCCGGATACCACATCGAGGACCAGCGTCCGGGCACCAAGAAGTGTGGTCACCAGGGCGGCAAGGTTCTGGTGCCGTCCGACGAGCAGATCAAGCGACTCAACGCCGCCCGCTTCCAGCTCGACGTCATGCGGGTTCCGGGCATCATTGTGGCACGCACCGACGCCGAGGCCGCGAACCTGATCGACAGCCGCGGCGACGAGCGCGACCAGCCGTTCCTGCTGGGCGCTACCAACCTGAGCATCCCGTCCTATAAGAGCTGTTTCCTGGCCATGATGCGGCGCTTCTACGACCAGGGCGTCGAGGAGATCAACGGCCACCTGCTGTATGCGCTCAGCGACGGCGAATATGCGGCCGCCAATGCTTGGCTGGAACGCCAGGGGATTCTCGACCTCGTCACCGAGGCCATCAACAAGTGGCGCGACAGCGCAGACTTGTCGATCGACGACGTCTACGACGAAGTGGAGTCGAAGTTCGTCGCCGCCTGGGAAGACGCCGCGGGCGTCATGACCTACGGCGAGGCGGTGGCCGAGAAACTCGAATTCGGCGAGAGCGAAGGTGAACCGTCGGGCATGAGACCCGCGGAATGGCGGGAGTTCGCCGCCACCGCGTCGCTCTACGCCGCGCGGGCCAAAGCCAAAGAACTGGGCGCCGACGCCAGCTGGGACTGCGAGCTGGCCAAGACCCCGGAGGGCTACTACCAGATCCGCGGCGGCATCCCCTATGCGATCGCCAAGTCCCTGGCCGCCGCGCCGTTCGCCGACATCCTCTGGATGGAGACCAAGACCGCGGACCTGGCCGACGCACGCGAGTTCGCCGAGGCGATCCACGCCGTGTTCCCCGACCAAATGCTCGCCTACAACCTCTCGCCGTCGTTCAACTGGGACACCACCGGGATGACCGACGACGAGATGCGCCAGTTCCCGGTCGAGCTGGGCAAGATGGGTTTCGTCTTCAACTTCATCACCTACGGCGGGCACCAGATCGACGGTGTGGCAGCCGAAGAGTTCGCGACCAACCTCCGGCAGGACGGCATGCTGGCGCTGGCTCGCTTGCAGCGCAAGATGCGCCTGGTCGAATCGCCCTACCGCACGCCGCAGACCCTGGTCGGTGGACCACGCAGCGACGCGGCGCTGGCCGCGTCGTCCGGTCGCACGGCGACGACGAAGTCGATGGGCAAGGGCTCCACGCAGCATCAGCATCTGGTGCAAACCGAGGTGCCCAAGAAGCTGCTGGAAGAGTGGCTGGCGCTGTGGAGCGAGCACTACCAGTTGGGCGAGAAATTGCGGGTCACCTTGCGGCCCCGCCGCGCCGGCTCGGACGTGCTGGAACTCGGGATCTACGGCGAGGGCTCGGATCCTGGGGAACAGCTGGCCAACGTCGTCGTCGACCCGATCAAGGACCGGCACGGCCGCAGCATCCTGCAAGTACGCGACCAGAATACGTTCGCCGAGAAACTGCGGCAGAAGCGGCTGATGACCCTGATCCACCTGTGGCTGGTACACCGGTTCAAGGCTGACGCGGTCTACTACGTGACGCCGACCGAAGACAACCAGTACCAGACAGAGAAGATGAAGTCCCACGGCATCTTCACCGAGGTCTACCAAGAGGTCGGGGAGATCATCGTCGCCGACGTCAATAAGCCGCGTATCGAGGAACTGCTGAACCCCGACCAGGTGGCGCTGCGCCGGCTGGTCCTCAAAGAGGACTAGGGTCGACCGCTCGACCCGACGCCGCAACGAGAGACCATGTCAACCCGGCGTGGACCGACCACGTGCCGACGTTCACCCTGTTCACGTACCAGCCGGTTTACGGGCTCTTCCGGAATCAGAGTGCATCGATCTGCTGGGAGAGGTTGCCGCAGTGCAGCAGTGAGCGGATTCGGTAGTGGGTGAGGTTTCTGAATCCGAGGGCGTTGCGGCGCAGGGCTTCCAAGCGGCCGTTGATTGCTTCGGTGGGGCCGTTGGAGGCGTGGTGGTCGAAGTAGGCCAGCACATCGGCGCGGCGACGCCATAAGGTGCGCCCGAACGGGGCCAGTTCCTCCAACGGCTTAGGAACGCCGCTGCGCAGAGAGTTGATGATTGCGTTCATCATGGTTTTGCCGCGGGGCCGGTCGGGGTGCGCGTAGGCGGCGATCATCTTCTGGTAGACAGCCCAGCAGATCTCGACGCCGATGTGGTTCTCGTCGGCGAAAACGGCTTCCAGCCGGGTCTTTTGGCGCGTGTTGAGCAGTGGGTAGCGGGTGCGCAGCGTGCGGCGGACACCGTAGAGCGGGTCACCGGTGCGACCACGATGCCCGCAGGTCTGCTGCTGGACGCGCTGGCGGCACAAGTCCAACTTCAGGCCCGCCAGCGCAACGACGTGGAACGGATCCATCACCGAGGTGGCCTCGGGAACCTGGTCAGCTGCAGCGGTCTTGTAGCCGCCGAATCCGTCCATGGCCACCACCTCGATGCGGTCCCGGAAGGCCGGTGTGCGCTCGGCCAGCCAGGTCTTGAGCGCAGCCGCCGAACGCCCCGGGACCAGGTCGAGCAGCCGGGCGCGGCCGGTGCCCTCGAGCACTGCGGTGAGATCGACGATGACGGTGACATAGCCGTCCTCGCCGGTCCGGCGGACATGGGACCAGCGATGTTCGTCCACGCCGATCACCCGGACCCCGTCGAGCCGGCCGTTGTCAGCAGCCACCATCGTCCTGGTGGCATCGATGGCGATCGAGTTGACCGTGTCCCACGACAATCCCAACTCGCGGGCCACCGCGGCCACGGTCGCCCGGTCGATCATCAACCGCTGGCAGATGTAGCGGGCACAGCGCCGGGTAGTCGACCATCCGCGCCGTGCGAGGCGATCAGTGTTGTGGGCGAACACTTCTCGGTCGCAGTCGGCGGCCACGCATCGGTAGCGCGGAACCCGGACCTGCAACCGCAGCGGGTGGCCGACCACCGGCACATCGGTGACCCGGCGGATCACGGTGTCGCGGTAGACACCATCGACACCACACCCGGGGCACTTCCGCTGGCCATCGTCGAGCAGGTTGCAGAACACCACCGTGGCCTCACCGTCGACCGCGGCGTCGGTGATCGTCACCCCCAACTCCACGGTCCGCACGATCGTGTCGGCGACAACAGCGGCAGGCAAGGACGTAGAGTCAGGCACAGGGCTCCCCGGTGGCAGGTCTGCAATGGTGTGAGAACCTGCATCCTCTGCCTGCCGGGGCCCGTTTCAGCTCACCGACACGACCTGCAATCGTGGCGATCCGCTACGCTCACCTGCACTCCAATTCCGGAAGAGCCGGTTTACGTCGTACCGGTAAAGAAGATGCCGGTCAGGTTGTTGCCCATGTTGGCCAGGCCGGAGACGAAGCTGCGTACCGCGAGGTCCAGCACGCCGGTATTGGCGAAGCCGGAGACGCCGCTGCCCAGGTTGTTGAATCCAGAGATCTGGCCACCGTAGTTCTGGAAGCCTGATCCGCCAAGCAGGCCCGGACCGTTGGAGTTGAACCAGCCTGACACACCAGCGCCGTTGTTGGCCCACCCAGAATTGCCCCCGGCGCCGGAATTGAAGAAGCCGGACGACGGATTAGCGGTCGTATTGAGGTAGCCCGGTGCCGGCGGGAACGCGAACGAACCGATAGTGGTGCTGGGCAGATGAATGCTTGGAATGGTAATCGGCGGTGTGTTGAACGCCGCAAGACCAAATGGGGGAATGTTGAGCGCGGGCGTGCTGAACGCCACAGTGGTGATGTCGGGCAGGGTCAGCGCGCCCACGCCAATCGGGTTGATCGTCAGTGGCGGTGTGCTGAATGCCGGTGTGGTGATGTCGGGCAGGGCCAGCGCGCCCACGCCAATCGGGTTGATCGTCAGTGGCGGTGTGCTGAATGCCGGTGTGGTGATGTCGGGCAGGGCCAGCGCGCCCACGCCAATCGGGTTGATCGTCAGTGGCGGTGTGCTGAATGCCGGTGTGGTGATGTCGGGCAGGGCCAGCGCGCCCACGCCAATCGGGTTGATCGTCAGTGGCGGTGTGCTGAATGCCGGTGTGGTGATGTCGGGCAGGGCCAGCGCGCCCACGCCAATCGGGTTGATCGTCAGTGGCGGTGTGCTGAATGCCGGTGTGGTGATGTCGGGCAGGGCCAGCGCGCCCACGCCAATCGGGTTGATCGTCAGTGGCGGTGTGCTGAATGCCGGTGTGGTGATGTCGGGCAGGGCCAGCGCGCCCACGCCAATCGGGTTGATCGTCAGTGGCGGTGTGCTGAATGCCGGTGTGGTGATGTCGGGCAGGGCCAGCGCGCCCACGCCAATCGGGTTGATCGTCAGTGGCGGTGTGCTGAATGCCGGTGTGGTGATGTCGGGCAGGGCCAGCGCGCCCACGCCAATCGGGTTGATCGTCAGTGGCGGTGTGCTGAATGCCGGTGTGGTGATGTCGGGCAGGGCCAGCGCGCCCACGCCAATCGGGTTGATCGTCAGTGGCGGTGTGCTGAATGCCGGTGTGGTGATGTCGGGCAGGGCCAGCGCGCCCACGCCAATCGGGTTGATCGTCAGTGGCGGTGTGCTGAATGCCGGTGTGGTGATGTCGGGCAGGGCCAGCGCGCCCACGCCAATCGGGTTGATCGTCAGTGGCGGTGTGCTGAATGCCGGCGTGGTGATGTCGGGCAGGGTGAAGCCACTCAGGGCGATCGGCTCAATGCGGATGCCCGGAATGTTGATGGTGGGCAGGCTCAATCCCGGCACGTTGATTGGCTCGATTCCGTACGGGACAGCGAAGCCGCTGATGAAACCGCCACCGATTCGTATGTATGCGGGCGGTCCGCCTGCGGACGGAGTGCTACCGCCGTTAGTTGTACCCCCACCGATCTGCGGGAATACGCCTGCCACCCCAGTTTGCAAGAACGTTATGTTATTGGGGATAAATATAACAATGTTGTCGATCTGAGCCACCGGTAGGAATATGGTTCCGGTACTTAGTGTCCCGACGATCCTCGGAGTGGTGAATGGATTTGTCGACAATCCACTTATGGTTATCGGGGGAGTATTTATCGCCGGAAGATTGAACGCGCCGATTGTGGTTCCCGGCGGAATCGAGATCGACGGCACATTGACCGCCGGCACCGTCAGCGTCGGCAGAGTGAAAGCGCCCAACGCCGTCCCGGCCGGAATCGTAATCGACGGCAGATTAACCGAAGGAATGTTCAGCGTCGGCAAGTCAAACGCACCCAACGCTGTGCCCGCCGGAATCGTAATCGGCGGCACATTGACCGCCGGCACCGTCAGCGCCGGCAAGTCAAACGCACCCAACGCCGTGCCCGCCGGAATCGTAATCGGCGGCACATTGACCGCCGGCACCGTCAGCGCCGGCAAGTCAAACGCACCCAACGCCGTGCCCGCCGGAATCGTAATCGGCGGCACATTGACCGCCGGCACCGTCAGCGCCGGCAAGTCAAACGCACCCAACGCCGTGCCCGCCGGAATCGTAATCGGCGGCACATTGACCGCCGGCACCGTCAGCGCCGGCAAGTCAAACGCACCCAACGCCGTGCCCGCCGGAATCGTAATCGGCGGCACATTGACCGCCGGCACCGTCAGCGCCGGCAAGTCAAACGCACCCAACGCCGTGCCCGCCGGAATCGTAATCGGCGGCACATTGACCGCCGGCACCGTCAGCGCCGGCAAGTCAAACGCACCCAACGCCGTGCCCGCCGGAATCGTAATCGGCGGCACATTGACCGCCGGCACCGTCAGCGCCGGCAAGTCAAACGCACCCAACGCCGTGCCCGCCGGAATCGTAATCGGCGGCACATTGACCGCCGGCACCGTCAGCGCCGGCAAGTCAAACGCACCCAACGCCGTGCCCGCCGGAATCGTAATCGGCGGCACATTGACCGCCGGCACCGTCAGCGCCGGCAAGTCAAACGCACCCAACGCCGTGCCCGCCGGAATCGTAATCGGCGGCACATTGACCGCCGGCACCGTCAGCGCCGGCAAGTCAAACGCACCCAACACCGTGCCCGCCGGAATCGTAATCGGCGGCACATTAATCGAAGGCACACTCAACGCTGGCAAGTTGAACGCTGGAATGGTGGTGCCCGGGATCTCGAGGGGCGGCAGCATCAAATCAGGCGTCGTAATCGCGAAGTTAAAGCTGCCTTGCCCGACGCCGCGGTAGAAGACGCCGTTGTTCATCTGGCCGGTATTGAAAAGGCCATTATTCATATCGCCGAAATTCATGATGCCGGTGTTGATATTGCCAGCATTGAAGAAACCGGTGTTTGCGGCTCCGATATTGAAGGAACCGGTATTCGACGGCGCCGGATTGAAGTTGCCCAAATTGAAGCTACCGACATTGAGGGTGCCGGTGTTCGCGTCGCCGACGTTCAAAGCACCGGTGTTGAAGGAGCCTGCGTTGAACAAACCGGTATTGCCCGCCCCCGAACTCCACAGCCCGGTGTTGAAGCCGCCCGAGTTCCCGAAGCCGAAGTTCCCGTTGCCGGAGTTGAAGAACCCGACGTTTCCGTTGCCGGAGTTGAACAGGCCGATGTTCCCGGCGCCCGAGTTCAGCCCGCCGATGCCGATCTGGCCGGTGCCGCTCAGTCCGATGCCGATGTTGCCGTTGCCGTTGTTGCCGAAGCCGAAGTTGCCGATGCCGGCGTTGCCGAACCCGAAGTTGTTGCTGCCCAGGTTTCCCAAGCCAACATTGCCGCCACCGAGGTTGGCGAACCCGAAGTTTGACGCGCCGGAGTTGCCCCAGCCGAGGTTCGAGGTTCCGAGGTTGCCGCCGCCGACGTTGTTGGAGCCAAAGTTTCCATTGCCAACGTTTCCCCCGCCGATGTTGGCTAGTCCCAGACTGACGGTGAGCAATCTATTGGCGGTCATTGTCGGCGTCGCTGCCGCGGCAGGGACACCAGCGGCCACGCCGGCGATCTGAGCGCGGAGACCGGCTAGCCCCTGCAGCGGTTGCGCGAACGGCGACAACGCTGAGGCCACCGCCGAGGCACCAGCATGGTAGGCGGACATGGCCGACACATCCAGCGCCCACATCTCCTCATAGAGCGACTCCGCGCCCGCGATGGCCGGGGCGTTCTGGCCAAAGATGTTAGACAACACCAGGGACACAAACTGGTTACGGTTGGCCGTTACCAAGCCCGGGGGGACTACCGCCAGCCGGACCGCCTCGAATTCAGCAGCCATGAGGCCCGCCTGGGTCGCCGACTGACCGGCCTGCGATGCGGCAGCACGGAGCCATCCCGCGTACGGGGCGGCAGCCGCCGCCATCGCTGTTGCCGCTGCACCCTGCCAGGCCCCGTTGACCAACCCGGATGTGACGGAGCCGAAAGACTCTGCAGCCGAACCTAATTCATCAGCAAGGGCCTCCCAGGCCGCCGCAGCCGCCAGCATGGGCTCCGAACCGGCGCCAGCATAGATCAGTGCCGAGTTGATTTCGGGGGGTAGTACTGAGTAATTCACCGTCAAGAACCTCTCTCATGGCAGCGCACAGCAAGATTGAATATGTGGCATTCACGCCCATCGCGGCTGACGACAACCGGAAGGCCCCCGACCCCACGCTTAGCCGTCAAGGCTGATGTAGTAGCCGACAACGTACATGGGTTACCGAGACAGAATGGCTAGTTTATCAAAAATCGATAGAATCGTTATCTAATCGTGATAACAAACGCGCCACTGATGACCAATCGCTTTACAAGCATAACGTGAAGCGGCGGTTCCACCGCAGATGTCAATCACGCAGACACCGGTAGCGGGAGTTAACTACTCACACAACATCTTTCGGATTCCCATAAAGGGCATAAGCGACCCGTAACTAAAGCTGAATCCACCGAAAGATAGTCGGCTTGTCGGGAGGCTAAACCGCCATGACGCTGGCCGAACTCCGCTTAGCGTGTCAAAAACCCTGAAATAGCGCTGTAGTCAAAATACACGGAAACTAGCGAAAGCCGCCTGACCGCGTCCAAGCCAATGCTCCAGCAGCGGCGACCAAGATGCGCAGTCATTGTGCAATAACAAATCGGGCCGGCAGATAACGAACTCCGCTATATAAGGCAGCAAGGTCGTTGATCCCGCCGACACGAATTGTGGCGCAACGGTCAACGCCGCCGCTGCCTCGTCCCGACAAAACTGTCCACCCCGTAGGCGGCACCGCGGGCAACCGGTCGGGTGTCCGCCGGCTTAGCGCCATTCATCAGTCGGTACCAGCGCCCGCCGTGCCGTACTGCCAGGCGCGGCGGGCACCCACGGGAGCCGTCCATTGAGATTCGGACCAGTTTCCACCCGCAGGTTAAGGGGTAATCGCCCGAAGCACCCCTGCAACACGAGAGTGGAGATTGGCTGATGGGAACTGGAGCTAGGACTGCCTTCGCGGTTTTCGGCGGTGGAGCCATGCTCGTCATGGCCGTTGCCTGTGGCGGCGGAGACAATAAGGGACCGAGCAGCAGCACCACCCCCAGCACGACGACGACAACGGTGCCAAGCACCGCCCCGTCCAGCGGCGCGCCTCCCTCGGAAACGGCGCCCGGCGGCGCGCCCAACCCGAGCGGCACCGGTGGCCCGACCGGCGGAGGCGGCCCCAGCGGTGGCGGCGGCAGCGTTCCCGGTGGACCTACCGGCGGCGGCGGACCGGGCGGTGGTGGCGGCACGATTCCCGGGGTGGGTGGTGGCGGCGGCGGACCGGGTGGAGGCGGCGGCTGCGTCGGCAACATCTGCGGCAGTTTCCCGTGATCGCACACTGACCGAGATTTCAGACGACCGATATGTCAGGTGAGGACCGGGACCACCCAGTCCTCACCTGCTATCGCTGGGGTTATCGTTCGGACATCGCCGATCACAAGGGAGCCCCAATGGCGAAGCTCAGGTTCGGGTACTTCATCGCCCCGTTTCATCGCGCCGGCACCAACCCCACCCTCGCCCTGCAACGTGACCTCGAGTTTGTCGAGCATCTCGACGCACTCGGTTTCGACGAGGCGTGGATTGGCGAGCATCATTCGGCCGGCAGCGAGATCATCAGTTCACCGGAGGTGTTCATCAGCGCAGCCGCGCAGCGGGCCAAGCGAATTCGATTCGGTACCGGCGTGATATCGCTGTCCTACCACAACCCATTGTGGGTTGCGGATCGGCTGATGCTGCTCGACCACCTCACCCACGGTCGCATTATCGGCGGGGTAGGACCGGGTTCGTTGCCCACCGACTCGTCCATGATCGGCCTCACTCCCACCGACACCCGCGAATTGCTCGAAACCAACCTCGACATCGTCGTCCGCCTGCTGGCGGGGCAAACCGTCTCGGCCAAGACCGCCACCCACCAACTCCATGACGCGAAGCTGCAACTTGCCCCATATTCCGCGGGTGGCATCCCACTGGCGGTCGCGGCGGTCGCCTCTCCGACAGGCGCGCGGCTGGCCGGCAAGCACGGTATCGGCCTGCTTTCCATCGGCGCGACGCTGACGATAGAAGGTTTCGACGCGCTGGCGTACCACTGGGGCATAGTGGAAGAGCGAGCCCAGGCATTCGGCACGCGCGTCAATCGCAGCAACTGGAGCCTGGTGGGTCCGATGCACATCGCCGAGACCGACCGACAGGCCCGCGCCGACGTGAAGTTCGGCATCGAGCCCTGGTTTCGCTACTTCCAGAAGGTCGCCGCGTTCCCACAAATGACGATGCCGGGGGACAAGCTGGACGAGATGATCGACATGATCAACGAGAACGGCGCCGGGGTGATCGGTACGCCAGAGCGCGCCCGAGAGCAGGTGCAGCGGTTGTGGGATCAGTCCGGCGGTTTCGGCTGCATGCTGCAGATGGGTCACGAATGGGCCAACCCGGCGGCGACCAGACGGTCCGCCGAACTATTTGCCGCGGAAGTAATGCCCCATTTCCAGGGGCAGGCGCAGCCCACTCTGGACGCGGCGACCCGGGCTGGTCAGATACGCGACGACCTGGCTGCCACCCAGCTGCAGGCGATCGCACACATGACCCGAAAGTACCAGGACGAACTGGGCTCGAGTTAGCGCGAAAGCGTTGCGCGCGTAGGTTATCGGACCGACTCCCGTTCGGCTGCCTTCACCAGCTGGCCGGCGAAAAACTTGACCGCACTGCCCAGCGCTGCGCGGGCAGTCGGCCCGGTGCCGCGCGCCTTCTCGATAAACGAGCCACTCCACTGGATGTTGGTCCCGCCCGATGCGGTCGGGGTCAGGACTACTTCGGCCTGGTAGTCGGTGACCGGTTGCCGCGGGCCGACCAGCTTGTAAGCGTGCCGACGATCCTGCTCATACCCGATGGTTTCCTCCTGCACGAAGACCGGCCACATTCCCAGCTTCCGGACCGCGCCGACACCGCCAGGAGCCGGGTCACCCTGGCGTACCCAACTTGACGTAACGACGATCGGCTTCGCCCAGGACGACCAGTTGCCACCATCGGCCAGCAACCGGAACACTGTCGCGGGAGGTGCACTAGTCGTCTTCTTTACCTCGAACGTGAACTTGCGACCCGACATTCGTGACTCCCACCGTGACGACTACCCCGAGAATGTGCTGCCGGGTACCCTACCCGGCAGGAACAGGCCCGCCCCGCCGGGGATATGACTAGCGAAAGTGATGCCACCATACGGTTGACGGAGGCATACTCTCCGTGTGCCGAACTCCGATACCATAACCGTGCCACCCACCCCCACCAAAGGTGACATTGATACAGCGCTGAACCTGATCAAGCCGCTGCGGAAAGTGATCAAGCCCAAGGTCTACGGAATAGAAAATGTGCCGACCGAGCACGCCCTGCTGGTGGGCAACCACAACACGCTCGGCGTGGTCGACGCGCCGTTGCTTGCCGCCGAACTGTGGGAGCGGGGCAGGATGGTCCGATCCCTGGGCGATCACGCGCACTTCAAAATTCCTGGCTGGGGCGAACTTCTCACCCGCATGGGCGTCGTTGATGGCACCCGCGAAAACGCGTCAGAACTGATGCGACGCGGAGACTTGGTGATGGTGTTCCCCGGCGGTGGTCGAGAAGTCGCCAAGCGCAAGAACGAGCAGTACAAGCTAGTGTGGAAGAACCGACTCGGCTTCGCGCGCTTGGCAATTCAGTTTGGCTACCCAATCATTCCATTCGCGTCGGTGGGGGCCGAACATGGCATTGACATCGTCTTGGACAACGACTCCCCGTTACTGGCGCCAACGAAGTTCCTGGCCGAGAAGCTGCTCGGCACGCCCGATGGGCCAATGCTGGTGCGCGGGGTGGGGTTGTCCCCGGTGCCCCGGCCCGAACGCCAGTACTACTGGTTCGGCGACCCGATCGACACCGCACATTTGCACGGGCAGGAAGCCAACGACAACGCGGCACGCAAGGTGCGGGAGCGCACCGCCGCGGCGGTCGAGCACGGCATCGAGTTGATGCTGGCAGAGCGCGAAGCCGACCCGAACCGATCACTGGTCGGACGGCTGCTGCGCTCCGACAGCTAGCCGCCATCCGAGCGCGTCGGCGCTCGAACACCAAGGAGAGGCCCCGGGGATACCGGCGACATGTGATGCGGAAAGAATGAGCCACCGAGTGCGAGCCAAAGCTCATGCCGAGCTGTGGCTGCGCCCGTCCACCTCGGCACTTCTCACCACGACCCGCCGCATGGCCTCGGTCTTCCGGTGGGTGACACTGCCGATGCTGGCGACGCTGGCCTTCGGCGCGTGCACTGATCCGCACACCCCGCCCATTGCCGCGGGCGGCGGCGCCACTTCCGCCACCTCAACCGTGAAGGCAAGTACCAGCCAGAACGTCCTGGACACCGCAGTCAAACCCGACGGGCCGGGTTGCTCCGCGGCGGTCGGCGTCGAGGGGAAAGTCACCTGGACCGGGGTAGCCGGGCTGGCGAACCTCGCCAACGGAGCGAAAATCACCGCCGAGACGGTCTTCGACATCGGCTCGGTGTCCAAGCAATTCACAGCTACCGCGGTCCTGTTGCTGGCAGCCGCGGGAAAGCTGTCGATGGACGACGCGCTGGCCCAGTACCTGCCAGAGATGCCGCCGTGGGCCACCAATGTCACTCTCACCCAGCTGATGCACCACACCAGCGGGATCCCCGACTACATCGGACTGCTGCAGCAACAGGGTTTCAGCTACGCCGACCGCACCACCGAGGCACAGGCATTGCAGGCCCTGGTCGCCGCGCCGGAGCTGATGTTCAGGCCCGGCACCCGCTTCCAGTACTCCAATTCCAACTACCTACTGCTGGGCGAGGTCGTGCACCGGCTGTCGGGCAAGACACTGCCGGACTATCTGAGTGCAGAGATCTTCACGCCGCTGAACCTGACGATGGTGATGGACCCCGTCGCAAGAATTCCGAACAAGGCGTTGTCGTACACCGAACCCGAGGGCGGCGCCGATTATCAGGTCGCCGACTCCAAGTGGGAGCAGGTCGGCGACGGCGGCATCCAGACCACCCCGAGCCAGCTGGCCCGCTGGGCCGACAACTACCGAACCGGGAAAGTGGGCGGCCCGAACCTACTCGATGCACAACTGTCCGGTTCGGTGCAGACCGAGCCGGGGGGCGGAGACCGCTACGGCGCGGGCATCTACTCGCTGGCCAACGGCATGCTCGATCACGACGGTGCGTGGGCCGGCTTCGTCACTGCGTTTCGCGTCAGCAGCGACCGGCGCACGTCGGTGGCGGTCAGCTGCAACAACGACACGCAAGACCCGGAAGCCGTGGCCGACGCACTGAGCCGCATCTGGATGTAGCGGCGCGCGAACAGAAAAATGTCGATCCGGTGCGCTGGGCGCGCTCGGGGCTGCAATCATGCACGGTATGGCGAAACCGACCGTGCTCACCACCGACAATGGCCTCCCGTCCGGCGTGCAGGGAGCGTCCGATCCGCATTTCTTGAATGTCATTCGCGCGTTCGCCGGGCTCTACCCGGGCAAGATGTTCGGGGGCGGCGGTCTTTCGGTGTACATCGACGGCAAGCCGGTCGTGGACGTCTGGACCGGTTACTCCGATCGCAAGGGCAAGGTGCCCTGGACCGAAGACACCGGCGCCATGGTGTTCTCCGCGACAAAAGGTCTGGCGGCCACCATCATTCACATGCTGGTCGACCGCGGACTGTTGGCCTACGACGTGCCTGTCGCCGAGTACTGGCCGGAGTTCGGCGCCAACGGGAAATCCGAGATCACGGTCAGCGACGTGCTGCGCCACCGGGCCGGCCTGTCGCACCTCAAGGGCGTCGACAAGGACACCATCATGGACCATCTCCAGATGGAGGAGCGGCTGGCGGCCGCCCCGGTTGACCACGCTCACGGCAAGACGGCCTATCACGCGATCACCTATGGTTGGCTGCTGTCCGGCCTGGCCCGCGCCGTCACCGGAAAAGGCATGCGCGAACTGTTCCGCGAAGAGCTTGCCCGCCCACTGAACACCGATGGATTGCACCTCGGCCGGCCGCCGGCCGATTCGCCGACGAAGGCGGCGCAGACGCTATTGCCGCAGTCGAAGATCCCGACGCCGCTGCTGGACTTCATCGCACCGAAGGTGGCCGGACTTTCGTTCTCGGGGCTGCTCGGCTCCATCTACTTCCCGGGCATCATGGGGATGCTGCAGGACGACATGCCGTTCCTGGACGGTGAACTGCCGGCGGTCAACGGTGTGGTGACGGCACGGGCGCTGGCCAAGGCCTACTCAGTGCTGGCGAACGACGGTGTCATCGACGACACCCGGCTGCTGTCGTCGGAGGCGGTGGCCGGCATGAAGGGCAAGGCGGAGCTGTGGCCGGACCTGAATCTGGGCCTGCCCTTCACGTACCACCAGGGCTACCAATCGTCGCCGGTGCCAGGGTTTTTGGAGGGTTACGGCCATATCGGCCTAGGCGGGACGGTCGGTTGGGCGGATCCGGCCTCGGGCAGCTCATTCGGTTATGTGCACAACCGCCTGTTGACGCTGCTGCTGTTCGACGTCGGCTCGTTCGCGGGACTGGCCCCGCTGCTGACCAGCGCGGTCAACGCCGCGAAGAAAGACGGCCCGCTGGAGGTGCCGCATTTCGGTGCCACGTACCAGGATTCGGGCGACTACGAGCCCGCCGCCGGCGAGTAGCCCACGGGGTTACGCGCAGGTGCCTCGCGACGGCGTTGGCACCGGCGTGGCGCGCACCTAGCACCGCCGTCAGAAACTCGCCCGGGCCAGAAAGCGCTGGACAGCCTGTACCTCGCCGTCCACCCGCACCTGCTCCACCCGGCGGCGCCCCCACAACAACAACGCCAGGTCGGACGCGGCCGCGCGCACCCGGGCCTGGGCATCGTCAGAGCTCGTCAGCAGCTGACAGGCGCCGCCACCCGCCCGGACCGTCCAATTGGCGTCAATGTCGCTGCATTGCAACGCTATCGTCTGGGACGGCCCCTCCAGGTCGCGGGACATCCCCGGCAGTACCTCCTCGAGAAACTCCGCGACACCGTCCGCAGCCAACCACGGCTCGATGGCCTCGTCGAGTCCCAGCGCGCCGACGGCGTCCCAGCGGTGAATGGAGGTCTCGTGAGCGACCCGGCGCTGGATGAAGCCCACATTGTGACGACGGCCCCACGTCCAGGCGGGGCTCTCGGCGTCGATTCCGGCGAGCGTGCTCGCGGTCTCCTCGAGACCATCAGCGAACCACTGCACAAGATCCCGCTCGCCCGGCCGCGCAGGCTCGCCGAAGTTTTCCGGCCCGGCCACGACGCCCGTGGCGACCTGACGCCAGAACGTATGGACGACGCCGACGTGCCACACCAGATCGGCGATGATCCACCCGGCGCAACTGGGCACGACGCGCGGCAGCCCGGCCCGGGCCACATCAATGATGCGGTCGCCGTCGCGTCGCAGGGCGTCGATGTAGTCAGCCGAATTCACCGGCACCTCAAATCACGTGCGGGGCGATGAGGACCGCGGCGCCGGACACGATGAGCCCGATCACGAACGCGATGACCGTGAATCCCATCACCTGACGGACGTTGAGCCGGGCGATGGCCAGCAAGGGAAGCAGCCAGAACGGCTGGATCATGTTCGCGACTGACTCACCGACCGCGACGGCCATGGAGATCAGCCCGAGATAAGCCGGGGAGCGTTGCCCGAGGGCAAGCGCCGAGTCCACCGCGACGGGCCCCTGGACCGCCCAGTGGCCGCCGCCCGACGGCACGAACAGCGAGATGACAACCGAACCCAGGAAGGTCAGAAACGGCAGCGTGTACTCGTTGGCGCCGATCACCAGCGCCTGCGCCAGCACCGTCTGCAGGGCCTTGCCCGATTGCGTTGGCAGATAAGCCAATAGCCCGACTATCCCGCCATAGAGCGGATACTGCAGCAGCAGCGGTCCCGACACCTTCGCAGCCTCGGAGAACGCGCGGATGAACCGTATCGGCGTGCGATGCAGCAGCGCACCGGTGACGGTGAACAACATCACCATGGAGGAGATGTTGAGCGCGAATCCGCTGAGCCAGAAGTACGCCATTCCGGCGCCGAACACCAAGACGTTGAGGATCCATTGGCTTTCCAGCCATTCGGCGAAGCTGCGCTTTCCGGCGACGGCGACCACGACGGGCTGCTCGTCGACGAAGATCGCCGGATCGGACGCCAAGCAGTGCGCCGGTTCCATCCGGCGGATCGCGGCGGCGAGCAGCGCGAGCAGCACGATCGCACTCACCCAGCTGTACGGCTGGAATATGGTCAGCCCGAGCCCCACATGCTGCCCGGTCATCTTGTGTATCACGTTGAGCGGGCTACTCGGGTCGGTGTTCGCCAGCGCGATCGACGACGACAAGCCCTGTGTCCAGACGATGAAACCCATGAACGCGGCCGCGATGAGATAGCCGAAATGCGTTGCGGCCAAACGCTTCGCGACCTGACGCGCCACCAGAGCACCCGCCACCAGTCCTAGCCCCCAGTTCAATAGCGACAACGCCGCGCTGACGCCGAAGCACAGCAGCGCGCCCTGCACCTGATTCGTCGGCCTGCCGGCGATGCGCGTGATGGCCCGCTTGATCACCGGCGCCTCGGCCAGGGTGTAGCCGGTGACCAGGATCAGCACCATCTGGAACGCGAAGGTGAAGATGTTCTGCGATCCCCAGACTCCGCCGTACCAGGCCTTCACCATGCCGCCGGGTGTCGCGCCGCGGACGAGTAGCGCGACCAGCGCTGCCACGACGACCGTGAGGATGACCGCGAACAGGTAGGGGTCCGGCATGAAGCGTTCGACATAGCGCACGCAGACAGCGGTCAGCCGCTGCATGAAGCCGCGCGCCTTGACCTCGGGGGGTTCTTCTTCGGTCGCCATCTCCGGTTACTTCACAGCTCGTAGATCAGCAGCCATACCAGGGCCGCAGCGATCAGCAGCAGGACGGCCATGATCATCCAGCGAGTAGGTCGCGACCGGCCGTGAAACCAGTGCAGCAGCTGCGTAAATCGCCAATCGGTCCACGCGTAGCCTTTTGCGGCCCAGTCTGCTTCGACCGCCATCAGACGCAAGGCAACGAGCAGTGCGGGGATGCCCGCCTCGGGGAGCAACACGATCAGGGGGACCGACGCGATCAACAGCAGACCGCCGAGCACGGCGAGCGACGCGCGCACCGGAATCGAGCGCGCGCGGGCCCGTTTCCGGTAGGCGTACACCCGATCGAGTGCGGCCCGGCGGCTGATGACTGGGTGCTCGCCTGTGTCCACGGATACTCCTGTGGTCAATGCCGGACGTGGGTGCAGACAAGCGTCCGTGAACTCGAAGGCCTCAATGGGCCGCCGCCGAATCTAGCGCGTCGGCGACGAGTTTCCCAGTCGATCAGATCATGCCTCGAGCCGGGCGCGCACCGTGTTCAGCCGCTCGCGCAAATCCTCCTCACTGATGAGGCCCCGGGCCAGCAGCGAGTAGGCCAGCGAAACCAGTTGATTTTCCGGGAACGGCAAATCGGCGAAGCGGTCGGACGACAGCTCGTCTTCCTCGGCACGGCGTTCCTTGAAGGTCAGGGCAGCCGGTCCATCGGTGTTACAGGCCCGGTCCAGCGCGTCGCACAGGCCGTCCAGGCTCGTCTTCCACGGCGGCAGCGGATTCTCGACACCGTACTTGGCCGCCATGACCGGCCAGGTCTGGCGGCGCTGCGCAATCTCATCAAGGACAGCGAAATCGGTTGTGGAACAGCTGGATTCGTTTGTCATCCCATCACGCTTTCATCGGGCGGACGGCCCGGCGCACCAATGGCGTGACATTGTTGGTCACCCCGGGTTTGGGCAGCGCAACGCCGATGAGGCAGTCCCGGGTGATGATCTTGGCGAGTTGATCCTCGGTCCAGCCGTCGGTGCCCTCCGGGCGCATCGGCATCACCATGAAGCGGTGCTTCTGGTTCGAGTCCTCCACGCGCACCTCGACGTCGTCAGGAAGCGTGAGACCGAACTCCGAGAGCACCTGGCGCGGCCAGCGCACGAGGCGACGGCGGTAGTTGGGGGTCCGGTACCACTCGGGAGAGTTGCCCAGGATGGGGCGTGGGTAGCAGGAGCACAGCGCGCAAACGATCACATGGTGCACTTGCGGCGTGTCCTCGAGGATCTTGAACGCCACGAAGTCGCTAGGGGTGCCGAATCCGGTGGGGTCCAACCAGTCGACGCCGACCTCCTTGGCCGCAGCCACCGCGTCGGTCACCGCCAGGTCCTTGAAGGCGGGGTCCAGCCAGGCCTTGGCCACCAGCCGGGACGCGGGTGCGGGACCGATCTGCTCGGCGTACTCGGTGAAGACGCGATGTTCCTGCGCGGTGAACAATCCCTTCTCGATACACAGTTCGCGCAGGGCGATTTCCAGAACTTCGAAGTCGGTGATCTCGTCGACCATCGGCTTGACCGTGCGTTGGTGCTCGTGCTCGTGTGCAGTCATCGGGCTTCTTTCAATCGGCGGCTTGCAGCCAGCGCTCGGGGATCTCGGTCTGCAGGGTGTCGTTCGGCGGCCCGGTGTAGTTGTCCCAGAGCCGCGACTGGTTGAACCGCACGATGTAGAACCACTCGGGTCTGGCATCCTCGCGGTCCCAAGCTTCGTCCTCGGGGGCCGGACTCTCGTACGAGACCTCGGCGATGATCCCCTCCGCGCCGCGCACGTACTCCGGCGTGCGGGTATAGAACATCGCCGGCCACTCCCGCACTCTGACCCGATCGCCTACCTCGAACTGCGCCTTTCCGGCCTGGCCGGCAAAGCGCTGCGGATCACCGATACCGGCGGCGGCGAGGTGATGTTCGTTGCGTTCGACGCCGGCGCCGTCCCCTTCGAACCTCGGCTGCGCATCCGGAAGGCGACCCTGCAGCCCGCCGGCGTACCGGTCCTGCACCTCGGCCAGCCGATCGGTCAGCTCGCCCCAGGTGATGTGCTTCTTTTCGATGAGCACTCGTCCCACCGACCACAGCCAGCGGCTGTAGTAGGGCAGCCCTAGGTAGACCGCCCGACCAACGTCAACATTGGCCAGCCTCCGCCGCTCCTCGGAGACCCAGATACCGCGCCAGGCGAGAACTTCGCACAGCACGTAGGTCATGAGCTCCCACTGCTCTTCTTCTTTGTTCTCGTAGGCGTGTGGGTGGTCGAATTCTCCGCCGACGTCGTGGCTGGTCTTCATGTAGGCCAGCCAATGGTCGTGGGTGATCTCGTCCGGGGCCGGCCACTCCGATACCTCGGGGTAGATCGTTTTGAGTCGGGAAACCAGCGCAAGCTGAGCCGCTCGATCCGCTGCAGTGCTCATCGGAGTGTCCTTCCGGCCTGGATCTTCCGCATGAAAAGCGACCCAAGACTACCTCCGTTCAGGATGGCCGGAAAGGATGACAAACACCACCTCGCGTGGTGTGTTGACAGGGAGTACGGGGTGCGGCCGGAGCGTGGCCGCCACCACAGCGCGCTTGCCCGAACCGCCGGCGAGCGGTTTATAGAATGCGCGCATGAATCGTGGCACGGGGACGCCCGCGGCACCTGGCGGGCTGCTGCAGATTGAGGATTGCCTGGACGCGAACGGCAACATCGTCCTTCCGCCGGACACCACACTGATCTCGCTGATCGACCGCAACATCACCTACGTCGGTGACACCACCGCCTACCGCTTCCTGAACTACGGCGGCTCCGGCGAGGTCCACGCCGACGAGATCACCTGGGCTGACTTCGGAGTCCGGTTGCGGGCCGTGGCCACGCAAGTACAGCAAGTCGCGGGCCCTGGTGACCGGGTGGCGATCCTGGCGCCCCAGAGCATTGACTGGGTCATCGGCTACTACGCCGCGATCAAAGCCGGCACCATCGCCGTGCCGTTGTTCGCGCCCGAACTGCCCGGCCACGCCGAACGCCTCGAAACGGCGCTGCGCGATTCGCAACCGACCGTCATCCTCACCACGACACCGGCCCAGGACGCCATCGAGCAGTTCCTGACTGCAATGCCGCAACTGCAGCGGCCGCAAGTCCTACTGATTGACCGGATTCCCGACGCGCCCGAGCGCCAGTTCACGCCCGTCCACCTGGACATGGATGCCGTTGCCTACCTGCAGTACACCTCGGGAGCGACCCGGCCGCCCATCGGAGTGGAGATCACTCACCGGGCGGTGGCGACGAACCTTGCGCAGATGATCCTCTCGATCGACCTGCTGAACCGCAACACTCACGGCGTCAGCTGGTTGCCGCTGTATCACGACATGGGTCTGTCGATGATTGGCTTCCCGACGGTGTACGGCGGCCACACCACGCTGATGTCGCCGACGGCGTTCGTGCGCCGTCCGCTGCGCTGGATCCAGGCGTTGTCGGAGAGCTCGCGGGTCGGCCAAGTGGTGACGGCCGCACCGAATTTCGCCTACGAGTGGGCGGCGCAGCGGGGGCTGCCCGCGGCCGGCGACGACATCGACCTCACCAACGTGGTGCTGATCATCGGTTCCGAGCCGGTCAGTATCGACGCGGTGACCAACTTCAACAAGGCGTTCGCCCCCTACGCACTGCCGCGCACGGCGTTCAAGCCGTCCTACGGCATCGCAGAGGCGACGCTGATGATCGCCACCATCGACCACGCCGCCGAGACATCGGTGATCTACCTCGACCGCGAGCAACTGGGCACCGGCCGCGCGGTGCCGGTCCCGGCCGATGCGCCCAATGCCGTCGTGCAGGTGTCGTGCGGACGGGTCGCCCGCAGCCTGTGGGCGGTGATCGTCGATCCCGAAACCGGTGCCGAACTGCCCGACGGCCGCGTCGGCGAACCCTGGCTGCAAGGCAACAACGTAGGTCACGGTTACTGGGGGAGGCCCGAGGAAACGCGAGTGACGTTCGGCGCCAAGCTGAGTGCGACGCTCGAGGAAGGCAGCCACGCCACCGGCGCCCAGGTCGACGGCCACTGGCTGCGCACCGGTGACCTGGCCGTGTACCTCGACGGCGAGCTCTATGTGACCGGACGGATCGCGGACCTGGTGACCGTCGACGGCAAGAACCACTATCCACAGGACATCGAGGCCACGGTCGCCGAAGCGTCACCGTTGGTGCGCCGGGGATACGTGACCGCGTTCGCGGTCCCGCAGCAGGACGGGCAGGGCCTGGTCGTCATTGCCGAGCGCGCCACCGGCACCAGCCGGGCCGACCCGCAACCCGCAATCGAGGCCATCCGCGCTGCGGTGCTCGCTCGGCACGGGCTTTCGGTCGCTGACGTGCGTTTTCTGCCGGCCGGCGCCATTCCTCGCACCACCAGCGGCAAACTCGCGCGGGTGGCGTGCCGTACCGAATACCTCGACGGCACCCTGGGCGTGCATCAGCAAGCGCGACCCGGCGGCGACACCGGCAAAGCGGAATCCTCTTCGATCCGGCCGTCCTCGTGAGACGATCCACGCCATCGGGCAAGAAGGAGGGACAGTGGTGGATCTGCCGCGGACAGCCGGACCGTTCGCCGGGGTGATCAATCCGTCGGTGGCGGATTCGACCCCAGTCAAGCCGACAATCACCTACCCACCCGAAGGCGCTCCCAACGTCGTGGTGGTCCTGCTCGACGATGTCGGGTTTGGGGCGTCCGGCACGTTCGGCGGTCCCGTGCCAACGCCCGCGCTGGATCGCGTGGCCCAAACCGGGTTGCGTTACAACCAGTTTCACACTACGGCGCTCTGCTCGCCGACCCGCGCCGCGCTGCTGACCGGGCGCAACCATCACAGCGCACACATGGGTACGATCTGCGAAATTGCCTATGGTTTCCCGGGTTATGACAGCGTACTGCCGCAGAGCACCGCCACCGTGGCAGAGATCCTGCGGCACAACGGCTACAACACGGCCTTGTTCGGCAAGGCACACTTCACGCCAACCTGGGAGCTGGGCCCGACCGGACCATTCGACCGCTGGCCCACCGGGTTGGGCTTCGAACGTTTCTACGGCTTCATGGGCGGTGACACGTCGCAGTACGAGCCAGCATTGTTCGACCAGAACACACCCGTCGAGCCCTATCTGGGCCGCGACGATTACCACCTGACCGAAGATCTCGCCGATCGGGCTATCGACTGGATCCAGCGCCAACAGACCTCGGCACCCGGTAAGCCGTTTTTCCTCTACTTCGCGCCGGGCGCCACGCATAGCCCCCACCAAGTGTGGCCGGAGTGGTCCGACAGGTTCGCAGGCCAGTTCGATGACGGCTGGGATGCATTGCGCGAGAGCATCTATGAGCGGCAGATCGAGCTGGGCATCATTCCGGCCGGTACCCGGCTGACCCCGAGGCCGGACCAGATTCCGGCGTGGGCGGAATACGACGACCGCTACAAGCCGGTAGCCCGTCGGCTGATGGAGGTCTACGCCGGATTCCTGGCCCACACCGACGCACAGATCGGACGGGTCATCGACGCCATCGACGACCTTGGGCAGTGGGAGAATACACTTTTCATCTATATCTGCGGTGACAACGGCGCGTCGGCGGAAGGAACGATCCACGGCGCCTGGAGTTCCCCGTCGTTTCAGAACGGTCTGCCGGAGGATCCGGAGTGGCTGCTTGCCCATCTGGACGACTTCGGATCGGCCCGGTGCGAGAACCATTACAACGTGGGGTGGGCCTGGGCCCTCGACGCCCCGTTTCAGTGGATGAAGCAGGTGGCATCGCACTTCGGCGGCACCCGCAACGGGTTCGCCATCTCGTGGCCACGAGGAATCACCGCGGCGGGGGAGCAGCGCGGCCAGTTTCACCACGTCATCGACGTCATGCCAACCATTCTGGAGGCGGCCGGCATCGAGATGCCGGCGCGCGTCAACGGCGTCACGCAAAAGCCCGTCGAGGGCGTCAGCATGCGCTACTCCTTCGATCACCCGGATGTCGAAAGCCGCCGAACGACACAGTATTTCGAGATTTTCGGCAATCGCGCGATTTACCACGACGGCTGGATCGCGTCGTGTTTCCACGGTCGGCTGCCCTGGGTGCGCACCGGGCAGCATCCGTTCGGCGAGACCGAACGCTGGGAGCTCTATCATCTCGCCGACGACTTCAGCCAGGGGGTCGATCTCGCCGCCCGGTACCCGGAAAAATTGGTCCAACTGCAGTCCGTATTCGACTCCGAGGCCCGCAAATACGACGTGTACCCACTCAGCGACGCCACGCTGGCCCGGGCCCTGCCCACCAACCGGCCGAACCTGTTGGGTGACCGCGCGTCTGTGACGTATTACCCGAGTCATGTACGAATTCCCGAGACATCGACGCTGAGTTACACCAGCACATCGTTTCGATTGCGGGCCCACGTGGTGATCCCTGCCGGCGGGGCACAAGGAGTGGTGATCTGCATCGGTGGCGCGATGTCCGGGTGGAGCTTGTATCTGCAGTACGGCGTTCCGATGTTCACCTACAACTATCTCGGACATGAAGTCACCACAGTCACCGCCATGGACCCGATACCCGAAGGCCCGACCGTCATCGGTGTTTCGTTCGACTACGACGGTGGGGGACTGGGCAACGGAGCAACGATTTCGTTGCTGTTAAACGAGCGCGTCGTGGCCGATGGCCGCGTCGAGCGCACCGTCCCGTTCCGCTTCTCGATGAGCGGCGAAACACTCGACGTCGGAACCGATAGCGGTTCACCGGTCGCGCCGTATGGGCATGCCTTCCGGTTCACCGGGCATATCGACCGAATCGAAGCCACCATCGACCCGCGGCCCGCCGATCTTGCGGCGGCGCTGAGCGAGGCGGAGATGCGATCGGCGATGGGATCGCAGTAGCGGTGTGGAGCGGCCTTATCCCGCTGATTCTCGGCGGCGCACTGGAACCGATCGAAATCATGATCACACTCATGCTGCTTGGCACGCCCGCACGCCTCCGGGCCGCCAGCGCCTGGATCTCCGGTCATGTCTGCACCAGGCTGGTGCAGGGCCTCATCTTCGGCACCATTCTGCACTGGGGAGCCCGCAACACTGAGTCCAAACACTCCTACCACTGGGTCGTGTCCACCGTTCTCCTGGTCGTCGCGCTGCTTTTCCTGGTCACCGCCGCCCGGGAATTGCTCAGCGACGACGACCCCGACGCACCACCGCCCAAGTGGATGGCGATGCTGATGTCGGCGACACCCACGAAGGCCTTTTTCGTCGGGGCGGGTGTCGTCACGGTGTCGGTGAAAGCGTGGGTGTTCACCCTGGCGGCGATCGGGGTGATCGGCAGCGCGGAGCTGGGGCACCCCGCCAAGATGGCTACTTACGTCGCCTTCGTGTTGCTGGCTACCAGCGCGAATCTGATCATCATCGGCGCGGCCGCGATCTTCGGCGACCGGTCACGCGCCGCACTGGACCGGGCGCTGCGGTGGTTGCAGGACAATAGTCGGCCCATCGTCGTGTTCGTTGGGCTGGTTTTCGGCATCTGGTTCGGGTTCAAAGCATTGCGCGGCTTCGGGATCGTGTAGAGGTCATGGGACTGCTCAGCACAGCGGCTGAGCCACCATATCTCCGCAATAGCCGACCAAAGCCGTAACGAGCCATAGAGCGCTGCACCGTGTCGGTGATCGACCCCGCTACCAACGACGTCATCGCCACAGCCAACGTGGGCCAATTCCCGAACGGGATCGCGGCGAGCCGTGGCGGCAATGTCTACGTCACCAACCTCTCTGACAACACGGTGTCGGTGATTGATCCGACGAGTAACTCCACCACCGCGACCATTACCGTAGGTCAGTCTCCGACCGGCATAGCGGTTAACCCGAATGGGAACATTTACGTCTCCAATAGCGGCACCGGCACGGTGTCGGTAATCAATCCCGGGACCAACACCGTCACCGCTACCGTCGGGGTCGGGAACACGCCTGAGGCTCTGGCGGCAAGCCCAGCGACCGGCTATGTCTTCGTCGCCAACGTCAACAACGGCGTGGTATCGGTCATCAACCCAGTGACGAACACCGTCAGCGCGACCATCGGCGTGGGCACCACTCCGAGCGGAATCGCCATTGACCCCGTCACGGGAGCGGTGTACGTCACCAACCTCAACAGCGGCTCGGTATCGGTGATCAGTGGGTAGTCAGCGAGGGCTGGTCACAACGTTCCGGCTGGCGGGGCGGGGGTTGGCGTGCCGGTGTCGCCGGCGAACTTCAACTGCAACTCTGTGTCAGGGATCAGCGGCTGATGGAGCTTGCCCTTGACTGGTAGTCGCCCGTGCGAGACGGGGGAGCGCCAGCCGAGCCGCGTCGGCGCAATCGTTCGCTTGCTGCTCGCTTGCGCTGCAGGATTTTTCGCTGTCGACGCCGCGATGGCAGCCACTTCACCGAACAGGATGGGCACGATCCGAACCCATGGCGCGCCTGAAGATACGCGCAATGCATCGTGTCGCTGCCGGCAAGGCATGGTGGCAATCACCCGGGTGACGCGCGGGCACGGCGGCTCAGCCACCGTGTGTACGCAACACCGACCAGAGCCGTCACGACGCCGTACAGCGCGACGGCCCCGCGTTCGTCGGCATTGGGAAAATTCGCTGAGGCTATGGTCAGTGCTGTCGCCGGGTGACGGCAGGCGCTCGCGAAGGCCACGACCGCCGAGAACTCTCGATCGGGGCCACCCAGCACATGTCCGATTGTGAAGGCGCCCAAAACAAAAATGAGAATGGCGACCACCGTGACGTCACCCATCAGCTTCCACATCTGCGGAGCCGCTGCAACCAACAACACGATCATCGCCACCGGCAATGCCCAGCGTTGCGCGCGCTCAATCGGCCCCCCGATTCGCTCGGCCAGTGCTGGCCAGAACTTTCCGATCGCCATTCCCGCGACTAGCGGCAGCAACACTGAGACGAGCATCAATTCCCCTACCGACCACGGATTGGTGACGTACTGCTTACCGAACACATCGCCCAGCAGTCTCCCGGCCACGGCCAGCGCCGGCACGGCGAGCACAGCCAGGACAATCACCAGGCCCAGCCCGAATTGAACTTGCCCGCCAGCCTTCGCCCCGCGCCGCGGCAACAGCGGTGGCAGCGGCGAAATAGCCAGTGTCACAAGCGCAATCGCCACCTGTGGGTGCACATCCACGACGTTGACCAGCAGCACTGCGAGCGCGGGCGCAACGACCAGCACTGCCAGCAGCGAGCGTGCCAGCAGTCCCGGATGCTGCAGAACGTACCGGACGTCGCCGAATTCCGCCGTCAACCCGTAACCCAGGATGACCACGAACAGACTTATCTGAAATGCCAGCTTTGCCGCATCTGCCACCGTCACGACGGACAGCCTGCCACGGCAATAGTCCGAAGATCAGCCCATTCGTGCGTGCTCGCCCACCCGGATCGCGGATTCGACCTCTTCGGCGCTGATCTCTTTGGTGCAGAAGAACCAGTCTTCGCACGCGATACCGTCGGCGTGGCCCTCCATCCGCTCCTTGGCGGTGCCGCAGGAACCCGCCGGCGGCACGATCACCCGGTCGCCCGGGCGCCAGTCGGCCGGCGTCGCAACGTGGAAGTGATCGGCCGTCTGCAGCGCCTTGATCACCCGCAGCAACTCGTCGAAGTTGCGTCCGAGGCTCAGCGGATAGTAGATGACAGCACGGATCTTGCCTTCGGGGTCGATGACGAAGACCGCACGCACCGCCTTGGTGGAATCCTCACCCTGCATGATCATCCCGTACTTCTTCGCGACCTCCATCGAGACATCCTCGACCAGCGGGAAAGTGACGTCCACGTCGTGCATACCGCGGAACGAGATCTTCTCCTTGATCGTGCGTAACCAAGCAATGTGGCTGTAGAGCCCGTCCACCGACAATCCCACCAGCATGGTGTTGTACGCCGCGAACTGCTGTTGCATCGAGGCGAAGGTAATGAATTCACTGGTGCACACCGGAGTGAAGTCGGCCGGATGAGAGAAAAAGATGACCCACTTGCCGGCGTAGTCGGCGGGGAAGTTGATCGGCCCCTGCGTGGTGACGGCGGTGAATTGCGGCGCCGGGTCCCCGATGCGGGGCATCCCCACAGCGGTCGTCGAGATCTCGGTCGTGGTCATGGGCAGTCCCTTCACATTGTCTGGAACCAATTCCACAACCGTGTTGCCGGCCCGGATAGGGACTAATGCCCTCTGACGTGATGCCAACGGTCAGCTGGGGCCAGACACTGGGCCTAAAGCGTCAGGGACTGGTCGCCTGACTGATGATGAGCGGCGGCGGCCCCGCCCCGTCATGAGGATCGGCTTGCGTCTTATAGAACGGTGGCAGCGTTCCCGCACCCGCCTCGAATCGGGCAAGGTACTCGGCGTCGAAACTTACTCGGTACCACTGGATTCCGAGCGATGCCGACACGTCAGGGTCGCTCCTCGGGGCGTTGGCGATCGCGGTCACACGCACACACTTCACATGCTGACGCATGACCGAGGAGAAGCGGGCGAGGCCGTCAGCGTCCTGCTCTGGTGCCGTCGCGCCGTAGCCGGCACGTACCTGCCGGCCCAGGTACCCCCACGCCGTGAGGTAGTCCTTATTGTTCACCGCCGCGAAGTAGTCCACCAGGACTTGCTGACCCTTGCCCACGGGTTGTGCGTCGGGCTGCCCGTTGGCACAGCTGGGATGGGCTGCCGCGTGGCCGGGCGGCGCGAGCAGGCATCCGGCCAGCGCCAGCGCCCCAAGATGCCGCCGTCGGATCCGCGACAGACGAATACGCGCCCACATAGAGATGACTTTGGCCTCTTATCCGCCGGTGTCAAGGGCGACACATGGCACGGTTGGTTCGAGATGATCACCGGCACATCAAGAAGGTCGCGGTGGTGACCGACTCGCACCGCGGGGATACCGCCGAACATCTGGCGTCGCACTTCGTCTCCGCCGAGATCCGCCACTTTCCCGCCGGTGAGCAGGACCTGGCGCGGCAGTGGGTCGTAGGCGGCGCGCAATGATAAGCGCTGCAAACCGGCTCACCGTAGGCCCGGCCTCCGTGCCACGATGGTGCGGTGACCGTCTTTCCTGACTTGCCGGGGTCCGGTGCCGACCGGGAGTCGGTCCTGTCCGGCTACCCGGTGACGCCACCGCCGTTGCGCCGTCCTGTCACCTTCGACCAGTACTGGAGCGACGTGACCTTCGTGCACTGGCCGGTGGCGCCGGAGACCATCGCGCATCTCTACCCGCCCGGCACCCGACCCGATGTCTTCGCCGACGGAACCACCTACGTCGGGCTGATTCCATTCGCGATGTCCTACACCAAACTCGGTACTGCAGTGCCCCTTCCGTACTTCGGCCGCTTCCTGGAGACCAACGTCCGGCTGTACTCGGTGGACGACTCCGGGCGGCACGGCGTGCTGTTCCGGTCGCTGGAGACGGCACGGTTGGCCGTCGTGCCCGTCACCCGCATCGGGCTCGGTGTCCCGTACACCTGGGCGAAAATGCGGATGACGCGGGCCGGTCGGCAGGTCACCTACCACAGTGTGCGCCGCTGGCCCCGGCGCGGATTGCGCAGCCTGATGACGGTCACCGTCGGCGACGTCGTCGAGCCGACACCGCTGGAGGTCTGGCTTACCGCTCGTTGGGGTGCGCACACCCGCAAGGCCGGCCGAACCTGGTGGGTCCCCAACGAACACGACGAGTGGCCGCTGCGGGCGGCCGAAATCTCGGAACTGCACGACGAACTGGTCGATGCCGCCGGGATCCAGCCTGTCGGGGACCGATTGCGCGCCCTGCATTCGCCCGGTGTGCAAACCTATTTCGGTCGGCCCTGCCCGGTTGACTGATTGCCCGCCGAGGGCGAAACCCACGACGGGACACGCCGCGGTGGTGTCATGAGATTCACGTCGCGGCCGAGGGTTCAACCAGTGACAGATCAGTATGCCAGCACGTGGAAGTGCCCGCTCGGACAGTCACCTTCGACACCGCTGTACGGGTCGTCCTCGAATCTTCGCCAATTCCAGTGCGCGCCGCAGTAAGACGCGGCGCAGTCCGGGCAGTGGAATGGCGCGTAGCTGTAGGCGATGCGATACAACGCCGCCGCGTCGGCCTCAGCGATCGCGTGGCTCACCGGCCCGATGCGCTCCGCCGACACAGCCTGGCTGGCGACCCCGAAGAAGGTGTGCACCACCAGTGCGGCCTGATCGTCGGGCCGCTCCAATACATCCAACTCGGTCAGGGCCTGCAGAGCCGGCGACGCTTCGGCCACCGCGTCAGCGGGTGTCACGAACCGCACGCTGCCGGCGACTTCCCCGCAACGCGCGCAGCGGAATTCAGGGCAGGCAGTAGCCACCGTCGATCACCAGATCCGAACCCGTCATATAACTGGAAGCCGCACTGGCCAGATACAGGTAAAGCCCGCTGAGTTCTTCCGGGCGGCCGATGCGGCGCATGGGAATCCTCGGCTCCCAGAGCCGGTGGTATTCGGCGAGGGGCTCGACGAGTTCGGTCATGATGTAGCCGGGGCTGATGCTGTTGACCCGGATGCGGTGCGGCGCGAATTCCACCGCCATCGCCTTGGTCAGATGAATCACCGCCGCCTTGGACGTGCAGTAGTGACCCACCTCCTGCGGGACGTTGATGATGTGGCCGGACATCGATGCCGTAGCGATGATGGATCCGCCGCGGTCCTGTGCGACCATCGCCCTGGCCGCTGCCTGAGCGGTGAGGAAGACGCCGGTCACGTTGGTGTTCTGGACCCGTTCGAACTCTTCCACCGACATGTCCAGCATCGGTGTCACCGAGACAATGCCGGCGTTGCACACCGCGACGTCGATCCCGCCCAACTGCGCGGTCATCCGATCGACCATGGCCGCCACCTGGTCCTGCCGGGTCACGTCACACACGATCGGGAGGGCGGTGCCGCCGGCCGCGGCGATTTCCTCGGCAAGCGCCTGCAGCGCATCCAAATGCCTTGCCACAAGCGCTACTTCGGCACCGGCTTCCGCATAAGCCAGCGCTACTGTGCGGCCGATACCACTGGATGCCCCGGTCACCAGGGCCGTCCTGCCGTGCAGGTCGAACAGATCCAACACGCTCATGCCTCTAGTGTGTCCGGTATGGGCAGGTTCACCAAAGCAGAGATCGAAGAGGCCGTCCGGAACTACACCGCCGTCGTCGAGGGCTGCAGCGCTTCGGGTGACTGGCGCCCGTTCGCCGACCTCTTCACCGAGGACGTCGTCTACACCGAGCACCACTATGGCGTTTTCCATGGCCGCGAGGAAGTGCGGCAGTGGATCGTCGACGTGATGGCGCCGTTCCCGCACATGCGGTTTCCGTCGGATTGGACGGCGTACGACGAGGACAACGACGCCGTCGTCATCATGATTAAGAACCTGCTCGACCACCCGAGTGACCCGGGCGGGAAGCCGTTCTGGTTTCCCAACTGGACCCGGCTGGTCTACGCCGGTGATGGTCTGTTCTCCAGTGAGGAGGACATCTACAACCCCAACCGAGACGCACCGCGCGTGGTCGCAGCGTGGATGCAGGCCGGCGGCAAGCTGGCCACCGACGCGATTCCCGCCCCTAAGCGCTGACGGGCGGCCGCTTGCGCCGGCGCGAACGCGCCGCCGCCAACGCCTGCTCCCAGGCCAGCAGGGTGGTGGCCTTGAGATTTGCCGGCTTCAGACTGTCCTTGGACAGCAACGCGGTAGCCGCGGCCTTCGTGGTCGCCGACGCCTTGGACATATGGCCCGAGTCGAAGGGGGGCTCGGGGTCGTACTCGATGGCCAGCTGGATCGCTTTCGCGCGGCCTTCACCGCCGAGCTGTCCGGCCAGCCACAGGGCGAGATCGAGTCCGGCGGAGACCCCGGCGCT